>NZ_WIVE01000053.1 GCF_009601025.1 Roseospira navarrensis | reverse complement strand
GTTCACGTTATGTTCTACGCCGTTTCAGGCCACCTGTCACCACATGATGTGGTCCCGGACTCAAAGGGATAAGCCTTATACATTTTCAAACTGAGCCTTGCGTCCTTCGGGTGTGCTGAGATGGACGTTGGCAGCGGTCGGCGCCGAAAGCCGGAGTCCCTAGTGCAGCGACGCCGACAAGGGTTACACCCCTTTCGTCAAGTGTCGCTGCACAACTTTTTGAACTTGGTGCATTTTCGATCCAGACACATGATGCTCGGCGCATCTATTGTCAGGATCAATGCACTAGCGAGGGTGATGACCGGAGGCGGCCGCGTGGAGCGATCCCCCGGACGCAGAACGGCCGACGACACGGGGCAACCGTCTCGTCGGCCGGGATGGTGCCGGGGACCGGCGCGGGCTAGAGCTGCCGGAAGAAGTCGTTGCCCTTGTCGTCCACGATGATGAACGCGGGGAAGTCCTCCACCTCGATGCGCCAGATGGCTTCCATGCCCAGCTCGGGGTATTCCAGCACCTCGACCTTGCGGATGCTGTTGAGCGCGAGTTGCGCGGCCGCGCCGCCCACCGAGCCCAGATAGAACCCGCCGTGCGTGCCGCAGGCGTCGGTGACGGCCTGGGAGCGGTTGCCCTTGGCGATCATGACCATGGAGCCGCCGGCGGCCTGGAACTGATCCACATAGGCATCCATGCGCCCGGCGGTGGTGGGCCCGAACGACCCCGACGCCATGCCCTCCGGCGTCTTGGCCGGGCCAGCGTAGTACACCGGGTGCTCTTTGAAGTACTCGGGCAGACCCTCGCCGGCGTCCAGCCGCTCCTTCAGCTTGGCATGGGCGATGTCGCGGGCCACGATCATGGGGCCGGTCAGGCTGACCCGGGTCTTGATCGGGTACTGACTCAGGGTCTTGCGAATCTCGGCCATGGGGCGGTTCAGGTCGATCTTCACCACCTCGTCGGACAGCTTCTCGGCCTTGATGTCCGGCATGTACCGGGCGGGATCGGCCTCCAGTTGCTCCAGGAACACGCCGTCGCGGGTGATCTTGCCCACCGCCTGCCGGTCGGCCGAGCAGGACACGCCGATGCCCACCGGCACCGAAGCCCCGTGGCGCGGCAGCCGCACCACGCGCACGTCGTGGCAGAAGTACTTGCCGCCGAACTGGGCGCCGATGCCCAGGCGGCGGGTCATCTCCAGCACCGCCTGTTCCAGGTCCAGATCGCGGAAGGCGTGACCGTGCGAGCCGCCCTCGGTCGGCAGGCCGTCCAGATAATGCGCGGAGGCCATCTTGACCGTCTTCAGCGTGGCCTCGGCCGACGTGCCGCCGATCACCACCGCCAGATGGTACGGCGGGCACGCCGCCGTCCCCAGCGTCTTGACGGTCTCTTCCAGGAACGCGGTCAGCGACTTGGGGTTCAGCAGCGCCTTGGTCTGCTGATACAGGAACGTCTTGTTGGCCGAGCCGCCGCCCTTGGCCATGAACAGGAACTTGTAGGCCTCGCCCTCGGTTGCGAACAGGTCGATCTGGGCCGGCAGGTTGTTGCCGGTGTTGACCTCGTCATACATGGACGTGGGCGACATCTGCGAATAGCGCAGGTTCAGCTTGGTGTAGGCCTCGGCCACCCCGTTGGACAGCGCCAGCGCGTCATCGGCGCCGGTGAACACCTGCTGACCCTTCTTGCCCATGATGATGGCCGTGCCGGTGTCCTGGCACATGGGCAGCGCCATGCCGGCGGAGATGTTGGCGTTCTTCAGCAGTTCCAGGGCCACGAAGCGGTCGTTCGGCGAGGCTTCCGGGTCGTCCATGATGGCGCGCAACTGAGCCAGATGCGCCGGTCGCAGCAGGTGCGAGATGTCGCGGAACGCCGCTTCCGCCAGCAGCGTGAGCGCGGCCGGATCGACCACCAGCATGTCGCGGCCCTTGAACCTCTCGACCGAGACGAAGTCGCCGGTCAGCTTGCGGTACGGCGTGGCGTCCTGGGCGAGGGGGTAAATGTCGGCGAAGGCGGCATCGAGCATGGCGGGTCTCCGGAACAGCGGGGCGCGCACGCATCACGGGGCGACCGGGCAGACGCAAACGGAGGGGCGCAAACGGAGGGGCGCAGACACAGGGGCGCACACAGAAGGGCTTGGACGGGACGGCGGGCGGCTCTCACGGCAGGGGGCGCGCCCCGCCGGGCCGCGCGCGGCAGACGGGCAAGCGGACGGACCGCGACACGCGGCGCGTCCGCCTACTTCTTGCGGAAGGCGTCGAGGGTGATGACGTTCGCGCCCTCGCCCTCGGAGTCCTCCGGCGCCGCGCCCCGGCGGTCATCGTTGGTTTCCCCCTCGCCCATCAGCGCATCCCACTCGGCGCCGGGCTCGTCGTCCATCTCGTCCAGGCCGGCCTCGCCCCCCAGATCGGTCTGGAACTGCAGCCCGAAGCTGGCATGGGGATCGGCGAAGGCCGTGACGGCGGCGAACGGCACCCGCAGGCGCTCGCGCTTGCGGTTGAAGCTGAGGGTCACCTCCAGCGCATCATCGAACACCCGCAGATCCCAGAACTGGTTCTGCAGCACGATGGTCATGTCCTGTGGGTGCTGCGCGCGCAGCCGGTCGGGCATGACCACGCCGGGGCGGGTGGTCTCGAAGGTGATGTAGAAGTGGTGGTCTCCCGGCAGACCGCCCTGGGCTTCGACCACGCGCAGGGCGTCCCGCAGGACGCCGCGCAAGGCGGCCTCGACCATGCGATCATACTGGAAGGCGGTCACTTGTTCGGTCACGTCGCTGATCCTGTATGACGGACGCGCAGTACACGCGGGCAGTGCGGACACGCCGGCCCGATGGAATGGAGGGCTTCTGTTGCCAGGTGCCCTCCGGACCCCGCCCGACCGTGCTACCGGCCGGGGCTTAGATCGGTTACCGGCACCGCATTACGCGGCGACAGCTTCCGGAGCATAGTTGTCGTTGGCAACTATTGCGTTTGGCCCGATAACGGTGGTGCCATGCCGAACGCAACCTGCTTCTTTACCACGCGTGTCGATCCTGTTTCGCCCCCGGATCGGGGCCCGCGACGCGGCGCGGACCCCTGGTCATTGGTGGAGGCGCCGGGTACTGCCCCCGGGTCCACTACGCTTATTCCAAGCAGGGTTTAGCGTCATAGCCGGCGAACCGGCACCTCCGAATATAGGACGGGGCGCGCGTCGATGCAAACGGCGGAAATCGGGCAGCCCCGAAGGCGCAGCGCGCGGGCCCTGGCTTGACTCCCGCGCCGGCTCGGGATAGCCGATCTGTGTCCTGCGCCATGGAATGGCCATCCGGCCGGCCCGCGGCGCGCACGATTCGAGATCATGCTCGCACCCATGCCCCGCGCGGGGCGCCCGCCTCCACCGCCCCACTGCTAAGGACACGTTCGCCATGACACCGTTCGCCTTCCTGTTTCGCCTGGCCGCGGGGGTCCGGACACTTCTGCTGGTCGTCGTCATCGCCACCACCGGGGTGGCGGGCGCGCACGCCAACGACTTCCCGACCGAACCGGATGCCTTCATCAAGGCGGTGGCGGAGCGCGCCATCGAAGAGATTCTTGAGCCCGACACCTCCACCGAGGAGCGCATCTCCAAGTTCGAGACGCTGCTGAGCGACGCCTTCGACCTGGAGGCGGTGGGCCGCTTCGTGGTGGGCCGCGCATGGCGGTCGGCCTCGCCCGAGGAGCAGGAACGCTTCCTGGACCTGTTCCGGTCGTTCAACGTGTTCAACTGGGGATCCCGGTTCGACGAGTACGGCGGCCAGGCACTGGAGGTCACCAACGTCCTGCCCGACGGCGACAAGGGCTATTTCATCGAGACCCGCATCGGCAACCCCGACGGAAACCCCTTCATCGTGACGTGGCGCACCCGCACGCGGGACGACGGCCTGCGGATCGTGGACATCTCCGTCGAGGGCATCTGGATGTCCCAGACCTGGCGGTCGGAATACAGTTCCGTCCTGAAGGAACAGGGCGGCCTGGGCGGCCTGAACGACGTGCTGGAAGAGCGGGTCGAGGATCTGCGCGCCAAGTCCGGGCTCTAGGTCCCGGGCGCCGGGCACGGGACGCCGCCCGGTTCACGTTCCCGGTTCACGTTGATGTGAGCGCCCGACCTTCCCATATCCTGCACGAGCGGGCGGGGCTTCGACGCCCCGCCCAGACCCCGGCGGCGGCGGCCCGGACCCGGCCGACACCGCCCAGACCGGAGGACCGCGCCATGCCTCCGAACCCGCCCGGCGGACGCTCTCCCCACGGACGGCACCCTCAGGAAAACACGGGGGTGCTGCTGCGCCTTGGGCTGTTCACGTCGTTTGCGCTGCTGATCGCCTCAACCCTGCCGTCGCCTCTGGTGGTCGCGTCACTCAGTTCCCTGCTCTGGATCGGCGCCCTGGTGGCGGCCATCGGGGCGGCTCTGCGCGGCGAGTCCGTGCACCGGCCCGCGCTGACGCGCTGGGACGAGGCGGCCGTGCTGATGGGCGCGAGCCTGCTGCTGGGCTTTTTCGTCGATGAGGCGGCGGTGGCCGAACTGGCCGAGGGGCTGCGGCGGTAACGCGCGTTCAAGGCCGCAAACCTGATACCGCCCGGCCTATGAAGTGACGTCATAGGCCGGGCGGCCGGTGCGACTGCACCGGCGCCGCGAAGCGGCGTATGGCTATTGTCCTGACGAGTCAGGACAATAGCCGGCCAGTATGACACACGAACGCGCCCGGGCCGTGCGGTCCGGACGCGTCGTCATGCTCTCGTGCGGCCCTCGATCCGGAGCGGATCAGGCCACGTGTTCCAGGTCCGGCATCGAGGTGTTGTCCAGGACCCCCGGGGCCAGCGCCTTGTCCATGGCGTCGATCACCATGTCCGCATGGGCGTTCAGGAAGGCCTCGCCCTCCTCCGTGCGCTGCACGAGCACGCTGCGTCGGTCGGCGGTGTCCACCTCCCGCACCAGCAGGCCGTACTTGCCCAGGCGGTCCAGGGCACGGGTGATCGCCGGCTTGGAGATGCCCAGCGTGCGGGCCAGACCGCGCACCGTATGCGGCGCCGGGGTCTGATACACGGTGAGCAGGACGGCCATCTGCCGCGAGGACAGGTCGGGCGTCTCGCACCGAACTCCCTCTACGGTCGCAAGCCGCCAGAGATTCAACGCCTGTTCGGCGGTCATGGTCTTTGAGGAGAAACCCATACCCGAATACCAATGTGCTGGAGACTGCGTGGCGCGCGGCCACTCCATGTGCGAGTGCGTTTACGTCGCCTGCCGACCGATGTGCACCCTGCCAAAAGTTATATCCCTAACGATCATGTCAGGATACCCCTTTCAGGGACACGTCGGCGCAGCCCTGGAGCCGGCCACGAGGTTGAGCAAACGACTATGGCGGCCGGGGAATGATCCGGCATTGACAAGAGTCAACCGGGCTGGCGGACCCGACCGGGGGGCCAGGAAAAGCCATCGGCCGGCGCGGCGCAAGGGCGTTGGCGGACGGCGCGTATGATGATATAGGAATTTTTATGATCGTGGCCCCGGGGGCGCCACACCCTCGCGAGTCGCCGTCGGGGCCGCGACTCCCCCTGTTCTCCAGACACCAGACCAGAAGGACACATCATGCGTCGTCTTGCCCTGGCCCTCGCGAGCCTGCTGATCGCGACTCCCGCCGCCGCCCACACCGGCGTCGGCGCCACCGCCGGCCTCGTGCACGGGGCCATGCATCCCATCGGCGGGCTGGATCACGTGCTGGCCATGGTCGCCGTCGGCCTGTTCGCCTGGCTGGCGGGCGGACGCGCCCTGTGGGTCGTGCCGGCGGCCTTCGTCGGCATGATGGCCGTGGGCGGCGCGCTGGGCGTGCTGGCCATCTCGGTGCCCGCCGTGGAGACCGGCATCGCCCTGTCGGTCGTCGTCATCGGCGCCATGGTCGCCCTGGGCCGCGGCCTGCCGCTGGCGCTGGGCGCCGCGGTGGTCGGCGTGTTCGCCGTGTTCCACGGCCACGCCCACGGCACCGAGATGCCCGAGACCCTGTCCGGCCTCGCCTATGGCATCGGTTTCATGGCCGCCACCGCCGTGCTGCACGGCGCGGGCATCCTGGCCGGCCTGGGCCTGGGCAAGGCCAGCGCGGCGCACGGCGCCAAGCTGGTGCGGGCCGGCGGCGCCCTGACCTCGCTCGCCGGCGTGGGCCTGCTGGCCGGCGCGTTCTGATCCTGACCGGCGCATCTCTGCGGCGCACTCACAGGTCTCGCAGGTCCCGGCCGACGGAAAGGATTGCCCTTTTCGCCGGCCGACCGGCGCGACCGCGCCGGCGCCGCGCAGCGGCGGAGGCGGTGAAACGGACTCGTCCGCTTCACCGCCGATCCGTTTCAAAAAGGGCCGGTCGGAGGCACCCTCCGGCCGGCCCGACGCGTCTCCGCCCCGTTGGCCCTTTCTTAAGAGATTTGCGCTCTACTCCTGGGATCACGACGGCACCGGCCGCGCCGCGATCCAGGGATACGGCCCGGTCAGACAGGGGAAAGGGACCCGGCAGGCATGGCCAGGGCGCGCAGGCGATCGGCGGCGCGGGGCAAACAGACGCCCCGGGTCGGAGTGTTGCATCTGGTCATCGTGGCCGGGGTGCTGATGCTGTCGGTGCGGATCGGCACGCTCTACGAGGACCTGTACGGCTGGATGGCGACCATCGAGGTCGGTCAGAGCCGCGCGCTCGCCGTGGAACCCGCCCAGGCGCAGGAAGACCCGCTCGCCGCCAACCGCGCCGCGCCCGAGACCGAGCCCGTCACCCCGAACGACACCGGCGCCGACACGCCCGTGGCCCCCACCAGCGGCGCGCCGGACATGACCGAGCAGGCCACCACCGGCCTGACCCCGCCCGGCTTCACCCAGTCCGAAATCAACCTTCTGCAGCGCCTTGCCGAACGGCGCGAGGAACTGGACGCCGTCGAGCGCGAACTGGCGACTCGCGAAGCCCTGCTGCAGGCCGCCGAGCGGCGCATCGGCAACCGGATCGAGGAACTCAAGGAGCTGGAACAGGTCATCCAGGGCCTGCTCGCCGAGCACGAGGCCCAGGAACAGGCCCGCATCGACCAGCTCGTCAGCATCTACGCGACCATGAAACCAAAGGATGCCGCCCGCATCTTCAACGATCTTGACATGCCCATCCTGCTGCGCGTGATCGAGACCATGAAGGAGCGCTCCGCCGCCGCCATCATGGCCGAGATGACCCCGGACCGCGCCAAGCAGGTCACCACCGAACTGGCCCGCCGCCGCGCCCTGCCTGGCACGGACCCGGCCACGGGCGCCCAGGCGGCGTCCACCCGATAGGACGAACACCCGCACGCAAACCGTCGGTGCAAAAGGGGTCTTGCGTGCCGGTGATCCCTTCCTTTAACTATCCCCCATGCCCACGGGGACGATGGCAGAGACAGGTGGGCGCGGCACTCGTAAGTGGGGAGAGCAATGGCCGTCGATAAGAACATGAACGTCCTCATCGTGGACGACTACAAGACGATGCTGCGCATCATCCGGAACCTGCTGCGTCAGCTCGGCTTCGACAACATCGACGAGGCGATGGACGGCAGCCAGGCCCTGCAGCAACTGCGTTCCGGCACCGAGTATGGTCTCATCATCTCCGACTGGAACATGGAGCCCATGACCGGCCTTCAGCTTCTGCGCGAAGTCCGCGCCGATGCGAAGTTGAAGAGCACGCCCTTCATCATGGTCACGGCCGAATCCAAATCCGAAAACGTGATCGCCGCCAAGGAAGCGGGCGTGTCCAACTACATCGTCAAGCCGTTCAACGCCGAGACGCTGAAGTCCAAGATGGTGAGCGTGCTGGGCGACTTCTGATCCCCTGATCCCGGCGGCCGCGCGCCGCCTCTCCACCGCCGCGATCCCGGAACCGGCCCGCCCCCGCGGGCCGGTTTTTGCGCGTGTCCGCCCCGGGATCACCCCCTCGGGCGCTCCAGGGCGCGGGTCAGGGCGCCGATCCCGATCAGCGCCGCGCCCAGGCCCAGGAACGACAGCACCCGCCACAGGCCGGTGAGCGCGCTCATGTCCACCAGGAAGACCTTGAGCGTGACCGCCAGCACCACCACCAGGCCGGCCCGGCGGGCGGCGGTCTGGCCCAGCCGCGCCCCCGCCAGCAGCAGCGCCATGCCCAGCGCCAGCCAGAGCACCGAATAGGCGTACAGTTCCGCCTCGCCCGCCGCGGCCCCGTCGAGCACCGGGCCGCTGAAGGCATGCCGCACGCACAGGGTCAGCCACAGGCCCAGCAGCGCCACCGACGCGGGCGCGGCGGCCTTGCGGATCCAGGACCCGGGGCCCGCGCGCCACGCCCACCACGCCAGCAGCAGCGCCGGAGTCGCATAGAGCGGCAGCAGCAGGTTGAAGACCGGCGTCGGCCCCACCGGGTCCCCCGTCCCCATCGGGTTGACCGCCAGGACCGGCCCGACCAGCAGGGCGAGGCCCGCCCCGCCGCCCAGCAGGACCTCGGCCCCGCGCAGCACGGGGCGTCCGGCGCGCCCGGGGCCCGCCTGCCGCCACGCCTGCAGGAGCACGGCGCCGATCAGCCAGACATTGATGTGCGCGGCCCACTCGGCCGCCGCCGGCGGCCCGCCGGTCAGCCCCGGCCCGGCCATCCCATGCCGGATGCTCAGGGAGGCCAGCAGCACGGCGAACGCAATCGCGCCGCCCTCCAGCACCATCACCAGCCGATCGTCCCGGCGCGCGGCGAACAGCCACGCGGCCAGTCCGAACGCCACCGCCGGGAGCCCGTAGCCGTACACGATCCAGGTCAGCAGCCCCGCCGTGCCCAGCGGGTAGTCCAGCACGAACGGATTGCCCGCCAGCCGCACCAGAACCACCCCGGCCATCACCAGCGCCGCGCCCCGCAGACCGGGAATGTGGCGATCGCCCAGGCGGCCCTCCACCCAGGCCACGCCGGGCAGGGTCAGCGCCAGGGCCACCGTCAGCCACGCCTGATCCAGCGCGAACGTCGCCGCCAGCGCCACCGCCGCCAGCACGCCCACCGCATGAGCGCCGAGCGCGCCCTCGGGCCGGCCCGCGCCCGCCATGCGTCCCGCCGCCAGCAGCGACAGCCCGCCCACGCCCAGCGCCAGCGCCGCCCAGCCCAGATCGATCCCGACCGCGCCCAGACGCCAGAACGCGACCGCCAGGATGAGCAGCGGGGTGGCCGTCGCGAGGCCCGCCCAGGCCATGGGGCGGCTCGTCCGATCCGCCAACAGATGCGCGCCGACGGCGACCAGGGCCCCCTGCCCCGCCGCCAGCACCAGGAAGGCCGTCACGCTGCGCGGCAGCGCAGGCGTCAGCAGGGCATCCGGCGCGGGCAGCGGAGTCCCCACCAGATCCCAGCCGGCCAGGGTCGCCAGCCCGGCCAGCACCGGGGCGACGGGCGCCAGCCAGAGCCGCGCGTCTCTCGCGCCCGCCCACAGGCCGAGCCCGGTCAGCCCCAGCACCGCCGCGATGGTCGCCGGGGCCTGATCGCTCACCAGGGCGAGCAGCGCCAGCAGCGCCGCCGCCAGCAGCCACGCCGCCTCGGTCAGAAGGCGCGTCACCGGGTCCGCCAGCGGCGCCGACAGGGCGTCCCACACGCCGGGCGGCAGGCCGACCCGCACCAGCGCGAACGCGCCGGCCATGGCCACCAGGAACACCGCCGGCACGGCCTCGTCCCCCGGCCCCATGACCACCATCATGACCACCAGCACCCACAGCGCGTTGCCCGCCAGCGCGAGCCCGCCCAGCCACGGCCACGGCCGCCAGCGGGGCAGCAGGGCCGCCGCCATGGTCAGCGCGAACAGGTACAGGAACAGCGGCACCGGCGCGGGGTCCTGCGACGAGACCAGCAGCGGCACGGCATAGCCGCCCAGCAGGCCGAGCACGGCCACGAACGGTCCGTGCAGCAACGCCAGGACCACGGCGACCAGCGACACCAGACCGAGCCCGACGAAGGCCACCGTCGCGCCCACCAGATCGTACAGGCCATGGGCCGCGTACAGCCCCGCGAACAGGCTGGACAGGCCGGCGGCGGTCAGCGCGGCGGCGACCCGGCGGCGGGGCAGCGCGCCCTCTCCGGCCGGGACACGACGGCGCGCGCGCTCGCCCAGGACCAGCAGGCCGACGCCCAGCAGCCCGGCCATCAGGCAGCGCAGCGCCGGGGTCAGCCAGCCCTGATCGATGGAGTACTTGACCAGGAACGCGCCGCCCAGCGCCAGCGCCAGACCACCGACCCAAATCAGCCAGGAGTCGGCCAGCCGCTGGCCCAGTCCGCTCACGGCGGCCCGCGCGGGCGCCGGGTCCTCGACGAACGGGGCGTCGGCGGTCTCGGTCTCGGGCTCGGGCTCGGGCTCGGCCTCGGGCTCGGGTTCTGGTTCGGGCGCGGGTTCTGGTTCGGGCTCCGGGGGGGACGCCTCGCCCGTGGCCGACTCCGGTCGAACCGGGGCCGCGCGCAGCCGGCGCACCTCGTCTTCCAGCACCGTCACGCGCTCGCGCAGGCTGGACGTCCGGACGAAGGACCAGATCGCCAGCACCGGCGGCCCGAACACCAGGAGCAGGCCGATCAGGGCCGCCAGCACGAGATCATCGTCAGAGAACATGCCGCGCGCTCCCCCTCACCGGCCGGACGTCGGGAAAGCCTACCCGCACTCCGGAACGGTCGTCGAGAGCGCCCGTATCACCGCCGCGCCTTGCGCCGCTGGCCCTGCGCGGCGAGCCACAGCCCGGAGACGATCAGCACCAGCCCCAGGCCGTGCGCCCACAGCAGTTGCTCGCCCAGGAACACCACGGACAGCAGGCCGCCGATCAGGGGCAGCAGGTACATGAACTGACCCGCCACGTTGGCGCCCACCATGGCCACGCCCCGGTTGAAGCAGGCATAGGCCAGGATCGACGGGAAGATGGCCACATAGGCGACCGCGCCCAACGTGGGGCCGTCGAAGGCCAGGGTGCGGCCCTGCACCAGCATTTCCCACAGGAAGAACGGCAGCAGCCCGGTGGCTCCGGTCAGGAACGTGACCGCCAGGAACACGGGGGCCGACACCTCCGGCCGCTTGCGCAGCAGGGCGGTATAGCCCGCATAGCACCCCACCGCCGCCAGCACCCACACGTCGCCGACGTTCCACTCCAGGCCCAGCAGCCGCATGGGGTCGCCCCGGCTGATGACGGCGGCCGCGCCCGACAGCGAGACCAGCAGGCCCGCGATCTGCAAGGGGGTCACGCGCTCCTGGAAGATCACGAACGACCACAGGATGATGAGCACCGGCATGGCCGTCTGCATCAGCAGGGCGTTGATGGCCTGGGTGTCCTGCAGGCCGATATACAGGAACGTATTGAAGATCGTGATGCCCAGCACCGACAGCAGCAGCACGATGCGCCAGTGCCGCACCAGCACCGGCCATTCCCGCCGCAGCCGGGGCCACGCGAAGGCGAGCACGATCAGCCCGGCGATGCTCCAGCGGCAGAAGGCCAGCCCGATGGGCGGCACGTGGCCGCTCACCGCGCGGCCCACCACGGCGTTGCCGGACCAGAAGCTGACGGTCAGGACCAGCAGCAGGTAGGGCCACTCGCCGATGCGGGCGAGCGGCCCCCAGCCGCCGGTGCGGGGCCCGTCTGTCACGACCCGCCGCCCTCGGCCACGCCGGCCTCGGCGAAGGTCGCCATGCCGGTGTGACAGGCCACGGCACCGCGCAGCACGCTCAGCGCCACCAGCGCGCCGCTGGCCTCGCCCAGCCGCATGTGCAGGTCCAGCAGCGGCGGCTTGCCCAGCGCATCCAGAAGGCGACGGTGGCCGGGCTCCCGCGAGACATGGCCGGCCATGGCGTGGTCGAGCCCGCCGGGAGTCAGCGCCTGCCACACGCCCGCCGCGGCGCAGCAGATGAAGCCATCCAGCAGCACGGGCACCCCCGCCCGGCGCGCGGCCAGGACACCGCCGGCCATGGCCGCCAGCTCGCGCCCGCCGACCCGACGCAGCGCCTCCAGCGGATCGGACAGGGCGTCGCCGTGCAGGGCCTTGGCGGCCTCCACCACCGCGCGCTTGCGGGCGAAGCCGGCGTCGTCCACGCCGGTGCCGCGCCCCACCCAGTCGGCGGCGGTGCCCCCGAACAGGGCCAGCGCGAGCGCGGCGGCGGCGGTGGTGTTGCCGATACCCATCTCGCCGACGATCAGCAGGTCCGCCGCCGACAGGTCCAGCGTCAGGCCCGCGTTCAGGGCGGCGACCACCTCGTCTTCGGTCATGGCGGCATCGGTGTCGAAGGGCTTGGTCGGCGTGTCCAGGTCCAGCGGGATCACGTCCAGATCCGCGCCGCCGGTCCGGCAGAGCTGGTTCACGGCCGCGCCGCCGTGCTGGAAGTTGGCCACCATCTGCACGGTGACGGCGGGCGGAAAGGCCGACACGCCCTTCGCCGCGACGCCGTGGTTGCCGGCGAACACCACGCAGCGCACCCGGTCCAGGCGCGGCGGATGGCCGCCCTGCCAGGTGCACAGCCAGGCGGCCAGCTCCTCCAGGCGGCCCAGCGATCCGGCGGGCTTGGTCAGGGTGGGTTCGCGGGCCTCGGCGGTCGCGCGGGCGGCGGTGTCCGGTCCGGGCAGATCCCGGGCCAGGGCGCGGACGTCGTCGAGCGAGGAGGCGGGGGCAAGCGGTGTGGCGGGCATGGACGGATCCTGGGTTCGGTCAGGGAGATTGGGTCTGGTGAACGAGGGGCCGCTCGGGTACACCCGGCGCCCTGATGTGCGCCCCTGCCTTACCCGAACCCGAGGGAGAAATCACCCCATGGCGTCCGCCTGGCCCGTCTGGCTGCGCCAGCGCCTGAACGAGGTGCATCTGGCGATCGTGTTCCTGACCCGGCTGCCCTGGGTGCGGGCCGACTGGTCGGCGCCGCTGATGAGCGCGGCCTGGGCCTTCCCGTTCGCCGGGGTGCTGCTGGGGGCGACCTGCGGCGCCGTCGCCGGGCTGGCGGTGGAGGCCGGGGCGTCGCCGCTGCTGGCGGCGGTGCTCGGCGTCGGGGCGGCGACCCTGTTCACGGGCTGCCTGCACGAGGACGGCATCGGGGATACCGCCGACGGCATCGGCAGCGGGCGCGACCGGGCGCGGTCGCTGGAGATCCTGCGCGATTCGCGCATCGGCACCTACGGCATGGTCGCGGTCACCATGTCCCTTCTGGTGCGCATCGCCGCCCTGGCCATGCTGCTGGAGGCCGGCGCGTGGTGGGCCGTCGCCCTGCCCGCGTGGATGCTGGCGGCGGCGCTCGGGCGGGGCGCCGGGCCGCTGTTCATGCGGCTGTGCCCGCCCGCCCGCGCGGACGGCGTGGGCGCGGGCGCGGGCCGTCCCTCGGTCCGAGGCGCGGCGGTGGCGCTGGTCCTGCCGCTGGTGGCCGGGGTGCTGTTCCTGCTGGGACCCGCCGCCCCCGGCCCGGCCGCGCCGCTCGTGCTGCTGGTCGCCCTGCTTCCCCTGCCCTGGCTCGCCGGGCTGGCCGGGCGGCGGCTGGGCGGCTACACGGGCGACGTGATCGGGGCGGCCATTCTGATCGTGGAGTGTGCCGCGCTGGCCTTGCTGGCCGCCGTTCTGTCATAGTCCGGACGGCCGCCGGCCGAAGACCAACAAAAGGGAGCCAACCCGACCATGACGCCGTCGCCCGATCCCACCTCCGATCCCGCCGAAACGCGCTGGTGGCTGGTGCGCCACGCGCCGGTGCCCGATCCCCAGGGCCGCATCGTCGGCCAGGGCGACCCGGACGCGCACACGGGAGACACCGACGACCTGGAGGCGCTCGCCCGCCTGCTGCCCGATCATGCCGTGCTGGTGACCACGCCTTTGCGCCGCACCGGGCAGACGGCCCGCGCCCTGGCGGCGGCGGGGATGCGCCTGCCGCGCGCCCAGGAGGTGCCCGATCTGGCCGAGCAGAGCTTCGGCGACTGGGAGGGCCTGACCTGGGGCGGCCTCGCCAGCGCCCAGCCCCCCGATCCCGCGCTGGCCGCGTTCTGGGACGACCCGGCGCATCGCACGCCGCCCGGCGGGGAGAGCTTCGCCGCCGTGGTCGCCCGGGTGCGGTCGGTGCTGGACCGTCTCAGCGCCGAGCACGCGGGGCGCGACATCGTCGCCGTGGTGCACGCGGGCACGGTGCGCGCGGCGCTGGCCGTGGCGCTGGATCTGGATCCCGCCGTGGCCCTGCGGTTCGCCGTCGAGCCGCTGTCCCTGACCCGGCTCGACCGGCTGTCCGGCACGCCCTTCGCCGGCTGGCGGGTGGGCTGCGTGAACACGCTGATGACGCCCTGAGTTTTTCACCGCACGGGCACGGGTCCCCGCCTCCGCCGCTTGACCCCGGCGCGGCGGGGGCCTAACCAGAACCGGCGTCCCGCGCGCCCGCCCGCGCCCCACCCTCCGCCCGGTCAGTCGCAGCCTCATGGGCCATCTTCGTCTTCATCGCGACCTGCCCTTCGCCCGCCCCGCGGTCTATGACGTGATCGCGGACGTGGAGCGGTATCCCGCGTTCATGCCCGGCTTCAAGGGCGTGCGCGTCCAGGGCTGGGAGGACGACACCCTGCGCGTGGTGCAGACCGTCGGCGGCGGCGGCATCACCCGCACGTTCCTGTCCCGGGCCCGCTTCGAGCCCGGCGCGCGCATCGACATCGTCTCGCACGACAAGCCGTTCCGGGTGCTGCGCCAGACCTGGCGGTTCGAGGACGCGGGCGACCGGCGCACCCGGGTTCACCTGGAGGCCGAATACCGGCTGGCGGACCGCCTGACCGGGCCGGTGTTCGAGCGCATCTTTCCCGGCCTGCTGCGCAGCGGGCTGACGGCGGTCGCCCGGCGCGCCGCCCATCTGGAGCGGCGGCGCGGCGCGCCGCCCGCGGACACGACAAGAGGCACCGAGCGATGACCCAGACCCCCGCCCCCCCGAACGGTGGCGCTCAGCCAACCGACCCCGGCCCGACGGGCGACGCCCATCCCCAGGATCCGGCCCGCATCCGCGCGATGTTCAACGCCATCGCGCCGCGCTACGACACCATGAACGACATGATGAGCTGGGGTGTCCACCGGGGCTGGAAAACGAAGCTGTGCAAGATGGCCGGCAAGCCGGTGGGGCGGGGTCTGGCCCTCGACCTGGCCGGCGGCACCGGCGACGTGGCCGACCGGCTGGCCGACGCCGGCTGGGCCGTCGTGGTCTGCGACCCGTCCGAGGGCATGATGGGCATCGGCCGCAAGAAGAAGGCCGGGCCGCGCGTGCGCTGGGTCGGCGGCATGGGCGAGGCGCTGCCGTTCGCCGACGCCACCTTTGATCTGGTCACGGTCGCCTTCGGCCTGCGCAACATGCGCGACCGCGAGGGCGCCCTGCGCGAAATCGCCCGTGTGCTGGTGCCGGGCGGGCGCTTCCTGTGCCTGGAGTTCTCGCAGCCCTGGCGGCTGATCCGGGCGCCCTATACCGCCTATTCCCGGCGCACCATCCCGCGCGTGGGCGCGGCCGTGGCCGGCCGGCCCGAGGCCTATCAGTATCTGGTGGACTCGATCCAGGCGTTCCCGGACCGGCCCACCGTCTCCGGCTGGCTGGAACAGGCCGGCCTGACCGACATCAAGGTGCGCACGGTCTCCATGGGGATCGCGGCCATTCACGACGGCCGGCGCCCGGCCCCGTGAGCGCGTCCCGCCCACCCTGGACCGTGATCGCGTGGCATGCCATCCGGCCGCGCACGCTGCCCCTGTCGCTGTCGCCGGTGATCGCCGGCGCGGCCCTCGGCTGGGCCGAGAGCGGCGCGGCCCGGCCCGGCGTGACCCTGGCCGCCGCGCTGTCGGCGCTGGCCATCCAGGTCGGCACCAACCTGCACAACGATGCCGCCGACACGCTCAACCAGACCGACCGCAGCGACCGGGTCGGCCCGCCCCGGGTCACGGCGCGGGGCTGGATGACCCCGGGGCAGGTGCTGGCGGCGGCCCATGCGGCCTTTGCGCTGTCGGTGCTGCTGGGGCTGTGGCTGGTGTGGCAGGGCGGCTGGCCGATCCTGCTGATCGGGGCGCTGTCGGTGCTGGCGGGCTATGCCTATTCGGCCGGGCCCTACCCGATCTCGCGCGGGCCGTTCGGGGAACTGACGGTGATCGCGTTCTTCGGCATGATCGCGGTCGGCGGCATGGTCTATCTTCACGCGGGGGCCGTGGGGCCGCCGGCGATCCTGCTGGGACTGACCATCGGCCTGCCGGCGGCGGCGGTGCTGCTGGTCAACAACACCCGCGACCTGGAGGGGGACCGCCGCGCCGGACGGCGCACGCTGGCGATCCGGATCGGGCGCGCGGGCGCGGTGCGGCTCTATGGGATCCTGCTGGCGGCCGCGCTCATGGGTCTGGCGGGACTTGCGCTGGCGGATCCGGGCCTGCGCGGCGCCGCGCTGGGCCTGCTGAGCGCGCCCCTGGTGTGGCGGGCGTGGCGGGCCTTCGCGGCGGCCCGCGCCCCGGCGGACTTCAATGCGGCCCTGGCCCGCACCGGCGCGGTGCAGGCGGTGATGGCGGTGACGGCGGCGGCGGGCCTGGTGATGGTTTGAGATCGGCGGCACCCCCCGCCACGAGACAGGAACGGACGGACCCGTGGCATGCCCCTGCGCCTGAGACACCTTGCCCTGCTGGCGCTGCTGGCGTGGGTCGTCGCCATGATCCACGAAAAGGCGACCACCCCGGGCGTTCAGCTCACCACCGCGCCGCCCGCGGCCGAGGGGGGCCTGCGCCTCGTCATGCTGCTGGCGCTGGTGGGCATGACGGCCGTCGTCGGACTGCTGGCGGCGATCCGCCCCAAAGAGGTCCTCGGCCCCCTGCGCGATGATCCGCAGATCACCCTGCTGGCGGGGCTGGCGGGCGTGCTGTTCCTGGTCAGTCTGGCGATCCTGCGTGTGGACAGCGCCGCCTATGCCGTGCTGTTCCTGGTGGTCATTCTGTTCTGCGCCTATTGCAACGCGGCATTTCCCGGCCGGTTCTTCCTGGTCGTCGCCGGCGTGCTGGTGCTGGGCCTGGTCGCGTTCGTCGCCCTGTTCGGGCTGCCCACGGGCCGCGTGATCGGGTTCATCCACCCCAACGCCATCGGCTCGTTCGGGCTGGCCACGACCTATTTCGCCTCGCGCTCCGGTCACCCCGCCCGCTACGGCCTGTACGCCGTGGCGCTGGGCTTCGCGCTGGCGGTCAACTCGCGCTACGCCATCCTGGCCATGGCGATCATCATCGCCTTCGAGGCGCTGCAGTCCATGCGCCATGTGACCTGGCCGAAGCTCCTGCTGGGGGCCGCGGCGGGGGTGGGCGGCCTGCTGGTGCTGACGGCGGCCGCCGACTGGATCATCGCCGATGTGCTGCGGATCTACGATCCGGCGCGCGGGCTGGCGGGCGGCATCTCGGGCCGGTTCGATCAGTACGCCGACTTCGGCTGGCAGATCGCCGAGCGCCCCTTCCTGGGCTACGGCTTTCGGAACCGCGAGGCCTACATCCCCGCGCACAACGGGTTCCTGAACTTCCTGCTGGAAAACGGCGTGCTGGTCACCGGGCTGCTCGCGGTGTGCCTGGGCTACGCCATCGTCTCCAACGCCCGCGATCCCGGCGACGGCCCGCTGCCGCGCAACCGCCTGATCCTGGGCCACTGGATAGCCTGGGCGCTGGCCGGATTCTTCGAGCCGCAGATCATCAACTTCGGAGACACCTTCGCCCTGATGACCATGGTCCTGCTGACGGATACGCGCCGCATCCGGTCCCGACCGGGGGAGACCTGACGTGGCCATCCGGGGCGGCGGACCATGAGCCGGATCCCCCGCATGCCGGCGACCGCGCGCCGCTTCCTGGCCTATGGGCTGGACAGCGGGCTGCCGGCGCTGCTGAGCCTGCTGCTCCTGACGCTGGCCGCGCGCAGCACCGACATGGCCACCTTCGGCACCTTCGCGCTGGCCCTGGCCATCGCGGGCCTCCAGACGCCGCTGGCCGCCTTCGGGCTCATCACCCTGTTCTTCGGCCGGGCGGCGTCGCGGCCGGCCGGCGCCGTCCTGATCTTCTGGCCGGGCGTGGTGGCCACGCTGGTGGCCGGCGCCGTGCTCTACGGCGGCACCCTGACCGCCCTGTGGGCGCTGGCGCCGCCGCTGCTGACCACGCTCTATGCCTTGGTCGGGCTGCGCGTGCTGGGCGCGGTGGCCGGCCCGATCAAGGCCATCCATCAGGCCCGCTCCCGCCCCGACCGCTATGTCCCCTGGCGGCTGGTCACCATCGCGGCGGCCTTCGCCGCCACCGGCGCGGTGGTCGCGCTGGACGGCGGCCTGGCGGGCTACGCCCTGGTCTGGGGCCTGGAATGGCTGGTCTTCGCGGCCGGCCTGCTGGCGGGCGCGCTGCGCTCCGGCGCCCTGCGGCCGGTCGCCCGCCCGCGCGTGCGGCCGGTGCTGACCAAGGCCGGACCGCTGTTCGTGCAGGCGGTCTGCATCGCCGTCTATCTGCGGTTCGATCAGGTCTACGTCGCCTGGCGGTTCGGCGAGGCCGAGCTGGGCCTGTACGCGGCGGCGGCCCGCATCGCCGAGGCCGGCACCATGGTCTATGGCGTGGTCGGGCTGGTGGTCGCCCCGCGCATCATCCGGGAATGGACGCACGGCCGGCTGAGCGGCCCGGCCCGGGGCGCGCTGGCGGGCATCGCGCTGGGCGCGGTGGCGGCGAGCGGCCTGTGCTGGGTGTGGGGCGGCGACCTGCTGCGGCTTCTGTTCGGCCCGCCGTTCGCGGCCGGCGGCACGATCCTGGCGATCTATGTGCTCTCCACCTGCTTCACGGTGTACGGCGCCATCGGCTCGCGCATCAACGTGGCGCAGGGGACGACGCTGCCCAGCATGATCGCCGGACTGGTCGGCGCGGTCAGCAATGTGGCGCTGTCGATCCTGCTGTGCGAGATCCAGGGCCCGGCGGGGGCCGCCACGGCCACGGTGGCGAGCTATGCGCTCTCCTGCACGGTCACCTGGGGCAGCGCCCTGGCCCGGAGCCGTCGCGGGCCCAGGGCGGGGCGATGACGGCCGCGCGCCGTTGGCCGGGTCGGTTTGTTTTCGATGCGACTCAACGCCTTAGGTCGTGATGCTGAGAGGCTCCGGGAATCGGCGGCGTGTTTCGGAGGGCCCGCGAAACGTCTCCGGATTTTTTTATAGATCGTTGTTTTTATTGATTCTTCCGGCCCTGACCGTTCGCAACATTCTGAAATAATGATTGATTTGCGCGGGTTACCCCCGGCGGCTAAGTCTTGTGCATCACCAAGGTTGAGTCGCCTGCCTGGACTTCGGCCCGAAACTGGGGCCCGAAACCGGGACCCGAAACCGGGTCTGTCGGAGACCCGCACACCGATCAGGCAGCCCGGACAGCCGGACTTGCGGACTTTTAAGGAACCGGATGATGAAGGACGCCAGCCTGGAAGACGCCGCCCTCTCCTCGATGATCGAGGACGCGCAGGTCGTGCCCGGCCGCCGCCCCTGGCCGCTGGCCGCCCGGGCGTGCCGCACGCTGGCCGGTCCCGTCACCGTGTCCGGCATCGGTCTGCACTCCGGCGCGCCGGTCACCATGACCGTGCTGCCCGCCGGGGCCGACAGCGGCCTGTGGTTCCGCCGCTCGGATGTGCAGGACCGCGACCCCATGATCCCGGCGCGCTGGAACCACGTCGTCGATACCCGCCTGTGCACCGTGCTCGGCAATGCCGCCGGTGTGACCGTCTCGACGGTCGAGCACCTGATGGCCGCCCTGGCGGGCCTGGGCATCGACAACGCCGAAATCGTGGTGGACGGTCCGGAAGTGCCGGTGATGGACGGCTCGTCGGCCGCCTTCGTCACGCTGATCGAGGCCGCGGGCACCATCGCCCAGGCGGCCCCGCGCCACGCCATCCGCATCACCGACACCATCACCGTGCGCGAGGGCGACTGCGAGGTCTCGCTGCGCCCGGCCCCGCGTGGTCTGACCATCGACGCCGAAATCGACTTCGACTCCCCCGTCATCGGCCGTCAGCGCCGGGTGGTGCAGGTCTCGCCCCGCGCCTTCCGCGAGGAACTGGCCGATTCGCGCACCTTCGGCTTCCGCCACGAAGTGGACGCCATGCGCGCCATGGGCCTCGCCCGGGGCGGTTCGCTCGACAACGCGGTGGTCATCGACGGCGAAACCGTGATGAACGCCGACGGCCTGCGCCACGCCGACGAGTTCGTGCGCCACAAGGCGCTGGACGCGCTGGGCGATCTGGCCCTGGCCGGTCATCCGATCGTGGGCGTCTACCAGGGCTTCCGGCCCAGCCACCGCATGAACAACCTGCTGCTGCGGGCGCTGTTCGAGCAGGCGGACGCCTGGCGGTTCGAGCCCGCGTTGATGAGCGGCGGCCACGGCGACACCCGCAGCCGCGTGGACGCGGACGGCGGCCTGCGCCGCGCCTGATCGGGCGGCCTTCGCCGGTCCCAGGCACGCGCGGGTTTGCCCTTCCTCTCCAGGCACGCTAGAACAGGCGCCCGTTCCCGGCCCCTGATCGAAGGCATGTGCTGATGGAGTCCTGTCCCTGCGGATCCGGTCTCGATGTCGAGGCCTGCTGCGCCCCCGTGATCGCCGGCGCGACGCCGGCTGCCACCGCCGAGGCGCTGATGCGCTCGCGCTACACCGCCTATGCGCGCGGCGACATCGACTATCTCATGAAAACGCTCGCCCCCGAATCCCGGGCGGACTTCGACCCCATCGAGGCCCAGGGTGTCGCGGCGGACTCGGTCTGGACCGGCCTGGAGATCCGCGAGACCACGGGCGGCGGCGAGTCCGACGACACCGGCACCGTGGAATACGTCGCCCGGCTCAAGTACCGGAACACCCCTCGCATGCACCACGAGCGCGCCACCTTCCGGCGCGAGGACGGACGGTGGTACTGCACCGGCGGCGAGGTCAACCCGAAGCAACCGCCCCGGCGCGTCGTCTCGGTCGGCCGCAACGAGCCCTGCCCCTGCGGATCGGGCAAGAAATACAAGAAATGCTGCGGGGCCTGACGGCATGACCCGGCGGTTCGCCTGCACGGTCTGCGGCAAGTGCTGTGTCGGGCTGCTGCCGCTGACCATCGACGAGGCCGTGGCCCGCGCCGACCGCTTCCCGCTGGCGCTGGTCTGGACGCCGGTGCGCAAGGGGGCGCCCGCCTACGACACCCTCAAGCGGCTCGGCCTGGAGGTCACGCTCGGCAAGAACCGCACCGTGGCGGTGCTGGTCTCGCCCATGGTCTACGTGCCGCCCCAGGCGCCCTGCCCCGACCTGCTGGAAGATGGCCGCTGCGCCGTCCACGGCACCGACGCCAAGCCGCTGCGCTGCCGGGCCATGCCCTTCAACCCGCGTCGGCCGGAGCGCGAGCAGAAGGACCTGCTGCTGCCCCGGCCGGGTTGGCTGTGCGACATCTCCGCCGAGGCGCCGGAGGTCTACCGCGACGACACCATCCTGGACCGCACCGACTTCGAGGCCGAGCGCGAAGCCCTGCGGGCCCAGGCGCCCGTGCTGCGAGCCTATGCCAAAAGCCGCCTGTCGCTGTCGCCCACGGTGCTGCGCGAACTGGACCGGATCGACCGCAAGAAGGGGCACACCGGCACGGTGGCCTTGAGCTTCACGGCCCTGCTGCCACGCCTGCCGGATGTGGACGCCGACGCCTTCGTGCGGGGCCAGCGGGCGGTGCTGGCCGACTGGCTGGCGCGGACCTCGCCCAAGGGCGACGAGGCCCCGTTCCATCGGTTCTACAAGGAAGTCCTGGACACCCTGGGCGGTCCCCCTACCCCCGCCGGCGCTTGAGCCACAGGCCCAGCGCGGTATCCAGCGACAGCGGCCCCGGCCCGCGCAGCAGGATCAGCAGCAGCGCCGTGGCCCACAGGGCGTGCTCGGGCCAGTTGCCGGGATACACGAAGATCTGGATGACCGCCGTCATACCCAGCAGGGACAGGGCGGAAACCCGGCTGAACAGCCCCAGCACCAGCAGCACCGGAAAGACGTGCTCGGCCGCCGTGGCCAGTTGCGCCGCTAGGTCGGGCGGCAGCACCGGCACCTTGTACTCGTCCTGGAACAGGAAGTAGGTGGAGCTTGTGATCTCCCAGCCGGACACCTTGGTCTGGCCGGAGCGCCAGAACACCCCGGCGATGCCCACCCGGGCGAACAGGGTGACGATCCACAGCGGCACGCAGCCGGCGGCCCGGGTCAGGCCGCCCCACACGGCCATCAACGGGCCGCCGCCGGCCCTGGCATCACGGGTCGAGGGGTCGGACGCGATCGTCTCTGCGGTGGTCATGGCTCCAGGATCTCCGGGTCTTTGGTGGACGTGGGAAAGGACGCCGGCACGGCGTCGTCATCAACGCGCCGGGGCACGGCGATGTCGGTCAACAGGCCCAGCGAAAGGATCACAGACAGCGCGCCGGTGAGATCGAACCGGCCGCCGCCCTGCTCGTCCGGCGCGCGGGAGGCGGCGGCCGCCGCCTCGGCGGCGGTGCCCAGCGTCTGGCCCATGTCCAGGGCGAACAGCAGCGACAGCGTGCCCCGGTCGGCGCGCGCCATGCGCACGGCGTGTTCCGCCCGGCAGAGCAGGATGGTCGCCCCGCCCTCGTCCAGCGAGACCGTCTCGCCATCCGGCCAGTCCGGCTGGTGCATGGCCCAGATGCGGTCCACCGGCCAGGCCGAGACCACGAAGCGGAACGAGGGATGCACGGCACAGCGCGCCATCGGGAACAGCGTCGGCGGCACGGCGGCCAGGGTGTCGTGCGGCACGGGCACGCCGTCCGGCGCGTGCAGGGCGGCCGACCGCGCCCACTCCAGGCGGGCCACGTCCGGCAGGTAGGGCAGCGCGCGCGCCGGCTCGAACCCTGCCAGGAAGTCCGGGAACCCGTCGCCGTGGGCGGACAGCACCGGCCCCGTGGGCGGCGCGGCGCGGATGAAGGCCCGCGCCGCCTGGGCGAAGAACGCCTCGCCCACCAGGGTGTGAACCACCGGGAAGGTGGCCGCCAGCGCCTCCGTCAGGCCGATCAGGGTATTGTTGCGGTGGATGGCCACACGCTGCGCCGGGCTCAACCCCTTGCCGTCGATGACGGCATCAAGGGCCGGGTCGTCCGCCCCCAGCACGGCCCGGGCCATCGCGGCCTGAAGGGTGGCGAGATCCGCCATCACGCGGACGCCCGGGCGGGGGTCTCGCCCAGCCCCTCGGTCATGAGCGCGGCCACGCGGGCGGCCTCGGCGGACAGCTCGGCCCAGGGCGGGATGTTGCTGTCGCGCTCGATCAGGGTGGGGCGCGCCCCAGTGCGGCGCAGGGTCTCGGCATAGAGCGCGAGCACCGCATCGGGCACCGCGCTGCCGTGATCGTCGATGCGGATCTCCACGCCGTCCACGGTGCGCACGGCGTGCCCGGCCAGATGGATCTCGCCCACCGCGTCCAGCGGCAGCCCCTCGATATAGGTCATCGGGTCGAAGCCCATGTTGCACGCGCTGACGTGGACGTTGTTGACGTCCAGCAGCAGGCCGCAGCCGGTGCGGGCCACCAGCGCGGCAAGGAAGGCGGGCTCGTCCATCTCCTCGCCCTTGAAGGCAAGATACCGCGACGGGTTCTCGACCAGGATCGGACGGCCCAGGGCCTCCTGGGTCTGCGCCACGTGGCGGGCGACGATGTCCAGGGCCTCGCGCGTGCAGGGCACGGGCAGCAGATCGTTCAGGAAGGCGCCGCCGGTGCCGCACCACGCCAGATGCTCGGAGACCAGGGCCGGTTCGGTGCGGGCGACCACGGCGGCGAGACGCGCCAGATGATCCGGGTCCAGGTCGTCCGCCCCGCCCAGAGACAGGCCGACGCCGTGAACGGACAGCGGCATGTCGCGCCGCACCGCCTCCAGCATGCGGTGCGCGGGACCACCGGCGCGCATGACGTTCTCAGCATGGATCTCGACCCAGCGCACGGCGCCGGGCGCGGCCAGAAGGGCGTCGGCGTGGTCCGGCTTGAGGCCGACCCCCACGCTCGCGGGCGGCAGACCGGCCGGCCGGTCCGGGGCTGCGGCGTCGGAAGCAGCGACGGGCACGGCGGCCTCCTGCGGCGAGAGGGAACGGACCGGACCGGGGCGCGGCCGCGCATGCGGACCGCGCCCCACGCCGGAGGGTCAGGAGCTCTTCGGCTCCAGGCTGCCGCCGACCAGCTTCTCGCAGGTGCCTTCGGGCAGCGCGACGAAGGCATCGCCCTGACCGTCCATCTTGGCGGTGCCGGCGCAGGACGAGGACGCGGTCTGGCAGTCGTTGTGGCCGGCCTTGGCGACGCCGTAGCACTTTTCCATGTCGGCGGCGGACGCGGTGGTGGGGGCGGCCATGGCCACGGCGGCGGTCATGGCGGCGGCGACGATGGCGAACTTTTCGGTGGACTTCATGGGGGTGTCTCCTGGATGCGGTCAGGGCATGCCTGAGCGAGGGTGTCGGTCTCCACAGGTCCCGGTTTCGGGTTGGCGAGCGGCCGGTTCGGGTCCGGTCGTGCTCACCCCCCGACGATGCCCGACCCCCGCGCCAGGATAAAATTCTTTTGGACCATCCTTTCCATAACCGCCGGGCATGGGCAGCGGGCGTATTTTTGACTTATTCCAATGCACATGACGAAACCGTCATGGGGCGGCAAACCCGCCGTCATGGACCGTGTGGCATTCTCTCATCATCGGACGCGGGCCACACACCCGGGTCCCCCGAGATGCCTCACGGCAGGGCGCATCTCTCTTCGGCACCGGCCTCCCCCCTCGGCCGGTTTCAGGCCCGACCGGCTCCGCCGCCTCAGCCACGGCGGAACCACCCGGACCGCGGCGCTTCAGCCACGCCGCCTCTCCGCATCGGGCCCCGCGCTAAGAAGGCCGGCCGCGTCTCCCCCGCGGCCGGCCTCCTTTTTTTGATTCATCGCGCAAAATCGGGGTCGCGTGGTTCCTGGACCGCAGCGGCCACCCGAGACAACCCCTCCCCATTCCATGGGGAGGGAGTCCGGTCGGCGCGGCATGGACCGGGACTCCTCCCCCATTCATGGGGGAGGTTGGGAGGGGGTTCAGGCTCGAAGCGCGACGCCAGAGGGGCCCTTCCGGTCCCCCGGAAATCCGTGATGACCCTCTTTTTCCGAATCGCACCAAGGACCCAGAGTCGGGGTCCGGACTGCGGCGGGATTGTGTCGCCGATGGCGTTCGGTCACCGGATGCCGCGAACCCGCATATCGGGCGTGCCGATCCTCAGTCCCGCATTGTTTGGGCCCGAACACCAGGCACTCGATCTTTATGCAGGACGGGCTCGGCGGCGCGATGCTCTGCCCTAGCCAAACAGATGACTCCATTTTCAATCAGGATTCCCACCTTATGGTGGGCTTTGGCCGAGTCCACCTCCTGGAGCATTGATCCCGGACCCCGGCTCGCCAATCATGAGGCCATCGCTTTCAACCCTGCCGCCAATGTGGCCCCGTCTTGGCAGTCCCCACGGCCCAAGACCCGAGAGACCGGAAAGGATACCCAGCCATGCGTACCATGTTGAAGCCGATCGGCGCCGCTGCGATCGTCATGGGCCTGATCTCCGTGTCCGCCCCCGCGTCCGCCGCGCTGTCGCTCGGAGCCGCCGCGGATTTCACGAACTTCGGGTCGGGCGCCGGCGTGCACGGCCTGGAGGCGCGGGGCGGCCGGAGCGGCACGGCCGGCGATTGGGAAATCGGTCTCGGCACCGGCACGAGCCAGCCCGGCCACTTCAACCAGAGCCAGTACGGCTGGGGCAACGCCGGCACCTGGCACGACTTCCAGTACACCTACAACAGCGACGGCAGTGCCTCGTTCACCATCGGCGGCGTGACCACCTCGTGGGGGTCCGACCTGGGTCTCGGCAACGCGATCAAGGTCAGCGCCAAGCGGACCGCCAGCATCACGATCACGGAGCTCGACGGCGCCGCCGGGTCCTGGTCTCTGGTTGGCGACACCAGCGACCCCTGGAACATCAACACCGTGTTCGTCAGCAGTGCTTTCGCGGATGGCTTCACCATGGCCGGTCAGATGGCCCTGCTGCCGGGCGGCGGCTCGGCCAACGAAATCCTGATCGAGGCCGGCAACGTCCCCGCCGTGCCGCTGCCTGCGGCGGTGTGGTTCCTGCTGACCGCCCTGGGCGGCCTGGCCGGCTCCCGCTGGCTGAAGACCGGCAAGGCGGCCTGATCCCGATCGGCGGGTGAGTGTCCCTCACCCGCCGTTCCGGCACGACGCCCGTTGTCAGACCTTCGGAAGCCCCGTGATGAAGGTCGCCAGGGCGGATCCGATGGCGTCGGGGCTGTCCTCCTGGATGTAGTGGGCGCCCGGCACCGACACTTCGGTGGTGTTCGGGAAGCCCCGGCACAGGTCCGCCACCGGCCCCGTGACCATCATGCCCGGCTCGGCGCTGACGAACAGCTTGGGCACCGGGCTGGTCTTCAGGAACGCCACGTTGGCGTCCAGGTCCGCCGCGACGTCGGCGGGCGCGCCGTCGATGGGAATCTGGCGCGGCCACGTCAGGGTCGGCCGTCGGCCCTCGCCCGGCTCGGGATAGGGCTCGCGGTAGAACGCGCGCTCGGTCTCGTCCAGCTCCCGCATGACAGCCATCGGGATGACCTGCTCGACGAACATGTTGTCCGCAAGGCACATCGGCTCGCCCTGGGCCGAGCGGAAGCCCTCGAACGCCGGCACCGCCGGCGGCGGCATCAGGTCCCAGGTCAGCGGCATGACCAGCGGTTCCATGAAGGCCAGGCCACGCACACGGTCGGGGTTGGCCCGCGCCCAGGCGAAGCCCAGCGCCGCGCCCCAGTCGTGCAGCACCAGGACCACCGGCCCGGACGGCGCCAGCGCATCCAGCAGCCCGAACAGATAGTGCGCGTGGTCCGCGAACGTGTAGCGGTCGGGGCCGCTGTCGGGCAGCTTGCCGGACCGGCCCATGCCCACCAGATCGGGCGCGAGGCAACGGCCCAGCCCCTCCACATGGGGGATGATGTTGCGCCAGATGTAGGACCAGGTGGGGTTGCCGTGCAGGAACACGATGGTCGGCCCCGCCTCGGCCGACCCGGCCTCCAGATAGGCCATGTCCACGCCGTCCACGGGAACGGTGTGGGTCGGATAGGTCAGTGCGGCTGAGATCGGCATGATCGGCTCTCCCTCTCGCGATGGGGCTTGGCCCCCGTGTGGGCGCGCCTGGACGAAAAAGGGGGGCCGCGGCCCCCCTTCCTCATCACGCGAAGTCGTGTCTCTGCCCTGCTCAGCCGGCCGACGGCGCGCCGGTGAAGGCGGTGACCGGCGGGGCCTCGCCCTCGAACTTCTCCACATCCACGATGGCGGTGTGGCCGCAGTTGCCCTGCGCCAGCTTGGACGTGCCCTTGTCGATGGCCAGCACGTTGGGGCTGCCGTACTTGTCCAGGGCGCCCACAACGCCCGGTTCGGCCGGGTCGTACCAGGCGCCCTCGTTGAGGCGGACCACGCCCGGCCGCATCCGGTCGGTGACCACCGCCCCGGCCAGGACCGCGCCCCGGTCGTTGAAGATGCGCACCACGTCACCGTCGGCGATGCCGCGCGCCTCGGCATCGGCCGGGCTGATGAGCATGGGTTCGCGCCCGCTGACCGTGTACTTGTCGCGCAGCACCTCGGCGTTGTTCAACTGCGAGTGCAGGCGGTATTTCGGATGCGCGGTGTCCAGATGCAGCGGATACTTCGCCCCCTCCTGGCCGAGCCATTCCACCGGCTCCATCCAGGTCGGATGGGGCGGGCAGTCGTCGTAGCCCATGGCCTCGATGGCGCGGGAGTACAGCTCGATCTTGCCCGAGGGCGTGCCCAGCGGCTCCAGCAGGGGTTCCTCGCGGAAATCGGCGTAACGGACGTAGTTCAGGCCCTCTTCGTCGGGCTCGAACACCAGCGGCTGCTCGCCGTTCCAGAAGGTGTCGAAGTCCGGCATGTCGATGCGGCGCGCCTTGGCCTGGGTCAGGGCGGCATCATAGAAGCCCTCGATCCATTCCATCTCGGTCTTGCCGTCGTCGAATCCGGTGCCGTACCCGAGCTTTTTCGAGATCTCGTTGAAGATATCGAAATCGCTGCGGCTTTCGTACAGCGGGTCGATGGCCTTGCGCATCGGCGTCATAAGGCGCAGCGAGTAGCTGCCGCCCTGTTCGATGTCGTTGCGCTCGTAGGAGGTGTTGGCCGGCAGCACGATGTCCGCGTGCCGCGCCGTCGGCGTCCAGTACATGTCATGGACGATCACGGTCTCCGGCTTTCGCCACGCCTTGGTCAGGGTGTTGGTGTCCTGGTGGTGGACGAACGGGTTGCCGCCGACCCAGTAGATCAACTGGATGTCCGGATAGGTGACCTTGTCGCCGTTGAAGTCGATCACCTTGCCCGGGTTCAGCAGCATGTCGGCGATGCGCGCCAGCGGGATGGAGGCGAGGCCGCTCTTTTCCAGCCACGCCGCGCCCTCGACCGCCTTGCCGGTGGCGGTGATGCCGGGCAGCACGGGGGCCACGGCGGTCGGCGTGCCGCCGTTGGAGTAGTGGTAGGATAGCCCGAAGCCGCCGCCCGGCAGGCCGATCTGGCCCAGCATCGAGGCGATGGCCACCAGCGCCCAGTGGGCCTGCTCGCCGTGGTCCATGCGCTGCATGGCCCAACCGCTCATCAGCATGGTGCGGTTGGCGGCGAAGTCGCGGGCAAGCTGGCGGATGGTGTCGGCGGGCACCTCGCAGATGGCCGATGCCCAGTCGGCGGTCTTCTCGGTGCCGTCGGACTCGCCGGACAGATAGGCGGAGAACTCCTCGAAACCCACCGTGTATTCGTCCAGGAAGTCCTGGTCGTGCAGGCCCTCGCTCATCAGCGTGTGGCAGATGCCCAGCATCATGGCCACGTCGGTCTGCGGGCGGGGCGCGATCCACTCGGCGTTCATCTCGTCGATGGAGTCCGAGCGCACCGGGTCGATGCCGATGACGCGGGTGCCCTTGTCCTTCAGGGCGGCGAAGCCCTCCAGGGCGCCGTGCTCGCACAGGATCCAGTCGATCTGGTTGGTGATCATGGGGTTGGCGCCCCACAGCACCACCAGGGTGGAGTTCTCGACCACCACCGGCCAGACCGTCTGCTGTTCATAGACCTCCAGGCGGCCCACCACATGCGGCATGATGACCTGGGACGCGCCGGTGGAATAGTCGCCCGTGTGGTTGATGTAGCCGCCATGCAGATTCAGCATCCGGCCCAGCAGGTTGCGGCAGTTGTGCAGCTTGCCGACGCTCTTCCAGCCGTAGGAGCCGCCGAAGATGGCCTCGTTGCCGTAGGTGTCCTTGACGCGCTGCAACTCGCCGCTGATCAGATCGATGGCCTCGTCCCACGAGACGCGGACGAATTCCTCCGCGCCGCGGCTCTCGTCGTTGGCGCGCGGCCCGTTCTCCAGGTAGCTCTTGCGGACCATGGGGTAGCGGATGCGGGCGTCGGAGTAGACCGAGTCGGGGATGCCGGCCAGCATGTCGGTCGGGAACTTGTCCACGTCCAGCGAGCGGGCCTCGACGAACTTGCCGTCCTCGATGACGGCATGGAACGGACCCCAGTGCGATCCCTGCAGGATGGCGCCGCCGGCCCCCTGCGCGGCGGCCCGGCGCGGCCCCAGCAGCAGCGACGGCCCGGCGACCGCCCCCAGCCCGGCCAGCGCGGACGCCTTCAACAGGCTGCGGCGGGTGAGCGTGCCGGCGGCATGCGCTTTGGTCATGTGGCCCATGGTCGTCTCCTCCGTTCTTGGGTCGGCACGGCCCGGGACGCCTTGACTGCGCCCCTTGAGAAGCCGCCCGAGCAAAGGCGTCGGGGAGTATACTGAAGGCCCGTAAACGCACTTCGGCGCTCAGGTGAACCCAACGTGAAATCGTGTTGCCGGGACGTTAACCGCGTCGTGACGCATTGGACGACGCGATTGAAAACGAAGCGTTTTCGTAGGCCCAAGGTGGTCATCCCGCGCCGCCAAGGGCGGCGAAGGACCTCGGGCGGTGGCTTGACCCGAGTGCGGACGACACCGCCGGCATGCCCGTGCCCGAGATCCTTCCGTCGCGTCGCTCCGTCAGGATGACATTCCCCTTCATTGTCATCAACTCAGTTTGTGGCGGGTTCGGGCTGAGGCCGGAGGACCGCGTTTGCGATGGTGACGAGCTTTCTGGCAACGGCGAGGAGTGCGCCTTTTGGTGTCTTTTTGTTTCCGATAAGCCGTTCGTAGAAGGCCTTGAGGTCGGGGTTGTATCGCACGGCGGAGAGCGCGGCCATGAAGAGCTTGGATCGCAAGGCGC
>NZ_WIVE01000052.1 GCF_009601025.1 Roseospira navarrensis | reverse complement strand
CCCGTGCAATCCTGGCATGCATCGCCGGACTTATCTCGCCCAAACAACCAGCATGCATATCTAACGCAAACTGAGCCTTTTCGTTTGTGGGAGGGCCTGCGATCCAGGGACCAGGTGGAACCGTGCCCGAGCGCCCGACCCCCCACGCCGACACCGACGCCCCCGCTCGACCGTTCGACAGGAGCCGACCCAGCCATGAGTGCCGTCCGTCCCGCCGCGCCGTCCCGCCGGACCGTGCGTGACATCCAGGCCCGCAAGGGCGGCGAGCCGGTGGTCTGCCTGACCGCCTACACCACGCCCAGCGCGCGCCTGCTCGACCCGCATGTGGACCTTCTATTGGTGGGCGATTCCCTCGGCATGGTGCTGTACGGCATGCCGACCACCCTGGGTGTGACGCTGGACATGATGATCGCCCATGGCCAGGCGGTGATGCGGGGGTCCGACCGCGCCCTGGTCGTCGTGGACATGCCGTTCGGATCGGTGCAGGAAAGCCCGGCCCTGGCCTTCCGCAACGCCGCGCGGGTGCTGGCCGAGACCGGCGCGGCGGCCGTCAAGATCGAGGGCGGCCGGGAGATGGCCGAGACGGTGGCCTTCCTGGTGGCCCGGGGCGTGCCTGTCATGGGTCACGTGGGCCTGCGCCCGCAGATGGTGCATGCGATGGGCGGCTTCCGGGCGCAGGGCCGCGACGACGCCGGCGCGCAGGCCCTGATGGACGACGCCCGGGCCATCGCCGAGGCGGGTGCGTTTTCCATGGTGGTCGAAGGCACGGTGGTCGATGTGGCCGAGCGGGTCACGGAGGCCGTCCCGGTCCCCACCATCGGCATCGGCGCCTCGGTTGCCTGTGACGGCCAGATCCTGGTTGCCGAGGACATGCTCGGGCTGTTCCAGGACTTCACCCCGCGCTTCGTGAAAAAATACGCCGATCTGGCCGGCGCGACCGATGCGGCCGTCGCGGCCTATGCCGCCGACGTCCGGGCGCGGCGCTTCCCCGGGCCGGAACACACGTTCAAGGGCGCGAAATGACCGCGCCGGCCGCGCGTACGGACGGCACCGCGCTGCCCATCCTGCGGACCGTGGCCGATCTCCGGCGGTGCGTGGCGGAGTGGCGATCCCGGGGCCTGACCGTGGGGCTCGTGCCGACCATGGGCGCTCTGCACGACGGGCACCTGTCGCTGGTTCGGGCCGCCCTGGACCGCGCCGACCGGGTCGTTGCCACCATCTTCGTCAACCCCACCCAGTTCGGACCCGGCGAGGACTTCTCGACCTATCCCCGCCAGGAGACGGAAGACACCGCCCGGCTGGCCGACGTCGGATGCCACGCGGTCTATGCGCCGGACGCCGGGTCCATGTACCCGGAGGGCTTTGCCACGCGCGTGATCGTGGACGGCGTCTCCCGCGGCCTGTGCGGCGATCATCGGCCCGGCCACTTCGAGGGCGTCGCCACGGTGGTCACGAAACTGCTGCTGCGCGCCTTGCCCGATGTGGCCGTGTTCGGGGAGAAGGACTACCAGCAGCTTCAGGTGATCCGGCGGCTGGTGGCGGACCTGGATATCCCGGTTGATGTGGTTGGCGGCCCCACGGTCCGCGCGGCGGACGGCCTCGCCCTGTCGTCCCGCAACGCCTACCTGAGCGAGGCCGAACGGCGGGTGGCCCCGATGCTGTTCCGCGTGCTGCGCGAGACGGCGGCGGTCCTGGCCTCCGGCGCTCCGGCCGCGCCGATGCTGGCCGAGGCCCGCATCCGCCTGACCGCGGCGGGGTTCGGAACCATCGAATACCTGGACCTCCGCGACGCCGAAACGCTGGCCGCGCTGGATTGCGCGCCGGACGACCGGGCCGGCCGCCTGCTCGCCGCCGTCCGGCTGGGCGCCACGCGACTGATCGACAACGTGCCGGTGATCCGGTCGCTCGGGGACTCCTGAAACCGGCCAAGACGGCGCGCTCCGGACGTGGACCACTGGGCCGGATCACCGCTCCAGCGCCAGACGCCCCACCACCGCCACCGGACGGGTCCCGGCCCGGACGACCACCGCCTCGCCCGAGCGGGCGAACACGCCGGTCAGGGACGAGATCACCACCTGATGGGTGACCATGACCGTCGGCGGGGCGTCCGCCGGCATGGACGCCAGATGATCGCGCAGGGCCGCCATCTGGTCCGCCTCGCGCTCCCGCCAGCGGAAGAAGGAGTTCAGCGGCGGGAACGGGCGCACCTCGCCCACGTCCAGCAACCGGGCCGTCTCCAGGCACCGACACCACTGGCTCGACAGCACGGACAGCCCGGTCAGACCGGCGTCTCGCAGGGCTTCGCCGAGGGCGCGGGCCTGCGCCCGGCCGCGATCATCAAGGTTGCGTTGGGTGCCGCAATCGCCCAGCGTCAGGTCGGGCGGATCGCCGGTGCCGGGCGCCAGGGCGTGACGCATGACGATGACGTGGCCCGGACCGATGTCGTCGGGCGTGATGGTCGGAGAGTCGGCGTGCGCGGGGGCCGTCAGGCCCGCCAGCACGAGGACCAGAAGCACTAATCGGCGCATGGGTGACATCCCCTGGATGGTTGGTGACGGCTGTTCTTACGGGGGACGGGCTGGCGTGGACCGATCCGCGGGGAGCCGGGCGCCGTACCTCGTCTTTCGGAACCATCATGTTGGAAGGGAGGGTCTGCCGTTGCATGTTCTCATTATCGGCGCCAGTCGCGGCATCGGGCTGGAAACCGTCAAGGCCGCGCTGGCGGCCGGTCACGGCGTCCGGGCGTTCTCCCGCTCGGCGGACGCCCTGACGCTGTCCCATCCCAAGCTGGAGAAGCACCCCGGCGACGCGCTGAACGACGGCGACGTGGCCGCCGCCCTGGAGGGCGTGGATGCCGTCATCCAGGCGCTGGGTGTGCCGGCGTCCGAACTCCGCCGGCCGGTGTCGTTGTTCTCGTCCGCGACCCGGGTGCTGGTGCCGGCCATGGAGCAGGCCGGTGTGCGCCGGCTGGTCGCGGTCACGGGCTTCGGCGCGGGCGACAGCCGGGACGCCATCCCCTGCCCCGGCCGGGTGCCCTTCCGGATGCTGCTGGGCCGCGCCTACGACGACAAGACGGAGCAGGAACGCCTGATCCGCGAAAGCACCCTGGACTGGACCGTGATCCGCCCGGGCATTCTGGTGCCGGGCCCCGGCTGCGGCCGCGCGCGCGTGCTGGTGGAGCCGTCCACATGGCGGGGCGGACTGATCTCGCGGGCCGACGTGGCGCGTGTGCTGGTGCGGGAACTGTGCGAGGATCCCCACATCCACGCCGCCCCCGTCGTGGTATGGTGAGGGGATGCGGCCCACCGACCGGGTGCTCTTGCCCCGGCCGGCCTCTCCACCGAAGGGTGGAGACCGCCACCCGGCGAAAACGCCGCGCCTCCCCCTCATGGTGGGTCTGGTTTTACACCACCGTCCGGTGGATTGACCGGGTTGTGCGTACACTCTCTAATTGGAGCAGATGAAAAGACCGATCCCGTGGGCTGCCCATCGTGGGCCTTCCCGATCACGCACCGGCATCGGACGCACAGAACCCGGAGGTTTCCATGTTCGCATCCCGTCTTTCGACCGCCCTGGCCGGCGCCGCCGCGCTCGCGGCCGTCGCCTTCGTCGCCCCGGCGCAGGCCGCGTTCTCGCTGCCCGGCAACACGGCCTTCACGGTGGACTTCACCGTTCCCACCGAGAACAAGATGATCGCGGACCCGTTCGCCGTCGAGCCCGACGGCTACTTCCGCAGCAACATCACCGAGAGCGATGTCGGCAGCAACTCCGGGGCCTATCCCAACGGCTCCGTGACCGCGCCGGGCAACTCCCGCAGCCCCTGGGACGGCACCGGCAGTGAAGGCAACTACTACAGCTCGATCCAGGCCAACTCGTCCGGCTTCACCTCCATCAAGTACCACATCGACAATGCGTTCGGCCTGATGTGGGGTTCGCCGGATTCCTACAACACCATCTCGTTCTATGATTCGGCTTGGACGCTGATCGACACCATCCGGGGCAACAACCCGGGTCTGGCGCCGCAGAGCGGGTCCGGCATGGGCTTCGTCAACGTGGCCTTTGACTTCTCCGCCACGAACGCGACCGCCATGTACGCCGTGCTGACCACCGAGGGCTCGGACGCGTTCGAGTTCGCCAACGTCACCGGCGTGGTGCCCCTGCCCGCCGCCGTGTGGTTCATGCTGACCGCGCTGGGCGGTCTGGTCGGCGGCCGCTGGCTGAAGCGCGGCGACGCCGCCGCCTGAGGCTGACCGCAGACCGGCTGCCCCGGCAGCCCCGGCAGCCCATGACACCGCCTCCGGCCGCCCGGCCGGGGGCGGTTCGCGTTTTGGGGCGCGGGAGGCAGCCGTTTTTCAGCACGCGCTGCCGTCCGATGTCTGGAACGCGGTCCCTTCGGCCCCATATCCCTTTTTGCACCCGCGAATGGCCCGGTGACCGGGCGGAGGGGCGTGGGGCGGCCGCGCCGGGACTCCGATCCCCGGGGGCGGTCCCGGATCGATGCCGGCACGGGCCTGGCCTGCCCCTCCCGCCGCCCGGCGTCGCGACCTCGCAACCTCGGGAGCATCCCATCCCCATGTTCGGCGATCTGGACCCTGTCCTTCTGGCCCGCATCCAATTCGGCTTCACCGTCGCGTTCCACATCCTGTTTCCCACCCTGACCATCGGCCTCGCCTGGTTCCTGGTCACGGTCGAGGCGCTGTGGCTGCGCACCCGCGATCCCGTCTACAAGTCCATGTACATGTTCTGGGCCAAGCTGTTCGCGCTGGCCTTCGGCATGGGCGTGGTCTCCGGGCTGGTGCTGTCCTACCAGTTCGGCACCAACTTCAGCCGCTTTTCCGAGGCCACCGGCCCCGTGCTCGGCCCGCTGCTGTCGGTCGAGGTGCTGACGGCCTTCTTCGTCGAGGCCGGCTTCATCGGCGTCATGCTGTTCGGCTGGCAGAAGGTGGGGGACCGGCTGCATTTCGTGGCCACCGTGCTGGTGGGCCTGGGCACGCTCAATTCGGCGTTCTGGGTGCTGGCGGCCAACTCGTGGATGCACACCCCGGCCGGCGTCGAGTGGGTGGACGGCATCGCCGTCGTCCAGGACTGGTGGGCGGTGATCTTCAACCCGTCCATGCCCTACCGGGTGGCGCACATGGTGATGGCGTCGTTCCTGACGGGGGCCTTCGTGGTCGCCGCCGTCTCCGCCTGGTACCTGGTGCGCGGGCGTCACCTGGATGTGGCGCGCAAGGGCCTGTCGCTGGGCCTGCTGCTGGCCGCTATCCTGGCCCCGGCCCAGTTGTTCATCGGCGATGCGCACGGGCTGAACACCAAGGAGCATCAGCCCATGAAGGTGGCGGCCATGGAGGGGCTGTGGGAGACCGAGCGCGGCGCGCCCCTTCTGCTGTTCGCCGTCCCCGACCAGGAGGCGCAGAAGAACCGCTACGCGATCGGCATCCCCAACATGGCCAGCCTGATCCTGACCCATGAGTGGACCGGGGAGGTCAAGGGCCTGAACGAGGTCGCGCTTGAGGATCAGCCGCCGGTCGCGACCGTGTTCTACTCGTTCCGGATCATGCTGGGCATCGGGGTCTGGATGATCGCGCTGGCGGCGGTCGGCCTGTGGCTGCGCTGGAAGGGTGGGCTGTTCACCAATCGCTGGCTGCACTGGGCCTGTATTCTGACGGGGCCGTCCGGCTTCGTGGCGACCATCGCCGGCTGGATGGTGGCCGAGGTCGGCCGCCAGCCCTTCACCGTCTACGGCGTGCTCCGGACCGCCGACAGCGTCTCGCCCGTGGTCCCGGAAGCGGTGGCGGTGACCCTGACCCTGTTCGTGGTGGTCTACTCCGGGCTGCTGCTGGCCTTCCTGTGGTACGCCGCGCGCGTGGTGCGGACCGGCCCGCCGGACCCGGGCGTGGACGCCGTCGAGGGCTCGCCGAAGGAGCCTCCACCCCGCACGGCCGTCGGCGCGACCGGCGCCATTCACCCGGCGGAATAGGGAGAGGACCGCGATGACGGAGTTGGACCTGCCCCTGATCCTGGCGGGCATCATCGGCGCCGGAGTGATCGTCTACGTGCTGCTGGACGGCTTCGACCTGGGCGTGGGCATCCTGCTGCCGCTGGCGCCGGACGACGACGCGCGCGACGCCATGGTGGCCAGCATCGCCCCGGTGTGGGACGGCAACGAGACCTGGCTGATCCTGGGCGGCGCGGTGCTGTTCGCCGCCTTCCCCACGGCCTATTCGGTGGCCCTGCCCGCGTTTTACATCCCGCTGATGGCCATGCTGTTCGCGCTCATCTTCCGAGGTGTGGCGTTCGAGTTCCGCATGAAGGCGAAGACCTCCAAGGCCTTCTGGTCCTGGGCGTTCACGCTGGGCTCGGCCGTGGCCGCGTTCTGCCAGGGGGCGATGCTGGGCGGCCTGATCGAGGGCATCACCATGGACGGCCGCAGTTTCGCCGGCGGCCCGTTCGACTGGTTCACCGGGCTGTCCGTGATCGCGGGCCTGGGCGTGATGGCGGGCTATGCGTTGCTGGGGGCCACCTGGCTGGTGATGAAGACCCATGCGCCGCTGGAGACCGCGGCGCGGCGGTGGGCGACGGTGGCGCTGGTCGGCGTGCTGGTCGCGATGGCGCTGGTCAGCGGGCTCACGCCCCTGCTCTATCCCGCCATCGCGGATCGGTGGTTCGGTGGCATGAACTTCCTCGCCCTGGCGCCCGTGCCGGTCATGACGGCCGTGGCGGCGCTCATGCTCTGGCGCGGGCTGCATCACGGCTGGGTGTGGGAACCGTTCCTGATGGCCGTCGCCCTGTTCCTGCTGGGCTATTGCGGCATCGGCATCAGCCTGTGGCCGACCATCATTCCGCCGGACCTGACGATCGCGCGCGCGGCGGCCCCCGACAGCAGCCTGGTGTTCACCCTGATTGCCGTCCTGTGCACGCTGCCGTTCGTGCTGGGCTACACGGTCTATGCCTACTGGGTGTTCCGGGGCAAGGTGACGGCCCGGGACGGCTATCATGGCTGACTGGCGCAAGCTGGCGTGGTTCGTCGGCCTGTGGGCGGCCGGGGTGGCCGCGCTGGGGCTGGTCGCGGCGGCGTGGCGGGCGCTGGTGTCGGTGCTGGCATAGCCCCCGAATAGCCGCCCGGCTCTCACGACACCGTGGCGCGGATGGCCCCCAGGAAGCCATCCACCTTGCCGCGCAGGGTTTCGGCCTGCCGGGCAAGGTCGGCGGCGGCCGTCTGCACCTCCGTCGCCGAACTGCCGGTATCGCCGGCCGCATTCCGGACCACGCCGATGGAGGTCGCCACGTCCTGGGTGGCGGCGCTGGCCCCCTCCACGTTGCGCGCGATTTCCCGCGTGGCCGCGCCCTGCTCCTCCACGGCGGCGGCGATGGCGCCCGCCACGTCGCTGATGCGCCCGATGGTCTCGCCGATGGCATGGATCGCCGTCACGGTGTCCCGGGTCGCGCCCTGAACCGTGCCCACGTGGCCCGTGATCTCCTCGGTCGCGCGGGCCGTCTGCCCGGCGAGGGTCTTGACCTCGTTGGCCACGACGGCGAAGCCCTTGCCGGCGTCCCCGGCGCGGGCCGCCTCGATGGTGGCGTTCAGGGCCAGCAGGTTGGTCTGCCCGGCGATGTCGGTAATCAGCTTGACCACGGCGCCGATGCGGTCCGCCGCCTCTGACAGGGAGCGGACCAGATCGTCGGTGCGGGACGCCTCCGCCACCGCCTCCTGCGCCATGCTGTTGGACTCGGCCACCCGCCGGGAGATCTCCGCGATGGCGGCGTGAAGCTGCTCGGCCGCGGCCGCCACCATCTCCACGTTGGTCGAGGCGGTCTCGGCCGCCGTCGCCACCGCGCGCGCCTGACCGGCCGCCGCGTCGGCCCCGCTCGCCATGCCCTGGGCGGTGTTCTGCAATTCGGTGGCGGCCGAAGCCACCACGCCGACCGCCGCGTGGACATCGGATTCGAATCGTCGCGCGTGATCCTCCAGCACACGGGCCGTTTTCTCCCGCGCGGTCCGGATGTAGACCGAGATGGCGATGTCCATGTCCAGGAACAGCGCCCGGTTGACCGCCCCCAACACCTTGGCCCCGTGATCCGGCTTGCGCCGGTAGGCCCGCATGACATGCGTGGTAATGCGGTTGATGACGAACGCGTAGCCGCCCAGGTACCAGCGCGGTTCCAGTCCGACCCGTTCGTGGGTCCGCCCGATATGATCGGCCCGACGCAGGTAGTCCTCATCGAAGGTGCCGGCGAACACGCTGTCCATCCAGTGCCGTCGCTGCATGTCGCGGGCGTGCTTCATGCGGGCGCGGCTGGAGAACAGGCGCGCCATCTCCGGTGTCCCGGCGAGCATGGTGTAGAATTCTTCCAGAATCCCGTCGATGTGGGCGTCCAGCACCTGCCGGGCTTCCGCCAGCAGGGGCCGGGTCTGCGGATCGACCTGCAGGAACGCGAGCCGGGCGTCGCGATCAAGGTCTTCAGCCATGGGGAACCGACCTCCTCCACCCCCCCCCTTGGGTCCAGCGCGCCCCGCATTCCACCTGTGCGGAGGCCGCGCCGGCCCAGGTGGGACCGGAACACCGCAACCCCTCCTGTCGCGCCGCTCCGCCTGAAACCTGTCCGGTCCGGGAAAGGTGGCCGGACCGCGCCCGAAACGCAAGGGTCGTATTGGGGAACGCGGTTCTCACCCGATTGCCGCCCGCCCGTTCAAAACGGGTATTGCCCTTGGCCTTGTCCATTGTCTATGAGTCTCGGCAACTCGTGGATCCGTCAGACGCGCCGCGGGCGTGGTGGAATTGGTAGACACGCCAGATTTAGGTTCTGGTGGCTTTCAGCCGTGGGGGTTCAAGTCCCTTCGCCCGCACCACCGCGGCCTGCGCGCTCGCGGTTCCCGGCTCCGAAAGAGCCCGACGGTTCGAGTCGGATCCCATCCTTCCCAGCCAGGTACCAGGACAAGCCATGCAGGTGACCGAGACTCTCAGCGAGGAGCTGAAGCGCGAATACACGGTGGTCGTTCCCGCCGACAGTCTGAACGAGAAGACCGAAAGCCGCCTGCAGGAGGTGGGATCCCAGGTGCGGATCCCCGGCTTCCGCCCCGGCAAGGTGCCGATGTCGCTGCTGAAGAAGCGCTTCGGGGCCCATGTCATGGGCGAGGTCCTGGAACAGGCCGCCCAGGATGCCGTGCAGAGCGTCATCAAGGACAACGAACTGCGCCCGGCGCTCCAGCCGAAGGTCGAGATCTCGGAGTACGAGCCCGAGGGCGACCTGAACCTGACGGTGGCCGTCGAGCTGCTGCCGGAGATCGAGCTGCCGGACTTCTCCGCGATCGCCATCGAACGCGAAGTGGCCGAGGTGCCGGAGGCAGAGGTGGACCAGTCCCTGGAGCGCCTCGCCAACGCCCGGCGCGGCTCCGAGCCGGTCGCGGAGACGCGGCCCGCCCAGTCCGGCGATATCCTGGTGATCGACTTCGTCGGCAAGAAGGACGGCGAGCCGTTTCCCGGCGGCGCGGCCGAGGACTATTCGCTGGAACTGGGCTCCAACACCTTCATCCCCGGGTTCGAGGACGCGCTGATCGGCGTCTCGGTGGGCGAGGAGAAGGAGGTGGCCATCACCTTCCCCGAGGACTACGGCGCCGAGGACCTCGCCGGGCAGGCCGTCACCTTCGACGTGACCGTCAAGGAACTGCGCCAGCCCGCGCCGCTGGCCATCGACGACGAGCTGGCCAAGAGCTTCGGTCGCGAGTCCCTGGACGACCTGAAGCAGGCCATCCGCGACCAGATCGCGCAGGAATACACCCGCGCGAGCCGGGAAAAGACCAAGCGCCGCCTGCTCGACAAGCTGTCCGATCAGTTCACCCAGACCGTGCCCGAGGGCCTCGTGGCCGTGGAGTTCGACGGCATCTGGAAGCAACTGGAGCAGGCCCGCGAGCGCGATCAGCTCGACGACGAGGACAAGGCGAAGAGCGAGGACGAGCTGCGCGCCGAATACCGCGCCATCGCGGAACGCCGCGTGCGCCTCGGCCTGCTGCTGGCCCGGGTGGGCGAGGACAACAAGGTCACCGTCACCCAGGAGGACATGAACGCGGCCCTGGGCGAGCAGGTGCGCTCGTTCCCGGGCCAGGAACAGGCGGTGCTCAGCTACTACCGCCAGAACCCGGACGCCATGGAAGAGCTGCGGCCGCCCATCTTCGAGAACAAGGTGGTCGATTACATCCTGGAGCTGGCGCAGGTCACCGACCGGACCGTCAGCCCCGAAGAGCTGATGAAGCCCGATCCCGACGCGGAGAAGGGCGACGACGGCGCGGCCGCCTAAACGGTCGCGGCGCGGTGACGGGGCAGCCCTCGACAGGGCGCGCCCAGCGCCCTACGTTCTGGAAACCGACCCCGTCAGCGTCGCCCCGCCCAAGGGTGTCGCACCCCCCTGACTGAGAGAGCCCCGAATGAGAGACCGTGATCCGATGGAGGTGTACGCGAACACGCTGGTCCCGATGGTGGTCGAGCAGACCAACCGGGGCGAGCGGTCGTACGACATCTACTCCCGCCTCCTCAAGGAACGCATCATCTTCCTGACCGGCGGCGTCAACGACGCCGTGGCCAGCCTGATTTCGGCCCAGCTTCTGTTCCTGGAGTCCGAGAATCCGACCAAGGACATCGCGTTCTACATCAACTCGCCCGGGGGTGTGGTGACGTCCGGCCTTGGCATCTATGACACCATGAACTACATCCGGTGTGATGTTTCCACGGTGTGCATGGGTCAGGCGGCCTCCATGGGCTCGCTGCTGCTGGCGGCCGGGGCTCCGGGCAAGCGCTTCGCGCTGCCCAACTCGCGCATCATGGTCCACCAGCCCTCCGGCGGGTTCCAGGGGCAGGCCACGGACATCGAGATCCACGCCAAGGAAATCCTGGCCATCCGCGAGCGGCTGAACCGGATTTTCGTGCGTCACACCGGCCAGCCCATGGAGGTCGTGGAAGCCGCCATGGAGCGCGACAAGTTCATGCCGCCCGAGGAGGCCAAGGACTTCGGCCTGATCGACGAAGTGGTTGTCAGCCGGCGGGCCGGCGACGACACCGAGGAAGACAGCGCCCCCGAAAACTGACGCCAGACGGGTTCGAAACGGCTGGTCCGGGATTTTGGCATTGTGTGCCGGAAGCCTGGACGGCTAATATGGATCCGTTGCAAAGAATGACGGGGTCGCAGCACCCTGACGCGCATGCATTGGTCCGGGAAGGCAGTGTTTGCCGTGCCCTTGGGGTGCCCGGGTGTGACTGTTGCCGTCGGGCCGAGACGTTCGCGGAATTGGAGTGGTTATGAGCAAGTCTTCAGGCGGCGATTCCAAGAACACCCTGTACTGCTCTTTTTGCGGAAAGAGCCAGCACGAGGTCCGCAAGCTGATTGCCGGTCCCACCGTGTTCATCTGCGACGAATGCGTCGAGTTGTGCATGGACATCATCCGTGAGGAGAACAAGACCCAGTTGGTGAAATCGCGTGACGGCGTGCCCACGCCCCGCGACATTCTGGGGGTCCTGGATGACTACGTGATCGGACAGCAGCACGCGAAGAAGGTTCTTTCGGTTGCCGTTCACAATCATTACAAGCGCCTTGGCCAGGGCGGCAAGAACAGCGAAGTCGAACTGGCCAAGTCGAATATCATGCTGATGGGGCCCACGGGCTGCGGCAAGACGCTGCTGGCCCAGACCCTGGCCCGCATCCTGGACGTGCCGTTCACCATGGCCGACGCCACCACCCTGACCGAAGCGGGGTACGTGGGCGAGGACGTGGAGAACATCATCCTCAAGCTGCTGCAGGCGTCGGACTACAATGTGGAGCGGGCCCAGCGCGGCATCGTCTATATTGACGAGATCGACAAGATCTCGCGCAAGTCCGACAACCCGTCGATCACCCGGGACGTCTCGGGCGAGGGCGTGCAGCAGGCCCTGCTCAAGATCATGGAAGGCACCGTCGCCTCCGTGCCGCCGCAGGGCGGGCGCAAGCATCCGCAGCAGGAATTCCTGCAGGTGGACACCACCAACATCCTGTTCATCTGCGGCGGCGCCTTTGCGGGCCTGGACAAGATCATCGCCCAGCGCGGCCGGGGCACCTCCATCGGCTTCGGCGCCGACGTGCGCGCCCCGGAGGAGAGCAAGACCGGCGAGGTCCTGCGGCAGGTGGAGCCGGAGGATCTGCTCAAATACGGCCTGATCCCCGAATTCGTCGGCCGCATGCCGGTGCTGGCGACCCTGGACGACCTGGACGAAGAGGCTCTGATCGAGATCCTCACCAAGCCCAAGAACGCCCTGGTCAAGCAGTATCAGCGCCTGTTCGAGATGGAGAGCACGCAGCTTTCCTTCTCGGACGACGCCCTGACCGCCATTGCGCAAAAGGGCATCGCGCGCAAGACCGGCGCGCGCGGCCTGCGGTCCATCATGGAAAGCATCCTTCTGGAAACCATGTTCGACCTGCCGAGCCTGGAAGGCGTCAGCGAGGTCGTGGTCAACCGGGAGGTGGCCGAGGGCCGGGCCAAGCCCCTGTTCATCTACGCCGACCGCCGCGAGGACGTGGGCAGTTCGGCCTGACGCCGGGGCGACCGCGGGCGCCGGGCTCGCGCCGGGGCGCTGCACAGAACCGCCGAGACGGGGTCGCCGGGATGGTGGCCCCGTTCGCGTTTCGGCCCGGACCGCCACGCGCGGCGGCGCACGGGCCGGGCAGGGTCCCGGACCGCTCGGGATGGCGAATTATGCTTGATCGGGCCGGGGCCCTGGCCCACATCTGCGACACCGTCCCGACATCTCCGTCCGCGGGGATGCATCCGACCGCATGATGCGCCCGAGGCGCATCCTGGTCCGCCAGAAAGAGGCCTGCCTGTGGATATCGGCTCGACACAGACTTTTCCGGTCCTGCCCCTGCGGGACATCGTGGTGTTTCCGCACATGATCGTTCCGCTCTTCGTCGGGCGGGACAAGTCGGTGCGTGCGCTCGAAAACGTCATGAACGAGGACAAGGAAATCCTTCTCGTGGCGCAGAAGAACGCCGCCCAGGACGACCCGGGCCCCGAAGACATGTATGCCGTGGGCACCGTCAGCACCGTGCTGCAGCTTCTTCGGCTGCCGGACGGCACCGTCAAGGTGCTGGTGGAGGGCGGCCACCGGGCGCGCATCACCGGCTTCACCGACAACGATGCGTTCTTTGAGGCCGAGGCCATTTCGGTGGCCGCCGACGACGAGGGCGATCAGGAGATCGAGGCGCTTCAGCGCTCGGTCGTCGGCCAGTTCGAACAGTACGTGAAGCTGAACAAGAAGATTCCGCCGGAGGTGCTGGTCTCGGTCAACCAGATCGACGACGCGGCCAAGCTGGCCGACACGGTGGCGTCGCATCTGGCGCTCAAGATCCCCGACAAACAGGACGTGCTGGAAACCAATTCCATCGCCGAACGCCTGGAGCGCCTGTACGCGTTCATGGAAAGCGAGATCGGCGTTCTTCAGGTCGAGAAAAAGATCCGCGGCCGCGTCAAGCGGCAGATGGAGAAGACTCAGCGCGAGTACTACCTGAACGAACAGCTCAAGGCGATCCAGAAGGAACTGGGCGAAGGCGAGGACGGCCGCGACGAACTCCAGGAACTGGAAGACAAGATCGGCAAGGTCCGCCTGTCCAAGGAAGCCCGCGAGAAGTGCCAGGCCGAATTGCGCAAGCTGCGCAACATGAGCCCCATGTCGGCCGAGGCGACCGTGGTGCGCAACTATCTGGACTGGATGCTGTCCATCCCCTGGCGCAAGCGCTCCAAGATCAAGCGCGACCTGCGCGAGGCCGAGCGCATTCTCAACGCCGACCATCACGGCCTTGAAAAGGTCAAGGACCGCATTCTGGAATACCTCGCGGTCCAGCTCCGCACGGCCAAGCTGCGCGGCCCGATCCTGTGCCTGGTGGGCCCCCCCGGCGTGGGCAAGACTTCGCTGGGCAAGTCGGTCGCGCGGGCGACCGGGCGCAACTTCGTGCGCGTCTCGCTGGGCGGTGTCCGGGACGAGTCCGAGATCCGGGGCCACCGGCGGACCTACATCGGCTCCATGCCCGGCAAGGTCATCCAGGGCATGAAGAAGGCCAAGACATCGAACCCGCTGTTCCTGCTCGACGAGGTGGACAAGCTGGGCAACGACTGGCGCGGCGACCCGTCCTCCGCCCTGCTGGAGGTGCTGGACCCGGAGCAGAACAACACCTTCAACGACCACTACCTGGAAGTGGACTACGACCTGTCCGACGTGATGTTCGTCACCACGGCGAACAGCCTGCGCATGCCGCAGCCGCTGCTGGATCGGCTGGAGATCATCCGCCTGTCCGGCTACACCGAGGACGAGAAGGTGGGTATCGCGACCCGCCACCTGATCCCGAAGCAGATGAAGGCCCATGGCCTGAAAAAGGGCGAGTGGTCCATCTCGGATGAGGCGCTGCGCGACCTGGTCCGCTACTACACCCGCGAGGCCGGGGTTCGGAACCTGGAACGCGAATTGGCGGGTCTGGCCCGCAAGGCGGCGAAGGACCTGCTGTTGAGCAAGTCCCGGACCCGAATCGCGGTCAGTCGCCGCAACCTGGAGAAGTACGCCGGCGTGCGCCGGTACCGCTTCGGCGAGGTAGAGTCAGAGGATCTGGTGGGCGTGACCACGGGGCTCGCATGGACCGAGGTCGGCGGCGAGTTGCTGTCGATTGAAGCGCTGCTCATGCCCGGCAAGGGCGGCATCACCCTGACCGGGCATCTGGGCGACGTGATGAAGGAATCGGTCCAGGCGGCGCGGTCATACATCCGGTCGCGCGCGGTCAGCTTCGGTGTGCGCCCGACCCTGTTCGAGACGCGCGAGATCCACGTGCACGTCCCGGAAGGCGCCACCCCCAAGGACGGGCCGTCCGCCGGCATCGCCATGTGCACATCGATGGTCTCGGCCCTCACCGGCATCCCGGTGCGGCGCGACATCGCCATGACCGGCGAAATCACGTTGCGCGGTCGGGTGTTGCCCATCGGCGGCCTGAAGGAAAAGCTGCTGGCGGCCCTGCGGGGCGGCCTCAGCACGGTGCTGATCCCGGGCGAGAACGAAAAGGACCTGGCCGAGATCCCGGACAACGTCAAACGCGGCCTGACCATCATCCCCGTCACAAACGTGGACGAGGTGCTGTCCAACGCTCTGGTGCGCCCCTTGACCCCCATCGAGTGGTCGGAGGCGGACGAGGAGGCCGCGGACAACGCCCTGAAGGCCAAGAATGCGGCTGACGCGGGGGAACCCCGGCTGCCGCACTGATCGCCCTCCCTGCCCTGCCCCGCCGCATTCCCGGCGGGGCAATCCTCTTCCAGGCCCGGATCCGATGGACCCGGGGATTCGCGGGCGCCGGTCCGTCATCCCGCATGGGTCTGGGTGCATTGCACCCGCCGCTGCGGCGGCGCAACAAGCCCCAATTCCCTGGGGACAACGCCGCCAGACCCCTTGCATTCCCCGGCCATCACGGCAAGAGTGTGGGGAATGGTGGGCCGGGGCGCCCGGTCCGCGGCGTCCCGGATTGACGGCCCACAAATAGACGTTCTAGATTTGCGTCTGCTTTCGACCAAATTTCGCCCGCCAGTCGTACGCGCCGAAGGTTTCCCAGCGAAGGGGGTTTCTCCAGTGAACAAGAACGATCTCGTTGCCGCTGTCGCGGACAGCACCGAGCTTTCGAAGGCCGATGCCACCAAGGCGGTGGACAGCGTCTTCGACTCCATCACGGCCGCCCTGAAGGACGGCACGGAAGTCCGCCTGGTCGGGTTCGGAACGTTTTCCGTGACGGAGCGCGCGGAGTCCGAAGGCCGCAACCCGCGCACCGGCGAAAAGATCAAGATCCCGGCATCGCGCCTGCCCAAGTTCAAGCCGGGCAAGGCCCTGAAGGACTCCGTGAACTGACGAGGGCCGCGGGGCTCCGTCCTGTCCGGGCCGGCTGTCGGCGCCCCGGGCCGCCGGACCCTCTTCCGGGGAGCAAGAGGGGAGGCGGATTGGGACCGGCGATTTCGCACTGGACGGGGCCGGTGCGGTCGCCCTCGGGGCTTTCGGACGGTCCTGGGCGGCGTCATGCCGCCGATCCCCTGTTCTGGCCATCGCGCGGGGTCCATGCCGGCGCCGCCGGGTCTCCGGTCCGGACGCTGGAAGGTGTCCCCGATGCCCCGTCTTCTGCCGTGTCCCGTCTGGACAGAGGACAGCAGCCATGCTCGGCACCGGCATTGCGCCCGGGCGGCCGCCGCTTGGCGGGACGCCGGGACCGCGCATCGGCCTCCCCGCTCCGACCCCGGGCCCAACGCCATCCGGGGCCGCGATCCGAGTATCATCGGGCGATTAGCTCAGTTGGAAGAGCATCTCGTTTACACCGAGAGGGTCGGCGGTTCGAACCCGTCATCGCCCACCATCGCACAGGGACAAGGATCGGCGGTCACCCGAACGCACCCGGGTGATCGCCTCCGCCGCTGCCTCACCCGACCGTGATGGTCATCCTGAGCGCCCCTAGACCTTGATGCGCGTCATCTTCGGGTCGTACAGGGGCGCCATATGGACGCTGGCGGGCAAGCGTTCCGTCGCCACTTCCAGCTCGTAGGTCCCCGACAGCACGAAGTCGCGGTCCACACCGTCCGGATGGCGCACATAGCCGTAGCCGATGGGCTTGCCCACGGTGTGGCCGAAGCCGCCGCTGGTCAGCCAGCCGCAGCGCTGGCCGTCGCGGTAGATCGTCTCGCGGCCCAACAGCACCACATCCGGATCGTCCACCGTGAAGCCGGCGAGGCGCTTGGTCACCCCCTCGGCCTTCTGTTTCTCCACCGCCGGGCGGCCCTTGAAGGGGATGTCGGTCTTCAGCTTCAGGGCGAAGGCCAGGCCGGCCTCGATGGGCGTGTGGTCGGGGCCGATGTCCGAACCCCAGGCGCGGTAGCCCTTCTCCAGGCGCAGGGTCTCGATGGCGCGATAGCCGGCCGGACGCAGGCCCATCGGGGCGCCCGCCGCCATGAGGGCTTCGTAGACGTTGACGGCGTATTCCGCCGGCAGGTGCAGTTCCCACCCCAGTTCACCGACGTAGGTGACCCGCAGGGCCAGCACGGGGCACCCGGCGATGCCGATCCGCTTGGCGGTGCCGAACGGCAGGGCGTCGTTGGACACGTCGTCGCGGGTGACGACGGACAGGATATCGCGCGCCGTCGGCCCCATCAGCGACAGCACGGCGTTGGCCGAGGTGATGTCCACCAGTTGGGCGTTGGCCCCGGCCGGGATGTTGCGCCGGATCCAGTCGAAATCATGGGTGGCGAAGCCGGTGCCGGTGACGATGTAGAACTCGTCCTCGCCGGTGCGGGCCACGGTCAGGTCGCATTCAATGCCGCCCTTGTCGTTGAGCATCTGCGTGTAGGTCAGGCCGCCCACCGGCTTCGAGACGTCGTTGGCGCAGATCCAGTCCAGCGCGGCGGCGGCATCCGGCCCCTTCAGGACGAACTTGGCGAACGAGGTCTGGTCGAACAGCACGGCGGCCTCGCGGCAGGCCACGTGCTCCCGCCCCACGGCGGTGAACCAGTTGGGCCGGCCGAAGCTGTAGACGTCGCGCGGCTCCTCTCCGGTCGACAGGTCGGCGAACCAGTTCGGCCGCTCCCACCCCAGCTTTTCGCCAAAGCACGCCCCGGCCGCCGTCAGGTGGCCATACAGCGGCGAGCGCCGGCACGGGCGGCCGCTGTCGTGCTCCTCCGACGGCCAGGCGATGGTGTAGTGCTTGCCATAGGCTTCCAGGGTGCGCGAGCGCACCCAGTCCGTATCGAAGTGGGGCCGCCCGAAGCGGCGGATGTCCACCGGCCACAGGTCGTAGGGCGGCTCGCCGGCCGCGATCCACTCGGCCAGGGCCATGCCGGCCCCACCCCCGGCGGCGATGCCGAAGGCGTTGAACCCGGCGCCCACATAGAAGTTCCGCAACTCCGGCGCCTCGCCCAGGATGAAGTTGCCGTCCGGGGTGAAGCTTTCCGGCCCGTTGATGAGCTCCTTGATGCCGGCGTTCTGCAACGCCGGCACGCGGCCCAGGGCCAGTTCCATCAGCGGCTCGAAGTGCTCGAAGTCCGAATTGAGCAGGCTGAAGTGGAAGCCCTCCGGGATGCCGTCCACCGCCCAGGGCAGCGGGTTGCGCTCGTAGCCGCCCATGACGAGGCCGCCGACCTCCTCCTTGTAGTAGGTCAGCCGGTCCGGATCGCGCAGGGTGGGCAGGCCGCGATGCACGCCCTCGATCTGCTCGGTCACGAGATACTGGTGCTGCACCGGCACCAGCGGCACGTTCACGCCCACCGTGGCGGCCAGGGCGCGGGTCCACTGCCCGGCGCAGCAGACGACGATCTCGCATTCAATGAAGCCTTCGGTGGTCTCCAGGCCCGTGATGCGGCCGGTCTCGACCACGATGCGATTGACGCCCACATCCTCAAGGATTTTCACCCCGGCCATGCGCGCGCCCTTGGCCAGCGCCTGCGTGATGTCGGAGGGGTTGGCCTGCCCATCGGTGGGCAGGTAGGCAGCGCCGACCACGTCGTCCCCCTGCATCAGCGGCCACAGGTCCTTCGCCTCGGCCGGGGTCAACAGGTGCATCTCCAGCCCGAACGAGCGCGCCGTGGTGGCCTGCCGGCGCACCTCGGTCCAGCGCTCCTGGTTGCAGGCCAGACGCAGGCCGCCGTTCATCTTCCAGCCGGTGCCCAGGCCGGTCTCGGCCTCAAGCCGATCGTACAGCGCGACGGACTCGCCCAGAAGCTGGGTGATGTTGGCATTGGAGCGCAACTGCCCCACCAGCCCGGCCGCATGAAAGGTGCTGCCCGAGGTCAGCTTGTGGCGCTCCAGCAGGACGGTGTCCGTCCAGCCCAGCTTGCCCAGATGGTACGCCGTGGAACAGCCCACGATGCCACCGCCGATGACGACCGCCTTGGCGGTGGAAGGAAGCTTCGCCATGCCCCGCTAGCCCCAGTTCTGGTTGAAGGCGTCCAGCGCGGCATCGAACCGCGCCAGGTTCTCGGCCGTGTAGGCCGCGTAGTCGATGTCCAAGTCGGAATGCAGTTCCGAAATCATGCTCCACATGGCCTCGCGCAGCAGCGAGGCGCACTTCATCGCGTGGAAGCGTCGGCGCAGGTCGTCCGTCGGCGTGCGCTCGAAATAGGCTTCCAGCAGTCCCTCCTCCTGATTCGGCGCGAGCTGGTTGTTGGAGGCCAGCCCGCCCAGATCGAACAGCGGCGAGTTGAAGCCGCCGTAGTCCCAGTCGATCAGCCACAGCCGTTCGCCGTCGTCGATCAGGTTGCCGGGCAGAAGATCGTTATGGCCGTAGACCATCTCGACCGGCCCGACGATGCCCTCCAGCCGCGCCGCCGTAGCCATCAGGGCGGGCAGACGCGCCAGATGGGCGCTGTGGCCGTCGCGCAGGCTCCAGGCGTAATCGCGCACCGAGTGGAACACCCAGAACACCAGCGCCGGGCCGCGCAGCACCTTCGGGATCTCTCGGTGGCAGCGCTGGATGAGGGGCACGATCCGCGCCAGCATGGCGGGGTCGCGCACGGCCTCCTCGGTCAGCGTGGTGCCGTCGATGTGCGCCAGCACCAGTGCCCCCGGCTCGTGATGAACCACCGGCGGCGAGATCCCCACGGCCTCGGCGGCGCGGCTGGCGGCCAGTTCGTTGAAGCGCAACACCTGATGCACGGGGATGTCGTCGCCGATGCGCACCACGTAGCGCGTGCCCCCGTCCTCGACCACGAAGTTGGCGTTGGTCATGCCGCCGCCCAGCGGCTGCGGGTCCACCGGGCCGCTCCAGAAGGCCAGGCCGGCGGCCTTGGTGCGCGGGTCCGTTGCCATGAGCGTTCCTCCCCTCCCCCTTTTCGCGCGCGTCCGGGTTCAGCCGGCCAGCCCGAGCCGGCGGCGCGCCCGCTGGGCGCCCGCCGCGATCAGGCGGTCGGCGATGATGGCGATGGCGGCCACGCCCAGCCCGGCGACGATGCCGCGCCCGGTGTCGGCCTTGGTCAGGGCGATGTAGACTTCCTGGCCCAGGTCGCGGGTGCCCACCAGCGCGGTGATGACCAGCATGGACAGGGCCAGCATGATCGTCTGGTTGATGCCCAGCATGATGTCGGGCAGGGCCAGCGGCAGCCGGATGCGAGTCAGGAGCTGCCAGCGGGTACAGCCGGCGGCGATGCCGGCCTCGATCAACTGCGGGCTGATGGCCTGGATGCCGTGGGCCGTGTAGCGCACCGCCGGCGCCAGCGCGTACAGCACGACGGCGATCATCGCCGCGAAGTCGCCGACCCGGAACAGCATCACGACCGGGATCAGATAGACGAAGCTGGGCAGCGTCTGCAGGGTGTCGATCACCGCGGCAATCACCCGGCCCATGCGGCTGCCGGTGGTCGCCAGGATGCCCAGGGGGATGCCGATCAGCCCCGCGATGGCCACCGACACACCGCACAGGTAGACCGTTGTCATGGCGTCGTCCCACAGCCCGTTGACGGCCAGGAACCCGCTCAGCCCGAAGCACAGCAGCGCCAGCCGCCAGCCGCCCAGTTGCCAGCCGGCCAGGGTCACCAGCCCGATGACCCAGGGCCAGGGCAGGCCCAGCAGCACCCGCTTCACCGGAATCAGGATATTGAGCAGCATGAAGGTCTTCACGGCCTCAAGCTGGTCGAAATACCGGACGTTGATGGTCTCCACGACATCCGACCAGAACCGGCCCGTGGTCAGGGTCAGGCCGTCCGGGTAGCTCTGCACCGCCGGCATCACCAGCCCCAGCAGGGCCGTGCCCAGGATCACCAGCGCCACCGTCAGCGACCAGGGGTGGCGGCGGACGAACGGCAGGTGCTGTGACGCATGGGTCGGGGAAGGCCGGTTGGCGAACGCCTGGCTGAGGCGGTCGAGCGCGATGGCCAGCACCACGATGGCAAGCCCGGCCTCCAGACCCGCGCCGATATCCAGCCGGCGCAGCGCCGACAGCACGTCGAAGCCCAGGCCGCCGGCACCGATCATGGACGCGATGATGACCATGTTCAGCGACAGCATGATGACCTGATTGACGCCCACCATCAGCGACGGCATGGCCGACGGGACGAGCACCTTCCACAGTTGCTGGCTCGGCGTGCATCCGGCCATGACCGCGAATCCTCGGATCTCGGCCGGCACGCCGCGCAGGGCCAGCGTGGTGATCCGCACCATGGGCGGCATGGCATAGATGACGGTGGCGATCAGCGCGGCCACCGGGCCGAAGCCGAACAGGAACAGGATCGGCACCAGATAGGCGAAGATGGGCACCGTCTGCATCAGGTCCAGCACCGGGCGCAGCACCGCATCCACCGCCCGCCAGCGCCACCCGGCGATGCCCAGCACAAGCCCCCCGGCCACGCCGATGGGCACGGCGATCGTGATCGAGGCCAGCGTCACCATGGCGCTGTCCCACTGGCCGAACACCGCCAGATAGAGGAAACACGCACCGACGAACGCGGCCAGAGTCCAGCTTCGGGCGTAGTGCCCCATGGCGACCACGGCGGCGATCACCGCGATCCAGCTCAGGGGCGGCGCGACCTGCTCGGCGCCCTCGCCCTGGCCCCGGGTCAGGCCGGATTGCAGCAGGGCGCGGGCGAAGTCGTAGGGTTGCTCCACCAGCCAGGCCATACCGCGGGTGATGTCGGTGAAGGCGACCGGGCCGAAGCGCACGTCCTCCACCAGCCACGCCATGAAGGCGGAGACCTCGGCCTTGAGCGGGATGCGCAGTTCGGACGGCACCTTCATCAGCCAGCGGGCATCCCAGGCGCGCGACAGGTCCTTGGCGTGCTCCGCCAGGATGACCGAGGCCACGATCAGGCCCAGCCAGAGCAGGGCCGTCCAGGGCACCGCGACCGGCTGCCCGCGCCGGATCATCGCGGCCCCTCGCCGCCGCGCACCGGGCGGCCGATCAGGATGTCGACGACCGTGCGGCCGTCGATGTGGCCCACCACGGTCTCGTCGTCGTCCACGACGGCGAAGGGCTGGCCGGCGGCCTCCACCTGGTCCGCCACCTCGGCCACGCGGGCGCGGGCGGACAGGGCGCCCGCCACGGCCCCCGGCGCCGGTCCCGGCGTCATGGCCGAGGCCAGGGTCACCACCTTGCCCCGGGGAATATGGCGGGTGAACTCGGCCACGTACTCTGTGGCCGGCTCCAGCACGAGCCGTTCCGGCGTGGCGATCTGGATGATCTCGCCGTCCTTCATGATGGCGATGTGATCGGCCAGCCGGATCGCCTCTTCCACGTCGTGGGTGATGAAGACGATGGTCTTGTGCAGCATGGTTTGCAGGCGCAGGAACTCGTCCTGCATCTCGCGCCGGATCAGGGGATCGAGGGCGGAGAACGGCTCGTCCAGGAACCAGACCTCGGGTTCCACCACCAGCGAGCGGGCGATGCCCACCCGCTGCTGCTGGCCGCCGGACAACTCACGCGGGAAGTAGTGCTCGCGGCCGCGCAGACCCACCAGGGTGATGGACTCGCGCGCCCGCTCCTCGCGCGCCCCGGGCGGCACGCCCTGGACGCGCAGGGGGAACGCCACGTTCTCCAGCACGGACAGATGCGGCAGCAAGGCGAAGTGCTGGAACACCATGCCCATCTTGTGCCGCCGGATCTCGATCATCTCGCGGCGGCTGGCGCGCAACAGATCCTGGCCGTCGAACAGCACCTGCCCGCCGGTGGGCTCGATCAGGCGCGACAGGCAGCGCACCAGCGTGGACTTGCCCGAGCCGGACAGGCCCATGATGACGAAGATCTCGCCCCGCCGGACCTCCAGGCTGGCGTCCTGCACCGCGCCGATCAGGCCGGCTTCGCGCAGGGCCTCGGCCGGGGGATGGCCGTCGTGGGCGTCGAGCACACGCCGGGCGCCGTCGCCGAACACCTTCCAGACGTTCCGGCACGTCAGGGTCACGGGAGGGTCTTGCATCGCTGTCTCGACAGGGAAAGGGGAATGATCAACGGAAGCGGCGCCCGCCACCCGGAGCACCTCCCCCCGGCCGGGGGGAGGCAGGGAGGGGGGCGTTGCATCGCGCAACCACGGTCGCGCTTGGCGCCTCAACCCCACCCCACCCCTCCCCTATCCAGGGGAGGGAGCTCGCGGGCATGCGTCGCTAGGGTCACGCTCTCCCGGGTGCGCCAGGTCCCCTACTCGACGATCCAGGCCGACCAAGTGGCCTCGTTGTCCGCCATCCACTGGGCGACCACGTCCTCGGTGGACTGGCCGTCCAGGTCCACGGCCGAGATCATCGCGCCCATGGCGTCGTTGGAGATCGTGAAGTTCTTGATCGTCTCGTAGGCGCCGGGCCAGGTGTCCTTGACGCCGGACCACGCCACCTTCCAGATCGGGCCGGTCGGCTTGCCGCAGTCATAGGCCATGTCCGGGTTCGAGCCCCAGGACGGATCGTCGTAGCATTCCTTGGTGTACTCGGGGAACTCGATCCACTCGCCGTCGAACTTCAGCGGCGCCCAGTGCGGGGCGTAGACCCACATCAGGATCGGGGCCTTGCGCTGATAGGCGCTCTCCAGTTCGGCGAACAGGGCGGCATCGGTGCCGGCGTGAACCACCTCGTAGTCCAGCTCCAGGGCCTCCACCCGCTCCTCGTCGAAGCCGCCCCAGGTCACGGGCGCGCCCAGATAGCGGCCGTTGGGCATGGTTTCGGGGACAGCGAAGACCTCGGCGCAGTCATTCAGCGCCTGCCAGTCGGGCAGACCCGGGCACAGCTCCTTGACGTAGCTGGGATACCACCACTCCTCGATGGCGATCATGCCGGTCTCGCCGAGGTTCTCCACCGTGCCGGTGGCGGTGGCCTCATCCATGGCCTCGCGGCCCGTGGTCTCCCAGATCTCCATCGCCACGTGCAGGTCGCCCGTCTTCAGGCCGGCGAACTGGGCCAAGTAGTCGGCCTGCACATATTCGATGTTGTACCCCGCCTCCTGCAGCACCGAGCCCATGATCCGGGTCGTGATGTGCTGCCCGGTCCAGTCGTGCAGGGTGAGCTTGATGGGATCGTCCGACCCAGCCGCCCAGGCGGCCGGGGCTGCGGCCACGCCGAGACCCAGCGCGAGGGCGGTGGTGGCGCCCAGCATCCTCTTGAGTGTCATCCCCTGTTCCTTTCGGCTGCCGCGCGAGACGCGGATTCGCTTCGTTTTTCTGCCTGTTGCCGAGGCATATCCTTGGCCCGACCGTTTCATTTCGAAAGCTGACGCGCCGCCTGTCAACCGTGAATTTGGCTTTTTGTGGGTTTTGTGTGTTTTTTTGTTGCCTTGCACCCGCACCGCGCCCAAACATTGGGCATGGATGCGTTGGGTCGCCGCCTGCCGGGACCGTGATCGGGACGACGATGGAGCCATGCTCGCCTCACACCGCGAATCGGAAATCCTGGATGCCCTGAAGGTCGAGGGATCGTGCCGGATCCAGGACCTCGCCCAGCGCCTGGGCGTGACCGAGGAAACCATCCGCCGCAACGTGAAGAAGCTGGCGGCGCAGGGACTCGTCCGCCGGCTGCACGGCGGCGTGTCGCTGACCGAGCCGGTGCAGGAGCCCAGCTTCGCTCACCGCATGAGCGAGAACACCGCCGCCAAGGTGCGCATCGCGCGCCGCCTCGCGGGCCTGATCCGCAACGGCGACTCGATGATCCTGGATATCGGCTCCACCACCGCGTATGTGGCGCGCGCGCTGCGCGCCCACCGGAACCTGATGGTGGTGACGAACTCGCTGGCCGTGGCCCAGACGCTGGCCTGCCGCAACGACAACCGCGTGTTCCTGGCCGGCGGCGAGTTGCGGGCGCACGACGGCGGCGCCTTCGGGCGCGAGGCCCACGACTATCTGCGGCAGTTCCGGGTGGATCACGCCGTGCTGTCGGTCGCGGCCATCGACGCCGTCGAGGGATTCCTGCTGTTCGACATGCAGGAGGCGGAGTTCTCGCGCGCCGTGATCGCGCGGGCCGGGCGCGCCATCGTCGCCGCCGACGCCACCAAGTTCGGCCGCACGGCGCCGATCCGGATCGCCGACCCGGATGTCTTCCACACCCTGGTGACGGACGCGCCGCCGCCGCCCGACATCGCCGCCATGCTGAACGGCGCCGGCGTGTCCACGGTGATCGCCGACGACGGACCGCCCCCCCTCCCGTTTCCGCCGGATGAAGGCCTCCCGCTTTGACCCCACCCCTGTCCCCGGACGCCCGCCGCGCCCTGCTCACCCGCGCCGCCGCCATCGCCGACGAGGCCGGCCGCATCGCCGCCCGCGCCTTCCGCACCGGCCTGGACGTGGAGGCCAAAGCCGATGCCTCGCCGGTCACTATGGCGGATCGCGAGACCGAGCGCGCCCTGCGCGCCGCCCTGCGGGACGCCCTGCCCGAGGCCGGGCTGCTGGGGGAGGAATACGGCGCCGCGGACCTTGACCGTCCGCTGGTGTGGGTGGTCGATCCCATCGACGGCACCAAGTCGTTCATTTCCGGCATGCCCCTGTTCGGCACGCTGGTCGGGCTGCTGGAGCACGGCACGCCGGTCGCCGGCGTGATCCACATGCCGGCGCTGGGCGAGACCTTCGCGGGCGGCGCGGGACTGGGGGCGTGGCTCAACGACCGGCCGGTAAGCTGCCGGCCGACCCGGGCCCTGGCCGAGGCCTTCGTCTGCTGCAACGACCTGGGCGGGCTGATCCGGGCGGAACCCGAGGCCGCGCGGCGCCTGCTGGACGCCCCGCGCATCCTGCGGCCGACCGGGGATTGCTATCCCTACGGCCAGCTCGCCGCCGGCTGGGTGGACGCGGTCGTGGATTTCGGCCTGCAGCCCTATGACTACCTGCCCGTCGTGGGCGTCGTGGAGGGCGCCGGCGGCGTCATCACGGACTGGCGGGGGCACCCTTTGACCCGGCAGTCCGATGGCCGGGTGGTCGCGGCGGCCACACCGGATCTGCACGCGGCGTTGCTGCGGGTGCTGGAGGCGGCGTGATCGAGGGGCGCGCGGCCGCGCCTACCGATCCATCACAATCCGGTTCGCGGGCAGCCAGAGGGTGACACAGGTGCCCTCGCGCGGCCGGCTGTCCAGACGGAGATCGCCGCCCAGGAGCTGCATGACCTGGATGCTGATGTGCAGCCCCAGCCCGGTGCCCTGGTGTCGCCGCGCATGCTGGCTCTCGATCATCTCGAACGGATTCAGGGCCTTGCCGATCTCCTCGCGGGCCATGCCGATCCCCCGGTCGATGATGCGGATATCGAGCCCGTCGTGGGGGTCGTGGTCGGTGTGAAAGGCGGCCTCGAACCGGATCGGCCGGTCTTCCGCGTTGAACTTGATCGCGTTCGACAGGATGTTGTTGAAGACCTGGGCCAGCGCCCGGTCGTCACCCAGAATCCGCAGCCCGTCGGGGCAGGACACCTGCACCAGATCGCGGTCGGCCACACGTCCCAGAACCGATGTCTGCACGACCGATCGGTCCATCAGCGTGCGCAGGTCCAGCGCCTCGTCGCGCAGGTCGTACTTGCCCGCCTCGATCTTGGACAGGTCCAGCACGTCGTTGACCAGACTGACCAGCAGGGCGCCGCTGTCCTCGATCCCCTGCACGTACTCCCGGTATCGGTCGGAGCCGAGCGGACCGAACGCCTCGGTCCGCATGATCTCCGAGAAGCCCATGATGGCGTTGAGCGGGGTGCGCAGATCGTGGCTCATGGCGGCCAGGAACTCGGACTTGCTGCGGTTCGCCCGTTCCGCCGCCGCCTTGGCGGTCAGGATCTCGGCCTCCGCCTGCTTGCGCGGCGTGATGTCGCGCAGGAACACGAACAGCCGCCCGCCCGACACGGGCGAATAGCTGATGCTGAGTTCCACGTCGATCACGGTGCCATGGGCGGTCCGGTGACGGGTCTCGAACACATCGCTGCCCCGGTCGATCAGCGTTTCGACCCGTGCGGCGACCGCCGCGGCGTCGGAATCCGCATCCACGTCGAAGTCCTGCGGCCGGGAGCCGAGCACGTCCTCGCGCGCGAACCCGGTCATGCGCAGGTAGGCCGTATTCACCTCCAGGATGCGCGCCGACAAATCCGTGATCCAGAAGCCGTCATGCGCGCTTTCGATCACCGACCGATAGACCGCCTCGCGCTCGCGCAGTTGCTCCGCGGCCCGGTAGCGCTCGCTCACGTCCCGCAGCGAAACCAGGGACAGCCGGTCCTGATCGGAGCGCAGAGGCGAGACGCGCATCTCCACGATTCGGTCCGCGCCCTGGCCGCCGGGAATGACGATCTCGATGGGGTCCGTTGTGCGGATCGGCGCAGAGAACGCGCCCCCCTCCAGCGGCCGGCCCTCGCGCTCGAACAGGACTCTCGCCTGCTGGTTGGCGTAGATCACCGTGCCCGCCTGATCGATCAGCAGCACGCCCTCGGCCAGATTGTCCAACGCCAGGGTGGACAGCGTGATGTCATCCATTGCCATGTCCGGTCGCGGATGCGTCTGACGGGTCGTCATAGGGCGGGCCGAGGTGACCGCGCACGGCGTCGAGATCGCGCAGATCGCCGACGATGCGGACGCGGGGATCGTCGGTGCGCATCAGGGTCGGGGTCGCGAGCACCCGCGCCAATTCGGCGGCGGCCGGGTCGTCGCGCACGTCCACCACATCGACAGGGCCCAGGCGCCGCGCGTTCTGGATCGCCCGGCGCATGGTTTCCGTCTGCCCCAGCACGAACAGACGGAGCCCGGCGCCCAACCCGGCACCGCCGCCGGATCCCGCAATCGGCGCCGCGTCGCTCAATGCCCGCCCCGCGCGGCGCTGACCGTGGCCTCGCCCTGATCCATGTCGGAAATCCGTGTCTGCAGCGATTCGATTTCCTCCCGAATGGCCTCCAGAGCCTTGTCGCGTTCGATGACGATTTCGTTGACCTTGGCGTCAAAGGAGCCGGGCAGCACCTCCAGGTCCCGACGCAGACGGCTCAGGCGCGCCGTCATGTTCGCCTTCTCGCGGCGTTCCTGATCCTCCCGGATCACCTTGGCCGTCCCGAACACGAAGGTGCCCGCGCCGACATACGGGTCCTCGATCCGGATGCCGTCGCCGGTGATCTGAAACTCCTTGATCTGCTGGGACGTGCGAGCGCCCCGGCCCTTCAGGATCCGGATCAGGCGCACGTATTCGCTTGACTCGCGGGCCAGTTCCAGCCGGACCCAGGTGTCGAGCATGGACGACAGCCCGAGCGAACTGACCATGTCCGACGCATCGGACAGCAGTTCCGACATCACGATCATGACCCCGCGGCTCTTGCAGGCATCGATCAGCCGCAGGACCATGCTCTTGACCGCCATCAGCGAATCCAGATCGGCGAGCGAGGTGATCGCATCCACGATGAGGGCATCCGGCTGCTCGCGCTCCACCATGCGCGTGATGCGGATCAGGTGTTCTTCCAGACTGCAATCGACCGATCGGGCCCGCCGGAACCGCAGCCGATCACTGGCAAGATGCGGCGCGAGGTCGATCCCGCACCCGGCGAAATCGTGGATCAGTTCCGATTCGTCCTGCTCCAGCGTCAGATAGACGACCGACGCCCCGCCCTCGCTCAGACCGTGGGCCAACTGGCCAAGAAGCGTGGTCTTGCCGGTCCCCGACGATCCCGAGACCAGCAGCGACGCACCCTTGTACAGTCCGCCCCCCAGCAGCTCGTCAAGGCGCCCGTGGCCCGTGCTGACCATGCCGTCGCGCGAGCGGTGATGACCCTGACCCTGTGTGGGCGGCATCAGGGTGGGGCCCGCCTCATCGATCATGAAGGGATATTCGTTGGTGCCGTGCCCGGCCCCGCGCATCTTGGTGACGCGCAGGGTTCGGGTCATCAGCCGCGCCTCGACGGTCTGGCGCAGTTCGATCACCGCATCGACGGCATAATCCACCATGGTGACCCGCGTCGCCGGCACGTCGGCGGCGGAGATCACGGTGGTGATGCCGGATTCGCGCAGCAGACGCAGCAGGCCCAGGGTCTGCGGGCCGGCGGCGCCGTCCGCGTCGAACGCATAGGCGAGCCTGTTCAGATCGTCGATCCCGAGCCGAGCACCGGGCGGGATCGCGCCACCCACGGCCAGGGCCGCGTCGAGGCGGACTTTCACGACCTCCAGGTCGAGCGCACCCACGACCACCTCGCCCGGCTCCGGGCGCAGGTCCACCATCTTCAGCAGACCGTCCCGCACCCAGTCGTCGGCCGGATGCCCGAGCGCCACCATGTAACCGATCAGCCGCTCCGGCGCCTCGGAACAGGTGGCGCAGACGACGCGCTCTCCGTTCCGGGCGCCCTCCGCCAGGAATTGCAGCAGCAACAGCGTCTTGCCGCATCCGGGCTGCCCCATCAGCAGGGTCGGACATCCCGCCAGGTACCCGCCCGACAGGACGTTGTCCAGGCCCGGCACGCCGGTTCCAACCTGGGTCAACCGCATCGGCCCCTCACTGGCAAGCCTGCATTCAATGATGTACTCCTTTCAAATTGTACGCTTTTCGGTTTCCCAGTATACCGCCGCGCTGGGGCCCTTATCCAGAGAAAGCGGATGCGATATCCAGAGAAAGCAGATGGGAAATGACGGCCGGTCGGGCCCCGGCGCCCGGCGTGCCTTACACGGCCACGGTCAGGGTCACCGGATGCCGCGAGAGGGACTCGCCGCCCGCGTCGGTGACCAGCGCCGACTGACCGGGACACATCGCCAGCCCCGCATCGTCGTCATACAGGATCATGTGCAGAAAGAAGACCATGCCGGACTCCAACACGACCGGATTGCCCGCGTAAAGCATGGGCCAGTCCATCCAGTTCGGGGCGAACGTGGTCCCCATGGCATAGCCGCACGCGTTCAGGCGCCCGGCGCGACGCCCCGCCGCGTCGATCACCCGGGCGTGCGCCGCGAACACGTCGCCGCAGGTGTTTCCCGGACGCATGGCGTCCAGGCAGGCGGCCATGGCCTCGGCCGTGACATCCAGCATCTCGCGATGCCCCGGCAGCGCGCGCCCGACGGGGATCGTCCGCATCATGGCCGCGTGATAATGGCGATAGACGCCCGCCCATTCCAGGGTGAGCTGGTCCTGGGCATCCAGGTGGCGCCGGCCGCTGTGATACCGGCACAGCAGGGCATCGGGGCCCGAGCCGATGACGAACTCGTTGGCCGGGTCGTCGCCCCCGCCCCGGTAGATCGCCCCATGCATGGCGGCCAGGATGTCGCCCTCGAAGGCCCCGGGCCGAATCTCGGTCAGCGCCGCATCCAGGGCATCGTCGGCCAGGTGGGCGGCGCGCCGTGTATAGGCGATCTCGGCCGGACTCTTCACCAGTCGCAGCCGCGACACCAGGTCGGAAGCGTCCTCCAGCACCGCCACACCCTCCAGCGCCGCCGCCAGCCGCTGGCCCACGGCGGCCGTCAGCCCGTAGGCATGCCATTCCACCCCCAAACGGCCATCGGCAAGGCCGTGCTCCGCCAGGATGTCCCGGAGCGCGGCCTCGGGCGTCGCGCCATCCGCGTCCGTCCACACCCGCACATCCTCGATCACCGAGGTGCGGTGGGCCTGCCGCAGGTCGGGCGCGCGGGTGAGCAGCGTCATGCGCCCGTCGGCGCGCAGCACCAGGACCTGGAAATAGACATAGCCGAAGGTGTCGAATCCGGTCAGATAGTACAGGCTCTCCTGACGGAACACGAGCAGGGCGTCCAGGCCCCGCGCGGCAACCGCCGCACAGGCCGCCTGGCGGCGCGCCGCCAGGTCCGCCGGGTCGAAGTGAAGCGCCATCACCTGATCTCCTGTCCGGTGTTCGGGGGGTGGTGATGTCACGGCGGCCGCCCGCACCGCAATGGGTGGATCCTCGACACAGGGCCGACGGCCGGGGATGCTGCCCAGGGCTCCGAATCCAGATTGGCGTTCTGTGACACGGATGGGGTCGAACCCGCCTCACGAGGTCCTTCGGTCGCCCCCGGCGACGCGTCGCGTCGCCGCAAAGGAGCGCGACCATCGGACCGATGGTCGCGGGGGCTCCTGTCTGTTTGATTTGTGGCATTGTGGAGATGCCGGGTTGCGGGGCCCCGGGTGGCCACCCGGGGCCCCGCACCGGATCGTGTGATCGTCTCAGGATGGGGTCTTTGCCCGTTGTCATCGTGATCCGCGATCCGG
>NZ_WIVE01000051.1 GCF_009601025.1 Roseospira navarrensis | reverse complement strand
TCCTGGGCATCGCCACCACCAAAGGCCCAATCTCCTACGATATGTTGATCGCGCCGGAAGCAAAGGGATAAGCCTTTAAACTCAATATCAATTTTGACTCCCAGGGAAAGATAATCGCGACCCCTGATACTTGTGGGGACATAATAAAGGCACTGCTGGATCACCGTCTTGTGTCTTTATTTTCTAACTACTTGTACGATGTGCCTGATGTTGAAAAGGTTTCATAAGGACCCAATGCTTTTAATAGGCGCAGAACATTAGAAAAGTAATATTTATCTACTCAGTTTTTTCGCGATCTGTTCCCGAACTCGAATGCGACCCAGCCCGCGCCGGCAGGGTCACGCGCAGGGTCGTGCCGACTCCGTCCGGCCCCGGTTCGGCTTCGATCCGGCCGCCGTTCAGGCGCACCATCTCGGCGCACAGGGGCAGGCCCAGGCCGGTGCCGCGCTCTCCGGCCGTGCCCGGCGCGGTGGTCTTGACCGCGACGTCGAACAGGTGCGCGCTCTGGGCCGGGTCCAGGCCCACGCCGGTGTCATGCACGGCCAGGGTCACGGTCGCGCCATCCGGAGCCGGCGCGGCCTCGATCCAGACCCGGTCGCCGCTGGACGTGAACTTGATGGCGTTGGCGACCAGATTGCGCAGCACGGCGCGCAGCATGTCCGGGTCCGCATGCACCCGCAGGTCGGCGGGTACCCGGGAGGCGAGGTGGACCCCCTTGGTCCCGGCCGAGTCGGCATACTGCGCCAGGATCTCCACCGCGATCCGGCCCACGTCCACGTCCGTCGGATGGGGCGCGGTCGAGCCCATCTGCAGCCCCGCCCACTCCAGCAACTGTTCCAGCAGCGTGTGCAGGTGGCGCGCGCTGTCCCGCACGTGCGTGGCCAGATCGCGCAGGTCCGCGCGCGGTCGGGTCTCGGCGCCGCGCACGATCAACTCGGTCAGGCCCAGCAGCGAGGTGAAGGGGCTGCGCAGGTCGTGGGCGACGATGCCGAAGAAGCGGTTCTTGGTGGCCACCTCGTGGCCCAGCATCTCGCTGGTGGCGGCGTGGCGTTCCGCCAGGGCGATCAGGTCGCCGGCCTGCTCCTCCAGCTTCTGGCGGGTGAACTCCAACTCGCCGGCGTAGCGTTCCAGCGCCTGCTGCTTGTCCACGCGCGCGTCGATGTTGGTGATGAATCCGTGCCAGAGCACGCCCCCGTCGGCCGTCCGCTAGGGCATGGCGTGCCCCTCCCGCCACGAGACGCCGCGGTCGGGCAGGACGACGCGGTACTCGGAGCGCCAGGGAGACAGCATCCGGGCGGACTCCTCGATCTCCGCAATGACCCGATCCACATCCGCCGGGTGGATGCGGTCTTGTGCGGGGGTGGCGTCGGTCTTCACGTCGTCGGGGGCGATGCCGTAGATCTCGCGAATCCCCTCGCTGGCGAAGGGGAAGCACATGGTGCCGTCCGCCTTCAGCGCGAACTGGTAGATCACGCCGGGCACCTGCTGGGCGAGATTGGCGAGCAGGTTGCGCTGGGCCTGGATTTCGGTGGCGCGGGTCACCCGCTCGGTGACGTCCGCATGGGTGCCGGTCATGCGGGCCGGACGGCCATCCGCTGTCCACTCCACCACGCGGCCCCGGTGCAGGATCCAGACCCAATGGCCGTCCTTGTGGCGCAGGCGGGCCTCGGCCTCGTAATCGGAGGCGCGGCGTTCCAGGTGGTCCGCCAGGGTCCGCTGCAGCCCCGGACGGTCGTCCGGATGGACCATGTCCAGCCAGGTGCGGCTGGTGATCGGCTCCAACTCGGCGCGGGTGTAGCCGAGCATGCCCGCCCAACGGTCGTTGATGCGGACGACATCGGCGGGCACGGACCAGTCCCAGGTCCCCACCCGGGTGGCCCAGATGACATCGTCCACCCGCCGGGCCGCCCGCCCCACGATGAGGGTGTTCAGCGAGACCGAGGCCAGGGTGAGGAAGACGATCACCTCCAGCATGGCCGTGGTCTGAATCGCCTGCGCCGAGAAAAAATCGTCGATGCGGGTGTCGAACAGGGCGGTCGCCACCGCCCGCGCGGCCATGGCGACGGCATGCAGCAGGAAGGGCAGGCCGACCATGGCGTCGAAGGCGCTTGGATGGGATCGCGCCCGGGCGCGGGGGCGCAGTTCCAGAACGATGGCCCCGCACAGGATCGTCTGGGCCAGCGCCACGATGATGATGCGCATCGCCGTGTCCGGCGCGATCAGGCCGTACCAGACGAAGCCGGCCACCGTGGCCGCCAGCACGGCGCCGGACAGGCGCCAGCGCGGCCGGCGGCCCTGATGGACCTGGAGACCAGCCAGCAGGCCCGCCAGACCAAGGATGAACAGGCTGTTGGGGACAACGATGCCAAGGAGTGCCGGGAGCGCCTCCCGCACCGCGATCAGGACGAATCCGATGGAAATCACCAGACCCGCGGCCTGCCACCAGGCGGCCTCCGGCAGGGCGGGCGCGCGTCGCCGCAGCATCGCCATGCTCCAGGCCAGCACCAGACCTGGCAGGGCCGCCACCAGGACGAGGGTCTGCATGTCCAGCATCGCGCCGCCGCTCTCCCCGCAGACACTCGCGTTGTCATCGGCCAGCCCGCCCCGTATGCGGTCCGGGGGTCCGGGTCGTCCTGGTCCACATCCGACACGATACCAGCGACACGCGGTCCATGTCTGTCCCATTTGGAACGGGTCGCGCCGATTGCGCCGGGACGCTGCGGCGCCGCGCGCCTAATCGTAAGGGTCGGCGGCGTCCCGCAGCCCGTCGCCCAAAAAGTTGAACGCCAGCACGGCGATCATGACGGCGGCCATGGGCGTCATCAGCCAGGGATAGAGCACCACGGCCTCGATGTTCTGGGCCTCGGTCAGCATCACGCCCCAGCTCGTCACCGGCGGGCGCAGGCCCAGGCCCAGGAAGGACAGCGCCGTCTCGCCCAGGATCATGCCCGGGATCGACAGCGTGACGGAGGCGATCAGGTGGCTGGAGAAGTTGGGCAGCAGGTGCCGCCCGATGACCCGCGCCGGTCGCGCGCCCATCAACTGGGCCGCCGTGACGTAATCCTCCTCGCGCAGGGCCAGCAGCTTGGAGCGCACCGCGCGCGCCAGCCCCGGCCAGTCGATCAGGCCCAGGATCAGCGTGATGCAGAAGAACACGACGATGGGGCTCCAGGTCACCGGCACGGCCGCCGACAGGGCCATCCACAGCGGCAGTTCGGGCAGCGAGCGCAGGATCTCGATCATCCGCTGGACCACGGTGTCGATCCAGCCGCCCAGGTAGCCGGCGAGCCCGCCCAGCGTGACGCCGATGACGAAGCTGATGGCGATGCCGATCAGCCCCACCGTCATCGAGATGCGGGTGCCGTACAGCAGCCGCGAAAACATGTCCTGCCCCAGCCGGTCGGTGCCGAGCAGGAACAGCGTGCCGCCCTCCGGCGCGCACATCAGATGGAAATCCGCCGGGATCATCCCCCAGAATTCGTAAGAGGGCCCGGAACAGAAGAACCGGATCGGCTGCGGGGTGCGGGTGTCGGGCGTGTACTCGCGTTTCAGCCGGACCATGTCCAGCGTGTACTGGACCGGGTAGACGAACGGGCCGATGAATTCGCCCTCGTGGACCAGGTGGATGCGCTGGGGCGGGGCGTAGATGTGGTTCGTGTCGCGGTCGCCGAGCGCATAGGGCGCCAGGACCTCGGCGAACAGCACGATCAGGTACAGCCCGATCAGCACCAGACCGCTGACCACCGCCAGCCGGTGCCGGCGCAGCTTCCACCACACCATCCGCCAGTGCCCGGCCTCCAGCGCCTTCTGGCGGGCTTCGGGCAGCACCTCCTCGGCCGTGGGGTCGAACGGCGCCGGGCAGACGAAGTGGGCGTCCGGATCGTCCGGCACCGGCGCGTGGACGACCGGCGGCGGGGGCGCTTCGGGGGCGGTCATTTCGCCAGCCCTCCGCCCAGCCGGATGCGCGGGTCGAGCACCGCCAGCAGGACGTCGGAGACGAACTGCCCGATCACCGTCAGGACCGCGAGGAACATGAGCATCGCCCCGGCCACGTAGTAGTCCTGCGCCGCCAGGGCGCGCAGCAGAAGGGGGCCGGTGGTGGGCAGGCTCATGATCGCCGAGACGATGACCGAGCCCGAGACCAGTTGCGGCAGCAGGTTGCCGATGTCGGCCACGAACGGATTGAGCGCCATCCGCAGGGGGTACTTGACCAGCAGTCGGGTGGGCGGCACGCCCTTGGCCCGGGCGGTGGTGACATAGGGCCGGTGCAGTTCGTCCAGCAGGTTGGCGCGCAGGCGGCGGATCATGGCCGCCGTGCCGGCGGTTCCGATCACCACCACCGGCACCCACAGGTGCTCGATCACCGACAGCACCTTGCCGATGCTCCAGGGCGCGTCGAGGTATTCGGGGTCCATCAGCCCGCCGATGGAGGTGCCGAACCAGCGGTTGGACAGGTAGAGCAGGATCAGCGCCAGCAGGAAGTTGGGCGTGGCCAGCCCCAGGAACCCGAGGAACGTCAGGCCGTAGTCGCCGACGGAATAGCGGTGGGTGGCGGTGTACAGCCCGATGGGAAAGGCGACGATGTAGACGAACAGGACGGTGGCGACATTGACCACCAGTGTGAGAATGAAGACGTCGCCGATGAGGGCCCGGACCGGCACGCTGTGTTCGAACGAATACCCCAGGTCGCCGACCAGCAGCCCGCCTGCCCAGACCAGATACTGTTCCACCAACGGCCGATCCAGGCCGTACTGCTCGCGCATATAGTCGATGCGCTCCGGCGGCACCATCTCGCCCTGGGCGCGCAGCTCCTCGATGTAGGTGGTCAGATAGTCCCCGGGCGGCAACTGGATGATGACGAACACCAGCACGCTGGTCACCGCCAGAGTGAGCGCCATCAGGCCCGCGCGCCGGATCAGATAGGGTCCCACGGTGCGCCTCCCCCCTAACCCGGCCCGTCGCCGGGCTCAGGGCCCGGCTCTTCGGTGGCCGCCGCCCCCGCGTCGTCCTCCGGCGCCAGATAGAGCGTATCCAGCCCGTAGATGCCGAAATGGGCCCCCGGGGTCCAGGTGTACAGGGCCGCGTCCGGCAGATTGCGCAGGCGGCGGGTGCGGACGACGGGCTGCTTGCCGCCGGCCACCACGCCGATGCTGAACTGGTTCTCGGCGTGCAGGGTCAGGATCTCGGTCCAGATGGCGGTCTGCTCGTCGCGGGTGGTCGAGGTCATCCAGGCCGCATACAGCTCCACCAGACGGCTGGCCGCCGCCATGTCCACGCGCTCGCCGGCCTCGCCCTGGGTCTCGTGGTGTTGCCCCCAGGCCGACCACGGCCACATGTCCTGGGCCACGGGCACCAGTTCGGTGGGCGGCATCTCGGGGGTGGCGAGGCCGTTGTTCAGGCCCGACGACGCCACCATGATGCTGGATCCGGCATAGACACGGCGCTTGAGCACCTCGCGCGAGAAGGTGCGGATGTACATGCGGATGCCCAGCTCCGCCCAGTGATCCTGGATCAGGCGCAGGGCATCCAGGCGGGTGCGGTCCTCGCCGTCCTCCTCGACGATCAGGTCCATGGGGCGGCCGTCCGGCAGCAGGCGGGTGCCGCGCGAATCCCGCTCGGTCAGACCCACGCTGTCCAGCAGGGCGTTGGCGCGGTCCACGTCCCGGTCGGCGTAGCGGCGGGCGATGTCCGCGTCAAAAAGCGGGCTTTGCGGCAGCAGGGTGTTGTTGATCTCCAGGCCCAGACCGAAAAACACCACCTGATTGACCTCGTGGCGGTCGATGGCCAGAGAGAGCGCGCGCCGCACGTCGGCCTGACGCAGCACCGCGCGCCAGACGGGGTCCGTGGTGGTCAGGTTGGGATAGAGCGCGACGCTGGATCCCTGGCCCTCGCGCCACAAGGTCACGATCGGGCCGCCCCGCAGCTCGGCGGCCTTGAGCACGGTGTAGGCGTCGAAGCCCAGGTAGCGGGCCTGCAGGTCGGACTCCCCGGCCGCCGCCTTGGCCGGGACCAGCTTGGCGTCCGTGATGTCGATGGCGATCTCGTCCAGGTAGGGCAGTTGCTGGCCCGCCGTGTCCATGCGGTGGAAGTAGGGGTTGCGCCGGAACACATAGCGCCGGGCCGGCGGATCGGTGATGTTCACCCAGGGGTCCAGGGAGGGGCGCGCCGGGTTGGTGTTGCGGTACCAGCGGTCCCGGTCGTAATGGAGGGCCCGCCAGTCGCGCGCGTCGGCCGCTTCGATCCGGGCGGCCAGGGCGTCGGGATCGGCATGCGCCGCGTGGAACCGGCGCAGGTAGTGCGCGGGGCGGTAAATTTGCAGCGGCCGCGCCCCCGCCAGCGCGGGCAGGAACAGCGGGTTGGGCTGGTCCCAGGTGTAGCGCACGGTCAGGGGGTCGAGGATCTCGAAGCGGGGCGGGGCGCCGTGGGGCATCATCTGCGGCGGCGGTCCGCCCGGTTCGATCACGGGGTTGTTGGCCATGTCCTCCCACCAGTAGCGGAAGTCCTCGGCGGTGAAGGGGTGGCCGTCGGACCAGCGATGACCGGGGCGCAGGAACAGGGTGAAGACGCGCCCCTCCGCCACCTCCACCCGGCGCAGGATGTCCGGCGCCAGCTCCAGGTCGGCGGTGTAGCCCACCAGACGGCTGTAGCCGTTGACCGTCATCAGGCGGATGTCCTTGTCCCGCGACATCAGGGTGACGATGCGCCCGCCGGGCCGCCCCAGCGTCTTGCCCTGGGCCGGCAGGTCGATGACGCGCGGCACCTCGGGCAGGCGCTGGGTCATGGGGGGCAGGGTGCCCGCCGCCACCGCCTCGGCCAGCACCGGGGGCTCGACCGGCTGGGCGGCGGCGGGCGGCGGCGCCCCAACGATGGCAACGACTCCGGCCAAGACCAGCCCCACCGCCAGACGCATCGCGGTGACGCGCGGACGGGCTTGAGAAGCCGGGTTGCAGATGATGCGGGGCCGTGCAGGACGCCAAGTCATCACGCCGGCCCTCCCACCGCCACGACGTGGCCGTCGCCGAGCGTCCGCCACTGCGTCCGGCCGTCCGGGCCGGGGCGGTAGGGCGCGGGCCATGCGGCCGGGTCGGAGGCCCGCGCGACGCCCAGTTCCCCCGGCGTGACCCGCCGGTGCGGGTCCGGCTCCGGCACAGCCGAAAGCAGCGCGCGGGTGTAGGGGTGGCGGGCGTCGTTCACCAGCACGTCGGCGGGCGCCCATTCCACCAGCCGGCCGGCGCACATCACCACGATGCTGTCGGCCACGTGGCGGACCACGGCCAGATTGTGCGAGACGAACAGCATGGTCAGCCCCAGCGCCGTGCGCAGGTCGGCGAGCAGGTTCAGGACCTGCGCCTGCACCGAGACGTCGAGGGCCGAGACCGGCTCGTCGCACAGCAGCAGGCGCGGCCCCAGGGCCAGGGCGCGGGCGATGCTGAGGCGCTGGCGCTGCCCGCCCGAGAAACTGTGCGGGTGGCGGCCCATCATGCGGGCGTCCAGGCCGACGATGCGCAGCAGTTCGGCGGCGCGGTCGGCGCGCGCCCGGGCCGTGCCCACGCCATGGATCACCATCGGTTCCGTCAGCAGCTCCCGCACCGTCATGCGCGGGTTCAGGCTGGCGAACGGGTCCTGGAAGATGTACTGCGCCTCGCGCCGGTAGCGGGTCAGGCGCGCGCGGTCCATGTGGGCGACATCCGCCGGGCCGTCGCCGGAGTCGAACAGCACGCGGCCCACGGTGGGGCGCAGCGCCCCGGTGATGAGCCGCATCAGGGTGGTCTTGCCGCAGCCGCTCTCGCCCACCAGGCCGAGGCAGGTCCCGGCCCGAAGCTCCAGGTTGACCCCGCGCACGGCCTGCACGGTGCCGCCGTCGCGGCGGAACAGGCCGCCGTGCCGCAGGGGGTAGTGCTTCTCGAGCGCGTCCAGCCGCAGCATGACCGGCGCGGCGTCGTCGTCCGGGGGGCCGTCCGGGGGGCCGTCCGGGGGGGCGTCCGGGAGGGCGTCCGGGGCCGGTGTCCCCTGGCGCAGGGACTGCAAAAGAGCCGGATCGATCCGGATGTCCCGCAGCGGCGTCAGGCGCGCCTGGACGGCGCCGCTCACGCGCGGGACGGCGCCCATCAGGGCCCGCAGGTACGGGTGACCCGGGTCCTGGAACAGCGGCGCCACCGGGCCGGCCTCCAGCATGCGCCCCCTGTGCAGCACCACCATGTGCGCGGCCATGTGCGCGACCACGCCCAGGTCGTGGGTGATGAGCAGCACGGCCATGCCCGTCTCGCGCCGCAGCAGGTCGATCAGGGCCAGGATCTCCGCCTGCGTGGTGACGTCCAGGGCGGTGGTCGGCTCGTCGGCGATCAGCACGTCCGGCTCGCCCGCCAGCGCTATGGCGATCACGGCGCGCTGGCGCAGACCGCCCGACAGTTCGAACGGGTACATCCGCACGGCGGCCTTCGGGTCCGGAAAACGCGCCTGCGCCAGCAGGTCCACCACCGCCGTGTCGGCCTGCCTGCGGCTGAGCCCTTGATGCAGGCGCAGGGGCTCGCCGACCTGATCGCCGATCGTGTGCAGGGGGGACAGCGCGGTCATGGGCTCCTGAAAGACGGTCGCCACGCGGTTGCCGCGCAGGGCCAGCATGGCGCGGCTGTCGCGTCCGAGCGCCGTGATCTCGACCGGCGGTTCGCCGTGGCGCCCGGTGCCGAGCGCCACCGCGCCGCCGGCCACCCGCGCGGCCTTGGGCAGGATGCCCTGGATGCACTGGGCGATGGTGGACTTGCCGGAGCCGGACTCGCCCACCAGCGCGAGACACGCCCCCCGACGGAGCGTGAAGCCGACATCCTCCACGGCGCGCAGCGATCCCGTGGGCAACCGGAAGTCGATGGTCAGGCCGCGCACCCGCAGGATATCCGCATCCGGGGTGGCGTCCGGGCCCGTGGTCGGCCCGGGGCGGGCTGCGGCGGCGGTCACGGCGTGGGGGCCTCCGCCACCAGCGCGCGGGCGTCGGCCCAGCGCACCGCCGGGTGACGCAGGCGCGGCAGCAGGTCGGCCAGGAACACCCGGATGTCGTCCTGATGCACCCGATGATGGGTCAGCAGGCCGACCGGCTCGTTCGGGTCCTGGGCTGCGCCGGACTCGTCCCGGCCCAGGCGGCGCGACGCCAGCGCGGCCACCAGCCGGCGCACGGCCTTGTCCGTCCCGATGAACTGCGCGTGCGGCTTCCAGCGCAGCAGGTCCACGTGGGTGTTGACCACGGCCACCGGCGCGTCGGCCCAGGAGGCGCGCGGCCCATGCACCGACAGCGCCGCCAGACCGACGCTCGGCAGCACCCGGGGCAGGTCCGGGCCGACCTTGTTGAAGGGCGCGACCATCATGGGCACGGGCGCGTCGCTCCCGAACAGGGCGGTCAGGCGGCCCCAGCCCTCGGCCAGATCGGCGGCCCGAACGGCGAGCGGGCGCGAGGCCGGAAACTCGCTCGCGCCCGGCTCGTCGGCGGTGGAATGGTTGGCGTGGTTCAGCCCGTGCTGGGCCACGTTGAGTGTGGGGCGCGCGGCCACCCACGGGGCGAGGGCGGGCTCGGCCTCGGCCGGGATCACCGCGAGCGTCACCGGCGCGGCGTTGTCGGCCGACACCGCGGCCAGATGGTCGAGCTGGTCCGTCACCGCCACCGCATCGTCGTCGCGCCACCACAGCGTGACCGTGCGGCCGGCGTCCGCCCAGGCCGCCAATTCCGCGTCGAGGTGCCGCCAGGGCGTTTCGCTCATGGTTCCATCCGCCGTGCCGTGATCGGGGGCAACCCTTACCCTAGCAGAGCTTCCCGCGACCGGGCCACGCCGTCCAGGGCAATTGTCAGCGTATCGGAACGAGCCGGCGCGGCCTCCAGGGCCGCATCCACCGACGCGGCCAGGGTTTCGGGGGAGAGGGTTTCGGCCGCGACCACCCGCGCCCGGTTCAGGCGGGCGAGGGCGGCGGCCCGGTCGTGCTGTTCCGACTCGTCGCCGTCCCCCCAGGGCAGCAGGACAGCCGGCACCCCGGCGTCCAGGATCTCGGCCACCGTGTTGTAGCCCGCCTGCGAGATCGACAGGCGCGCGCGGGCGAGCAGGCGGCGGAAGTCGGGCCGGGCCCACTCGACCGTCACACCGGGCGGCGCGGCCGCGCGCAGGCGGTCGCGGGCGTCCGGACCCAGGTTGCGCCCCACAAGGACGCGCCAGGGCAGCGTCCGGGCCGGGCCTGCGCACAGCGCCCGGGTCGGCAGCACGGCCTCCATCATGAGGGCGCTCATGGCCCCGCCCCCGGCGGAGACCAGGATCTCCCCCCGCCCCTCGCCGCTGTCGTCCTCGGGCTCCAGAGGTGGGGGCGGCTCGACGATATAGCCGGTGTGGACGACCGGCGGCGTCAGCGCGTCGGCCAGGGGGAAGGTGGCCGAAAACGGGATCAGGGCGGGGTCGCCGTGCACCAGGATCAGGTCGAAGCGCGCGTTGGCCGCCGCCAGCATGCGTTCGGCCCATCCGGGCTTTGACCTGCGCACCAGGATGTCCCGCACCGAACACGCCACCCGCACATCGGGGCGCCGGGCGCGGGTGTCGTCGATCAGGGCCTCGATCTCCGCCGCGAAGGCGCGCCGGCCGAAGGGGTACATCTCCACCACCAGCACCGCCGGGCGCAGGTCCGCCACCAGCGCCGCCAGCCGGGCGGACCGGGCCTGCCACAGGGCGTCCGTAATGGGGCGGTCGTCGGCATCCACCAGCGTGTTGAAGTCCAGGCCGAGCGCCGCGATGGGGGGCAGTTGCTCCACGTGGACCGGGGCCGACGGCGTCCGACTGACCAGGTGCGGCACCGGCCGCCCGCCCGACACCAGCACCACGTCGCGGCCATGCCCGGCCAGCCCCCGGGTCAGCGCGAGGGCGCGGTTCAGATGGCCGACGCCCATGACATGCTGCACGTAGACCAGCACGGGGCCGTCCGCAGGAGGATGCGTCGCCATCGTCACCGTGTCCCTGTTTGCGGTATCCCTGTTTGCGTCCGCTGCCCCGTCTGCCCCGTCGCGCGGGACCCCGCGACGCCTCCCGCGACAATGGGGCACGGGATACTCCGTCGGAAAGGCTTTTCGTCCATAGCCCTGGTACGGTATACGTCGAAAGGATCGACAGGGATGACCGCCGACGGGTCGCGCGACGGGACGGGGCCGGACGGCATCGGCGGGCGTTTCGCGGGAAGCTGACAGGGAAACCGACCTTGGCCAACTCGGCGGAAAGGCTGCCACCGAACCCGGAGTTCATCCCCACCGAGCATGTCGGGGTCCTGTTGCAGGAAGCCAGACTGCGGTCGGGACAGGACCTGCGGATTGTCGCGGACGAACTCCGGATCAAGTATCACCACCTTCTGGCGATCGAGGCGGGCCATTTCGAGGACCTGCCCGGATCGACCTATGTGGTCGGGTTCATCCGCGCCTATGCGGAATACCTGGGCCTGGACGCCGAGGAAATCGTGCGTCGGCACAAGGAAGGCCCGATCCAGGCCGCCCCCTCCCAGCATCTGGAGTTTCCCAACCCCGCCAACGACAGCGGCGTGTCGGCGGGCGCCCTGCTGCTGGTCGCCCTGATCCTGGCCGGCTGCGCCTATGGCGTCTGGTACTGGATGTCGTCCAGCAACGTGTCCATGGCCGATCTGGCGCGCGACGTGACGACGCGGGTGTCCCAGCTCATCAATGTGGATCCCGAGGGGACCGATCCCGACCAGCCCGACCCGGCGGGGTCCGAGGGGCCCTCGGTCGCGACCGCGCCGCCGCAGGCCGAGCGCGAGCCGGAACCGGCTCCCGCGCCCGAACCGGCGCCCGGGCCGGCCGGTGAGACGTCGGAAACGCCGGCTCCGTCCGGTCTGGCGGCGCTGAACCCCATCGAGACCCCGGACCCGGCCGCCGGCCCGCCGCCTCAGGACGCGGCCACGCCCGAAGAGACGAACACGCCGGAGAGCCCGACCCCCGCCACGGCGACGGACGAGACGGCCGAGCCCGGCACCGATCCCGTGGCGGCGGACGCCCCGGCGACGGACGGGCCTGCCGTGCCGCCGCCGCTGCCGGAGCGGCTGGGGGGCGAGCCCGAGGACGGCGCCACGGAAGTCGCCGACACCCCCGAGGTCGCCGCGTCCGCCGACGCGGCCGACGATCCCGCGCCTCCGGGGGAGCCGGATGGACCGGCCGAGGCGACCGCGGACACGACGGCCGAGGCGGTGTCCACCCCGCCGCCAGACGACACGGCGGCGGCCGATGCGCCCGCGCTCCCGTCTGCGCCGGAGGAATCCCTGGTGGCGGCCGGAGACTCCGACACGGCCGGGGAGCCCGCCGCGACGGACCCGGCGGAGGCGGCCGACGCTCCGGCCGAGGGGCCCGGGGCGGACGCCGTGGACGCGGCCGAGGCGCCCGACCAGACGGCCGAGGCGGTCGAAGACACGGCGGAGGCCGACGCGGCCGAAGAGACCGACGACACCGAAGAGACCGAACAGGGTGAACAGGCCGAGGATGCGGACGAGGCCGACCAGGCGGACGAGCCGCCGCCGGCCTATGTGGGCCGCGCCGCGCCCGCCGATGTGTCCCAGTCCGCCGACGGCGCCCGCATCGTCCTGCGGGCCAACCAGGACGCCTGGATTCAGGTCCGCAAGGACGGCGAACTCGTGGTGCGCCGCCTGCTGCGCCGGGGCGACACCTACGCCGTGCCGACGGACGGCGGGTACCTCCTGAACACCAGCAACGCGGGCGGCCTTGAGGTCTATGTGGATGGCCGTCGGGTGCGCAATCTGGGCCCCGTCGGCGCGCCGCGAAACGGGGTGCGTCTCGCGCCCAGCGCCTTGAACTGAGAACCAGTCTCGCCTTATACAGGGAACCAAACAGGGTGGGCCGGAGACCATAGGGTCGCCGGCCATCCGTCGTGCCCGCACCCAGCCACCCGAAGGGGGTTCCATGTCCGTCCGACCCTATCGCGAGATCGCGCGTCGCAAGAGCCGTCAGATTTTTGTCGGGCCGGTGCCGGTCGGCGGCGATGCCCCGGTGACGGTGCAGTCCATGACCAACACCATCACCGCCGATGTGGCGGGGACGGTGGCGCAGATCCGGCGCCTGGAAGAGGCGGGGGCCGACATCGTGCGCGTCTCCTGCCCGGATGAGGAGGCGACCGCCGGTCTGAAGGAGATCGTCAAACAGGTCAACGTGCCCATCGTCGCGGACATCCACTTCCACTACAAGCGCGCCATCGAGGCCGCCGAGGCGGGCGCGGCCTGCCTGCGCATCAACCCGGGCAACATCGGCGCGCACGAGCGGGTGCGCGAGGTGGTCAACGCCGCCAAGGACCACGGCTGCTCCATGCGCATCGGGGTCAACGCCGGCTCGCTGGACCGCCACCTGCTGGAGAAGTACGGCGAGCCCAACCCCGAAGCCATGGTCGAGAGCGCCCTGGAGCACGCCAAGCTTCTGGAGGACAACGACTTCCGGGACTTCAAGATCTCGGTCAAGGCGTCCGATGTCTATCTGGCCATCGCCGCCTACGAGGCGCTGGCGGAGGCGTGTGACTACCCCTTGCACCTGGGTATCACCGAGGCCGGCGGCACCCGCGTGGGCACCGTGAAGTCCTCCATCGGCATGGGCTGGCTGCTCAAGAAGGGCATCGGCGACACCATCCGCGTGTCGCTCTCCGCCGACCCGGTGGAGGAGATCAAGGTCGGCTTCGACATCCTGAAGAGCCTGGACCTGCGCCACAGGGGCGTGCGCATCGTCGCCTGTCCATCCTGCGCGCGCCAGGGTTTCGACGTCATCAAGACCGTGGAGATCCTGGAGGAGCGGCTGGCCCACATCGGCACGCCGGTGTCGCTGTCCATCCTGGGCTGCGTGGTCAACGGCCCGGGCGAGGCCCGCGAGACGGATATCGGCATCACCGGCGGCGGCACGCTGGCCAACGAGGGTTCGGCCAACAAGGTCTACATCTCGGGTGTGCCCGACCACAACGTGGGCAACGCCGAGATGATCGACCACATCGTCGAACTGGTCGAGAAGAAGGCCGCCGCCATCGAGGCCGCCAAGGCCGCCGCCGAGGCGGAAAAGCCGGCGGCGGAGTAGGCTCGCCCCGTTTCGCGTCATCCCGAGCCCACGGAGTCGGCGAGGGATCTCGGGAGGACAGGCACACCGGAACCGATGGGACTCCCGTGCCCGAGATCCCTCGGTCGCGGGGCGCCGTCGGGATGACGTCGTGCCGTTTCGACGATTGCGGACCAAGACCGAAGAGGCGCCTCCATGACCCCCGAATTCCTGCTCACCGCGTTGGTGGTCGTGCTGATGCCCGGCACCGGCGTCATCTACACCCTGGCGCAGGGGCTGGGCCGGGGCCTGCGCGCCAGCGTGTTCGCGGCGATCGGCTGTACGCTGGGGATCGTGCCCCACATCGCCGCCAGCGTGGCCGGGCTGGCGGCCCTGCTGCACACCAGCGCGCTGGCCTTTCAGGTCGTCAAGATCGCCGGGGTGCTCTACCTGCTCTATATGGCCTGGAGCATGCTGCGGGAGACCGGCGCGCTGCAGGTGGAGGGAGACCGGACGCCGGCCCCGGCGCACCGCATCGTGCGGGACGGCGTGCTGCTGAACATCCTGAACCCCAAGCTGTCGCTGTTCTTCCTGGCCTTCCTGCCCCAGTTCGTGCCGGCCACGGCGACACAGCCCACCCTGTCCATGCTGGGGCTCGCGGGGGTGTTCATGGCCCTGACGTTCGTGGTCTTCGTCGCCTACGGCGCGTTCGCGGCCGCCGCCCGTCGCCATGTGATCGAGCGCCCGTCCGTCATGCGCTGGCTGCGGCGCGGCTTCGCCGGGGCGTTCACCCTGCTGGGCCTGCGCCTCGCCCTGGCGGAGCGGTAGGGGCACCCCTCCGGAACGGACAGGTTTGGCCCGCGCGCCCCCGCACACCGTTGCAAAACCGGGCGACCCTGAATAAGACGGGGGGCGTCCCCCTCGGCCCGCGCCCGGACCGGGGGCGGCGTTCGTTTTCCCGTCTCCCGAAGGACTCCATTTCCATGGCCGCCCTGCAACCCGTGCGCGGGACCCACGACCTGCTGCCCGACGCCGCCCGCGCCCATCGCGCCGTCGAGGCCCGCGCCCTCGACGTCGCCCAGCGCTTCGGGTTCGGCGAGATCGTCACGCCGATCTTCGAGTTCACCGAGGTCTTCAAGCGCACGCTCGGCGACACCTCCGACATCGTCACCAAGGAGATGTACACCTTCGAGGACCGGGGCGGCGAAAGCCTGACCCTGCGGCCCGAGGGCACGGCCGCCATCGTGCGCGCCTTCATCTCCGGCGGGCTCGCCCAGCAGGTGCCGGTGAAGGCGTTCTACCGGGGTCCCATGTTCCGCTACGAACGGCCGCAGAAGGGCCGGCAGCGCCAGTTCCACCAGGTCGGCATCGAGATCCTGGGCGTGGAGGGACCGGCCGCCGACATCGAGGTCATCACCTGCGGTCACCACATCCTGGAGGCGCTGGGCCTGGGCGGCACGGTCACGGTCGAGCTGAACACGCTGGGCGATGTGGAGAGCCGCGCGGCCTATCGCGAGACGCTGGTGGCCTACCTGAAGGGCCGTCAGAACGAACTGTCCAAGGACAGCCTGAACCGGCTGGACAAGAACCCGCTGCGCATTCTCGACTCCAAGGACGAGGGCGACCGCGCCGTGGTGGCCGACGCCCCGGTGCTGGCGGACAGCCTGAACGACGCCTCGCGGGATTTCTTCGCCCGGGTGCAGGAGGGTCTCTCGGCTCTGGGCGTGCCGTTCGAGATCAGCCCCCGGCTGGTGCGCGGCCTGGACTACTACACCCACACCGCGTTCGAGTTCACGACCACGAAGCTGGGCGCGCAGGGCACGGTCTTGGCCGGCGGGCGCTATGACGGGCTGGTCAAGCAGATGGGCGGGCCGCCCACCCCCGGCGTCGGCTGGGCGGCGGGCGTGGAGCGCCTGGCCATGCTGCTGGCGGACCCGCCGCCGGCGCCGCGTCCGCTGGCCGTGGTGCCCGCCGGGGCCGAGGCCGAGACCCTGGCCCTGACCCTGACGGACCGGCTGCGCCGGGCCGGCTTCGCGGTGGACCTGGGCTATGCGGGCAACATGGGCAAGCGCATGAAGCGCGCTAACAAGCTGAACGCGTGCGCCGCCGTGATTCTGGGCGCCGACGAGATCGCGGCCGGCGCGGCCACCGTCCGCGACCTGGACTCCGGCGAGCAGACCCAGGTGGCCCTTGATGCGCTGGAAGGGGCGCTGGACCGCTTCCGGTGACCGAAGCGGCGCAGGGCGACAGCCCCGGCGGCCCCGGGGACGGTCTGGACCGTCTGGCCGTGGTGGGCGTCAACCACCACACCAGCTCGATGGCCCTGCGCGATCAGGTGGCGCTGGAGGACGACTCGGTGCCGGCCTTCCTGGGCCGGCTGCGGGCGATCGGGCTCAGTCAGGCCCTGGTGCTGTCCACCTGCGACCGGGTCGAAATCATCACCGTGGCCGCCAATGAAGACGTGGCCGAGACGACGGCGGAAACGGCCCTGCTGGCGCTGGCGGAGAAGGGGGGCGTCACGCCCGCCGCGCTGCGGGCCGAGGGCTATGTGCTCCGCGGGGCGGACGCGGTGCGGCACTGCTTCGCGGTGGCGGCCTCGCTGGACAGTCAGGTGATCGGCGAGCCCCACGTGCTGCGGCAGGTCAAGGCCGGCTATGCCGCCGCGCGCGCCGCCGGGCTGGTGGGCGCGGACCTGGAACGGGTCATGCAATCGGCCTTCGCCACGGCCAAGCGGGTGCGCTCGGAAACGCGCATCGCCGAAGGGCCGGTGTCGGTGGCCTCGGCGGCGGTGCAGGTGGCGCGCGACCTGCACGGCGACCTGGACGGCTGCGCGGCCCTGCTTCTGGGCACGGGCGAGATGGGCGAGCTGCTGGCCGAGGCCTTCCAGGCCCACGGGCTGGAACGGCTGACCGTGCGGGCGCGCCGGCGTTTCCGGGCGGAGGCCGTGGCGCGTCGTCTGGGCGCGCATGTGAGCACCCACGAAGCCCTGATCGACGACATCGTGGCTGCCGATATCGTCATCTGCTGCACGGGCGGGCGCGAGCACGTTCTGGGCTCGGACACGGCCCGTCAGGCCGCCAAGCGCCGCCGTCAGCGGCCGGTGTTCATCGCCGACGTGGCGGTGCCGGGCGACGTGGAACCGGCCGTGAACATGGTGGACAATGCGTTCCTGTACGACCTCAACGACCTGGAGGGCGTGGCCATGGAAGGCCGCGCCCACCGCGAGGCCGAGGCGGAAGCCGCCTGGCGGATCGTGCGCGAGGAGGTGGGGCGCTTCCAGCAGGGGCGGGTGGAGCGCGCGGCGGTGCCCGTCATCACCCTGCTGCATGCCCGCTTCGAGGACGAGCGCGCCCGCGCCCTGACCGAGGCGCACGGCGACGCCGACAAGGCCACGCGGCTGCTGATCGGGCGCCTGCTGCACACCCCGTCGGAGGAGCTGCGGCGGCTCGCCGTCGGCCCGCCCGAGAACCTGCGCCACGCCGAGAACGTGACCCGGCGGCTGTTCCGCCTGAGCGAGTCCGGGGAGGAGATGGCCGACCCCGGCCCGACCGAGCCCACCGAGGAAAGCGACACCCGACCATGAGCCTGGACGAGAAACTCTCCCGCGTCGTCTCCCGTCACGAGGAACTGGGCGCGCTGCTGTCCGGATCCGACCTGGATGCGGCGGACATCCCGCGTCTGTCCCGGGAGCTGTCCGAGTTGACCCCCGTCGTCGAGGCGATCGAGGCCCTGCGCAAGGCGCGCGCCGACCTGGAGGACGCCGAGGCCATGCTCGCCGATCCGGACATGCGCGAGCTGGCGGAGGAGGAGGTGGGCCGCCTGCGCCGGACGGTGCCCGAAATGGAACAGGCCGTGCGCGTGCTGCTGCTGCCCAAGGACGAGGCCGACGAGCGCAACGCCATCCTGGAGGTGCGCGCCGGCACCGGCGGCGACGAGGCCGCGCTGTTCGCCGCCGAACTGCTGCGGATGTACGAACGCTATGCCGCGGCGCACGGCTGGCGGGTCGAGATCCTGGACGCCAGCGAGACGGCCATCGGCGGCATCAAGGAGGCCGTGGCGACCGTGACCGGCCGCGATGTCTTCGCCCGCCTGAAGTTCGAGAGCGGGGTGCACCGGGTGCAGCGCGTGCCCGCGACCGAGGCCGGTGGCCGCATTCACACCTCGGCCGCCACGGTGGCGGTGCTGCCGGAAGCCCAGGCGGTGGACGTGCATGTGGAGGACAAGGATCTGCGCGTGGACACCTTCCGCTCGCAGGGGGCCGGCGGCCAGCACGTGAACACCACCGACTCGGCGGTGCGCATCACGCACATCCCCACGGGCATCGTTGCCCAGTGCCAGGAAGAGAAGAGCCAGCACAAGAACCGTGACAAGGCGATGAAAATGCTGCTGTCGAAGATGTACGACGAGCAGCGCCGCGCCGCCGAACAGGAACGCGCCGACGCCCGCAAGAGCCAGGTCGGCTCGGGCGATCGGTCGGAACGCATCCGCACCTACAACTTCCCGCAGGGCCGCGTGACCGACCACCGCATCAACCTGACGCTCTACAACCTGGACAAGGTCATCACCGGCGAGGCGCTGGACGAGGTCATCGACGCCCTGATCGCCGAAGATCAGGCCGCGAAACTGGCCGAGGTGGGGTGATACCGGCCGACGGAAAGGTTCATCCTTTTCGTTGGCCGGCCGGCGCGACTGCGCCGGCGGGCCAAAGGCCCGGAGCCGCGCGCCCCGAAGGGGCGCTGCGGCGATCAAAACAAAGACTCATCCTGACAGGTCGTCGCAGCGACCCTGTGTCGAAGGAGTCATTCTCATCGTTGCGCGGTATAATACCAACGGCGGGTGAGTTTGACTCACCCGCCGATCGGCACCGGCCCTCTCCCCCACCCGGCCACCCCCCATCCTATTCCTTGGGGATACTGGCGTTGGGTGGCCGGGTGGGGGAGAGGGCCGGCCACGGACTTCAACGGTCATCGTCAGATGCCGTTGGTATAAGGATGGTCACCCCGCTGGTCGGGTCAGGGTTGCCCCCTACCACACGTTCCCGGCGCCCGGGGTGTAGCTGGATCCGACCACGCTCTGCGCAATGATGGTGTCGCAACTGATGACGCCGCCGGTCGAGGTCATGGCGGCATCAAGCGTGACGCCGGACGCCGACAGCGTGATGGTCGAGGCGCTGAGCGTGATCGACCCGGCGGCGACCAGCGTCACGGAGCCGCCGCCGGCACTGACCTCCAGCACGCTCTCCAGCGCCGCCAGCCGTGCTTCAAGGTCCGCGACGCGCTGCGACAGGGCGTCGATCACCTGGGCGTCGTTGGTGCCGCTGGCGCGTGGCAGCGGGGCCACCGGGACGGGCTGGCGGGGTTGGTTGCGTCCGCCTGACCGACCGGCCACCTGGTTGCCGGCGTTCTGTCCGTTGATCGGGCGGCCCGGCAGCCGCGCCGCCACTTCGGTCACCCGCGCGCCCACACTGGAAAACCCCATCGCCCGTCCTCCCCGTTACCAGGCGGCGCATCGTCCGGCCGCCGCCGTTGCGACTGCAAACCGAACTCAGAGTAATTCAGGCGGTCTGATCCGTCCATGTGGCTTCGATCGCCGACAGGGCTCCGAATCCAGATGACAGGGGTGTCATGGTTCGTGCCTCATCACGAGATCCTTCGCGCCCGTAGGGCGCTCAGGATGACATGCTCTATTAATAGTACGTCGTCCTGAGGGAGCCCCCGCGACCATCGTTCCGATGGCCGCGCTCCTTTGCGGCGACGCGACGCGTCGCCGGGGGCGACCGAAGGACCTCGTGAGGCGGGTTCGACCCCATCAGTGTCACAGAACGGTCATCCGGGTTCGGAGCCCTGCGATCGCCGTGGCGGTCCGGCTCAGCGGCCCTGGCGGGTGTAGCCGCGCGCCTGCATGCAGGCGGTGTAGTACCGTCGGAAGGCGTCCCGGGCCTCGGAGCGATCCACCTGGGCCATGGGGTCGGCGCCCAGGGCATCGCGGCCGCCCAGGTCCAGACGGTCCGGCTGGTGGGTGCGGCGCAGGGCGTGCTCGTCCGCTTCGCGCTTGCAGGCGGAACTGTCAGCGGCGCGCTGGGACGGCGTCACCCCGCCCTTGACCCACCCCGCCCCGTCGTCCGACGCGCAGGCGCTCAGGAGGGCGAGAAGGGCGGCGGCGCACAGGGCTGACCGGGGACGCGTCGGGACTGGCGGCATGGCGGAGGGCTCCCGGCTGGTCCAGAGGGGCGGGCATGGTAGGGCCGTGGTCCGACAGGGATCAAGGCGGTCGCCAGCAATTCTCAGGATGGAGGGAGAGCGCCGGTTGTGGCCGATGCCGGCCTGTTCTCCTCCCCCCTTTGGGGGGAGCTTGGGAGGGGGATGCGTTCATTTTCGCGCGGACCCCACTTGCCGCATCAACCCCACGAGCCTTTTTTCAACCCCACCCCAGCCCTCCCCTATCCAGGGGAGGGAGTTCGGTTCGCGCCTGGACCTCCCAGCAGGACCCTTCGGAGGCAGCGTGGCCAAAATGGGAACTGCTGGGCGGTCGCGTCGCCGGCGGACGCGGGGCATGTCATTCTGACACGGAGTCGGATCAAACAGACCGGCTTTCGGTCCGAGGTCCGGGCGCGTCTCTCAAAATGACACACCGCCGCCCGCCGGGCCGAAAAAGCCGAGCGCGGCACTATGGGATTCTACGGGGTTTGAGGGCGCGGGCGGTGTCTCAGGGGTGGCACGGCGGTTGCCATACTCGGGTCACGACGCGCGGACCGCTTGTCCGCACACGAGAGAGCCCGGAGACCCCCTCATGCTGATGCGCCTGGATCCCCTCGCCGCGCCCGATGCCGCCGCCACGTATGGACGCGGCCCCGACCCGGAGGTCAGCCTTGTGATCGGCCCGGGCGGGTCCGCGCACGATCTCGCGGCGACCCTGGAGGCCCTGCAGGCGATCCCGGCCGGCCCGCGGTGGGAAATCATCGTGCCGATGGTCCGGACCGCCGCGACCCCGGGGGATGCCCTGGTGCGCCTGCTCCTGGACACGATCCCGTCGTTGCGCCCGGTGCCGGTGGAGACCACGACCGTCGCCGGTGTGTTCAACCGTGGCGCGGCGGTCGCCCGGTCCCAGACTCTGGTGTTCCTGGCGCGCGGGACCCGCCTCGGCCGGGGCGACCTGGACGCGGTGCTGCGCGACCTGCGCACCGGACCCAGCGCGGCCGTCAGTCTGGCCCGGCCGGGGGGCGAGGGGCGGCGGGTGCTGACCGCGGCGGAGCTGCTGCCCCGGGCGGAGGCGATGCGCCCCGCCGTCCTGGCGACCACGCGTCCGGTGTGGGAGACCGTGGGCGGCTTCGACGAGGACCGGACGGGGGCCGCGTTTCCGGACTGGCTGTTGCGTGTGCACGGGGCGGGCCTATGGGTGGTGGGGCGCGGTCTTTCCGCGGTCATGCCGGCGGACCGGGCGCGGGGCGGGGGCGTGCTGCCGGCGGCCACGTGGGACGCCCTGTGGGCCGATGCCCTCAGCCGCGATCCGAGCCTGGCGGTGCTCCGGCCCGCCGCCTTCGCGGCCCACCGCCGCGCGCTGGCTGTCGAGACGCGGCGGCAGGGCGGTCTCCACCGCGATGCCCTCGCGCTGTGGGGGCGGGCGCTGGCGGCGGATCCGGGCGGTGCGCTGCGCGATCCGGCCGGCTGCCTGCATGCGCTGGCCCGGTGCTTCGGCCCGGCGGACCGGGCCGGGCGTTGACCCGTTCCGATCCTTCCGGTCTACCCCGCCAGCGCCTCGCGCAGAATCTCAAGCTCCAGGTATTCGTCCTCGGCCGCCGCCAGCTCGGCGCGGGCGGCCTCCAGGCGGTCGGTCCGGGTCTGGAACCCGGTGGGGTCGCGGGTGAACAGGGTGGCGTCCGCCAACGCGGACTCCAGCCGGGCGACCTCGGCCTGAAGCGCCTCGATGCGGCCCGGCAACTGCTCCAGCGCGCGCTGCTGCTTGTAGGACAGCTTGGCCGGCTTCGGCTTTCCCTTGGGCTCGGACGAGGGCGTCGAGGCGACCTTCGGCCGCGCCACCGAATCGCTCGCCTCGGGCGAGGCCCCCAGCATGGCCGGGAACAGGGCCGACAGCGATCCGCCCGCCTGCGCCAGCGCATCGGAGAACCCGCCCGCATATTCCACCGCCCGGCCGTCGCCCGGCAGCACGATGGTGGCGGTCACAACCCGGTCGAGGAAATCCCGGTCGTGACTGACCAGCAGAAGGGTGCCGTCGTAGTCCGCCAGCATCTCTTCCAGCAGGTCGAGCGTCTCCATATCCAGATCGTTGGTGGGCTCGTCCAGGATCAGCATGTTGGTGGGCTTGGCCAGCGCCTTCGCCAGCACCAGCCGGTTGCGCTCGCCGCCGGACAGGCTTTTCAGCGGGCTGCGGGCCTGGCGGTCGTCGAACAGGAAATCCCGCAGATAGCTGACCACGTGCCGCGACTCGCCCCTCACGTTGATGCGGTCGGCGCCGCTGTCCGCCAGCAGGTCCCACACCGTCCTGTCGCCGTCCAGGATCGAGCGGTGCTGGTCCAGCGTGGTGGGCGTCAGGTTGGTGCCCAGGCGCACCCGGCCGGTGTCCGGGGCCAGCGCGCCCGTGAGCAGCCGGAGCAGCGTGGTCTTGCCGGCCCCGTTCGGGCCGACGATGCCGATGCGGTCGCCGCGCTGGATGCGGATCGAGAACGGCTTCAGCACTGCGCGCCCGTCATAGCTCTTGGCGATGCCCTCGGCCTCGATCACCAGCTTGCCGGAGGTCTCGCCGGTGTCCGCCTCCAGCTTGACGCCGCCGGCGCGCTGGATGCGCTGGCGCCGCTCCTCGCGCATGGCGTACAGCCGGCGCAGGCGGCCCTGGTTGCGCTTGCGTCGCGCGCTGATGCCCTGGCGGGACCACGTGGTCTCCTGCGCGATCAGCTTGTCGCGCTTGGCCCACTCGGTCTCTTCCTGCGCGAAGATGGCGTCGGCCCAGGCATCGAAGGCGGCGAATCCCTCCTCCAGGCGCCGCAGCCGCCCCCGGTCGAGCCACAGGGTCGCCTGGGTGAGCCGCCGCAGGAAGGCGCGGTCGTGGCTGATCGACACCACCGCCCCCCGGAACGCGGCGAGGGTGTCCTCCAGCCAGCCGATGGTGGGCAGGTCCAGGTGGTTGGTGGGCTCATCGAGCAGCAGGATATCCGGTTCGGCCACCAGCGCGCGGGCCAGGGCGAGCCGTCGCGCCTCGCCCCCGGACAGGGTGGCCGGGTCGCGGTCGTAGGGCAGCAGCAGCGCGTCCAGCAGGATCTCGGCCCGGTGCGCCTCGCCCGCGTGGGCCGCCGGCAGGGCGTCGGTCACGCAGTCCAGGGCCGTGGGGTACCCGCTCAGGTCCGGGTCCTGGGGCAGGTAGGCCACGGCCACGTCCGGTTGCACCGCCCGGGTGCCGGAGTCGGGCTCCACCAGCCCGGCGATGACCTTGAGCAGCGTGGACTTGCCGGAGCCGTTGCGCCCGACCAGGCACAGGCGCTCGCCCCGGCCGACGGTCAGGGACAGGCCGTCCAGCAGGGGCGGCCCGCCGAACCCGAGCGAAATGTCCTGGAGCGTCAGCAGAGGCGGCGGCGGGGCCATGGGGCAGGGGTCTCCTTTGCGGGGGCGGACGATCACGCCTTGGTAGGAACGGAACGGGGGCGCGGTCAAGGCATGGCGGGCATTCGAAAGGCGCACGCCCCCTTCTTGTTGACCAGCCCGGTTGGGCAGGGGACACTTCGGTTCGCGGGTCGATGCAGGCAACGGGGAGGGGGGCAGGCATCGCCGGGTGATCCTGGCGGGAGCAATCCCATGCGTGATCTGAATTGGTCGGCTCTGAAGGTGCTCGTTGTCGATGACAACGTGTTCTTTCGGGATATTCTGCGTTCGGTTTTGGCCGGCGCCGGGGTGACCCATGTGCGGGACGCCGGCGGCGCCGACGAGGCCCTGAAGGCGCTGCGGGAGGGCCCGACGGACCTGATCCTGCTGGACTATGTCATGGCCCCCGTGGATGGTCTCGAACTGACCCGCATGCTGCGCGATGAGGCCGAAAGCCCCGAGCCGACCGTGCCCATCGTGATGGTCAGCGGCCACATGGGGCCCGGCGACCGGCAAACGGCCCTGGCCACCGGCGTGCATGCCGTGGTCGGCAAGCCCATCAACGCCACCGACCTGCTGCGGACCATCCGCCACGTGCTGGCGGAGCCGCTGGCGTTCGTGCGGACCGACACCTACTTCGGGCCCGATCACAGTCGGCGCACCACGGACCTGCGCGAGGCGGACCCGGACCACACCTTCGATCACCCCATGGTCATCGACGTGCGGGCAGGGTCGCGGGAGCCCGATCCGGAGCATTGACCACCCAGCCGCCGCCCGCCAGCGGCCGGACGAACCAGCCGCGCCGCTCCGCCTCCGCCGCCAGATCGGCCGGCAGCGGGGCGCGGAACCCGTCCGGATGCTGCGGCAGGTCGCCGCCGTCGGCCCAGAACCGCACCTCCGCCACCAGCGCCGCGTCGTCCAGCGCCCGCACGGCGCGCTGGCGCCAGACCTCGGCCAGGCGCTGCATGCCGTCCGCGCCCAGGCGTTTGGCCAGGCCGTCCGCCTCCAGCGCCTCGCGCAGCGCGGGCCAGCTCTCGGCCGCGTTCAGCCGCTCCATGGCCGCGCGCACAAGGTCCAGGGGTGGCGATCCTGTCCGGCGGGTCGGGTCGGATGCGTCGTCGTTGCGATCGTCGGTCATGTCTCGGTCGTTGGTCGTGCGCGCGGTCGGTGTGTCCCAGTGTGACGCCTAGTGCGACAGCAGCACCGGCAATTCGGCGTGGTCCAGCACGTAGCGGGTCACGCCCCCCAGAATGAGCTGACGCAGGCGGCTGTGGGTGTAGGCCCCCATCACCAGCAGGTCGGCTCCCGCGTCGTCGCAGTGACCGAGCAGGGCCTTGCCCACCTCCTCGCCGTGGTGGCCCTCGATCGGGATGGTCCGGGGCGTCACCCCATGCCACGCCAGATGCCGCGCGAGATCGTCGGCGCCGCACAGGGCGTCCGTGTCGCTGGCGGCCAGGATCGTGACGGCGCCGGCGGCCTCGATCAGCGGCATGGCGGCCTGGACGGCCCGCGCCGCCTCGGGCGAGCCGTTCCAGGCGATGGCCACCGACGTGCCCACCGACGCGGGCGCGGTGGGCGGCGCCACCAGCACGGCCCGGCCGGCCTCCATCAGGGCGGCGTTCAGGGTGATGAGCGACGGCAGTTCCCGGTTGGGACTGGGCCGACCGGCCACCAGCAGGTCGGAGACGCGGCCGCGCGCGGCCACCTCTTCGGGCTCGTTGCCGTCGATCGCGATCCAGTCGGCGGTCAGGGTGTCGAGCGGCGGCGGTCCGGAGCGCAGCGAAAGGCCCCGCGCCTCCACCATCTCGTCGAACAGCGCTTTCAAGGCGTCGGCGCGGTTGCGCGCATCGCGCTCGGCCGCCGCCATCATCTCTTCGACCAGCGCGCCCGCCATGGCCTCGCCCACATAGGGCACGGCGCTGGCCGGGTCGGGCCGGACATGGAACACCTCGACGTGCGCACCCAGGGCCGCACCCGCCAGAAACGCCGTCTCGATCGAGGCGCGGCCGCTTTCGGCGCTGCTGGCAATGGCGAGGATGGTCTTGATCCCGGGCATGGTCTGGTCCTCCGCAGGGCTCGCGGCGCCGGGGCGGGTCGGACCCCGGGCCGCGTGGCGACCGGGGAGTCCCCCCGCTCGCCGTGATGTGCTCCCGTCACTATGAAACCCCGACCCGGGTGAGGGAAACCCGTTTTCTGGAGTGCAGACCCGCGCCCGGCGGTGGACCGCTCGGGGGGGACGGTCAAAAACTACAGCAAAAATTCCGGAAATAAACACGTTGTACACCGGGAGGTGATTGACGGTCGGGGGCATGAGCCCTAAATGCTGGTCCAGGAACCAGTTGCCAGCCTGTCACCGCGGAGACGCACGGATGATCCGGATCCCCCGCCGCCATCTGGCCGCCATCGAGGCGGTGCTGGACGTGGCCTATCACGGCGGGCCGGTGCCCGTGCGTGGGGCGGAGATCGCGGACCGGCTGGGGCTGCCCCGGCGCTATCTGGAACAGAGCCTGCAGACCCTGGCGCGGGCCGGCATCCTGCTGGCCCAGCGGGGGCCGCGCGGGGGCTACCGGCTGGCGCGGGAGCGGCGGCGCATCACGGTCGGCGAGATCGTGCGCGCCCTGGGCGGCGAGGACGACGAGGGCGCCGACGGGGGCACCGACGGTGGCGGCAAGCCGGCCAACGGGGCCGCCGCCGGAACGGCCTCGGCGCTGGGCGAGGCGGTGATCCTGCCCATGGCCCGCCATGCCGAGGCCGCGCTGCAATCCCATCTGGACGGCCTGACCATCGAGGACCTGTGCCGACAGGGCCGCGAGAGGGGCGTGCAGGGGGTGCGCGACGAGGCGCTGGACTTCACGATCTGACATCCATCGCGCGGGACGGGGCCCGGGCGACCGTCCGCGCACGACAGGCAACGGGTCACCGGCTGGGGGTGACAGGGCGGGACCGCTATCGATATAGTCGGCGCATGATGGAGACCCCCGACCTTGAGGCGCTGGCGCGTCGGTACCTGGACCTGTGGCAGGACCATCTGGGCGCCATGGCGCGCGATCCCGCCGTGTCCGAGGCGCTGGCCCAGTCCTTCACCCTCATGACCCGGGGCCTGGCGGAGGCCGCGCGGGATCATCCCGCGACAGCCGGGGGGCACGATGACCGATCGGACGCATCCCACGCCGCCCCGGACGGCGCCGCCCCAGACGGCGCTCGCGGACCGTCAGGGGCCCCGCCCTCTGGGGCTGCACCTGACCACCCAGGCCCTGATGACGCTGAGTTGGCCGGTCGGGTTGAGCGCCTGGAACAGCGGGTCGCCGTGCTCGAAGCCGCCCTCGGCGGACTGCTCTCCCGGGCCGGATCCGACGGGGCCGGCGGCACCTGATCCGCCCGCCTTCGCCGCTGTCCTGGCCGAGGCCCGCGCCGCCGGCATCGATCCGGTCCGTTTCGCCGCCGCCGTGGACGCCGAGGCCCGCCGCCGGCTGGGCGGGTTCCTGGACGGTGTGACGGCCTATCGCGCGCACCCCGGGCGACGCGAGGGGCTGGACCCGCCCGCCGTCTGGGCGCGCGGCTCGGCCCGCCTTCAGGACTTCGCCGACACGCCCGACGATCCCGCCCGCCGGGACCGGGCCCGGGACGGGCCGCCGGTGCTGCTGGTGCCGTCGCTGGTCAACCGGGGCACCATCCTGAACCTGACGCGCCGGCGCGGCTTCGCCCGCTATCTGGCGTGGCGGGGCCTGCGGCCCTTTCTGATGGAGTGGGGCGCGCCGGGACCGGACGAAGAGGGGTTCGGGATCACCGAGTACGTGGCGGACCGCCTGGAGCCCGCCTTCGCGCATGTCCGGGCCGAGACCGGGCGGCGGCCGCTGGTGCTGGGCTACTGCATGGGCGGCCTGCTGGCGCTGGCGCTGGCGCAGCGCCAGCCGGAGGCGGTGGCCGGGCTGGCCCTGCTGGCGACGCCCTGGGACTTCCATGCCTCCGAAGAGGCCGAGGCGCAGGGTCGGCTCGCGCGCGGTCTGGCGCCCTGGATCGAAGCCGTGCTGGCGACTCGGGATACTCTTCCGGTGGATGTGCTGCAGGCGGCGTTCGCCTGCCTTGATCCGGCCGGCCTGGGGCGCAAGTTTCGGGTGTTCGGGCGCCTGCCGGGGCGCGGGGCCGCGGCGCGCCACTTCGTCGCCGTCGAGGACTGGGTCAACGACGGCGTGCCGCTGGCGGCCCGCGTTGCAACAGAAACGCTGGTCGGGTGGTACAGGGACAACACGCCGGGGCAGGGCCGGTGGACGGTGGACGGGCAGCGAATCCGGCCCGATTCGCTGTCGGTGCCGGCCTATGTGGTGATTCCGGCGCACGACCGAATCGTGCCCGCGGCCTCGGCGCGGGCCCTGGCGCGGGCGCTGCCGGGGGCCGTTGTCAGCGAACCGCCCCTGGGCCATGTGGGCATGATCGTGGGGCGTGCAGCCGTGGCGCGGGTACACGATCCGCTGGTTCGATGGGCCTTGCGAACCGCCCGCGCAACGACCTAGGTTGAAACTGAGGTTTTCGAGAGGGCTCCATCGCTTTATAACCGGATCCCAAGAGTGGCGGATGTGATCCATCCGGACGCGTCGGTGCGGCGCGCCGCTTCGGTCCACGGGCCGCAGGCGGGACGCGGCACGGTCGGTCTCGACAGCGGTGCCAGGCACCGCCGGGGCATGCGCCACCGGGAGGAACAACAGGGAGAGGCATTCCATGTCCGATATCGTCATTGCCGGCGCCGCGCGGACCGCTGTGGGCACGTTCAACGGAGCCCTGGCTTCGGTCCATGCGCACGATCTCAGCAAGGTGGTCATCCAGGAGGTCCTGAACCGCGCCAAGGTCGAACCGGGCGAGGTCTCGGAGGTGATCCTGGGCCAGATCCTGACCGGCGACACCGGCCAGAACCCGGCCCGTCAGGCCTCCGTGAATGCCGGCATCCCGGTGGAGGTGACGGCCTACGGCATCAACCAGCTCTGCGGCTCGGGCCTGCGCACCGTGGCGCTGGGCTATCAGTCCATCCAGATGGGCGACGCCGACATCGTGGTCGCGGGCGGCCACGAGAGCATGAGCATGGCGCCGCACCTGGCGCACATGCGCAACGGCACCCGCATGGGCCCGCTGGAGCTGAAGGACAGCATGCTGCGCGACGGCCTGTTCGACGCCTTCCAGGGCTATCACATGGGGGTCACCGCCGAGAACATCGCCCAGCGCTGGCAGATCACCCGCGACGAGCAGGACGAATTCGCCGCCGCCTCCCAGAACAAGGCCGAGGCGGCCATCAAGGCCGGGCGCTTCAAGGACGAGATCGTTCCCTACGTCATCAAGACCCGCAAGGGCGAGATCGTCGTGGACACCGACGAGCACCCGAAGGACGGCGTGACCAAGGAAGGTCTGGGCAAGCTGCGCCCCGCCTTCAACAAGGAAGGCACGGTCACGGCCGGCAACGCCAGCGGCATCAACGACGGCGCCGCCGCCGTGGTGCTGATGAAGGATTCGGACGCCGCCAAGCGCGGGGTCACGCCGCTGGCCCGCATCGTCTCCTGGGCGACCTGCGGTGTGGACCCGGCGATCATGGGCACCGGCCCGATCCCGGCCAGCCGCAAGGCGCTGGAAAAGGCCGGCTGGTCGCACGACGACCTGGACCTGATCGAGGCCAACGAGGCCTTCGCCGCGCAGGCCATCTCGGTGAACAAGGAACTGGGCTGGGATACCAGCAAGGTGAACGTCAACGGCGGGGCCATCGCGTTGGGTCACCCCATCGGCGCGTCCGGCGCGCGCATCCTGGTCTCGCTGCTGCACGAGATGCAGAAGCGCGACGTCAAGAAGGGTCTGGCCACGCTGTGCATCGGCGGCGGCATGGGCATCGCCATGTGCATCGAGCGGTAAGGGCGTCCGTCCCCGCCGCGTCCTGCCTGGGCGCCTGAACGGTCCGGCCGGCTCTCCGTGGGGAGCCGGCCGGTTCCGTTTGGCGGGGGTGTCACACTCATCCGCTGCGGGTATTACCCTGCCGATCAACTGGCGTGCGGCCATTTGATTTGTTCTCGGAATTATCTTTACCGAAATCCCGCAACCAGAGACCCGTTGGTCGCGCTATAACAACGGAAGTGAGATTGCATGGTTATTGGTTGTCATGCGCGAGGCGGCATTATAGTTATCGTCCTGCGGAAATAAATTTACTCAGTTTCTCAGAAAGATCATGATGATTAATTTCACACTCCCAGATCACCAGTACATCCCAGCCGCACCGACGCAATTCCATTATATTTAGGAGGTCCCGCTCCATATTTCGATCGATCTTTTTTCTCCAGTATTCGGTATTTGTTTTTGGCCGCCTGTTGCCGCGTTTGCAGCAGTGGCCGTGCCAAAAGCAACCATGGACAAAGATCGCTTTCTTCTTCGTCCGATTTACGATGTCGGGTTTGCCTGGCAGATCAGCAGCGTGGAGGCGATAACGGAAGCCTAGGCCGTAAAGGACTCGCCGGACAATGAGTTCGGGAGAAGTGTTCGTTCCCCGGACCCGTCGCATCGTTTCCGACCGAGTCAGCGGCTCAGTCTTCGCTACCTTCCGCCTCACTGTTTTCCACCTCAACAGACGCCTCTCCGCCTAGCCCGATATATCGACGCTCAGCCAGCCACTGGAGCCGCTTTGCTTGAGTGAGGAGCACCCGGCGAAGCCCGCCCTGCACCTTCCGCTCGCTGATAACCTGAGCCAGCCGACTAATGATCAGGGACCGTCTCGCGATCCTGAAATCCGGATGAGACCGAATCGCATGGACATCGTCTGATACGATGCGCATCCTGAACGACTTAGGCACCTCGATATGTATCGTGGCAGCTGGTGGGTCCTTTTCGTTCAGTACAGCCCCGAATTTGCTTTTAGCCAGGGCGCGTTCATATATCAGCCGCTCAAGGGCGTCGAGGTGCGCTTTTGCGTCAGGGTTTTTCCCGTTTACCCCTTCGAACTGGGGAAGTGGCCATACCTCAACCTCATATACCTCAAAGGGGTCCAAGACCGACATCGCAACGGCGTCAGTCCGCTGGTTCGTCAGGTGCCTTCGTATGCGAGTGCGGAGCTTTTCGTTTGTCTGTCCGACGTAGATGGGTTCTCTGTCATAGTCGAAAAAAGCATAGACGCCCCACTTGAAGTTCCCAACCTTACACGCGCCTCCAACTTGGTCTGGCGCGAAGTCAGAATTCAGAAAATTGGTCAGGTTCTTGCGGAGGTCTTCTGTTTCAAAGGGTGGGTAGTTTACCTCATCAGGATTGCGTTCAGGCATGGCTCCCCCTGCAAGATTTGCGGCGAGGAATCAAACACATGCTGAGGTCAAAGTCTATATCTTCTAAGGGCTTATCCCTTTGAGTCCGGGACCACATCATGTGGTGACAGGTGGCCTGAAACGGCGTAGAACATAACGTGAACGCACGCCATTTCCGGAGCCCGACCATGAGCAAGTTTCCTCGATCCCTGCTCGAATTCCAGC
>NZ_WIVE01000050.1 GCF_009601025.1 Roseospira navarrensis | reverse complement strand
CCCGTGCAATCCTGGCATGCATCGCCGGACTTATCTCGCCCAAACAACCAGCATGCATATCTAACGCAAACTGAGCCTCCTTTTTTGGCGTGGCCGCCGTCCTGACGGTCAAAACCGCGTGCTGCTCATATTGGAATCATCCCAACCAACATGACGAAACTGTCATGATGCGGAAAAATACCCGTCACGTGGGGTCGGGCATAAAGGGGACATCGAAGGCGGGGCTCCACGACCGCCGACGATCTCAGCAAAGACACCAGAGCACTCCGAGCGAACCCGAAGCGAAGACCGAAATCCAGCAAACCTCCGACCCGCGGACCCCACGCCTCAGCCACGTGAGACTCCGCACCCAAGACCTCCGACCCCAAGACCTCCGATCCGCGGATCCCGCGCCTCAGCCACGCGAGACCCCGCACAAGAGCACCTCCGACACGGACCCGACCGCCTCAGCCACGGAACGGTTCGCACCACGAAGACCCCTCCGCAGGATCGAACGCCTCAGCCACGTTGCGATCCACAAGACGTCAAGAAAAGGCCGGCCGCGGTTCCCCTCCGCGCCCGGCCTTTCTTGTGTCCGGGGCCCCGCTTCGGGTCGCCGTGCCCACACAGTCAGTCGGGCCATCGCCGTAGGGTGCGGTCGCGCCGAAGCCGCAACGCACCAATCGCGGCACCGTGGTGCGTTGCCCGCCTCTTCGAGGCGGTCGAACGCACCCTACGACAGTGTGTCTTGGTGGTTCGTTTCCGCTGGGGTTTCCGGGAGTCACCACCAAGGCACCAAGGCACCAAGGGTACATCACCCGGCCGCCCCATCGCACGCTGCCGAGGATGTCTAATTCGTCCCGGCCACCGGGCCATGGTGTCCGGGCGGATGAACGCCGACACCTTTGTGTCTTCGTGTCTTGGTGGTTCGTTTCCGCTGAGGTTTCCGGGAGTCACCACCAAGACACCAAGGCACAAAGGGTGCGTCACCCGGCCGCCCCATCGCACACCGCCGCCGAGGATGTCTGGTTCGTCCCGGCCTGGATCGAACGATCTAGATCCAGAGGTGGACTGAATTTGAACCCGCCGGTTCATGCAACTCGCCTCAAGTTTTTCTAAAATCCCACCATCTTGGTCGGCCTGTGACCGTCCCCGGACGCCCGTCAGGACGGCGACCGGAGGCGGCGTGACCACGGGTCCGGTCCGGACCCTCATGACGGCAACTCGTCCCGCGCGCCCGGACCGGCCCCCACCGCCGCCCGCCGCGAGGGGACCGGCGGGGAGGCGCGTGTCAGACCATGGCCACCTACACCTATCCCGGGGTCTACATCCAGGAGATCCCCTCCGGCGTCCAGTCCATCAGCGGGGTCGCTACCTCCATCGCCGCGTTCGTCGGCATGGCCAAGAAGGGGCCGCTGCTCCAGCCCACGCGCGTGCTCGGCGTGCAGGACTACGAGCGCGTCTTCTCGCCCGACATCTCCCAGGGCGAGATGACCGAGCAGGTGCGCCAGTTCTTCCTGAACGGCGGCGAACAGGCCTACATCGTGCGCATCGCCCACAATGCCAGCGAGGGTACCGTGCCCCTGCAGAGCGCGGGCGGCACCACGGTCCTGACCCTGCGGTCGCGCGACGCGGGGCTGGTGGCCAACGAGTTGCGCGCCCGGGTGGACTACAACACGGCCAGCCCGGAGCGGACCTTCAATCTTGAACTCTACCGCGAGACCTTCGACGCCAGCGGCCAGTCCCGCAAGACCGAGTCGGAGACCTTCGCCGACCTGAGCCTGGATCCCACCGCCGCGCGCTATGCCCGCACCATCCTGACGCGGCAATCGAAGCTGGTGACGGCCCATATCGACGACACCACGACCACGACCGAGGAAGCAGCCGTGGCCGCGCTGGCCACGGCGACCGCCTTTTCCGCCAGCGCGGCGATCCATGCCGACTCCACGGCGGCCGAAACCGCGCTCGCCAACGCCGTCGCCAACACCCAGGCCGGCGGCGCCGGTACGGCGGGGCGTTTCCGGCTGCGCATCGAGGGGGCCCTGGCCTCGCCCACGCTCACCATCGAGTTGGCGGCCAATCCCACGCTGACCGACCTTGAGACGGCCATCAACGACGCGCTCGCGCCCCATACCACGGTGCAGGTGAGTGTGCCCGCGCCCACGAACGAACCCCTGCGCATCCAGGTCAACGACCTGCGCCATGACGTGGTGATCGAGCGCGCGGCTCAGCTCGACATCGCCGAGGCGCTGGGGCTGGGTGTGGCCCAGGGCGGCATCGAGGTGGGCGCTTATGCGGTCGCGCGGCCGGCGCCGTCCGGTCTGGTCTCGATCCTGGACACCGGCGCGGGCGACCTGTCGGCGCTGCTGTCGCTGGGCGGGGCCACGCGGGCCACGCTGGACGCGCTGGGCGTGGCCGGGTCCGCCGGCCTGCGCCCGTTCACCATCGCGACGGCGGACATCGCCTATCCCGGCCCGGGCACGCTGCTCAGTGACGGCTCGTTCACGGCCGTGGGCACGCCCTCGCTGCGCAACATCGCCGAGAACCTGCGCGCCATCGCCACCGCCCTGAGCGCGGGCAGCCCGGACTGGCGCGCCGAGGTCCACGGCCACCGCCTCGCGCTGATCCCCACCTTCGGCGGCGCCAGCACAGGGACGGGAGCCCTGTTCACCTCCACCGGCCCCGACCTGACGGCGGGCGGCGAGATCTTCGAGGGCGTGACCGGCGCCCGGGCGGCCCTGGCCCTGGGCGGCGGCAGCGACGGCGCGGTGGCCGAGCTGGAGGACTACACCGACGCCTTCCAGGTCATCGAGGAGCGGGTGGACCTGTTCAACCTGATGGTCCTGCCCAAGAGTGCGAACGACACCGGCACACCCAGCATCCGCTCGGCGGTGTGGGGGCCGGCGAGCGCGTTCTGTCTGGGCCAGCGGGCGTTCCTGATCGTGGATGCCGAGCCCGACAGCCAGACGCCCCAGGGCGTGCTGGACAGCCTGACCAGCCTGCGCACCGGGGTGGCCACCGATCACGCGGCGGTCTACTGGCCGCGCGTGACCATCTCGGCCGACGGCGGCACCAAGCCCATCGACGCCTGCGGCTCCATGGCCGGGGTGATGGCCCGCATCGACGGGTCACGCGGGGTCTGGAAGGCGGCCGCCGGCCTGGAGGCCAACCTGTTCGGCGTGCGCGGGGTCGAGGTGCAGATGTCCGATGCCCAGAACGGCCTGCTCAACCCGGAGGCGGTCAACTGCATCCGCGTCTTTCCCAACGGGGTCATCAGTTGGGGGGCGCGGACCATGGCCGGGTTCGAGAACTCGGGCGAGATCGACTACAAGTACGCGCCCATCCGCCGCCTCGCCCTGTTCATGGAAGAGAGCCTGTTCCGGGGCATGCGCTTCGCCGTGTTCGAGCCCAACGACGAGCCCTTGTGGTCGCAGATCCGGCTCGCCGCCGGGGCCTTCATGAACGGCCTGTTCCGCCAGGGGGCGTTCGCCGGGGCCACCGCGCGCGATGCCTACTTCGTCAAGTGCGACGCCGAGACCACCACCGTCACCGACCAGAGCCTGGGCGTGGTCAACGTGCTGGTCGGCTTCGCGCCGCTGCGTCCGGCCGAGTTCGTCGTGATCTCGCTGCAGCAGAAGGCGGGGCAGGTCCAGGCGTAAACCCACCCCCCGCCCGCGCGCCGCCAGGAGGAGACCCCCGATGGCCCAGTTCACCAAGAACAACCGCATCGATCCCTACAAGAACTTCAAGTTCCGAGTGCACTGGGAGGGCAGCACCACCCCCGTCGCCGGCATCAGCAAGATCAGCGCGCTCAAGCGCATGACCGAGGTCGTCAGCCACCGCGAAGGCAACGACATCAGCACGGCGCGCAAGTCGCCGGGCTCGACCAAGTACGAGCCCATCACCCTGGAACGGGGCGTGACCTTTGACCGCGACTTCGAGACCTGGGCCAATCTGGTCTACAGCACCCAGGGGGACGGCGCCGTCTCGCTCAAGAACTTCCGGCGCAACATCATCATCCTGCTGCTGAACCTCTCCGGCCAGCCGGTGCGCGGCTACAAGATCTACCGCTGCTGGGTCTCGGAGTATCAGGCCCTGCCCGAGGTGGACGCCAACGCCCAGGCCGTCGCGATCGAGAGCATCAAGCTGGAGCACGAGGGCTTCGAGCGCGACGAGGACATCAAGGAACTCGAAGAGCCCTGAGCCGGACGCGCGGCGGAGGTGAGCCGGGATGATGACCGTGGTCCTGTCAGGGCATATGGCGGCCGACACGGCCCCCGACCGTACCGTGGTCCTGCGGGAGATCACCGGCGCGGAGGAGATGGGCGCGCGCGCGGTCGGGGTGCGGGCCGAGACGCTGGCGGCGGCTCTGGTGATGCCCGGCGGCACGGTGGCGGCGGCCGATCTGACGCTCGCCGATCACGACGCCATCACGGCCGCGCTCTATCGGGCGCTCTACGGCGCGCGCATCGAGTGCCATGTGCCGTGCCGGGCCTGTGACCGCCGGTTCGAGACCGGGTTTGCCCTGGATGACTGGCTGGCGGCCCTGGCCGAGGCGGCAGGGCCGGTGCCGGTGCGCCGCCTGGACGACGGCCTGTGGCGGCTGGACGCGGAAGATCCCCATGGCGCGGTGCGCTTCCGGCTGCCCACGGGCGCCGATCTGGCCGCCGTGGCGGGCGCGCCGGAGGCCGCGCGGGCAGAGGCTCTGCGGCGGCGCTGCGTGATCGAGGGCGATCCGGACGATCCACGCCTGGACGCCGCCATGAGCCGCGCCGGTCCCCTGCTGGACGACGAGATCGAGGCCGTCTGCGCCTATTGCGACACCCCCCAGGCGTTCGCCTTCCGGCTGTCGGACTACCTGATGGCCGCGCTGGCCCGCGAACGCCCGGTGCTGCTGCGGGAGATCCATGCCCTGGCCGCGACCTATCACTGGTCCCGCGCGGAGATCCTGGCCATCCCGCGCGGCGAGCGGCGCGATCATGTGCGGCTGATCCAGGCCGCCGCGCCCGAACCCCGGCGGGCCGCGTCATGGGCGTAGGGTATCTGGCCAAAGCGGCGCGCCGCGCCGCACCCGGGGTGTTCGTGTCGCGCGGCGTGCGGCCGGCGCAGGCCTCGCGCTCGCCGCTGGCCGAGGCGGACCAGCGCCTGAACCTGGACCCCGGGGTGTTCGACCCGCTGGGCGCGCCGCCGGATGTGGGCGCGCCGGAGCCGGAGGGTGAACCGCTCGGGCCGGGCCTGGATGAGTCCGCGCCGCGCCGCGCTCGCATGGGATCAGAGCCGCCGACCCATCCCGCCGCCCCCGGCGTGGGACGAGAGGCAGCCGCCCCGACCGGGACCCCGTCCGCGCCGCCCTCGGCCGGACCCGCCGAGGCCGGGGACCAGCCACGACACGCGTCCGCCGCGCCGTCCTCGGAACCGGCGCACGCGCCGACGGCCCGCGACGGGATGGGGCAGTCCGCGCCGATGCGCCCGGGGCCGGTGCCCGATGCGCCGGACGCCGAGGTTGCGCCCGTCTCGCCGGTCCCAGCCCCCGCGCCGGACTCCCCCGACCGGGCGCGATCCACCGCGCCGCCGCCCGCCGATCCAACGCCGCGCGAGCCCCAGGACCTGGAGGCCCGCCTCGCCGCCGCGCTGGCCGCCGCCACGCGCTGGGTCTCGGACGGTGCCGAACCGCCGCTGCCCGGCGAGCCCCCGGCGGCCCCCGCGCCCACCCCCCGCGAGACCCGTCCGGCGGCCGACCCGTCCGTGCCGGTCAGGGAGTGGTCCGCCGCGCCGCCGGCCCCGCTGGCGGACGCCCCGGCCGATCCGCCGCCCGCTCGTCCCGTGGTGGAGATCGGCAGCATCGAGGTCGAGGTGGTCCGCCCGCCCGCCGCGCCGCCCCGTCGCGCCCCGGCCCGCCGGGCAGCTCCGTCCGCCCCGGCCGCGCCCGCGCGCGGTCCCGCCCCCTTCGGTTGGAGGCAGCGGTAGGCCATGGCGCTGACGGATCTCTCCCGCGTGACGGTCACGCTGCTCACGCTCCTGGAACAGGCGCTGGCGCGGGACACCAACGTCTCGACCATCGAGTTCAGCGCCGCCCCGCCGGACGACACATCCAGCACCATGCCGAACGTGGTGAGCGTCTACCTGTTCCACGTCATGGAGGACCCGCACGGCCGCAACTGGACGCCCACGCCGGTGCCCACGGGGCCGGGCGCGATCGGGCAGACGCCGTTGGGGCTGGTGCTGCACTACCTGGTGACCGCCACAAGCTCGGTGACCGACGAGGGGGCCTCCGGCCGCACCCTGATCGAACAACGGCTTCTCGGTTATGTGGCGCGGGCCTTCCACGAGGTCCCGGTGATCGACGACGACACCACCATCCCGGCCGTGCCGCCCGCGCTGTCCAACCCGCCCCTGTTGGAGACCGGCAATCTTCGCGGGGCCGACAACCGCATCCAGATCCTGCTGCGGCCGGTCGGCCTGGACGAGGCGGTGAACTTCTGGAGCGCGGAACAGGACCGCCTGACGCGGGTCTCGCTGTTCTATGAGGTCCGGGTGATGCTGCTGGAGACGCCGGAGCGCGAGGGCTCGGCCCCGCCGGTGCTGTCGGTGGCCGAGTTCGTCTCCGTCGGCGGGCGGCCCACCCTGCTGCGGGCGCGCAGCCTGCTGGGCTTCGCCCTGCCGGCCGGGCATCCGCTGGCCGACCCCACGGCCCCGTTCCGCTTCATCGAGGCCTCGCCCGCGCGCCCGGCCCTGTTCCCGCCGGGCGCGGCCCCCGCCGGCGTGCCGGCGGAGAATGCCCGCCTGACGCTGGAGGGCGGCGGCCTGCAGGGCGACCGGGTGCATCTCTCCCTGGAAGGGCCGGTGGCCGAGGGCGCCAATCCGCCCGCGCCCCGCCGGTTCCGCATCGACCTGGGCGATCCCGGGACCAACCCGGATTGGGCCATCGCCGCCGACGGGGTGCGCCTCGCGGTGGATGTGCGCACCACGGTCGTGGATACCGAGGGCACGACCCTGACGCTCTACCCCGGCCTGTACAAGGCGCGCGCCGTGATCGGGATCCAGATGAGCGAGCAGATGCCGCCGCGCTATCTTGAGCGGTCCTCGGCCGACATCGCCTTCGCCGTGGTGCCCCAGATCGAGTCCGTGGCGCTGCTGGGCGGGCCGGCGACGGCGCGGCAGTTCCGCATCACGCTGCACGGGGCCTATCTGCGCGAGGAGTTGGAGATCGTCCTTGTGGTGGCCGGCCGGGCGATCCTGCGCGGGTCCGATCCCACGCTGGCGGGCGTCTACGACCTGGACGCCCTGAACCCGGACCGCATCGACTTCGCGCTGGACATGTCGGACCTGTCCAGCCCGCTGCCCGTCCAGTTGCTCATCAACGGCGCCGAGGCGCCCCCGGCCTGGGGGGTGGTCTGATGACGCACGCCGCCGTGCCCCTGGAGACGCACGAGAGGCCGACCTCGGCGGTCGAGGCGGTGCTGGCCCGCGTGCGCGCCCTGTGCCGGCGGCGCATCCTGTGGCTGGAGCATCTGGCCTCCGACGCCGCCCGCCGGCCCGAGGCCCGCGATGCGCTCGGTCGCGCCCTGCTGGACGTGGATGCGCCCGAGGCCGAGGCGCGGTTCCTCTCGGCGGAGCCCGAGGCCCGCGCCCTGCTGCGCGAGGCGGACGCCCTGGAGCGCCGCATCTTCGAGGCCGACGACAGTCGCCTCGCCCATCTGGCCGAGGCCCTGGGCCTGACGCCGACGGAACGGGACCTGCTGCAGGTGTGCCTCGCGGGCGCCGTGGACCCGTCGCTGGCGCTGGTGTTCGGCGCGCTGACCGGGGTCGAGGGCGCCGCCGCACCCACCGAACCCCTGGCCGCGCGCCTGTGCGGGTACGGACGGACGGCGCTATGGGGGCCGACCAGCGCCCTCAGCCGCTGGCGGGTGCTGGCCGTGGAGTCCCGCGCCCCCGGCCAGCCGGATGCGCTGGGCATCGAACCCCCCATGCTGAGCTATCTGCTCGGCGCATCGGAGATCGACCCCGCGTTGCTGGGGTGCTGCACGGTCCTGAACACGGGGCCGGAGCCGCTGCCCGGCTGGCCCGTGGCCCGCACCGCCGAACGCATCGCCCGCGCCCTGGAGCGCGGCGTCCCCAGCCGGGTGCAGGTGATGGGCGCGCCCCTGAGTGGCCGCAAGACCTTCGCCGCCGCCGTCGCCCGGGCGTTGGGCAGCCCGCTGATGGTGGTGGACACCGCCCGCGTCGAAGAGGACCAGTGGCCGGACGTGCGCCTGCGCGTGCTGCGGCAGGCGCTGCTGCACGACTGTGCCGTGGCCTGGACCGGCCCGGCGGCGCGGCGCGGCCTGGAGGCGGACCCGGGCCTGCTGGCGCTGGAATTCACCATCCTGGACTCGCCGGAAGAGCTGGTGCCCGCCGTCGGCTGGCACGAGGAGCGCGTGACCATCCCGGCCCTGACCAGCGCGGAGCGGCGGGACCTGTGGCTGCGGTTCATCCCGGGGGCGCGGGCCTGGGACGACGAGTCGTTGCGCCACCTGTCGGAGCGCTTCCGCGCCACCATCGGCGAGATCGCCCATGTGGCCGCCCAGGGGGACGATCGGTTCGAGGATGTGCAGCGCCGCGCCCGCGACCTGTCGCACGGCAAGCTGGGGGATCTGGCCGTGCTGCTGGATTGCCCGTTCCACCGGGGGGACCTGTTCCTGCCACCGCAGCTCGGGGCGCTGCTGGACGCCTTCCTGTTCGAGGCCCGCGACCGCACGGCGTTCTGGGAGCAGGCGGGCGCGCGTCGCCTGTTCCCGCGCGGGACGGGGCTGGTCGCCCTGCTGTCCGGCCCGCCCGGCACCGGCAAGACCATGGCCGCGCAGGTGATCGCCGCCGAACTGGGCCTGGACCTGTTCCGCATCGACCTGGCCTCGACCGTCAACAAGTACATCGGCGAGACGGCCAAGAACCTGCGCCGGCTGTTCGCGCGCGCCACCGACATGAACGCCGTGCTGCTGTTCGACGAGGCCGACGCGCTGTTCTCGCGCCGCACCGACACCCGCGACGCGCACGACCGCTATGCCAACGCCGACACCACCTACCTGCTGCAACTGATCGAGGAGTATCCGGGCATCGCCCTGCTGGCCACCAACAAGCGCCAGCAGATGGACGACGCCTTCGTCCGGCGCATCCGCTACGTGTTCTACGTGCCCCGGCCGGAACCGCCGCAGCGTCTGGCGATCTGGCGGCAGGTGGTGTCGGAACTGGCTTCGCCCGCCTGCGCCGCGCGGCTGGATGCGGACCTGCGCCGGCTGGCCGCCGACACGCCCATGACCGGCGCGCAGATCAAGACCACGGTGCTCGCGGCGGTGTTCTTGGCCCGCGAGGCCGGGCGGCCGCTGGCGCCGGAGGACATTGCGGGCGGCCTCAACCGTCATCTCGTCAACCAGGGCGGTCCCATCGCCGCCGAACCGGGAAGGGGCCGCCGATGACCGCGCGCCTCAGGATCGAGCGGCTGCGCCTGCGGGTGCCGGCGGACATGGCCGGCCGACCCGAACTGCTCGCCGCCCGGGTGGCGGAGCACCTGGGCCAGCAGGCGGGCGACCTGGGGCCGGCGACCCTGGACCGGGTGAAGATCCGCGTGCCCGCCGGGGAGGCCCGCCCCGGGCCTGACGCGCTCGCCGGGCGCATCGCGGCCGGGGTCACGCGCACCCTGCGCGGACGGGGAGGCGCCTGATGGCCGAGACCGGATTCACCCGCAGCCCCCAGCTTTCGCGCGGCGCCGTGGTGCAGCTTGTGGACGGTGTGATCGGCGTCGAGCCCTCCATCGTGCCGTTCCAGTACAACCCGGAAACCGTCAGCCGCACCCTGACCCCCTGGAATCCGTTCGAGGTGGACCAGTCCGGCCGGGGCCAGATCGCGCCCACGGCCCAGCCCTTCGACCCGCAGCACACGTTCACGCTGGACGCTTACCTGGACGCCACCGACCAGCTTGAAGACGACGATCTGGTGGCGAAGGAATCCGGCGTCTCGGACCGGCTGGCGGCGCTGGAATCGCTGTTGCAGCCCTCCGCCGGGCTGATCGGCAATCTGGTCGCGGCCGTGGGCGAGCTGACCGGCGCGCCGCCGCCGCCCAAGCGCCCGAGTGTTCCCATCGCGCTCCTGATCCTGGGGCCGGGGCGCATCCTGCCCGTGCGGGTGACCAGCTACAGCGTGGAAGAGACGCTGTTCATGCCCTCGCTGCATCCGATGATGGCCAAGGTGAGCCTGGGCTTCGAGGTGCTGACCCCGGATGTGTTCCGCTGCGAGAGCGGCCCGGCGGTCGAACTGGCCAAGGCCGCCTACAACTTTTTCCGCGTTCAGCAGAGTGCTCTTGCGGTCGCGCACAGTGCGCGCAACGCCGCCAAGGCGCTGAGCCTGCTGCCGTTTTAAGACCAACGGGATCTCACGATGACCGTTGGAGTCCGTGGCCGCCGCAAGTAAATCTGGGAGTCTCCTGCATGGCCGTGTTCGACCCCAAGAGCCGCTACGTGGACCCGCCGCTGGAGCCCTACGCGGTCACCGACCGCCGGGGTCGCACCGTGATGGCGCTGCCCATGCCGGAACCGCCGGTCACGGCCTCGGTGGGCGACTACCTGCCCAAACAGGGCCAGCGGCTGGACCATCTGGCGGCGGCGCTGGTGCAGGATCCGTTCGGGTTCTGGCGCATCGCCGAGGCCAACGGCGCGGTCCTGCCGGACGCGCTGGAGGAGGTGGAACGCCTGCGCATTCCGCCCGTAACCCGCTGACACCGCCCGTGACCACAGGAGGGCCGGAGCCCCATGCCGGACATCCGCTACCAGATCGCCGTCAACAAGGCGCCCGACAACGCCCTGTCGGCCGAGGTGTCGGAGATCGAGGTCACCCAGACCATGGAGGGGCCGACCACCGGGCGCGTGCGCTTCGCCGTGGACATCTGCGGCGCGGACATGAGTCTGGTCAACGATGCCCGCCTGACCCCGCGCCAGCCGGACACCGAGATCAGCGTCATCGCCGTGCTGGGCGGGACGCAACACGTGATCCTGCACGGGGTCATCACCGAGCGGCAGGCCAACCTGACCGAGGGCGGTCCCGGGTCCTATCTGGAACTGAAGCTGACCGACCGCCGCGCGGTCATGGACCGGAAACCGCACAACCGCGCGCACTCCGGCTCGGCGTCGGACATCGTCTCGGGGATCCTGGGGACCTACGGCTTCGAGCCGGACATCGTGAACACCCCCATCGACTATGACGAGGACACCAACACCCTCAACCAGACCGAGTCCGACCTTGCGTTCGTGGACAAGCTGGCCGGGCGCACCGGCTCGCGGTTCTGGCTGGACTGGACCGCCTCCACGGGCCTGACCGGGTTCGAGATCGTCGAGACCGCCCACTTCAAGCCGTCGCCGCCGCGCCCGGCGTCCAACCCGCTGGGGTTCGCGCCGCCGATCAAGCTGGCGCCCACCAAGGCGCCCACCCTGACCCTGAACGCGGGCGATGGCTGCTCCAACCTAGCCAGCTTCGAGGTTGCCAGCAACGCCGAGGCCCCCAACCAGTCCGGCCTCGTGCAGCGCGTGGGGGCCGACAGTCCGGAGGTGGACGAAACCGAGGTGCCCGAGCCCTCCGACCCGCCCCTGGGGGCCGACCCGCCGCCCACCCAGGCGCGCGTGCGCCGGGTCGTCAGCGCCGGCAACGCCCAGGAGGCGCACCTGCGCAATCAGGCGGCCCTGAACGATGCCGCCTACAGCATCAAGGCCACCGCCGAAACCAGCGTGCAGGCGCTGAACGGTGTCCTGGCCGCGCACCAGATCGTCACCGTGGCCGGCGCGGGCAGCCTGAACAGCGGGGACTATGTGCTGTCCTCGGTCACCCACACCATCGATCCCTCGGGCCACAAGATGCGGCTGGAAATGCTGCGCAACGCGGCGGGGGCGGCATCATGACGGGACCGGCCGGCACGGCCCAGCCCATGGGGCAGGCGCAACGCGAGTTCTTCGGCAAGTACAAGGGGCAGGTCGTGGACAACCAGGACCCGTTGCAGAAGGGGCGGTTGCAGATCGTGGTGCCGCAGGTGCTGGGCGAAGCGCCGGTCTGGGCGCTGCCCTGCGTGCCCTACGCCGGCAGCGGGCTGGGCCTGTACACCATGCCGGAGACGGGCACCGGGGTCTGGATCGAGTTCGAGGCCGGCGATCCGTCCTATCCCATCTGGACCGGCTGCTTCTGGGGCGCGGGCGACATCGATGCCGCCGACGCCACCCCGGACGTCAAGTTCCTGCGCACCCGCAAGGCGACCATCCGCATCGACGACACCACGGGCGAAATCCTGATCGAGAACGACAGCGGCACGTCCATCACCCTGACCAGCGACAAGGTGGTCATCCACGGCGCGGCGGTCCATCAGGAGGCCTCGGGCGGACGCAACACCGCGCTGACGGCGGCCTCGTTCAAGGTCAACGACGGCAACCTGGAGGTGCTGTGATGGCCACCACGCCGTTCTTCGAAGGCTTCCGCCATCCCCCGGCCCTGGAGGGGACCACCGGCCGCTTCCAGCGCGAGACGGACTACCCCGCCTATGTGGGGCAGTTGATCCGGCAGGTGCTGCTGACCGCGCCCGGGGAGCGGGTCAACCGGCCCGACTTCGGCGCGGGGCTGCGCCGGGCGCTGTTCGCCCCCAGCAGTCCGGAAACCGCGACCCTGCTCCAGGCCGCCGTGTTCCAGAGCCTGGACACCTGGCTGTCCGGGATCCTCACCGTCAACGACGTGAAGACCGCCTTCGATGACGGCCGCCTGGACGTGACGGTGGTCTACACCATCAAGGCCCGGGGCGAGCGCGAAGTCATCAACCTGGAGGTCACGGCATGAGCGCGGCGGGTTCCATCATGCTCACAAGGGCGGTCCGGAGCCCCACCGCACTCCCGGTGACCCAGGGCGACGGGCTCAGGTTAACGGGATCGCTCTCTCAGGTCTTTGCAGCGGGTTGGAGACTTGCGCTCGAGGTCCTTCAGCCGCTTCGCGGCTTCAGGATGACACCCTATAAATTTAATGGGTCATCCCGAGTGAGCGAAGCGAGACGAGGGATCTCGAGAGACCCGCTCCGACAGCGCGGACCATGCCGCCATGTTAACCTGAACCCGTTGCCCTGCCCGGTGACCGCTGTCATCTGGGGTGTCCCGGGGTGCTGGGGGACGACGCCCGACCACCGAGGCGGGCACAGGTCGGACGCCCTCCCCTGGACAGGGGAGGGGTGGGGTGGGGTTGACGCGGACACGACGGCGGCCGCGAAGGATCAATCGCCCCCCTCCCAGCCTCCCCCCGATGGGGGGAGGGGTCCCGGCGTACGGCACCGAGACGGCGTCCTCCCGGGCAAACGTCCGGTCAAACGTAGTGTCCCGGTTTCTGCCCGGAACGCCCTCTGCTTCTCTGCGATCCCCCATAAGACGAGGAGGCGGTCCGCATGACCACCAGCGCGGATCGCCTGTCCCTGCTGCGCAGCCGCGCGGCCGACTTCACGGGGATCGCCTTCGTGAAGGTGGTGGACACCTGCGACCAGCGGGTGCTGTGGGTCTATTTCCACACCGATCCCCGGGACCTGGCGACCCCGTTCGAGCCCACCGGCGCGCCGCCCGACCCGCTGACCCCGGCGGATCTCCGCATCCACGCGGCGGACGGCACGGGGCCCGACGTGCCCCTGGACCCGGACCCCGCCCGGCTGGTCTGGCGCGACGATCCGCTGACCGCCCACCGGGTGCTGGAGGTGGTGGTCCGCGAGCCGGGCGCCTTCGCGGACTACCGCCTGACCATCGACGACGCCCGCGTGGATCCCGGCTTCAACGGCGTGCGGTTCTCGTTCAAGGTGGGCTGCGACGACGATCTGGACTGCGCCGAGGACACCCAGCCCTGTCCGCCGCCGGGTCTGGACGATGTGGAGGTGGACTATCTGGCGCGGGACTTCGTCAGCCTGCGCAATGCCCTGCTGGACTTCACCGCGCAGCGCTACCCGAACTGGCAGACCCCGACCGAGGCCGATGTGGGCATGGTGCCGCTGGAGATCCTGGCGGCGCTGGGCGACGAGTTGTCCTACTTCCAGGACCGCATGAACCGCGAGGCGTACCTGGAGACGGCGACGGAGCGCCGCTCGCTGCGCCGCAAGGCCCGGCTGGTGGACCACGAGATCCACGACGGCCGGCAGGCCACCACCCTGCTGGAACTGACGGCCGTTGCCGGGTCGTCCGTGGTGCCGGCGGGGGCCGCCGTCTGGGCGCTGCCGGACGGTCAGGACCCGATCGCGTTCGAGATCGGCGCCCGGCTGCGGGACGCGGTGCTCGACGGCGTGTCCTACGCCATCGACAGCCGCTGGAACGCGGGGCTCATCACGCCCTACGCCTTCGATGACGACGGCGCCTGCCTGATGCCGGGGGCGACCGAAGTTTATGTGCGCAACGATCCGGCCGACCCGGACAACCCGGGCGGGGAGGTGTTCACCGTGGCCGATGCCGCCACCTGGGCGGACGGCCGCCTGCTGCTGCTGCGCGACCGCGCCGCCGACGTGGCGGAGCCGGAGCGCCTTCGGGCCGTGCGGGTGGTGGATGTGGACTTGACCTCGGATCCGCTGGTGGGGATCGCCCTGGCCCGCATCCGCTGGGCGGACGAGGACGCGGTGACGATCCCGATCCCGCTGGCGGACCTGGATCTGTCCGGCAACCTGCTGCCCGCCACCGCCGGGGAGACGCGCCGTCAGTCCTTCCGCCTCGGCCCCCTGCAGGAGAACGACGGGCCGGATGTGCGGCCCGCCGTGGAGCGGGCCGGGCCGCTCTATTCCGACGCGGACCCCTCTCTGCTGACCCGCCGCGACCCCTGCGATGAGGGCGATGCGGAGGATGCCAGCCGCCCGCCCGTCTACCTGCTCAGCCTGCCGGACACCGACACGCGGGGGCTGGCCTTCGCCGATCTGACGGGCGATCTGCGCGCGACCGAGCCCGAACTGATCGTCACCGAGGACGGCCAGCCGGACGATCCGTGGGACGTTCAGCGCTCCCTTCTCCTGTGCGGACCCGACGATCAGGTGGTGACGCTGGAGGACGGCACCTGGCGGCGCATCCTGGGCATCTGGACACCCGACGGCGAACTGGTCCACCGCGACTATGCGACCGGCGCGGGCTATACGGTGCGCTTCGGGGACGGCCTGTTCGGCCGCCTGCCGGTGCGGGATGCGCTGTTCCATGTGGACTACCGCCTGGGGGCGGGGCGGCGCGCCAACCTGCCCGCCGGGGCGGTCAACGGCCTCTCGATCCCGAACCAGCAGCCGCCGCACGTGGGCGATCTGGTCGGGCTGGTGGACGCGGTGACCAACCCGTTCCCCGTCACCGACGGCCGCGACCCGGAAACCGCCGAGGAGATCCGCCAGACCGCGCCCGATGCCTACCGCGCCTCGGTGCTGTTCGCGGTCCGGCCCGAGGACTACGGCACCCAGGCCGAGACCCTGGCCAGCGTGCAGCGCGCCCAGGGGCGCTTCCGCTGGACGGGCGCGTGGTTGGCGGCCACCACGGCCGTGGACCCCGCCGGCGCGGCGATGCTGACCGAGGATGTCCGCGCCGAGGTCCAGACCCTGCTCGACAACCGGCGGCAGGCCGGCCGCCCCGTGATCGTGGTGCCGCCCCGCTATGTGAACCTGGATTTGAGAATAACTGTCTGCCTGTCCCGCACTGTGTTCCGGGGACACGTGGAGCCGCGCCTTCTCGCCGCCCTGTTCGGCGATGCCCGCACCGGGGCGACCGGCTTCTTCGCGCCCGACGCCTTCACCTTCGGCACCCCGCTGCGCCGCCCCGCGCTGGAGGCCGCGATTGTCGCGGTGGAAGGGGTGGAGGCCGTCACGGGCATGGAGATCCGCGTTCACGGCGAGACCGACTTCGCGCCGTTCGAGGACTTCGCCTTCGATGTGGCGGACGATGAACTCATCCGTCTGGAGAACACGCGCCGGCATCCCGAGCGCGGGTCCCTGCGGCTCACCATGGTGGGAGGGGCGTAATGGCGGGCTGCTGCGACGACCGCACTCCCCATCCGCTGGAGACCCTGCCCGCCGGGCTGGCGGTGATCCCGCGCCAGATCGCCGGCTTCCCAGAGGTGCGCCAGCGCCTGTTGGAGCGGCTGGCGGACCCCGAGGCGGCATCCGCGCGCGCGGCCCTGTCGTCCTGGCGGCCCTACAGCGACGACTTCGGCTCCATGACGCTGGAGATGTGGGCCTATGTGGCCGATGTGCTCGGCTTCTACGACGAGCGCATCGCCAACGAGAGCTATCTGGGCACGGCGGTGCGCCGCCCCGCGCTGCGCCGGCTGGTGGCGCTGCTGGGTCACACGCCCACGGCCGGGCTGGCGGGCACGGCGGCGCTGGCCGCGCTGGCGGACGGCAGTGTCGCGGTGACCGTGCCCAAGGGCACCGCCGTGCGCTCGCGCGGGTTCGACGGTCACCCGCCGCAGGTGTTCGAGACCACGGCCGAGACCCTGGTGCATCCGCTGCTGAACGCCTGGACGGTGGCCCCGTTCCGGCGGCGGCCGACGGTGGACGACTCGTTCTTCGTGGGCGACACCGGCGCGGCCGAGGCCGGGGACAAGAGCGGCAAGGCGGGTGGCGGCAAGGGCGGCGGCGAGGACCACCGCGTCAACCGGGTGCTGTTCCTGCCCGGCGGCTTCGGCCTGACGGCGGGCGAGCCGGGCCTGATCGAGTCCCGCGTTGCCGGGTCGGACTTCGAGCCCCAGGCCGCCCTGGTCACCGCCACCGAGCCCTTCGCCGGCAGCGACGGCAAGAGCTACACCCGCGTGTCGCTGGACCCGCCCATCGTCATCGCGCCCGATGTGGACCTGTCCACCCTGCGCGCGCGCCGCCCGACCCGGGTCGCGGTCGCCACCGTCAACGCCCCGGTGGACGACGCCAAGGGCACGCCGCCCGCGCTGGACAACGACGGGTCCCAGACCCGCCTGTACCTGGATGGGCCGCCGACCGGGTTCCGCGCCGGCGAGTCCGTCATTGTCGCGCGTGATCTGGAGGGCGCGGAGCCCACCTTCCGTCACGTCCGCATCGCGGAGGTCAAGGCGGCGGCGGTGACCGTCTCCAGCATTCCGCCCACCCCGGCCCCGACGGACGCGAACCCGGCCAACGTCATCCCCTCGCCCCAGGTGGCGGCCACCGAACTGCGGCTGGAACCGGCCCTGCCGGCCTCGTTCCTGGACCCGGCGACGGTGACCTTCCATCACGGTTTCGTCGCGGGCGGGTCGCCCACCAACGTCTGCCGCACCACCGTGACCGCCGACGAGGTGAGCGCGATCGAGGGCGTGCCCATCGGCGGGGCGGTGACCCTGCCCCTGGATGACGCCGAGGCGGGTTCGGGCTTCGGCATCCAGGCCACCGGCAGCGACCGGGTGCTGGAACGGCGGTTTCTCATGACCGACGCCGAGGCCCACGGGGCCCTGGTGGATGGCCGCCTGACGGTGGCGACGGACGGGACGGCCCGCTTCCAGGCGCTGTCGCGCGACCAGATCACGGCCGACACCCTGCGTCTGCCGCTCACGATCCACGGCAACGTCCTGGACACCACGCGCGGCCAGAGCGTCACCGGCGAGGTGCTGGGCAGCGGCAGCCCGCGCGTGGCCAACCAGCGCTTCAAGCTGCGCAAGAAGCCGCTGACCTACCTGCCCGGCACGGTCACCGGCACCGGGGACACCGTCTCGTCCACCCTGACCGTGCGCGTGGACGGCATCGCCTGGACCCCGGTGAGCGGCTTCTACGGCTGCGGCCCCAAGGACCGGGTCTACATCGTCCGCCACGACGACCAGCAGAACACCTTCGTGATCTTCGGCGACGGCACACGGGGCGCGCGGCTGCCCTCGGGCGTGGAAAACGTGGTGGCGGACTACCGCTTCGGCGCGGGGGCGGCGGCCCCGCCCGCCAACCACATCCGCCAGTTGGCCGCCTCGCTGAAGGGACTGCGGTCGGTGCGCTCGCCGGTCGCCGCCACCCCAGGCAAGGACCCCGACGGCCCGGAGAGCCTGCGCACCTCCGCGCCGCGCACCGCCCTGCTGCTGGGCCGGGCGGTCTCGGCGGCGGACTTCGAGGCGCTGGCCCTGGACGCCCCGGGGGTGACCACCGCGACCGCGCAGTGGCTCTGGATCGCGGACCAGGGGCAGGCGGGCGTGGTGGTGCACTACATCGGCAGCACCGACGAAAGCACCCTGGTGGAGAGCCTGACGGCGCAGGCCGACCCGACCGTGCCCATCGCCGTGACCCAGGCCGAGCCCATCACCGCCACCCTGACCATGAGCGTGGCGGTGGACCCCGCCCGGGTGCCGGCGGATGTGGCGACGGCGGTGCATGACGCGCTGGCGGCGGGTGTGCTCGACCCGGCCCGGGCGGTCATCGGCGGCATGGTCTGGACCAGCACCCTGTTCGCGGCCGCCGCCGACGTGGACGGCGTGATCTCGGTGGACTCGCTGGCCATCACCACCGACGAACCCGGCGTCAATCCCGGGGGCTCGGGCGGAACCTGCATCCCCTCCGGCCGCTACCTGGACTTCACCGGGACCGATGCCATCACCGTGACCGGCGTCGCCGCCACCGACCTGCCGCCCACCCCCGCCAAGGGAGGCGAGCCATGAGCGACGCGCCCACCGCCCGCGACGGCTATGCGGCCTATTACACCGAAAAGCTCTGGCGGCTGGTGCCGGAGGTCTATCGCAACGCCGACACCACCGGCGCGTTCCGGGCGCTGATCGCGCTGATCGGCGAGGACGCGGCCGATGTGCGCCGCTCCATCGACCGGCTGTGGGAAGACCAGCATATCGAAACCTGCGACGACTGGGCCGTGCCCTACATCGGCGATCTGGTGGGGACGCGGCTGGTCTCGGTGCAGGACCGCCGGGCGCGCCGGGTGGATGTGGGCAACACGGTGCGCTTCCGCCGCCGCCGGGGCACGCCCGACCTGCTCGATACCCTCGCCCGGGCGCTGTCGGGCTGGGACGTGGTGCTGGAGGAGGGCTTCCGGCAACTGGCCCGCGCCCGCCACCGCCTGGATGGCCCGCCGACGAAGACCGGCGCCTTCACCGGGACCATGACGGGCGGCACGGCGGACCTGCGCCGCCCCGTGGGCGCCACCATCCACGAAGGGCCGTTCGGCGAGTTCTTCCACACCCTCGACACGCGGCGCCTGCGCGGGCGCACCGGGCGCTTCGGGGTGCGCAAGCTGAATTTCCACCTGTTCCCCATCCGCGCGTTCGAGATGACCGGGGTCGATCCGGTCCCGTTGACCGACCCGAACGGCGTGGGCTTCCTGCGCACCTACACCCTGGACCCGTCCGGGCGGGCGATCCCGCTCTATCTGAGCGGCGAGGGCGACGGCGAGGACGACGACAAGGCCCCCCTGACCCGCGAAGCGCCGGTCAGCGTGGACCCGCGCGAATGGCGGATCACCCAGCCCATGCGCTGCCGCCTGCTCGGCCATGCGCGCTATGTCATCGAGGCATCGGATATCCTGGCGCTGGAGGACCTGCCCAACCCGCCGCTGCCCACCGATGCGACCGCGCTGGCGCTGGCGCGCGGGCTGACTTTCGCCAGCGAAAGTGCGATGCGCCGGCGGCTGGTGGACCTGGGCGCGGCCATCGCCGATCCGCCGCCGGACTGGTACGGTGAGCTTGTGGCGCGGGCGCTGGAGTCCGACACCGGCAAGGCACAGCTCTACCCGCGCTCGGTGGAGATCGCGGCCGGCGGGGCGGACGTGCCCCGGGTGCGCGTCTCGGCCGCCAATCTGGCCGATCCGCGCTGTCATCCCACGCCGGCGGGCGGTCTGGCCGAGGTCATCGTCTATCCGGAGCGTGGCCTGTTCGCCAGCGTGCCCCATGATGATCCGGCCGATTTCGATCCGCTGGTGTCGCGCTATTACTATGGGTTCTCGGCGGAGGTGGGCGCGGGCCCCTATCCCCGCCCGGCGCCGGAAACTCCGCCCGCGCGCACGGCCAGCGCGGGCACGGTTCCTGATGGCGGGGTGCTTCAGGGCGACGGCCTGCTGATCGCGGACAACCGCACCTATGATCTGACCCTGAGCGCCGCCCAGCCGCTGGACATCGGGGCCGTGCTGGCGGCGGGGCCGCAGCGGCGGCCGTTCGTGCGCCTGTCCGGGGATGGCGGCCCGGCCGATCCCACCATCCTGCCGACCGCCACCGACATGGTGCTGACCATCGACGGCGGCTGGTACGCGGCCCAGGACCCGGGCGGCCTGCCCCCCGGCGCGCCGGTGGACCTGACGCTTGAGGATGTCCCCGGGGCCACGCCCGAGACCTTCGATTACGACCGGGTGGAGATCCGCTTCGCCACCCTGGACCCGGGCGGCCCCCGGGCGGACGGCACGGACATTCCGCCGCTGCGCCTGCGGGTGCGGGCGCGGGTCCGGACACTCGTGATCCGCAACGCCATCACCGGCCCCATCCTGGTCGAGCCCGGCACGCCCGGCGATCCCTCGGTGGTGGACGAGATCATCGTCTGCCGCTCCATCGTGGATGCCGGCCGGACCGCCGACCGACTGGCCATCGCCAATCCCTTCGGCCGGGTGACGCTGGAGGAGGCGACCGTCTTCGGCCACGTCCGGGCGATGCGGCTGGCGGCCTCGGACAGCATCGTGGACGGGGTGGTCCAGGTGACCGACACCCAGGCCGGCTGTTTCCGCTTCAGCGCCACCCGCGACCATCCGGACCGCCGCCTGCCGCCCCGCTTCCGCGACTACGTGGGACCGATCCCGCCCGCCTTCTTCCAGTCGCGCGTGTTCGGGGATCTGCTCTATGCGAGGCTCGCCGGCCCGGCCGAGGCGCTGCGGACCGGGGCCGAGACCGGCTCCGAGATGGGCGTGTTCTCGCACCTGCTGACGCCCATCCGCCTGGACAGCGTGCGCGCCAAGGTGGACGAGTTCGGCCCGGTCGGGCAGCTCGCCCAGTACCTGTTCGCCGATCACCCGCTGGTCAGCCGCCTGTTCGAGCCCGATGCGGTCTCGCTCGAACCGCCCGTCGTCACGCCGCCCGCGCCGCCGCAGCCGGGGCCGCTGATCCCCGAGCCGCCGCCACCGCCGCCGCCGCCGCTGCCGACGCGCTGCGAGGATGACCCACCGATTGACGATCCGGACGACGACCCGGATGACGACCCGGATGACGACCCGGATGACGACCCGGATGACGACGATGATGACGACAACGGCGACGATGACGGCCCCACGCCGGTCATCGTGGGGGCGGTGGACCTGTCGCTGCTCAACGTGGACCTGGACGGCGCGCCCGCGTTCTGGGCCGGCGTGGACTGGCGGCCCGACGACGCGGCCGGGGCGCCCGGTTCCGCGCCCGTCCGGCCGGGGATCCCGTTCGACCGCGTGGACACCCTGATCGACTACGACGCCCGGCGCGGCTCCCGCCCCGAGGACCAGGGCTGGACACCCACCGGCCCGGCGCAATCCCGCTTCCGCCTGGAGGGCGGCGCGCTGGACCTGGATGCCCCGACCAACGCCAACCCGGCCTTCTTCTCGGCCGGGGCGCCCCTGGAGGGTGGCGCACCCGAGCAGGTCCACGCCTATGCCCTGGTGGCGCCCGGCGGCAGCGAGGGCCCGGGCGAGGGCCGGACGCCCGAATTCTTCGAAGTCCGTGTGGCCGTCACCGACCCCCAGAGGGGCGGCCCGGGCCTGCGCGCGGGCTGGCGGGAGAGGCGGGGCCGCCTTGCGTTCCATTACATCGGCGAGGACGGCGCGCCCCGCATCCGCCCCACCACGGAGGCCCCGGCGGGCACCCAGCGCTGGGCCTGGACGGCGGTATCCCTGCAGGCCGACATCCCCGCCGACCGGGCGCTGATGAGTGTCGCCGGCGTGGTGGACCACAGCCCGCTCAGCCGCTTCGGCCGCGGCCGCCCGGTGGACGGCCCGCCGCGCCTGACCGCCGCCTTCGGGCTGTTCAACCGCCGCCTGGGCGGGCGGGCGTCGCTGCGCAATCTGGTGGTTTCCTCACCCGGACGGTTCATCCGGGCGCGCCTGCGCGGCGTGGCCCCGTCGAAAGAGCCCGTGCTGCGGCTGGTGTTCCTGGCCGACACCCCGGCCCGGGATGCTCGCGCCCATTTCGTCGTGCGCTACGGCGACGACCCCGCAACCCCCGTGGGGAGCCCGCCGCCCCGCGTGGTCGAAGGCGGCGTCTCCGCCCCCCGGGACGGGGCCGCCGCCGTCCTGGACCTGCCGCTGTCCGGCATCGCCGCCGGCCGCGCCCTGGTGATGGTCGTCGAGCGGCCCGCCGCCCACCCCGAGGACGACCTGCGCGGGACCCTGCGCCTCGTCTCCGCCAGCCTTCTGCCGTCGGGAGGACCCAGCCCGTGATCGTTCTCGGACCCCGCGACGCCGACCTGGGCGGCGCTCCCGCATATTGGCGCGAGGCCGACTGGCGCCCCGACTCCGTGGGCCGCACGCCCCGGGGGCCGACCTTCCCGGCCATCCCCTTCGACAGATGCGATCTGGTGCTGGAGTACGACGCGCGCTGGCCGGGGCGGCCGCTGCCCTCCGACCAGGGGTGGGAGCTGGCGTCGGAGGGGGACGGCCTGTGGTCGCACGATGCCCGTCACGGCGTGCTGCGGTTCCGGCCGGAGGGCGCCACGCCCTCGTTCTGGCGGCGCATGGGGCGACTGGAGTCCAAGCTGGACCGGGGCGCGGCCCACGGCCTGTTCCGCATCGACCAGGGGGCCCAGGAGATCCGGGCCGGCGGCTTCGAGGTGATGTTCATGGTCGCCCCGCCCCAGGGCCGCGCCCGGGGCATGCGCGGCTGCTGGTCCGACCGCTGGCACTGGCGCACCCTGGACGGCGGGGTGCCGTTTCCGCTCGCCAAGGCCTCGGCGGAACCGAGCCTCGACCGGGTGTGGCACGGCTTCGGCATGGATGCGGAACTGGTCGGGCCGCCGGTGCCACAGGACAATTTCGACCCCGACGACGGCGGCACGACCCTCGGCAGCCTGAGCGGCGTGGTCTCCCAGGAGGACCGCCGCCGCTTCGGCTATGGCGAATTCGAGCCGCAGACGCCGCTGGTGATCTTCGGCATGACCGAGCCGGGAACGGCGATGGCAGGCCAGATCCGGAACCTCTGCGTCTCGTTCCCCGGGCGCTTCCTGCGGCCGTCGTTCCGCGCCGTGGCGCAGGCGGAGACCACCCGCCTGCGGCTGCTGTTCGGCGTGGACGGCAGCCCCCGCGACGGGCGCAACACGGCGGCGATCCGGGTGCGCTACACGGCGCCCAGCCTGGGCATGCGCGAGGGCCTGCTGCCCCAGAAGGACCTTGGCGGGCGCCCGCTGGCGATCGACCCGGGCCGCGCCGACGGCCTGCACGAACTGGCCGTGGACCTTGAGGGCCTGAAGCCCGGCGAGCCGCTGCGGTTCACCGTCGAGCGCGCCTGGGACGCCGATGCCGACACCATGCCCGAGACCGCGCTGCTGCTGGCGGCCATCCTGGAGGAGGCCCGCCCATGAGCGTGCAGGACGTCACCCGCCTGCTGGATCCCGCCCCCCAGGGCTATGTGGGGGCGCGCCTGCAACAGGCGCGGACCCTGCTGGACTCCGACACCAACGAGGGCCTGCGCGGGCGCGCCGACGACAGCCGCGCCGCCTGGCTGGATGTGACCGGGCGTCACGGCAGCCCGGATGACGGCTTCCTGCCCGACCTGACGCCGGGTCAGACGGTCACGTCGAAGCTGGTGGCCTTCGGCGGGGCGGTGCTGGCCTCTGTGCTCGACTACCCCATCCGGCCCGGCGTGATGCACCTGAACGGCTGGCGCCTGGACCAGCACGAGGCCGAGAGCACCGTCTTCCAGCGCGAGTTCCTGCAGATCGGCCCGGACGCCGCGCCGCTGGCCCAGGTGGGCACGCAGTATCAGCTCTCCATCCTGCGGGCATGGGAGCAGCCGGTTACCGCCGTCGAGGATTCGGAACTGCTGGAGCCGGCCCTGCACGGGGCGGACGGCGGCGTGCGCCTGCGCCGCATGCGCCGGGTGGAGGTGCGCACCGTGGAGGCCGCCGACTGCGAGGCCGCCTTCGCCGAGGTGCTGGAGGATCTGGGCGACGGGGCGTCCGTCACCTACGACCCGCGCACCGGGGTTTTGCAGTCCAATGCCCGCCTGCGGCTGGGGTTCGTCGGCGGTCCGGCCGGGGACTGCCCGGGCTGCGAACCCGCGCTGCGCGGTCGCTATCTGGGCAGCGAGGACCAGACGATCCGCATCATGCTGGCCACGGCGGACAGCTATGTGTGGGCTTTCGACTCCGCCGCGCCGCTGTACCGCGCCCGGCTGGTGTTCGACGGCGCGGGCGGGGCGCGGGTGGAGATGCTGACGCCGCCCAAGGACTCGGCCCACGAGCCGGTGCTCAATCAGGTCGTGGAGGTGCTGCCCTGGTCGGTGCTGCTGGAGAACGGGCAGCCGGCCGGCGGCAAGACCGTGGGCGAGCGTGTCTCCAACGAAAAGCTGGCCGCGCGGGTGGGTGTGCTGGCGACCGTGGACGCGCCTTACACGGCCGGGGATCGCAGCTTCCACGCCCGCATCGATGCGTCCGGGCTGGACGCGCTGGGCCTGTCCCCATCCGGCAAGGGCGGCAAGGGCGGCAAGAGCGCGCCGGAAAAGGCCGCCCAGGCGGCCGTGAAGACCGGCGAGCCGCCGGGCGGCGAGATCGTCGCCCTGCAATGGGACCCGGCCCACCCGCACGCCGCCGAGCTGAACCCGGGCACGGCCGAGGACGGCTCGACAGTCGGGTTCGTGTATCTGCGCTTCTGGCATGTGAAACGACCGGACGACCCCGTGGCCCTGCCCCTGAACACCGGCCGGCCGCTGGGGCGCACGGGCGTGGTGCCCACCTTCAGCGGCACCGGCCGGCGCGGCGACTTTTGGCGCGCCACCCTGCGCACCGCCGCGCGGGACCTGATCCTGCCGTGGGGCCTGACCCGGCCGGAGGGCCTGCCGCCCGACGGCCCGCGCGAGGCGGTCGCCCCGCTGGCGCTGGTGGAGTGGTCCTCGCTGTTCGGCATCGTGCACGAGGTGGTTTCGGTGCGGACCTGCCGCCCGAGCCTGCCCGCGATCACCAACCGAGGCTGCTGCACCCATGTGGTCAGCCAGGGCGCCTTCGCCCGCTTCACCACCGTGCAGGCCGCCATTGACGCGCTGCCGGCGGCGGGTGGGCGCATCTGCATCCGCGAAGGCACCTACGTTGGCGCGGTGCGGGTGTCCGGCCGCGACCATGTGGTGATCGAGGGCTGCGGCGCGGACACGGTTCTTCTCTCGCCCGAGGGATCGACCGCCGATGCGCTGGTGACCCTGGACGGCCCCGCCGAGGGCGGTGCGGACCGGCTCGTGCTCAGGTCCCTGACCGTGCGCGCGGTGGGACAGGCGGGCATCGCCCTGACCGGGCGCGGGGTCACGCTGGACCGGGTGGACGTGGCCACCGCCGCGACGGAGGGCGCGGAGACCCCCAGCGCCGTCCGCGCCCTGGATGTGGCGCACGCCCGCCTCGTCCGCTGCCATATCATGATGCTGCCCGGCCGCTCGCCCCATGCCGCGCTGGTGCTGCGCACCGCCGGGGATGTCCTGGTGGAGGCCTGCGCGGTGGAAAGCGCCGCCCCGGGCGAGGTGGGGGACATCACGCCGGCCTGGGGCGGCATCCAGGTCATGGGCGACTCGCACGGGGTGGAGATCCGGGGCGGCCGCGTGTCCGGCTGGAGCGGGCACGGGATCACCCTGGGCAGCGCGCGCTGGCGCGCCACCGACGGGTCCGAACTGACGGACCCCGGCGCTGGCTTCGGCCAGATGTTGGACGACGGATCGCCCGCGCCCACCGGCCGGCTGGGTCCGGTGGACGTGACCGAGGGCAACACCACCCGGCGCTATCATCCCGAACCCGACCCGGTGATCGGCGATGTGCTGATCGCCGATTGCACCGTCTCCGGCTGTCGGGGCAGCGGCATCGGATCGCCCGCCCCCGAGGTCATCCACGCCGAGGAGGCCCGCGCCGCCCCGCTGTGCATGCGCCGCACCACCTTCGCCGTGGAGCATCTGGAGGTGCGGGACTGTGCCCTGACGGACAACGCGGCCGGTCCCGGCGCGCCCGACCCGGACCGCACGCGCGGCGGCGTGGTCTTGTCCGAGGCGCGGCGCCTGACCGTGCGAAACGTCCGCATCGCCGGCCCGGCCCGGGACGCGGACTCCGGCCCGCGCTGCGGCCTGTTCGTCGCCTTCGGCGCGGATCTGGTCATCGACCGCACCCGCATCACCCTGACCGCTCCGGCCGAGGACGCCACCGGCCCGCAAGACATGGACCTGAGCGGCGGCATCGTCCTCAGCCTCGCCCACGGGGCGGACATGCTGGCCCGGCTCGGCCAGGACCCGCCCCTGCATGGGGTCCGGATCGAGGGCAACGGCGTCTCCTCGGCCCACGGCCCGGCCCTGTCCATGCTGGCGGGCGGCCCCTGCGCCGTCTGTGGCAACGCGCTGGAGGCTGTGCCCCGCGTCGTTGGCACCGGCCCCTTCGGCATGGTCACGGCCGTCATCCAGCACGCCGCCCGCGTGGCCGAGGCCGTGGACCTGCCCCCCGGCGAGCCCTCCCCGGAGCGCTGGATCCAGCCGTCCGGCTCGGCGGCGTACCTGCCGGGCCGCGCCCAGACGGTGGGTGAGACCGGCGGCCTGACCGTCGCCGACAACCGGATGACCACCCGCCTGCCCCTTGGTCTCGACACGGCCGACCTGATGCCGGTCGTGATCCAGTCCAGCGGCAGTGCGGTGGTGGAGGGCAACCAGATGGCCGCCACCCTGCCGCGCGGATCGCTGCTCACCCATTGTTTCGCCATGGCGGCGGTGCTGACCGTCGCCGGCAATCGCATCGCCGAGACCATCGAGGCCGGGCCGGTGTCGCTGGTCGCCACGGCCCCCATGATGACCCTGGGGAGCGATTGCGTGCTGACCCACTGCCCCGTCGTGTTCGGCGGCGACAACACCGACGTCGCGGCCTTCTTCGCCGCTGAAGACAACCTGACCCTGGCCCGCCTGCAGGACCGCCGCTGCGATCTGGAACGCGAGCGGCTGGCGCCCGCGCTCCGGGTCACCCTGGCCGAGGTCTTCGGCCAGGCCTCCCCCACCATCGGGGGGCTGACATCCCTGGAGGCCATAGCGGTCCCCGCGCGGAGGCTGTTCCCATGAACGCGAGCGATCTGTCCCGCCTGCTCTTGCAGCCGCGCAAGAACTACGTCGAGGTCATGCAGCAGCAGGGCCGCGTGGTTACCGATGCGGACTGGAACGAGGGCGCGGCCCTGGACGACGAGGACCGCCGCCGCGTGCTGCGCGACCTGATCGGCCCGACCGGCAGCCCGGACGACGGCTTCGCGCTGGATCTGGCGATCGGGGATGCGGTCATCCCGCAGCCCGTGTCCTACAACGGCGCGGCCCCGGTGCAGGTGCTTGGGTACCGCCTGCGCCCGGGGGCGCTGTACGTCGAGGGCCAGCGCTTCGCCCATCCGGCGGACGCGGGGGGTCTGGGCGGCGTGGTCGCGCTGCAGGCGGAGGCCCTTCAGATGGGGCCGGATTCCGCGCCGCTCGCGGACCCGGGCGACACCCACGCCCAGTTCCTCTACCTGTCGGCCTGGGAGCAGTGGGTCTCCTCCATCGAGGACGAGGAATTCCGCGAGGTCGCCCTGGGCGGGGCCGACACCTCAACCCGGGTGCGCCGCATGGCCCGCGTGACCGTCACGGAAGCCACGGTCGGCGACGACTGCGCCGCCGCCTGGGCCACCGTGCGCGACGGCATCGAGGCCGACACCGGCGGCACCTTCAACGCCGCCGGGACGGAATTGGCGTCGTCGGCGCGGCTGCGCGTCACGTTCGTGCCGGGGGCTTCGCAGGACCCCTGCGCGCCGTGCTCGCCGGACAACCTGGGCCGGTATCTGGGGGCGGACAACCAGGCCGTCCGCATCATGATGGCGGCCCCCGACCGCTACGTCTTCGCCCTCGACAACGCCGGGCCGATCCACCGCGTGCGGCCGGGGCCGGTGGCGAATGGCCTGCTGCCGCTGGAGATGCTGACCGAGCCCCGCGACGAGGCCCGCTGGCCGCTGCGCAACACGGTGGCCGAGGTCATGCCCTGGGGGGCGCTGCTGGACAACGGGCAGAAGGTGGCGGACACGCCAGGCGCGTTCCTGCGGGTCGCGCGCGGGTATGATCCGGATACCAACACCATCGCCTTCGACGCCGCCGACGCCCCCGCGCTGGCCGCGCTGACGCGGCAGTGGGACGCGAGCCACCCCCACCGCGCCCACCTGCCCAACGACGCCGACCCGGACGGGCGGTACCTCTACGTCCGTTTCTGGCACCGCCTGGACAGCGCGGCGGACCCGGTGCTGCTGGATGTGGCCGGGCCGCACACCCTGCTGAACCGCATGGGGCTGAGCCCCACCTTCTCCGGCACTGGCATCCCCGGGGACCACTGGATCGTCACCGTCCGCCCCGACACCCCGCGCACGGTGGTGCCCTGGGACCTGACGCAGGTGGGCGGGGTGGCGCCGCACGGGCCGCGCCGCCTGTTCGCGCCGTTGTCGCTGGTGACCTTCCGCCCGCCCGGCCCGGGCGAGCCCAACAACGCCGAGATCGTGGAGTCCGTCGCGGACTGCCGCCTGCGCTTCACGCCGCTGGTGGACCGGGACGGCTGCTGCACCCACAGCGTGGGCGACGGGGTGACCTCTTTCGGGGACTATGCCTCGATCCAGGCCGCCATCGACAACCTGCCCGCCGGGGGTGGGCGCGTCTGCCTGCTGCCGGGCCGCTACACGGAAGCGGTGGTCATCGAAGGCGACGGCATCACCCTGGAGGGCTGCGGCGCGGACAGCGTGATCGTCACCCCGGCGGGCGACGATGTGGCCGATGGGCTGGTGCATGTGACGGGGTCGCGGGTCACCCTGCGCGATCTGGCGCTGGAGACGGCCGGTCAGGTGGGTGTGCGGGTCAACGCGGAGGACGAGACCGGCGGCATCGCCTCCGACACGATCCGCCTGGAGGGCCTGACCATCACCGCCGACCAGCGCGCGGCGGTGGGCGGCCAGACCCGCAGCGGGATCGACATCCGCCGCGCCCGGGACGTGACGGTGCGGGCCTGCGCGGTCTCCATGGACGGCTCGCTGAGCGACGATTCCGGCGTGGTGCTGCGGGGCGAGGAGATCCTGATGGTGGGCTGCCGGGTGGAGAGCCTGCCCGACACCGGCGGGTCCGCCGCCTGGTGCGGGGTGCAGATCGGCGGCGGTTCCCAGCGGGTCACCCTGCGGCGCAACACCATCGTCGGCGGCACCGGCCACGGTGTCACCCTGGGCAGCCTGCTCTGGGACGCCGAGACCACCGTCAGCACCAGCACCACCACCTTCGGCGCGGGCACCGGCCTGATGAACCCGCAGGACCCCTGCGCGCCGGTGGGCGTGCTGGTCCAGCCGGTGGCGGTGGCCGAAACCCGCTACGACCCCCGGTCGGCGGGCGATCTTGCCGACATCCACATCCTGGACAACCGCATCGAGGACATGGCCGCCAACGGCATTTCCGTCCTGACCCTGATGCCGCTGGAGGAGGACGAGGGCGCGGGCGAGATGATCACCACCGACCGCATCACCATCGCCCGCAACCGGATCATCGGCTGCGTGGACCAGTCCACCCGGCTGCGCGACCGCTCCCCGACTTCCAAGACCAAGAAGCTGGAGACGGGCGGGCACGACCTGTTCGGCAAATTCACGGTCAGCGAGATCAAGGACGCGGCGATCATGCTGGTGGAGGGCGAGGGGATCACCGTCCGCGACAACGACATCCGAGACAACGGCACCGGCGATCCCAACCCGGTGGCCGGCATCTCCATCCTGTACGGCGACGGCATCCTGATCGAGGGCAACCGGATCCGGAACAACGGGCTGCGCCAGTCCGCCTCGATCCCGGTGGGCGATCCCACGCAGGCGGGGATTTTCGTCTCGCTGGCCGGTGTGGCCTCCAACCATGCGACCCAGGATCAGGCCGATCCGCTGGGTCATTCGCTCCGGGTGCTCGCCAACGCCGTGGACCACCCCAACGGCCCGGCCCTGATGGCGCGCGCCACCGGCCCCGTCGCGGTGGTGGGCAACCATCTGCTCTCGCAGGGCAGCAACGCCACCTCGCAGGAGCCGGGGCAGGCCGCCTGTGTGGCCATCACCAACATGGGCGCCCCGGCCGAGGCCGCGGATCTGCAGGCCGGCGAGCCGTCGTCCGACCGCTGGCTGATGCCGGCGCGGACCGAGGAGTATCTCCAGCGCACCGCCGACCCGGCGGGCGCGGAACCGCGCCTCGGCCAGGGCGGGCGCGTCCTGTTCACCCGCAACCACGTGACCCTGCGGTGGGTCGAGCCGTCCGAGGTGGGCACCAACCTGGGGGCCGGGTTCTCGGCGGCGATCTGCTCCCAGGACGACGTGACCTGCACCGCCAACCAGTTCTCGATGAACGTGGAGGACCCCGGCACCAAGAAGAGCGGCGACACCGTGTTCGCCCGCCAGCCGCGCATGTCCGCCCATGTGGTGGTGGTGGGGGCCACGGCTTCGGTCAGCCGCAACCGGATCGCGGAGGGCGTGAACGACGCCCTGCTGTCCCACCTGACCCTGGGCGGGCTTCTGGCATCGGCCACCGACAACGTGAGCACGCACCTGGGGTTCGTCTCGACGGTGAACACCTTCACGCCGAACTCGTCCGACCCGCCCAGCGCGCTGCCCGGCCAGCGCGTGGACCGCAACAACCTCGTCTGGCTGACCCCGGCGGAGGAAACCAGCGGCGGCACGCTGGTGTCGCAGGCCACCGCCCGGGCCACTGCCAACGAACTGTTCAACACCTTCGCGTCCCACTGCCTGGGGCTGACCGTGGGCAGCGAGCAGCCCTTCAACATCGTGGGCATGCTGATGCAGAGGCCTTCGGACGATGGTTAGGACCGTCTCCACCTCGGAAACCCGGCTGCTGCGCGACCCGCGGCCCCGCCCGCGCGCCCGGCGGCCGTGTCAGGCCCCGCCGCCGACGGCTGCCGCTGCCGCCGAGGCGTTGGGCTTCCGGACCATGGGGGCCGAGGACCTGCCGTGGGTGCAGGCCTGGACGGCGCAACTGGGGCTGCCCGGTCCGCGCACCACACGGGTGCGATCCTTCATCCTGACGGAAGAGGGGCGCCGGGTCGGATACCTCGCCGCGCGGGCGACTGCGTTCAACACCGGCCAGGGGCGCGAGCCCGTCATGTGGATCTGCGCCGCCTACCTGATCCCGTCGCACCGGGGACGCGGCCTGCTGCCCCGGTTCTGCGAGAAGTTGTCGGCGGCCCACTACGGCAGCGGCACGGCGGTCGCCCGGGTGGCCGCCGACAACGCCACCATGCACCGCTTCATGGCCCGGGGCGGCTGGCGGAAGATCCGCGCAACCCAGCGCTTCACGGACTACGCGCTGGCGCTGACCCGGCCGTTTCGCGCCAGAGCGGGAGGGTGACCGACGATGGCCGCGCGCGCGACACCCAAGGCCCGGCCCGCCCGCATCGCCCCCCGAAAGGGACCGGCGGCCCCGGCGGCGCGCCCGGCCCCGGTGAGAGCGCCCGCGCCGGCGCGGCGTGATGCGGTCTCGGCCTTCCTGCAGGCCAAGCTGACGGTCAATGCGCCCGACGACGCCTTTGAGCGCGAGGCGGACAGCGTGGCCGACACGGTCATGGGCATGGGGCCGCTGCCGCGCGATCTGCGCCACGCGCCGGAGGGCGGGGGCGGCGCGGCGGCCCCGCTCCAGCGCGAGGAAGAGGAGGAGGCCGCCCAGACCGCCCCTCTCCAGCGCCAGGAGGAAGAGGAGGAGGCCGCGCAAACCGCCCCGCTCCAGCGCGAGGAAGAGGAGGAGGCCGCGCAAACCGCCCCGCTCCAGCGCCAGGAGGAAGAGGAAGAAGCACCGACCCCCCCGCACCGACGCCCGGAACAAGAGGAAGCTGCACCGAGC
>NZ_WIVE01000004.1 GCF_009601025.1 Roseospira navarrensis | reverse complement strand
CGCAAGCATCTGCAAGCCTACCTCGATGAGTTCGTCTTCCGCTTCAACCGCCGCCGCACCCGGCACGCAGCCTTTCGGTCCCTACTGGGCATCGTCACCACCAAAGGGCCCATCACCTACGATATGTTGATCGCGCCGGAAGCAAAGGGATAAGCCTTTTTGTTGTTACAATATTTTCAACGTTAGTGTCCGCATTATTTTTTTGCATTGTTTTTTTTATTATAATACGATTTCCAGAGAAGAGTTTCTATTCATTTTGTTGTCATTTTGGGCCGGAGATGCGGCGGGCGTCATAATGACCCTTCCCTTAATGTATCGGTTGCTTGAATACATTCGGAAATATGATTCCTTCGCGTTATTATTAATAATAAAAAGAAAGCCGCTTTCGTTCTATGGTTTTACCGCATTGGCGCCAGTCATTGGAGCAGCGTTGGGGTTTGGTGCAGCCCTTCTGGGTGGAACTGGTGGGAGCTACGGCTATGTCATCATCCTGCCAGTTATCTGGCTTGCCGCCCAGGAGGGCGTTTATGGGGGCCTCTTCGCGGCCATCGTCGCCAATGTCAGCTCTGTCCTGATCTACAGCCTCATCGGCAGTGGGTCCTATCCCGCCCTGGACCTTCAAGTCTTGTTTGCCGTCACGACGTTCATCGGCCTGACTGTCGGAGCCGCGTTCGACGAACTCCGCAGAACCGGAGAGGAGCGCAGAAAGGCCGAAATCGAACTGGTCAAACGGCGGATGCAGGAAGAAGAACTGCGTCACATGGCTTTCTTCGACTACGTGACTGGCCTGCCGAGCCGCCGACTGGTGATGGATCGGCTCGGGACGGCCGTGTCGGCGGCGCGGCGCAACGACACAATGATCGCCATCCTGTTCATTGACCTGGATGGTTTCAAGGCGGTCAACGATCACCTCGGCCATGACGCTGGCGACCACCTTTTGTGGCGCACAGGCACTCGGCTTCTCAGTTGCGTCCGGGAAACGGATACGGTTGGCAGGCTCGGTGGGGATGAGTTCATTGTGATCCTGACAGATCTTCACCACCGAGACGATGCCCTTCCTATGGCGCATAAGATCGTTGACGTGCTGGCCGACCAGATTGATGCCGATGGGACCATGCTGTCTGTCGGCGCCAGTGTCGGCATTTCTTTCTATCCGGAGTGCGGCCAGGACCCGGAATGCCTCGTCAAACGAGCAGACGCAGCAATGTACCGTGCCAAACATGGCGGCAAAGGCCGGTTCGCGCTCTGCGATGCCACCGATGGGGAGGCAGGCTGTTCTTCCCTTGGAGACCACCAACCGACCACCAGTCCGGTCGGGGACAGTGAGGCGAACCCCTGCCGCTGATCCGACGGCCCCTTTTGGAACCGCGCCGTTGCAAACTCCGAGGGACGGCGCCTGCCCGGCCCCCCGGACCTGCAAATCAATGAACACAGAACGAGATTTGGAAAATGGTGCCCGGGGCGAGACTCGAACTCGCATGGTGTTGCCACCGCCGGATTTTGAGTCCGGTGCGTCTACCAATTCCGCCACCCGGGCACGGGCGCGGGTGGGACGCCCTGCGCGTCCCAGACTGGTTATTGCAGGGGCGCGCGCGGGCGTCAATGCCGGGCGCGGGACTTGAACGGTTTCCTGCGGCGGGCGGCCTCACCCTTTGCGGAACACGACCGACAGGTTGTTGGCCGGCATGTCCACGGTCTCGGCCAGGGCGAGGCCATGGCGGGCGGCTTCGGCCGTCACCGCCTCCAGGTCGCGCACGCCCCAGGACGGGTCGCGGGCGCGCAGATCGGCGTCAAAGGCCGCGTTGCTGGGGGCGGTGTGGCGTCCCTCCCGCCGATACGGACCGTACAGATAGAGCACGCCGCCCGGCGGCAGCGCCGCGCCGGCGCCCGCCATCAGGGCCTCCGTCACCGCCCAGGGCGAAATGTGGATCAGGTTGACGGCCAGGATCGCCGAGACCCCGTCCGTCAGGGCCTCGGGCCAGGGGCGGGTGCGCACATCGAACAGCCGCACCGGCTCGACCGTGTCCGGTCCTTCGGCGGTCAGCAGGGCGGCGGCGTGACCGGCCATGGTGCGGTCGGCCTCGGTCGGGAGCCAGCGCCAGCCGGGCAGGGCGCCCGCCAGGAAGGCGGCGTGCTCGCCCGTGCCGCAGGCCACTTCCAGCATCGTGCCCGAGGGCGGCAGCGCGCGCGTCAGCACGTCCCGGATGGGGGCACGGTTGCGGGCCACGGCGGGCGAGCGGGGCGGCGGATCCTCAAGGCTGACGGCGACTTCGGGCGAGGCGGACGACACGACGGCGGCTCCTGGCTGAAACACGGGTGACACCCCGGTGACAAACGGCGGCGAGCGCCCGACCGGGGCGAACGGGACTTGCGGGGCCCGCACATGGATGCTTAAGTGACGCCGCGGGCGGACCCGGACAACCCTGCCGATGGAAAGCGTTTTTGCTCATGCTGGAAAATCTCCGCAAACTCCTGTTCGGCGATGACACGGCGGACCAGGCGAAACTCAAGCACGACGAAGTCCAGTACGCGGCGGCTCTGCTGTTGCTGGAGGCCGCCTCGATGGACGGTTCCGTCGATGCCCAGGAACACACCCGGATCCGCGAGCTGCTGGGCAAGCGGTTCGCGCTGTCGCGGGTGGATGCAGAACTGTTGATGGCCGATGCGTCCGCCGATCTGGACCGCCGGGTCGAGATCTACGGGCCGTCGCGCGTGCTCAAGGACGCCTTCGACTACGATCAGCGGATCGAGCTGCTTGAAATGCTCTGGGATGTCGTCTACGCCGACGGGGTCATGCATGACTACGAGGCCAACGTCATGCGCCGCCTGAGCGGTCTGCTGTATGTGGACGACCAGGACAGCGGCGCCGCGCGCAAACGCGTGATGCAGCGGCTGGGCCTGGACTAGCATGACCGGGCCCCGTCCGGCGGGGTCAGAGGGTCAGACAGGGCGGCCGGCGGACGGTTGGAGCCGCGGCCGCCGGATGGAAGTGGAGTTGGGGTCGCATGACATACGTCGTTACCGAAAATTGTATCAAGTGCAAATACCAGGACTGCGTGGAAGTGTGTCCGGTGGACTGCTTCTACGAGGGCGAGAACTTCCTCGTCATCAATCCTGACGAATGCATCGACTGCGGCGTTTGCGAGCCCGAATGCCCCGCCGAGGCCATCGTGCCGGACTCGGATGATCGGGCCGATGAGTGGCTTGAGGTCAACCGGGCCTTCTCGGAAAAGTGGCCGAACATCACCCGCAAGGGCGATCAACTGCCGGACTCCGACGAGTGGAAGGACAAGCCCGGCAAGAAGGAACTGCTGAGCGACAAGCCCGGCGTCGGCAATACCTGACGGGGCGGCTGCGGGACCCGGCGCGAGTCCACCCCGAGTCGGGGCTCGGCATCGGCGACGCGCGGGATCCCGCACCTGGACCCCGGATCCAGGTTATAAAGTTGACAGCCATGGCGAGTGTCAACGGGCCTGCTATTGCAAAGGCGGCGCGTGCCTGCCGATTTTTCGGGCAGACACGCGCCTCTGTCATTTATTGAACTTTTGTGTTATCCCATCTGCAACGTAAACCTCGGATGTTGTCAGAGGGTGCCATCGGGCATCCATGGGCAGTCCGGATCGGGGTCGTGTGAGGCGACGTCCGGCCTGCCGGACTCTCTTATTGTCCCGGGCCAGGCCGGCTTCGGGCAGGCGGGCTCCGGACGGGCGGTCATCGGCCGCACGCGGCCGGAACCGGACGGGAGGCCAACCGACCGGAGAGGCGACAGCACAGGCAGAAGCTTCGTGACAGGGAGTGGAACGGGGAGTTCGGTCGCGACCGTGGCCGGGCGGCGCAACGGATCGCGCCAGACAACGGGCCGTCGCCCACGCGGGGTCGGGACGGCGTGTTGTGCGCCAGGGCTGCCGGGGGGGCGGTTTTCCGCGGGCCGGGGTCCCTCACAGGGTATGATTTTCAAAAAGCGAGACAGTGAGACCATGACGAAAAAGGCGGCATTCTCCGTTGGCGATCATGTTGTGTATCCGACGCACGGGGTCGGACTGATCGAGGCCACCGAAACCCAGACGATCGGCGGCATGGAACTGGACCTTTATGTGATTTCGTTCGAGCGGGACCGCATGACCCTGCGGGTTCCGGTGGCCAAGGCGACCAAGTCGGGCCTGCGCAAGCTGTCGAGCAAGCAGGAAATGCAGACCGCGCTGAGCACCCTGAAGGGTCGGGCGCGCGTCAAGCGGACCATGTGGAGCCGGCGCGCGCAGGAATACGAACAGAAGATCAACTCCGGCGACCCGGTGTCCATCGCCGAAGTGGTGCGCGACCTGTTCCGGGGCGCGACCCAGCCGGAGCAGTCGTACTCCGAGCGTCAGATCTACGAACAGGCGCTGGAGCGTCTGGTCGGGGAGCTGGCGGCGATCGAGTCCATCGACGCCGACGCCGCGACCCAGAAGGTCGAGAAACTGCTGTCCGCGGCCTGATCCGGCGGCGCCCCGCGCCGTCCGTCAGAGCCGTGTCCCTCGCATCGCCGCGCCGTCTTCCCACGGCGCGGCGTGCCTGTCTGTGGAAGGGGCCCCGCGCGCCGGGCCGCGCCGCGCCTCCGTTTGCTCCTCGCCCGATCCGGAAGACCGACCGATGACCGCACCGTCCGTATCCCTCCCGCACCCGGGTCCCGGCGCCGATGCCGGCGACGATGCCGCTGCCGAAGCCCTGCGCGCCGCCGCCCGGGACAGCACGGCCTGGCCGTTCCAGGAAGCCCGCGCGCTGCTGGATGACCGCCTGAAAGGGGCCGTGCCGGACAAGGGATACGTGCTGTTCGAAACCGGCTACGGGCCGTCCGGCTTGCCGCACATCGGCACCTTCGGCGAGGTGGTCCGCACCACCATGGTGCGCCGCGCGTTTCAACTGCTGGCGCCGCACATCCCCACACGGCTGTTCGCGTTCTCCGACGACATGGACGGCCTGCGCAAGGTGCCGGACAACATCCCGAACCGGGAGATGGTGGCCGAGCACCTGGGCAAGCCGCTGACCCGCATCCCCGATCCTTTCGGCACGCACGAGAGCTTCGGGCACCACAACAACGCCCGCCTGCGGTCGTTCCTGGACTCGTTCGGCTTCGAGTATGAGTTCCAGTCGGCGACCGAGTGCTACACCTCGGGCCGGTTCGACACGGCCCTGCTGGCCGTGCTGCGGCACTACGACGCCGTCCGGAATGTGGTTCTGCCCACGCTGGGTGACGAGCGCCGCGCGACCTATTCCCCCTTCCTGCCGGTCTGCCGGAAGACGGGGCAGGTGCTGCAGGTGCCGGTCCTGGAAACCGATCCGGACGCCGGCACCCTGGTTTACGAAGACGCGGACGGCACCAAGGTGGAAACGCCGGTCACCGGCGGCCGCTGCAAGCTGCAATGGAAGGCCGACTGGGGCACGCGCTGGTACGCCCTCGGTGTGGACTACGAGATGTCGGGCAAGGACCTGATCGACAGCGTGCGGCTGTCCAGCCGGATCTGCACGGTGCTGGGCGGCACGCCGCCGGTCAACCTGACGTACGAACTGTTCCTGGACGACAAGGGGCAGAAGATCTCCAAGTCCAAGGGCAATGGCCTCGCTGTCGAGGACTGGTTGAAGTACGCCAACGCGGAAAGCCTAGCCCTGTTCATGTTCCAGAAGCCCCGGGCGGCCAAGAAGCTGCACTTCGACGTCATTCCGCGCAACGTGGATGACTACCTGACGTTCCTGGGCAAGTTTCCGGAGCAGCAGGGCAAGGATCGCCTCAACAACCCGGTCTGGCACATCCACGACGGCCAGCCCCCGCAGGAGGTGGCCCACCTGTCCTTCGGCATCCTGCTGAACCTGGCGAGCGTGTGCCACTCCGAGGACCCGGCGGTGCTGTGGCACTACATCGGCCGCTATGCGCCCGGGGCGACACCGGAGACGGCGCCGATCCTGGACGGGCTGGTTCGCCACGCCATCGCGTACTATCGGGATTTCGTGCTGCCGGCCAAGCAGTACCGGCCGGCGACCGCGGCCGAGGCGCGGGCGCTGGAAGCCCTGCGCGCCGCGTTGGCGGAGGCGCCGCCGGATGCGGAGCCGGAGGCGCTGCAGGCCATCGTCTATGAGGTCGGCAAGGCCCACGGCGAAACGTTCGGGGACCTGAAGGCGTGGTTCAAGGCGCTCTATCAGATCCTGCTGGGTCAGGATCAGGGGCCGCGCATGGGCTCGTTCATCGCCCTGTTCGGCCGCGCGGAGACCCTGGCGCTGCTGGACCGCGCCATCGCCGGCGAGGACTTGTCGGCTTGAGACTGGGGCTGTTCGGCGGGTGAGTTCGACTCACCCGCCGTTCGTGTCACGCCAGGGCGCCGACGGCGGCGTGCTGGTCGCGGGCGTCCATGGCGCGGCGGTTGTTGTCGGCGGCGTTGCGCAGCACGGCCTTGCGCACCTTCTCGAAGGCGCGGTTCTCGATCTGGCGCACCCGCTCGCGCGAGACGCCGTACTCGCGGCCCAGGTCTTCCAGAGTCTCCGGCTCGGCGGCCAGACGGCGGCGGCGGAACACGTCGCGCTCGCGGTCGTTCAGACCGTCCATCGCACCGTCCAGCAGGGCCATGCGGTAGCCGGACTCGGACTGCTCCATGATGATGGCTTCCTGGTTGGGGCGCTCATCCTCCAGCAGGTCCATCATCTCGATGTCGCCGTCTTCGCCCACGACGCGGTTCAGCGAGCCGTCCCGCGCCGCCATGCGCCGGCTCATGTTGGTGAGGTCCTTTTCGGACACGCCCAGTTCACCGGCGATCAGGGTGGTTTCTTCGGGCGACAGATCCTTGTTGTCCAGCAGGCCCAGCCGCGCCTTGATCTTGCGGAGGTTGTAGAACACCTTTTTGTGGGCCGAGAGGGTGCCGATCTTGACCAGCGACCAGCTATTCAGGATGTATTCGTGGATCGAGGCCTTGATCCACCACATGGCGTAGGTGGCCAGCCGGAAGCCCCTCTCCGGATCGAACTTCTTGACCGCCTGCATCATGCCCAGCGTGCCTTCCGACACGAGGTCGGCGACCGGCAGGCCGTAATGGCGGTAGCCCAGGGCGATCTTGGCCACAAGGCGCAGGTGGCTGGTCACCAGGGCGTGGGCGGCCTCCACGTCGTCATGGTCGTGGAACCGGCGGGCCAGCATGTATTCCTCTTCCGGGGACAGGATCGGAAACTGGCGGATCGTGCGCAGGTAGCGGTCCAGGCCACCGTCTTCGGAGACGGCGGGCAGGGACGGCATGGTGGCAAGGGCGTTGGACATTGGGGGTCCTCCTGGCATCTGGGCATCGTGTCGCCCGACTCGGCGCGCGGCCCGCTGGGGCGGCGGCGTGGCGGGGGACGGGGATGCCATGGGCTGTCTGGCAGAGTGTCCGGACCGGCCCCAGTGCGGGTGGTTGCGGGCGGTCCTGCATCGCACCGGCTGTGGCCCGTTACCGGAACGGGATGCACGCCCACGGGGTCCGTGGAGCGCGGCGCACGTCAGCGATGGTGCGGCAACGATGCCGGGGGACAGGGGGTGCGGCGGTCTTTCGCTCGGCACCCGGGCGGACTCCAGGGTCCGCGACACGGGACTTCATCAGCATCGGTCATCCTCCCACGAAGCGATGACGAGGCCACGGCTCCGGTCGGCCGCCGTGGCATCAGAAACGGTCGGACCCGCGAGTCGGCATCCGTCCAAATCAGAGTATAAGACTCCGGTGCTCCCCGTTCAAGGTGATCTCGCGGGTGCGGGATCGCGGTCCCGAACCGGACCCGTTCCCTGTATGCACGCGGCCTGTGGCGATCGCGGGGCAATCCCGAGGTGATGCGGGGGCGGCCCGCAGCGGCCCGAGGCGGGCGGCGTTGCCGGTGCCCGGACCGCCTGCTAGAACCCCGACACGATGGGATGCGCCCGCGGGTGGGCGCGGGCGGGGGAGGACACCAGCGGTGTTGCGCAAACTGTATGACTGGTCGATGGAGTTGGCGGAGACCCGGCACGCCTTGTGGGCGTTGGCGCTGATCTCCTTCCTGGAAAGCTCCATATTCCCGATTCCGCCGGACCTGCTGCTGATCCCGATGGTGCTGGCGCGGCCTGATCGGGCCTGGCTGATCGCCGGGGTGTGCACGGTGTCGAGCGTGCTGGGTGGATTCGCCGGCTACGCGGTCGGGTCCTTCCTCTATGAAGGCATCGGCGAACCCGTTCTGGCGTTTTACGGCTACCTGGACCGCTTCAACGACTTCCAGGGCATGTACAACGAATGGGGGGCCTGGATCGTGGCCGGCGCCGGCGTCACGCCCTTCCCCTACAAGGTCATCACCATCGCCAGCGGGGTCACGCAACTGGATCTGGGCGTGTTCGGCATCGCCTCGGTGCTGTCGCGCGGGCTGCGCTTCTTCGTCGTGGCGGCGCTGCTGTGGAAGTGGGGCACGCCCATGCGCGGCTTCATCGAACGCCGGCTGGGCCTGCTGGCCACGCTGGCCTTCGCCCTGCTGCTGGGCGGGTTCCTGCTGCTGAAGGTGCTGTAAACCCCGCCGCGGACAGGGCGCTGTCATCCGCGGCGGGGCTGTCTTCGGCTCAGAACCGTCCGGCCTGATAGTCCCGGATGGCCTGGTGGATCTCCGCCTCCGTGGTCATGACGAAGGGACCGCCCCGCGCCACGGGCTCGTCCAGGCGGCGGGCGTGCACCACCAGCGCCCGTGCGCCGTCCGGGCCGGCGTGCAGTGCCAGGTCCGTGCCGTTCGGCCCCAGCACACCCAGCCGGCCTGCCGCCAGAGAATCGCCGCCGATGGTGGCGGTCCCCTCCAGCATCAGCACGAAGGCCGCATGACCATCCGGGATCGGCTCGCGCAGCACGCCGCCCGCCGGCACCGTCACATCCAGGAACAGCGGGTCGGTCACCACGCCCTGCACGGGGCCGGCCGTCCCCTCGGATGTGGTCCCCGCCACCACCCGCAGGCGGGTGCCGTCGGCCCGGGTCTCCTCCGGGATGCTGGCGGCCGGAAACTCCCGATAGCCCGGGTCCTGCATCTTCAGATGGGCCGGCAGGTTCACCCAGAGCTGGATGCCCCACAGCAGCCCGTTTTCCTGCACCGGCATTTCGGAATGCACGATGCCCCGGCCGGCGGTCATCCACTGCACGCCGCCGGTCTCGATCACGCCGGCGTTGCCCAGGGTGTCGCGGTGCTCCACCCGGCCGGCCATCAGGTAGGTGACGGTCTCGAAGCCCCGGTGCGGGTGCGGCGGGAAGCCGGCGATGTAGTCGTGCGGGTTGTCCGAATGCAGCACGTCCAGCATCAGGAACGGGTCCAGCATGTCGAGCGCGCGGGTCCCGATCATGCGGGTCAGCTTGACGCCGGCGCCGTCCGAGGCGGCGACGCCGGGGACCACCCGCGCGAGGCGGCGCTCTGCGGGGGGCGCGGTCGGGGCGCGGGCGAGGGGATCCAGGGTCATCGATCTGTCCTCCGGGGGTGGGGCGATCAGGCGGCGTCGTCCAGGCGCAGCGAGGCCAGCGCGTCGCCCACGGTGGCGCGGGCGGCGGCGATGCGGTCGTCCTGCGCCGTCATGTGGCGATCGGCGGCGACCACCGAGACGTCGGTGATGCCCATGAAGCCCAGGATGTGCCGCAGATAGGGACTGGCGAAGTCGATGGCCGAGCCGGTCTCGGTGCCGCCGCTGGCCATGGCCAGAATGGCGCGCTTGCCCGTGAGCAGACCCTCCGGCCCCTCCGCCGTGTAGCGGAAGGTCTCGCGGGCGCGGGCCACCATGTCCACCCAGGCCTTCAGCACGGCCGGGGGCGCGAAGTTGTAGACCGGCAGACCGATCACGATCACGTCGGCGGCCTTCAGTTCCGCCACCAGCGTATCGGACACAGCCAGCGCGGCCCGCGCCTCCGCCGAGCGCTCGGCCGGGTCGGTGAAGTTGGCATGGATCCAGGCCTCGTCGAGCAGCGGCGGCGGGGTCGCGGCCAGATCGCGAACCGTGATGTCCAGGGGACCCGTCTCGCCGAGCGCCTGCATCACATGATCGGTCAGGTCCCGGGTGACGGAGCCGGTGGTGCGGGCGCTGGCGTCGATGCGCAGAACGGACAGGGGCGTGGCGCGGGTCATGGCGGCTCTCCTTGACGGTAGGGGGTGCGGCGGCGCCGCGTCTGCCCTCAATATGGCCGTTGCCGTCCTGAGGAAAAACCATCAGCCTGGAAACAGACTGTTCGCCCTGGCGCAACAAAGGAGGGGGCATGAGCCGCTTCGAAGAGATGGCGACGTTCGTCCGCGTCGTCGAGGCCGGGGGCATCACCGGGGCGGCCGCGCGCCTGAACATCGCCAAGTCCGCCGTCAGCCGCCGGTTGAGCGACCTGGAAGCGCGGCTGGGTGTCCAGCTTGTCGTGCGGACCACCCGCCGCCTGTCCCTGACGGAGACCGGCCGGGCCTTCCACGAGCGCTGCGTGCGGCTGCTGGCCGATCTGGAGGAGGCGGAGCAGGCGGTCTCGGCGGCCGAGGCGACCCTGGCGGGGACGCTGCGCATCGCGGCCCCGTTGACGTTCGGACTGCGCCACCTCAGTCCCGCCCTGTCCGCGTTCATGGCGGCGCATCCGGACATTGCCGTGGACCTGGACCTGAACGACCGCCCGGTCCATCTGGTGGAAGAGGGTTTCGATCTGGCGGTGCGGATCGGGCGCCTGTCGGATTCCAGCCTGATCGCGCGCCGGCTGGCCTCGGTCCGGCGGGTGGTGGTGGCCAGTCCGGCCTACTGGGATGCGCAGGGGCGCCCGGCGCGGCCGGCCAACCTGGCCGGGTACCGTCTGATGAGCTACGCAAACGTCCAGGACACCGAGACCTGGGGGTTCGTGCGGGCGGACGGGGGCGGCCTGGGGCGGCCCGAGACGCGGTTCCGGGTGAACAACGGCGACATGCTGGCGGATATGGCGGCGGCCGGGCTGGGCGTGGCGGTGCTGCCCACGTTCATCGTCAACGATGCCATTCTGTCGGGGGCGTTGGAGGTCGTGCTGCCCGAGGCGGTGCCCCAGCACCTCGACGCCTGGGTGGTCTATCCGCCGACCCGGCACCTGTCGCGGCGGGTGCGGGCCTTCATCGACTTCATCGCGGCCCGCTTCGGCGATCCGCCGTACTGGGACGACTGCCTGCGTGGTCTTCCGGTGCCGGCATCGTGACGCGCGGGCGGCCTTTACCGGCCGGGGCCGTCGCCCCATATCCCCCATTATGTCCATCCTGAAGATCGCCCGCATGGGGCACCCCGTCCTGGCCGCGCCGGCCGCGCCCGTCGCCGACCCCACCGCGCCGGCGGTGCGTCGGCTGCTGGCCGACATGGTGGAGACCCTGCGCGACATCGGCGGTGTCGGCCTCGCCGCGCCTCAGGTTCACGAGCCCTGGCGGGTGGTGATCTACGAGGTCCCGGCGGCCCGCAATGACGGCGAGGGTCTGCCGTTGCGCGCGCTCATCAACCCGGTGCTGGAGCCGCTGGACCCGGACGGCGCGGCCCTGGTGGAGGATTGGGAGGCCTGCCTCTCCCTGCCGGGCCTGACCGGGCGCGTGCCGCGTCACGCCGCCGTGCGCTTCCGGGGGCTGGACGCCGCGGGCCGCGCGGTGGACGGCGAGGCGCGCGGCTTCCATGCCCGCGTGCTCCAGCACGAGTGCGATCACCTGGACGGCGTTCTGTATCCGATGCGGATGCGGGACCTGTCCGCCTTCGGGTTCGTCGAGGCGATGCGCGCCCGTCCGGCATCCACCGGCGACGCCGCCGCGCGGGCCGGTTGACTCATCCGCCTCCGCCGGGGATTCGTAGCCTCACCAGTTTCCTGCCGCGATGCGAGGACCCACTATGACTGACCATGCCGAGCCTCATCCCGAAGACCATCCCGAAACGCCGGACGCGGCGGCGGGGGGCTTCGACACCATGACGGCGATCCGCGATGCCATCGTGGAACACGCCCTGATCCATGTGGCCTTCGACGGCTGGAGCCCCAAGACCCTGCGGGCCGCCGCCGTGGATGCGGGCTTCGAGGCGTCCCAGGGCGATCGAGCCTTCCTGGGCGGATCCATCGAGGCGGTGGCGCACTGGTGCGATCTGGCCGACCGGCGCATGGAACAGGCGCTGCACGAGGCCGATACCACCGGCCTGCGGCTGCACGAGCGCGTCGGGCTGGCCATCAAGCTGCGCCTGCAGATGTGGGACATGGACCGCGAGGCCGTGCGCCGCGCCGTCGCGCTGATGTCGCTGCCGGGCAACGCGCGCACGTCGCTGCGCTGCACCTACCGGACGGTGGACACCATCTGGTGGGCCGTGGGCGATACCTCCACGGACTTCAACTTCTACACCAAGCGCCTGCAACTGTCCGGGGTCTATTCGGCGACCCTGCTCTATTGGCTGGACGACTCTTCGGAGGAGTCCGAGGAGACCTGGTCCTTCCTGGGGCGCCGACTGAACGACATCGTGCGCCTGCACAAGGCGCGGGGCCGGGTGAAAAAGGGCCTGTCCAAGCTGCCCAACCCGCTGCGCGCGGCCCGCTCGGCGAGTGAGAAGGCGCAGCGTCTGGCCCGCAAGGCGCCCATGCCCCGCATGCGCACGCAGCGGCGGCCCCACCGCGCCTGATCCCGGGGGCTACGTCCGGCAGGGCAACGGGTTCATGTTGACATGACGGCATGGTCCGCGCTGTCGGAGCGGGCCTCTCGAGATCCCTCGTCTCGCTTCGCTCACTCGGGATGACACATAAAAATTATAGGGTGTCATCCTGAAGCCGCGAAGCGGCTGAAGGACCTTGAGCGCAGGTCTCCAACCCGCTGCAAGGACCTGGAAGAGCGATCCCGTTAACCTGAGCCTGTCGCCCTGCTACGTCCGGCGATGCCCTTGCCAGACGCGGCCGCCCCGCCTATAAGGCTCCCTCGCGCGCCGCCCGGCCGGGCTGGCGCGCGTTGGTCGTTGGCACCCCTGGAGGCCGGCGGCCGTCCGTGTATCAATCGGGGCGCCCAAGGGGCGCCGATCTGGAGTGATGAACAATGTCCGATATCAGCACGCTGCCGGTGCAGGGGCGCGAGCGGGCCGGTAAGGGCGCTGCCCGCGCGGTTCGCCGCGAGGGTCTGGTGCCCGGCGTCATTTATGGCGACAAGAAAGAGCCGGTCCTGGTCAAGATGGATCCGCGCCCGCTGTGGGCCGAACTGTACAAGGGCGGCTTCTACGCCCGTCAGTACAACCTGGAGATGGACGGCGAGACCCATCGCGTCATGGCCCAGGATGTCCAGTTCCACCCGGTGTCCGACGCCATCGTGCACGTGGATTTCCTGCGCATCAGCGCCACCTCGCGCGTGACCGCCGAAGTGCCCGTGCGCTTCCTGAACGACGAGCGCTGCCCGGGCCTGAAGAAGGGCGGCGTGCTGAACGTCGTGCGCCATGATATCGAGCTGGTCGGCACCCCGGACGCCATGCCGAACGTCCTGGAAATCGATCTGTCCGGCTTCGATGTGGGCGATTCGATCCACTTCAGCGCCATCCGGCTGCCCGCGGGCGTCTCGCCCACCATCACGGACCGCGACTTCACCATCGCGACCGTGACCGCGCCGTCCGGCATGCGGTCCGAGGCGGCCGAGAGCGAAACCGAGGAGGAGTGATCCTCCGGCCCGGCGGCGGGGCGCACCCCGCACCGTCGCCGGGGCCCGATCTTCCGCACCCCACCGCCGCCGGGAGAGCCGCGCCATGCTGCTGCTTGTCGGCCTGGGCAATCCGGGCGCCGAGTACGCGGGCCACCGCCACAACATCGGCTTCATGGCCGTGGACGCCATCGCGGCGCGCCACGGCTTCAGCCCGTTCCGCTCCAAGTTCCAGGGCCTGCTGTCCGACGGGCGTCTGGGCGGCGAGAAGGCCCTGATCCTTAAGCCCCAGACCTTCATGAACCTGTCCGGCCAGGCGGCCGGGCAGGCGGCGCGCTTCCACAAGCTGGAGCCGACCAACGTGGTCGTGTTCCACGACGAACTGGACCTGGCGCCCGGCAAGGTGAAGGTGAAGACCGGCGGCGGCGCGGCCGGTCACAACGGGTTGCGCTCGCTCGACAGCCACCTGGGCAACGCCTACCGCCGGGTGCGCCTGGGCATCGGCCATCCCGGCGACAAGGCCCGGGTGCACGGCTGGGTGCTCTCCAACTTCGCCAAGGCCGACCGCGACTGGCTGGATCCGCTGCTGGATGCCATCGCGGCCCGCGCCGACCTGCTCGCCGACGGGCGGGACTCCGATTTCATGAGCAAGGTCGCCCAGGACACCCGCCCGCCGAAGCCGGAGAAACCGGCAAAGCCGGAGCCGGCCAAAGGCGCGCCGGAGGCCAAGGACGACCCGCCGCCGAATGCGGATGGGGGCACGCCACCGGCGGGCAAACCGGACGCCCCGGCCGACCGTCGCCTCTCTCTGGCCGACGCCCTGCGGCACGCCATGGGCCGCGACCGCTGAGCGGCGCGCGCCGGGGCGCCGACCCGTGCCGCGGCAACGCGGTCATGTTTACACGACGGCGCCTTCCGCGCCGTCAGAGCGTGCCGCTCGAGATCCCGCGTCTCGCTTTGCTCGCTCGGGATGACAAAATAAAATTAATGGATGTCATCCTGAAGCCGCGAAGCGGCTGAAGGATCTCGGGCATGGGTCTCCAATCTGTTGCAAAGACCTGCAGGAACGGTCCCGTTACCCTGACCCCGTTGTCCTCCACCCGTACCGTAACACCTTGCCAGCCAGGGCCATTTCGTGCCAAGAACCGCCGCTTGATGGCGGACCCGGGGGGCGGGCCGCGGGACCAGGACGGGGTTCCGGGGTCGTCCATGCCGACGCGGACGCCGTCGTCGGATGCCGCGCAGGGTCGGGCGCGCCGGTCTCGCCGCGCCCCGTCATTCTGCCAAACCCCGCCGCTCGCCGAGAAGGAGCCCGGCCGTGTCATTGAAAGATTACCTGTTCACCTCCGAGTCCGTGTCCGAAGGTCACCCCGACAAGGTGTGCGACCGCATCTCCGACGCCGTCGTTGATGCGTTTCTCGCCGCCGATCCCCTGGCCCGCGTGGCCTGTGAGACGCTGACCACGACCAACCTGATCGTCCTCGCCGGCGAGGTGCGCGGGCCGGCCGAAGTGGCCGAGAACCGGGACCTGCTGGAGAAGGTGGCGCGGGAGGCCGTGCGGGACATCGGCTACGAGCAGGACGGCTTCCACTGGCAGACGGCCGACGTCAAGATCCACCTGCACAGCCAGTCCGTGGACATCGCCCAGGGTGTGGACGCCGCCGGCAACAAGGACGAGGGGGCGGGCGACCAGGGCATCATGTTCGGCTACGCCTGCGACGAGACCGACGAGCTGATGCCCGCTCCCATCGCGTTCTCGCACCGGATTCTGCGTTCGCTCGCGGCGGCCCGCAAGTCCGGCACCACCGGCATTCTGGGTCCGGACTCCAAGAGCCAGGTGACGCTGAAGTACGTGAACGGCAAGCCGGTCGGCGCCACCAGCGTGGTGGTCTCCACCCAGCACACCGACGCCGCGACCTCCGAGGAGGTCCGTGAACTGGTCCGCCAGCATGTGACGGGGGTTCTGCCCGAGGGCTGGATGTGCCCCGAGGACGAATTCTACGTGAACCCGACCGGGCGCTTCGTGATCGGGGGCCCGGACGGCGACTGCGGCCTGACCGGGCGCAAGATCATCGTGGACACCTACGGCGGTGCGGCCCCGCACGGCGGCGGCGCGTTCTCGGGCAAGGATCCGACCAAGGTGGACCGCTCGGCGGCTTATGCCGCGCGCTATCTGGCGAAGAACGTGGTCGGCGCCGGTCTGGCCACCAAGTGCACCATCCAGCTCTCCTACGCCATCGGCGTGTCCAAGCCGCTGTCGGTCTACGTGGACACCCACGGCACCGGGCAGGTGGACGAGAACAAGCTGGGCCTGGCCCTGCGCGAGGTCATGGACCTGTCGCCGCGCGGCATCCGCGAGCATCTGGGCCTGAGCCGTCCGATCTACGCGCGCACGGCCGCCTATGGCCACTTCGGCCGCACCCCGGAGGCCGACGGCGGCTTCTCGTGGGAGCGCGTCGATCTGGGGGACCGCCTGAAGACCGCGCTGGGGATGTAGTCCCGGTTCGCCGACCTTCAGGATCGACTGCCGAAAGGGCGGGAGGGGCAACTCTCCCGCCTTTTTTTGCGCGTCATCCCGAGCCGCCGGAGGCGGTGAGGGATCTCGGGAGGAGAAGGAACACGGCCCGGACCGTGCGCCTCTGCGCGAGATCCTTCGGTTGCTTCGCGCCCTCAGGATGACGGTGCTGTGGTCTTTGGATCCTGCGCAGCCCTGCGTTTCCGGGATGAGTTCCTCATCCTGCTCAACGAAAAGCCTGGCTCGGACGCTTCCGGAGTCCCGCCGATCCGGATGAAAAAAGTCCTTGGCGGCGCACGCCGTGACTGGCATCGGAACAAACATCGAACGGGGACACGTGTGTCCAGACCCCGCCGGCCCAACGGTCGGCGGGGTTTTTTCATGGGCACACGGGCCCGGCCGATCCCGGCCCGACCGGGCCGGCGCCGCGCAGCGGCGGAGGCCCCAAAACGGACACGTCCGTTTTGGGGCCGATCAATCCAGCAGTTCAAGGAGCACTGCCATGGGAGGCCTGTTCTCGCCGCCGTCCGTTCCGTCGCCCGCGCCCCCTCCGCCGCCGCCGCCACCGCCGCCGCCGCCGACGCCCGAACCGCCCCCGGCCCCGGAGCCGCCGCCGCCCGCGCCCGAACCGGACCCGGAGGCCGATGCGGCCGCCGCCGCCAAGGAAGAGGCCCGCGCCCGCCGGGAGCGCAGCGCGCGCGGCTGGCGGTCCACCGTGAACACCTCGTATCGGGGGGTGCTGGCCCCGGCCCGCTTCGCCGGCACGACCGGCACCAAGACCCTGCTGGGAGACTGACGGCATGACCGATCCGACCCATCCCGACCCCGGCGCGGGGCCGGAGGCGGACGGCGCGGGCGTCGCGGTGCTGCTGCGGCGCTATCGCCGGGCGCGGGCGCGCCGCCAGCGCTGGGAGGGCGCGTGGCGCGACTGCTACGACTTCGCCTTGCCCAGCCGGGAGTCCGCACTCGGCGGCGCGACCCCGGGCGGGGCCCGGGGTGACCGCCTGTTCGACGGCACCGCGCCGGATGCCGTGGACCAGCTCGCCGCCAGCATGCTGGCCCAGCTCACGCCGCCCTGGTCGCGCTGGTTCGACCTGTCGGCCGGCCCGGACCTGAGCCCCGAGGAGCGCGACCGCATGGCCCCGACCCTGGACCGGGCGTCGGAGGTGCTGCGGGCCCACTTCGCGGCCTCAAACTTCGCGGTCGAGATTCACCAGTGCTATCTGGATCTCGTGACCCTGGGCACGGCCTGTCTGGCGTTCGAGGAGGCCCCGCCCGGTGAGCCGGGCGCGTTCCGGTTCGCCGCCGTACCCATGGGCGACGTGGCCCTGGACGAAGGGCCGACCGGGCGGCTGGACACGGTGTTCCGCACCATCCGGCTGCCGGTCTCGGCGGTGCGGGCGCGCTGGCCGGCGGCCATCCTGCCGCCGGACCTGGAGACCCGGGCCGCGCGCGAGCCGGACCTTGAGGTGGCGGTTCTGGAATGCGTCGTCCCAGACGCGCGGGGGTACGGCTACACCGCCCTTCTCGCCGGCACGGGCGAGGCCGCCACCGCCTTGGGGGAGGGCACCGCGCCGGTCGGCGGCGATCCGCTGGTGCTGGCGACCGGGCATTTCGCCGTCTCGCCGTTCATCTGTTTCCGCTGGCTGAAGGCGCCCGGCGAGGCCTATGGCCGCTCGCCGGTCATGAAGGCGCTGCCGGACATCAAGACCGCCAACAAGGTGGTGGAACTGGTGCTCAAGAACGCCTCCATCGCCGTCACCGGCATCTGGCAGGCGGACGACGACGGTGTGCTGAACCCGGCCACCGTGCGGCTGGTGCCCGGCACCATCATCCCGAAGGCGGTGGGCTCGGCGGGTCTGACGCCGCTGCGCGCGGCCGGGGACTTCGATGTGTCGCAACTGGTGCTGGACGGCCTGCGCCAGCGCATTCGCGCGGCCCTGCTGGCGGACAAGCTGGGACAGCCGGACAGCCCGGCCATGACCGCGACCGAGGTGGTCCACCGCGCCGCCGACATGGCGCGGGTGCTGGGCGCCTCTTACGGTCGGTTGCAGTCGGAGCTGCTGGCGCCGCTGGTCCGGCGCGGGCTGGCGATCCTGCGCCGGCGGGGCGAGGTGCCGCCGATCCGCCTGGATGGGCGGCTGGTGGATCTGACCCATGCGTCGCCGCTGGCCCAGCAGCAGCGCATGAGCGATGCCCAGACGACGCTGACCTGGATCAACGCCGTCCGGGGGCTGGGCGAGGGCGGGGCGCGGGTGATCGACGACGAGGGTGCTGCGCGCTGGCTGGCCCGGACTCTCGGCGTGCCCGAGGCGGCCGTCCGGCCCGAGGGGGCGGCGGGGCCGCCGGGGCCTGCCGCGCCGATGCCCGGGCGGCCGCCCGCGCCCTCCGTCCCGGCCCCGGGGTCCGGGGCCCCCGACTGGGCGTCTCTCGCCCGCGCGCTGGGCGGGGTGCTGAGCGGGCCGCCTGCCGGCGGGGGAGGGACGCGCCATGACCCCTGATGCCGACCGCTGGCCGTTCGCCGGGGGTGGGGAGGCGGAGGCGGACCCGTCCCGCGAGGACCGGGCCGTGCTGGCCCGCGCCTGTGCCCGGCTGTTCGCGCATGACGACGGCCGACGCCTGCTTGCGCATCTGCACGCCCTGACCCTGGGGCGTCACCTGGGGCCGGAGTCCTCGGATGCGGCCCTGCGCCACCTGGAGGGACAACGGGCGCTGGTGGCCCACCTGACCCGCCTGATCGCCGAAGGCGGAGGCACGCCGGGTCCTTAGGCTGCATCTCCCCGGCCCGACCGGGCCGGCGCCGCGCAGCGGCGGAGCCTGACGGTCCGTCAGGACCGACAGGCGATCTTCCCAACAAGGAGACATCATCATGACCTTTGCTTTTCCGCCCGGCGTCGCCGGGCCGGCACCCGTTGGCCTGTCCGCGCCGATGCCCGCGCGCGCGCCCGCGACCGACCCCGGCGCCGCCAGTCCGGTGGCCCGCTTCGTCGATCCCGCCACCGGGGCGCTGGACGTGGCGGGGCTGATCGCCGCCTACGAGGACCTGTCCCGCCGGGTCTCCGGCATGGTCCCGCTGCCGGACCGCGATGCCGACGACGAGACCCGGGTGCGCTTCCGCCGCGCCATCGGCGTGCCGGACAGTCCCGACGCCTACCGCATCACGGTCAACCATCCGCGCCTCGCCGTCGATCCCGAGGTCAACCAGCGCCTGCACGAGGCCGCCTTCACCCCCGCGCAGGCGCAGCTTGTCTATGACCTCGCGGTCGAGCGGGTCATGCCGGTGATCGAGGCCATGGACGCCAGCCAACGCGCCGAAAGCGATCTGGCCGAACTGGTGCGCCATTTCGGCGGCGAGGAGCGCTGGGCCGAGATCAGCCGCCAGCTTTCCGCCTGGGGCAAGGCCCACCTGCCGGACGACATCTATCGCGCCCTCGCCTCGACCCGCGAAGGGGTGCTGGCGCTGTTCCGCATGATGGCCGAGGGCGAGCCGGGTCTGGTGCCGGGGGCCGAGGCCGGCGGGGCCGGCGGCGGCGCGCCCGGCGAGGAGGACGTGAAGGCCCTGATGCGCGACCCGCGCTACTGGAAGCACCGCGACCCCGCCGTGGTCCGGCGCGTCGCCGAGGGCTTCCGCCGCCTGTACCCGACCGGCGGGTAGGGCGCGGGACTCTCCCTTTTCCCGTCATCCTGAACCGCCGGAGGCGGCGAAGGATCTCGTGAGGGCGCGTGACCGGAGCCCGAGATTCTTCGGTCGCGTCGCTCCCTCAGAATGACGGTCCGATTTCTCCCTCAGCATAAGGACTTCCGCCGATGTCGATCACCATCGACCAGTCGTTCATCAAGCATTTCCAGGCCGATGTGCATCTGGCCTATCAGCAGATGGGCTCCAAGCTGCGCAATACCGTGCGCGTCAAGGACAACATCCAGGGGGCCACGACCGTCTTCCAGAAGGTGGGCAAGGGCACGGCCTCGACCAAGGCGCGCCACGGCATGGTGCCGGTCATGAACCTGGACCACACCCCGGTCGAATGCGACCTGCAGGACTTCTACGCCGGTGACTGGGTGGACCGCCTGGACGAGCTGAAGACCAACATCGACGAGCGCCAGGTTCTGGTGAACGCCGGCGCCTATGCCCTCGGCCGCAAGACCGACGGGCTCATCATCACCCAGCTCGACACCTCCACGAACCACGCGCTCGACGGCACCACGGCGCTGACCCTGACCAAGATCATGGAGGCGTTCGAGATGCTGGGCGCGGCCGACGTGCCCGACGACGGCGACCGCTACGCCGTGGTCGGCTGGAAGCAGTGGTCCGAGCTGATGCAGATCGACGAGTTCTCCAACGCCGACTACGTGGGCGCCGAGGACCTGCCGTGGCGCGGCACCCAGGCCAAGACGTGGCTGGGGACGCTGTGGTTTCCGCACTCCGGCCTGACCCTCGATGGCGGGGTGCGCCGCTGCTTCTGGTACCACAAGACCGCCATCGGCCATGCCATCGGCGCCGAGGTGCAGTCCGACATCACCTGGCACGGCGACCGGGCGGCGCACTTCGTGAACAACATGATGAGCCAGGGCGCCAAGCTGATCGACGGCTCCGGCGTGGTTTCGCTGCGCTGCCTGGAGAGCTAGAGGGCGCGCGGTCGCTGGTTTCCTAGGGGGCGTTCGCGCCGAAGGCGCAACGCACCCTACGGCCTACGACAAGCCCCAACAGACCCCATCCGGCGCGACCGCGCCGACGCCGCGAGGCGACGAAGCCGTCCGGCCCGCGCGCGGGTCGGCTGGCGATCATTTCCGAGAGGAGCCCAGATCATGGCCTTCGTTCCCCAGGACCTGTCGGTCCTCTGCTACGCCAACGGCTTCACGCTGTGGCACTACACCACCGTGGACACCGGCACGGCGATGGCCGCCGCCAACTACTTCGACCCCGCCGGGCCCTATGTGCGCGTGGGCGACGTAATGGTCTGCAACACCGACACCGACGGCACCCCGGCGGCCGCGTTCTACCGCGTCTCCGCCAACACCGGCGGCGCGGTCAGCGTGGCCGCGATGTAGGGCGCACCGGTCCCCGTCCTGAACCCCCGCCCCTCACCGGGCGGGGGTTTTTCGTTTTCGAGCCCCATCCGGAGGATGCCCGACCATGCCTCTCTCCGCCGTCGCGCTGTGTTCGCGCGCGCTCATCAAGCTGGGCGCCAGCCCCATCGCCAGCCTGGACGAAGGCACGGCGGAGGCCGAGGTCGCCCGCACCCTCTATGCGCCGGTGCGCGATGCCCTGCTGTCCGGCCACCCGTGGACCTTCGCCACCGCCCAGGCGACCCTGGCCCGGCTGTCCGGGCCGCCGGTGGCCGATTTCAGCTTCGCCTATCAGCTTCCCGCCGACCACCTGCGCACCCTTTCGGCGGGCGGGCCGGACGGGCGCGGCCACGGCGTCGCCTACCGTCAGGCCGAGGACCGCCTGTGGACCGACGCCGGCGCGGTCACCCTGACCTACATCTTCCGCCCGGACGAAAGCGCCTTCCCCCCGCACTTCGTGGAGGCGCTGTCGGCCCGCCTGGCCGCGGATTTCTGCCTGCCGCTGACGGAGAGCACCAGCCGGGGCCAGCTTCTGCACGGGCTGGCCGAGGAGGCGTTCCGCGCCGCGCGGCGGATCGACAGCCAGCAGGACACCCCGCCGGCCTTCACCGACTTCCCGCTGGTGGAGGTGCGCGGATGACCCGGGTTTCCGTCACCCAGACCAACTTCACGGCCGGGGAGCTGTCGCCGGACCTGTACGGCCGCTCGGACCTGCGGGCCTATGTCAACGGCGCGGCCCGGCTGCGCAACGTGTTCCTGCAACCCACCGGCGGCGTGTCGCGGCGCGACGGGCTGCGGCACCTGGACACCCTGACCGGGCGGGCCCGCCTCATCGCGTTCGAGTTCAACACGGACCAGAGCTATCTGATCGTGCTGACCGATCAGCGGATGGACGTCTATCTGGACGGTGCGGCCGCCTTCTCGACCGCCGCGCCCTGGACCGAGGCCCAACTGGCTGATCTGGCCTGGACCCAGATGGCCGACACCCTTTTGGTGGTGCATCCGGACGTGGCGCCCCGGCGCATCACCCGGGCCTCGCACACCAGTTGGACGATCGGCCTGTGGGAGCACCCCAGCGATGGCGACCGCTCCTACGAGCCCACGTATCGGTTCGCCCATCCGCTCATCAGCCTCACGCCGTCCGGGACCGTCGGGGCGGTCACCCTGACGGCCTCGTCGGCCGTGTTCGTGCCGGAGCACGTGGACACCCGCCTGCTTCTGCGGGGCAAGCCGGTCACCATCACCGGCTACACGGCCGCCGACTCGGTCTCGGCCACGATCCACGAGGCGATCGAGAACGCCTTCGCGACGCGCGACTGGACCGAACAGGCGCTCTCCCCGGCGCACGGCTACGCCCGCAGTGTCACGTTCCACAACAACCGGCTGGTCATCGGCGGATCGCGGGAGGTGCCGCATCACATCTGGATGTCGAAGGTCGGCGACCTGTTCAACTTCGACACCGGCGAGGGCCTGGACGACGAGGCGATCTCGTTCGATCTGCTGTCGGACCAGCTCAACGCGATCCGCGCCGTGTTCTCGGCCAACGACCTGCAGGTGTTCACGTCGGGCGCCGAATGGACGGTCAGCGGCGATCCGCTGACCCCCGCCACGGTGACGGCGCGCCGTCAGACCCGCATCGGCACCCTGGGGCCGCACAGCGTGCCGCCCCGGCGCGTGGACGGGGCGACGCTGTTCGTGGGCGCCACGGGCCGAGACCTGCGCGAGTACCTGTTCACGGACCTGGAGCAGGCCTATCAGGCCGCGGACCTGGCCCTGCTCGCCCGGCACCTGATCCACGATCCGGTGGACATGGACTACGACCCCACGCGCCGCCTGCTGCACCTGGTGCTGGCGGACGGCACTCTTGCGACCATGACCAACTACCGGGCGGAGAAGGTCACCGCCTGGACCCTGCACGAGACGGACGGAACCATTCATGCCGTGGCCGAGGCCGGCGGTCAGGTCTACGTCGCCGTGGACCGGGCGGGCGTGGTCAGCCTGGAGCGGTTCGACCCGGACCTGTCGCTGGACGCGGCCCTGACCGGGACGGCGGAGACGCCGAAGACCACCTGGAGCGGTCTCGACCACCTGGACGGGCGCACCGTGCGCGTGCTGGCGGACGGCACCGACGCCGGTGCGGCCCAGGTCTCCGGCGGCGCGGTCACGCTGGCCCATGCCGCCACCGCCGTCGTCGTTGGGCTGCCGTTCACACATGAGATTGCGCCGCTGCCGCCCGCCGTCTCGGGCGGGCGGGGCGGTGGTCCCGGCACCATGATCCGGCTGATCCGGGCCACCCTGCGTCTGCGGGACACCGCCGCGCTGTGGGTGGACACGGGCCGAGGCCCCTCGGCGCAGCCGTTCCAGACCTTCGGCGGCGGCGCCGTCCTCGACCAGCCGCCGACCCCGCGCACCGGCGATCTGTCGGTGCGCGCCCTGGGCTGGCAGCGCGACCCGATGGTGCCCCTGTGGCGGGTCGTCCAGGACGCGCCGCTGCCCTGCACCGTTCTCAGCGCCACCATGGAAGTAAAGGTCACCGACTGATGGCCCAGCTCGCCCCCGTTCTCATCCCCCTGGCCCTTCAGGCCGCCACCACCGCCTTGCAGCAGTACCAGCAGCAGGAGGCCGCCCAGCGCCAGCAGGCCGCGCAGGCCCAGGCGAACCGCGCCCAGGCGGAGGCCGCCCGCCAGCAGGCCGAGGCCCAGGCCCGGCAGGTGGCGGACGGCGCCACGCTCGCCAATCAGGCGGCGTGGCAGGATTACGACATCTGGGCGGCGCGGCGGCGCGCCGACAGCGACGCCGCGATCAGCGCGCTCAACACCGGCTTCGCCCGCACCGAGATGGAACGCGCCGAGGCCCTGCGCCGCGACAACGCCGCCCGCCGGGCCCGGTTCGCGAGCCAGGGGCTTGACGGCGCGGCGGGCTCGGCGGCCGCCCTGCTGATGGGCCTGAACCAGGCGGCGGCGGATCAGACCCGGCGGGACCACGACGACCTCGGCCGTCGCACGGCGGAGCTGTACGACACCGCCAACGCCGACATCGCCGGCCAATGGGAGGTCACCGCCTCGGAGACGGCCGCCCGCAGCCACCAGACCGACCTGGATCTGTGGCAACGGCAGGTGGCGCTGGACTCCCGGCTGCATCAGCTCGGGGTCCAGCAGGCGGCCCGGCGGCAGCAGGACCTGCTCGACCTGACCGTCAGTCACCAACGCGCGGCCCTCGGCCTCGCCGGGTCCGGCGGGCGCGCCGTCGGTCAGGCCCTGTCCGGCGGGCGGTAGACCGGCCGGCCCGATCCGGTCCCATCCGGTCCCTTCACCCAGACGGCCCCACCCCTCCACGACGGGGAGCCCTTTCGCATGACCGCGCATATCCAGATCGGCGACACGCGCCCCCGCGTCGAGTACGTGGGGAATGGTGTCCAGACGCAGTTTCCCTATCCCTTTCCCGTGTTCACCGCCGACGACCTTCAGGTCTATCGGGACGGCGCACAGGTCACCGCCGGCTTTGCCGTGTCGGGGGCCGGGCTGTCCGAGGGCGGCACCGTCACCTTCACGACCGCGCCGGCGGAGGGCGCGCGGATCGTCCTGATCCGGCACCTGGACATCCGCCGCGTGACGGACTTCCAGGCCGGCGGTCCGCTGCGGGCGGAGACCCTGAACGACGAGCTGGACCACCTGACCGCCGTGGATCAGCAGCTTGACGATGCCCTGCGGCGCGCCGTCCGCCTGGATCCGGGCGCGGCCGAAGCGGTCTCGTTGATCCTGCCGCCGCCGCAGGGCGGGGCGGTGCTCGGCTGGAGCCAGGACGGCACCGCGTTGGTCAACGATCCGCTGAACGCGGCCGATCTGGTGGTGGCGGAGGCGAACGCGGCCGTTCTGCGCGCCGAGCGCTGGGCCGACGACGCCGCCCTGTCGGCGTGGCGCGCCACCCTCGGCGGTGCGTCGGGAGGCGGGGGCGGCGAGATCGGGCCGGGCGACAGCCTTGTGGTGGCGAGCGTGACCACCTCGGGCAATGTCAGCGTGGGCGGAGGCCTGACCGTGGCCGGGCAGACGATGACGGCCTGGGGCCGCGCCGTGGCAGCGGCGGTCGATGCGGCGGCGGGGCGGAGCCTGCTCGGGCTGGGCTCTGTGGCCACCACGGCCGCGACCGAGTATGCGACGGCGGCCCAGGGCGTCCGCGCGGACAGCGCGCTGCAGCCGGGCGATGTGGGCTCGCTGGCGGCGCAGGATGCGGGCAGTGTCGCCATCTCCGGCGGCACCATCGCCGGGACCACGGTCAACGGCCTGTCGCTGCCGTCCACCCCGGGCAGCGACGGCGACGTGCTCACCGCCGACGGCCTGGGCGGCGTGGCCTGGGAAGCGCCGCCCGCTGGTGGCGGCACCGTCCAGGCCGCCGACATCACCGACAGCACCGCCACGGGCCGGTCCGTCCTGACCGGAGACGCGGCGGCCGGGCGGACCGCGCTCGGTTTGGGCACAGCCGCGACCACCGACGCCACGGCCTATGAGGCGGCCGGCGCGGTCACGTCGCACGAGACCACCTACGACCACGGCCATCTGCCATCGGCCGCCGAGATCGCGGCCATCCAGGGGGCCAATGCGCCCGACGCCGGCAACGTGTTCGCCACCATGGCGGACGTGGGCGCGGCCGGTGGCGGCACGGTCACCAGCGTGAGTGTGAGCGGCTCCGACGGGCTCCAGGTGGACAGCGGTTCGCCCGTCACCACGTCCGGCACCATCGCGCTTGGCATCGATGCGGCGGCGTTGCGGGCGCACCTGGGCATCGAGGCCGGGGCCACGGCCGATCAGACCGCGCAGGAGATCGCCGCCGCCATCGACGCCGATGCCACGGCCGAGGCCACCCTGAAGACCGCGCTGGGCCTGGGCAGCGCGGCCTACACCCTGTCCACGGCCTATGCGACCGCCGCCCAGGGCGCGCTGGCGGACAGCGCGGTGCAGGCGGCGGACCTGGCCATTGTGGCGACCTCCGGCGCGTACCCGGATCTGACCGGCCGACCCACGCTGGGTACGGCGGCGGCGGCCGACACGGGGGACTTCGCCACGGCGGCGCAAGGGGTGCTGGCCGAGAGCGCCCTGCAACCCGGCGAGGTGGGCTCGCTGGCGGCGCAGGACGCGGGCAGTGTGGCCATCACCGGCGGCACCATCGCCGGGACGACGGTCAACGGGCTGACCCTGCCGTCCACCGCCGGCACCGGCGGGGACGTGCTGACGGCCGACGGACTGGGCGGGGTGACGTGGGCGGCGCCGGTTTCGGGCGGGGCCATCGTTTCGACCGACATCACCGACAGCACCGCCACCGGCCGGTCGATCCTGACCGGGGACGCGGCGGCGGGTCTGACGGCGCTGGGCCTGGGCGCGGCGGCGCTCTCCGATCCCGGGGACTTCGCCACCGCGCTGCAGGGCCAGACGGCCGAGACCGCGATCCAGCCCGGCGACAATGCCGCTCTGGCGCTGATCGATTACACCCTGGCCCGGTTCGCGGTGACGGCCGCAAATGTGGACGCCGCACACACGGTCGCCCTGTCGGACGGCGAATGGCAGGCCCTGACCCTGACCGCCGACCCCGCCCTGACCCTGCCCGACCCGCCGGCCGGACGGGGATACTCGATCACCCTGCGCCTGATCCAGGACGCCACGGGCGGCCGCGCCCCGACCCTGCAACAGGCCGACGCCACTCCGGTGAAATGGGTGGGCGGCACCGTCCCCACCTGGCAGACGGCCGCCGGCGCGGGCGATCTGGTTGCGGTCACGCATGACGGCGTGGACCTGATCGCCACCCATATCGGGAGTGTGTCGTAATGCTCGGCAACGCGACCCTGAGAGCCGCCCCGGTGGCCGCCGCGCCGCCCGTCGGCGGGACGGCGCCCGCCTACCATCCGGCCGACATCGCCGCCGGGTACACCTACAACCCGAACCCGGCGCCGATCCCCCTGCCGGGCAACATCCAGGTCGGCGACCGCCTCTTCATCTGGCTCCAGAGCGACCAGAGCGGCGGGGCCGTTTCCACCCTCCCGGCCGGCTGGTCCTCCCTGGTGAGCGGCACCATCGACGGACACGGTTGCGCCCTGCTGACCCGCGTGGCCGACGGCACCGAGGGGCCGACCGTCATGGTCGATCTGTTCGCGGCGAAAGGCACCGCGTATGTGGTCTGGCGCACCTCTGGGGGCGGCACCCCGACCGTGGCCGTGGTGGAGAGCGAGACGCGGGTGACGTCCATCACCGCGCCGGGGGTCACCGGCCCCACGGGCCCCGCGCTGGCCATCGCGCTGGCCGCCATCGGGCAGTATTCGCCCGATGTGCTGACCGCGCCGTCCGGATATGGCGACCTGCACCAGGGCGTGCAGTCCTTCACCGGCTTGGCCGCCGCGTGTTTCCGCGAAGTGTCGGACGGCGCCGCCGGCGGCGGGTCCTGGACCTGGACGACCGAGAACCCGGTCTATGCCGTCACCCTCCTGGTGCCGGGGGTGTGACCTCGGTCCCTCGCGTTCGTTCAGCGGACAACACCCCGCCGCTCCTCATCACGATCCCGGCGTTGCGCTGTGCGGCCGGGGCCGTCCGCCTGCATGTTCACGTTTCCGATGGAGATCATCCATGCCCCTCATCCATCCCACCGTCCACCTGCTGGCCTGGCCCGATCTTGTGCCGTCGGCCCTGTCCGTGACGCGGGCCGCCGCGGCGACCCGTGTGACTGCGTTCGGTCGCATCGAGACCGTGGCGGCCGGAACGTTGCGCCACGACTTCGATCCCGCCACCGGCGTCTATCGGGGCTGGCTGCTGGAGGCCGCGCGGACCAACCACGTGCTGTTTTCCAGCGCCATGACGGATGCCCTGTGGCAGACCGCCGCCGCGACCGTGGCCGCCGGGTCCGCCACCGCGCCCGACGGGGCCGGCGCGGCGGACCGTGTGACCGAGGACTCCGCGACGGCCATCCATACCCTGTACCAGGAGGACCTCGCCTTCTCGGCGGGGCAGTCCTATACGCTGTCGATCTTCGCCCGGTCCGCCGGGCGGGAGCGGCTGCAACTGGTCCTGCCCTCGACCGCCTTCGGCGCGGTGCAGTCGGCGGTGTTCGACCTGACGACGGGGACCGTCGGCTTTGTCGAGGGGACGGCGAGTCCGGCCATCGAGGCTCTGCCCGATGGTTGGTACCGCTGCGCCATCACCGCCACCGCCACCACGACCGTCGCGCTGGCGCCGATCCACTTTCGTCTGCGCGACACGGGCGGCAGTTCCACCTACGCCGGTGATGGGACCAGCGGGGTGCATGTCTGGGGCGCACAGGTGGAGGACGGGGCCGGCGCGACCAGTTTCATCGCCACCGGGGCGACGGCGGTGACGCGCCCGGCCGATCAGGTGAGCCTCGCCCTGGGGGCGGACGCCGTCAATCCGCGGGAGGGTTCGCTGCTGGTCTGCGGCACCGTTCCGGACGGGCAGAGCGCCGTCCTGGCCGAGGTGAGCGACGGCAGCACGGCCAACCGGATCGCCGTGGCGTTCGACACCTCCGGCGGCGGCGGCGCGGATGCCTCGGTCGTGACGGTCGGGGCGACCGTGGCGGCGCTCACCCAGGCCGGGGTGAGCGGTGGCCTGGAAAGCCGATGCGCCGTGGCCTATGCCGCGGATGACTTCGCCCAGTCGGTCAACGGGCTCGCCCCGGCCACCGATACGGCCGGCGCGGTCCCGTCCGGGCTGTCCACGCTCACCCTGGGCGGGGGCGTCGGGGGCGCCGTCGGGCCCCGCTGCTGGGTGCGGCAGGTGGGCCTGTTCCCGCGCCGCCTGCCGGATGCCGACCTGCAGACCGTGACGCTTTGAGTCCCAATACCCGGAGACCTCCCATGATCGCCGCCGACTCACACGGGGCCGACCTGTCGGCCGCGCGCGACCGCCTGCGCGCTTCCCTGCCCGAGACCCTGCACCGGGCGCTGGACGCCTACGACACCTTCGCCGCCCGTCCGGTGCCGGAGGATGCGAAAGAGTTCGCCGCCTGGCAGGGCGGCTGCAAGGCGGCGCTGGCCCATGTGGAACTGCTGCTCAAGCTGGCCGGGCGGGTCGGGCTGGACCTGTCCGATCCCGGTGCGGGGGAGGGGGATGCCCTGGCCGGCCTGCTGGCCCAGGCCCGCGCCGCCGTGGGCGAGGGGGGCGACGACGACCGGGAGGACGACGCGGATGACTGAGCCCCGGCTGTCGTTCCCGGAGTTCCTGTGGATCTGGAACCATGTGCAGGGGCGCGGCACGCCGGAGCACCATCTCGTCATGGCGCGCTGGCTGGCCGCCCGCTGGGCCGACCGGGAGCGCGGCTGCCTGCTGATGGCGTTCCGGGGCTCGGGCAAGTCCACCGTGGTCGGGCTGTTCTGCGCCTGGCTGCTGGCCAACTGGCCGGACACGCGGATCATGGTATTGGCCGCCGAGCACGGCCTTGCCACCCGCATGGCACGCAACGTCAAGCGCATCCTGGAGCGTCACCCGGCGACCCCGGGCCTGAAGCCGCCGCGCCCGGACCAGTGGGCGGCGGACCAGTTCACCGTCGTCCGGCCGACCGAGAGCCGGGATCCCTCCATGGTCGCGCGCGGCGTGACCGGCAACATCACCGGCACGCGCGCCGACGTCATCATCTGCGACGATGTCGAGGTGCCCAACACCAGCGACACGGTGGTCAAGCGTGCCCATCTGCGCGCCCGGCTGTCGGAACTGGACTACGTGCTGACCCCGGGCGGGGTGCAGGTCTACGTGGGCACCCCGCACGCCTACCAGTCCATCTACGCCGGGACGGCGCGACCGGAGGCGGGCGAGACCACCCCGTTCCTGGACGGCTTCCCGCGCCTGGAAATCCCGTTGCTGGACCCGGCCGGCCGCAGCGCCTGGCCGGACCGCTTTCCGCTGGCCACCGTCGAGACCATCCGGCGCCGCCAGGGCCCGAACAAGTTCGCCAGCCAGATGCAGTTGCGGCCGATGAACATCGCCGACAGCCGCCTGGATCCGGACCGGATGCGCGTCTACGACGACGATCTGGCTTACGGCGAGGCGCGGGGTCGGCCCGTGCTGCGCCTGGGCGCGCGGCGGCTGGTCTCGGCGTCGTGCTGGTGGGACCCGGCGCTTGGCGATCCCGCGCGCGGCGGGGATGGGTCGGTGCTGGCCGCCCTGTTCACCGCCGAGGACGGGACGTACTGGCTGCACCGGGTCGCCTATCTGACCGCGAACGCGGGCGACGACGCGGCCTCTGACCTGTGCCGCCAGGTGGCGGCGATCCTGGAGGCACTGCACCTGCCGGCCGTGACGGTGGAGACCAACGGCATCGGGCGCTTCCTGCCCGGGTTGCTGCGCAAGGCCCTGCGCGAGGCCGGGGTGGCGGCGGCGGTGGTCGAGCATGTCTCCACCCGCGCCAAGGCCCAGCGCATCGTGGATGCCTTCGATCCCGTGCTGGCCGAACGGGCTTTGTACGCGCACCGCTCGGTCTGGGAGAGCCCCTTTGTCGCGGAAATGCGGGAGTGGCGCCCCAACGGCGGCGGCCACGACGACGGTCTGGACGCGGTGGCGGGCTGCCTCGCCAGCGAGCCCGTGCGGCTGGGGCGCGGGGCCGCCGCCCGGTCTGCGCCGTCGGACGACTGGCGCCCCGGGGCCGGGTCCATCGACGCCGCCGAGACGGACTGGAGCCCGTGAAAGCGGGCGACCGTGCGCCGTTCCCCTTCAGCCTTCAGGAGACGAACCCATGGACTGCCGGCGCGTCGGACGCGTCCTGGCCGAAGACATCCATCGTCACCGACGCGGGGGCCGGAAACTCGGCGAGGCGGCTGAAGCCGTGGTCGAAACGTTTCCGAAAACCGCAGGCGAGGCGCCGCAACCCACGCGGGGCCTTGGCAACATTGGCCCTGAAAACTTGTTGGACTCGTTCCCGCGTGTTAGGAAGCGGGGATCGGCGGATCAGTGACCGCCCCGTCCGTCCCATCGAGGCGGATTATCCGAAGGGAGTGCCGGTGGATGACACAGGACGACTCATCGAAACCATCGACGGGGATCCCCTCGTCGCGCCCCATGTCGCCGGAAGACGAAGAGGCGGAGGAGGCGACGAAGCATTGCGACTCAAAGACGTGTTCGCGGTCGGAGAAGGCGTTACGGAGAGACCGCTTGAAGCAGTTAGCAGAAGCCGCCTCCCGGGGGGAAGTGTTGGTGCGTACTACCCGCGTGGGTATGATGCGGATGCCCAAGCGCCGACCCTAGGATCCGGGATCCAATATGATCGCCGGCTCAGAGGTACTCAGCGCGGGACTGTTGTTGCGCACGAAGTTGGGCACGCCATCGACGATGCCGCCATGGGACTGGACGGCATTCCGCTGACTGGGGCCGAGGCGGAGTTCGGTTTGCTGTTCCACATGCAGAACAGTCGTGTCAGGCCCCGACGGTCTGACCCGCCTGAGTTGTGGACGACCCCGGAAGACTTGGGATACAGCCCGGATGAGGCTGGCTTCGAAAAGATGGCGGAGGGTCTTCGGCTCTACATGCAGAACCCGGCTTACATGAAGGAGCACTTCCCGAACGCCGCGCGCCGCATCCGGCATGCCGTCAACAGGGATCCCGGACTGAACCGGATCATCCAGTTCAACGAACTTGGCGCCCCCCTCGGCGTGGCCGGCGGACTCGGGGCGTCCGGCCTTGCCCTGCGCGACCGCAACCGCGAGGACGCCAAAGGACCTCGACGCAAGGACCGGCGATAGGGAACGCAAGGGCCGCAGAGCGATCAGGCCATGCACGACGGCTGACCCCCAAGTCTCAATGAACGGGACGCCGCCCCGGCCGCCCCGGCCGGGGCGCGTGGCCATTATTGGGCCTCGGAGCCACAGGCTTGCGGGACAAAGATGACACCCGTTAATGTCGGCGCCTCAGTGGTTGGGCCGTAACGGTCATCGCGTCAGGAGTCCGCCTGCACGATGCAGTCAGGACGAGTCGTTTCCCGTGTCATCGGAGCGTCGAGAACGGTCAGGGAGCCCTTCCTTCAGTGCACGATCATACTCGTCAAGAGTTAGCGGCTCAATTGGAAGCGGTTTTCCCGGCGAAAAATGCGGGCTTGTTTTTCCGGATCTAGGGAACAGTGTCAGGGGTTCCGGTTTTCGTTTCGGTGTTTCGTCGGTCATCTTTCTCGCTCCGGACAAAGAGAGATGGGGGCGGACCAAAAGACCCCCGACACCGGGCCGGATGTTGAGGGGTGCGGCGGGTATCAGATGCGATCCGCATCCTATCCGGTTTCTTGATCCGCATCGATAGAATACGCCGAAATCCCAGGGCTCCGAACCCGGATTACCGTTCTGTGACGCCGTTGGGGTCGAACCTACCTCCCGAGATCCTTCGGTCGCTTCGCTCTCTCAGGATGACACACTTTTAATAGATATTGTCATCCCGAGCGCCCTAAAGGCGCGAAGGATCTCGTGATGGGACACGGACCATGACACCCCTGTCATCTGGGTTCGGAGCCCTGGCCGAAATCCGGCGCCTGTCCGCGTCCGTCCAAGGCCGTGTCGCGCTTTTTTTGGGTGTTCGTGTTGGTTGATGTATCCCTTTGCGGGTTTTAAATTGGGCGGGTCAAGTCTCGCCTGATCGAAGCGGGCGACTCGAAGGGAGGGCCGGTGGATGACACAGGACGACTCATCGAAACCATCGACGGGGATCCCCTCGTCGCGCCCCCTGTCGCCGGAAGACGAAGAGATCGAGGCGGCGACGAAGCATTGCGATCCAAGGACGTGGTCGCAGGCGGAGAGGGAAGAATTGGCCGACCTCTTGCGGCGGCACGAGCAAGCCGCCTCCCGCGGGGACGTGTTGGTGCGGACGACCCGCGTGGGTATGATGCGGATGCCCAAGCGCCGACCCTAGGATCAAGGATCCAAATATGATCGCCGGCTCGGATGACGGTGGCGGGCTCCGCGACGATCGGGCCGCGCCCCTCTACAAGAACCCCAGCCGATGCGACCTGAAGGCCATCCTGCGCGACCCCGCCGGGGGTGGGGCCATTGCGCTGCTGGAGGATGGCGACGGCAACTGGTGGGCCTGGCGTCGCGAAAATTCGGACACCCATTTCGGGACGTCGATTGACCTGGAGGAGTCCGGTCGCGCCGCATTCCCTTATGGCAAGCCGTTGAACCGTCGGGTCGCCCGCAGCATCGACGACGCCATCCGGATCATGCGCGACCTGCGCGTGTACGGGCCGCGCGGGTCAGCCTGACCCATTCTCACATGGAGACCCAACATGTTCGAAGCCGAGTCCCACCTGCTGTGGGTCACGGCGGTCGAGGTGCCCGTGCTGGGCGCCCTGTTCTGGCTGGTCTGGCGCAACCGCCGGGACACCGACTGCCGCCTGGACGAGACCCAGCGCCGCGCCGACATCGCCGTGACCCAGACCAAGGAGGCGCTGTCCGCCTTCAAGCTGGAGGTGGCGCGCTCCTATGCCTCCATCAGCACGCTGAAGGACGTGGAAGCACGCCTGACCGCCCACCTGCTGCGCATCGAAACCAAGCTGGACGAGACCCGCCGCCGCGCCCTTGAGGTGAATGAGTAACGGTGACTCCATCGCAGCAGAGCGACTATGCCCGAGCAGATTGTTCGGGTATCCTGTGTCTTTATCGGGGGTCTTGGAGACGACGGCAGGGGGGACAAACATGAAGAAGCTGGCCATTGTCGTGGGGCACACCGGCGCGCGCCCCGGCGCCTTCGCCGTCGATCCCATCGCCCAGAGCGAGAACGCCTGGAATGCGGATCTGGCCGGTCGCATGAAGGCCTTCGCCGACTCTCACCTGACGGACAGTCTGTCGGTGGAGATCTTCACCCGCGATGACGGCGGCGTGAGCGGCGCCTATCGGCGGGTCCGGGAGTGGGGGGCGGATGCGGCCATCGAACTGCATTTCAACGCCGCCACGCCCGCGGCGACGGGCACGGAGACGCTCTACCACACGGCGGCATCCCGGGGGCTCGCCGAGGTGGTGCAGGCCGCCACCCTGGAAACCCTCGGCCTGCGCGATCGGGGCGTGAAGACGCCGCACGAGGCCAGCGGTGGGCGCGGCACGGCCAACCTGTCGCAGATGGGCGTCCGCCCGTCGATCCTGACCGAGCCGTTCTTCGGCTCCAACCCCGGCGACTGCGCCATTGCGCAGAGCCGCAAGCAGCACCTCGCCGAGGCCCAGGTTGGCGCGGCGGCGCGGTACCTGAGCGCCCTCTATGATGACGACCCCGACGCGGTCATGGTGATCCCGGAGGCGCTGAACGTGCGCGGCGGCCCCGGCACGGATTTCGGCACGCTGTCCTGGGGGCCGCTGACGGCTGGGACCGTGCTCACGGTGCTCGACCGGGGGCGGGTCTGGTGGAAGGTCTGCCTGCCCGAGACACCCAGCCGCATCGGCTTCGTCCACAGCGATTATGTGGCGTGACAGGCGCCGGATCAGCCCGCCGTCCGGGGTCGCAGGGCCCGCCGCACCATCCCCAGGAAGTTGCGCGCCAGCGCGGCGGACCGGGCCCGGCGGGCCGCCCGCAGGATGTGGAAGCCACGCATCCGGGGCACCGGCCGCCCGCACAGGCGCAGCGCGGCCAGCCGGGCGGCCAGCACGGTCTTGCGCCCGGACTGCCCGGGCTGGATCGGCGCCAGGGTTTCCAGGTCGAACGGGCCGGTGACCAGATGCCCGGACTGCTCGGCCGCCCGCATGAGGTCCGCGCCCGTTTCGGTGCGGGCCATCACCAGCGACACGCCCGGCTTTTCCTCGAACAGCGGATACCCCTTGGCGTCGGTTTCCCAGGCATCGGCGCACACCAGATCCGCGGCCCCGCCGGTCCCATCCGGGCAGATCTTGCAGCGGTGCTGCACGTGGCGCGACAGGATGCCGCCCCAGCTCTCGGCGTAGGTCATGGATCGGTCCGATCCGTCGGCCAGGGTGGCGGTGGCCCGGCCCGGCCAGCCGTTGCCCCGGTAGCGGAAGGCCGTCACCGCCCCCCTGTCGGCGCCCAGGGCGGCCAGCACCGCTTCGCCGCCGCGCAGACTGGGCACCCCGGCGCAGAAGAACGAGATCACGACGGGGAACCGGGCGCCGACGCGGGTATCCTCGCGCGCCAGCGCCCGCAGTGCGGCGCAGTCGCAGGGTTTGCCGACGAAGGCGAACCGCTCGGCCGAGTCCAGCAGCGCCGGCAGGTTCGCCAGCGGCGCCGAGGGCGCGTAGCGCGACCCGGCGGCGGCCAGCACCTCGGCCGCCGTGCGCGAGATCACCGCGCGGGTGCCCACCGGGTTGGTGTCGGACGCGGTTGTCTGCACCACGGCATCCACCGCCCCCGTCTCCAGCAGATGCACCAGCACCGCCGAAAGCGCCCCGCCGGACGAGGCGGCATGGCGTAGGGCCGGGTCCGTGGCGTGCCCCAGGCGCGCATCCAGGACCGGACCCCAGAGCACATGGTTCGGCCGGTCGCCGGCGCGCTGGTCCAGGGTCAGGCCCGGGCAGACCCGGGCGATGCGGGCGTCGGTGGCGGCGTCCAGGGGGCCGGTCTGGTCGGGCCGCAGGTATCCGTCCTGTTCCACCATCCGGACCGCCGTCGGGGCCAGCGCCGCACACGCCCCGCACCCGGCGCACAGGTGACCCTGATCGACCCGCCGAAGCGCGGGCGACGGGCGGGGGCGGGTCCCGGACGCGGTCATCGCTGCGCGGCCTCCTCCAGGATGGGGGTCAGTGCATCCTCGTAGGCGCGCAGGCGCGCGAGGCCCCGCTCGGCCCCGGCGCGCACCTGCGCGGCCAGCGCCGCGCGGTCGGCGAAGGCATCGAACAGCGCGGCCTCGATGGTCTCGGCGCTGTCGGCGCGGCAGTCCACCACCCGGTCATAGCCCAGCGAGCCGAACAGCCCCTTGAACTTGCGGCTGTAGGCCATGGGCACCACCGGCACGCCGGCCGAGAAGGCGGCGATGCAGGCGTGCATCCGCGCGCCGGCGAAGAAATCCAGGCCCGCGATGTACGACTTGGCGGCCACCGGGTCGGGGAAGGGGGGCACGCAGACCGTTCCCGGGACCTCGGACGCCAGCGCCCGGCAGGCGGTGTGATCGTCCTCGACCCCGATGTGGTCGCCGGCGACATGGGAGACGAGGTGGACCTCCACCCCCTCCATGGCGGCGAAGCGGGCCACGATCCGGCGCATCATGGCGGCGTAGTCCGCGGCCAGCCCGAACTGGTTCTTGCCCGTGTAGCCGCCGCCGAACAGCAATCCCGAGACGTTCAGGCCGACCTTGACCGGATCGCCCGGCGTGCGCTCGGGCGCGGTGAAGGGCAGGCGCAGGGCCACGTCCGTCGCCTCCACGGCCGGCGCGCGCACCCCCAGCGTCCGGAGGTAGGCGGTGGAAAGATCGTCGCGCGTGGTGACCAGCCGGCAGCGGTTCATGACCGCCACCGCGATGCGGCGCGACCAGCCCGCCTCGAACGGCCCGATGGTCTGGGGGGACAGGACGAGCGGCCGCCCGAGCAGAAGGGCCATGACCTTGGTCCAGGTCATGCGGCGGAAGCGCACGGCGCCGTAGATGTCGGTGAAGCTGTCGCCGCCGCCGATGTCCAGGAGCACGTCGCAGGCCCGCACCGCCCCGGCGAGTCCGCCGACGGGGTTCACCAGGTCCTTGGTCCGCAGGCCCTTGGTGGTCAGGTCCGCGCGGTTGATGTAGGTCGGCGAGCGGTCCCCGACCCCGATGACCCGATACCGGGGCTGCAGGCCCAGGCGCGCGGTCAGGTCGTCCAGGATCGCCAGGTGGCCGACCGTCAGGGCGCCCAGGCCCAGGTTCGGTGACTGTGTCGAGTGCCACACAAGCCCGATGGTCAGGCTTCGACGGGTCATGAGCCCCCTTTCCGGCCGGCATTGCCCTGGCGCTTGGCGGGATATCGCAGTCGATTGATGCGCGGCTGTTGGTTTGGCCCCTCGCGCGGGGGAAGTCAAGGTGGGCTCAGGGCGTGCCAAAGGTGCGCAGGGTCAGCAGCACCCGCCCCAGGGCCGAGACCGCGCACAGCCCGGCCATGGTCCAGGCCAGCACCGGAAACCACGCCGGCCACAGGCAGAACGCGACGAAGAACGCCACGGTCTCGCTGCCCTCCATCAGGCCGCTCATGTAGAACAGGCTCTTGCGGCCCTGGGCGGCGGAACTCAGGCCGTGGCGCTCGGCCAGGATGGCATGGGCCAGGAAGGTGGAGCCCGTGCCGACGAAGCTGGCGATCAGCACGGCCGCGGGCAGGGCGTTGGCGCTCGGGTCGGCGAGAGCGAAGCCCACCGGCACGACCGCGTAGAACACGAAGTCGCAGACGATATCCAGATAGCCGCCCGCATCCGTCGGCCGCGTCGCCCGCGCCACGGCCCCGTCGAGCCCATCCAGCAGGCGGTTGGCCGCGATCAGGGCCAGGGCGGTCCCCCACCACTGCAGCGCCAGCGCGGGCACCGCCAGCACACCCAGTGCGAAGGCGGCCAGAGTCAACCCGTTGGCCGTCACGCCCGCCCGGGCCAGGGCGCGGCCCAGACCGTTCAGGGGCGGATCGATCAACGGGCGCAGACGGGAATCCAGCATGGCGCGCGACTCCGAGGGGTCGGGGCGTTGACAACGGGCGGGGCGACCCCGCCGGATCGGCGGCCCATCATAGATCAACTCATAGATCAGCGGCATTTGACGAGAACCGTTGAAGGCCGTGGCCGGCCCACGCCCCCTGTTGCGATTCGGTGACGGGCGGGGAAGATCGGCGCCCGCGACGGTTCCCGCCGTTGCCGTTTGCTGGTAGATGAGAAAGCCGAGGCGCCGCCCGTCGTGGGGCGGGCGCGCCGCGCCGTCCCGTCCGGGGTGATCCCGGACGTCCCGATTCCCAGGACACACCGGATTCCATGGCGTCCAAAAAAGACTCGTCCGCATCCGCCAGCCCCGCGCAGGCCCAGGCCGGGACCGCCCCCGGTTCCGAGGGCGCGGGCGCCGGTTCCATCCCGCCCGACATCGCGGCGCTCTCGTTCGAGGACGCCCTGAAGGCCCTGGAGGAGATCGTCCGGCACCTGGAGGCCGGCCGCGTGGATCTGGATGCCGCCGTGTCCGCCTACGAACGCGGCGTCTGGCTGCGCCAGCACTGCGAAGCCCGCCTCGCCGAGGCCCGCACCCGGGTCGAGCGCATCGGCGCCGGGGCGGACGGCACCGTCTCCGCGACCCCCCTGGACGTGGAGGCGTCCTGACGGCGGCCATGCCGGCCCGGCCGATGCCTGTTGCATCCGCCGCGTTCAGCCCTTACAGCACCTGTCAAACCACGACACCGACACCACCCGAGGACCTTTCCGATGCCCGACTCCGGGACCGCCTCCGAGCCCCAGACCACGCCGGCGACCGATCTGGTCGCCGCCATGGCCGAAACCAGCGCGGCCGTCGGTGAGCGCCTGTCCGAGCTGCTGCCCGCCCCGGACACCGCCGAGCGGCGCGTCATCGAGGCCATGCGATATTCCGCCCTGGCCGGCGGCAAGCGGCTGCGCCCGTTCCTGCTGACGCGCTCGGCGGCCCTGTTCCATGTCTCGCCCCGGGCCGCGCTGACCGTGGCCGCGGCGCTGGAGATGATCCACACCTACTCGCTGGTTCATGACGACCTGCCGGCCATGGACGACGACGATTTGCGCCGAGGCCGGCCCACCTGCCACCGCCAGTTCGACGAGGCGACCGCGATCCTGGCCGGCGACGGCCTGCTGACCCGCGCCTTCGAGGTCGTGGCCGACCCGGCCAGCCATACTGATCCCTCGGTGCGCTGCGAACTCGTGCGCGAACTGGCCGAGGCCGCCGGCGCGCGCGGCATGGTCGGCGGCCAGATGATCGACCTGATGGTGGAGCGGGGCATTGGCGCGCAGCCCCAGGACGTGGCCGCCATCACCCGCATGCACCAGCTCAAGACCGGCCGCCTGATCCTGTTCGCCTGCATCGCCGGGCCGATCATGGGCAAGGCGTCGCCCAAGATGCGCGCCTCTCTGCATGCCTACGGCCGCGACCTGGGCCTTGCCTTCCAGATCGCCGACGATGTGCTGGACGAGACCGGCAGCGCCCAGGACCTGGGCAAGACCCCGGGCAAGGACGCCGCGCACGGCAAGACGACCTTCGTGACCCTGCTCGGCCTGGACGGCGCGCGCGACCGCGCCCGCCTGCTGTCCGATCAGGCCGTGGGACACCTGGAGGTGTTCGGCCCCGAGGCCGACATGCTGCGCGCGGTGGCGCGCTACGTGGTGGAACGAGACCGCTGACGCCGGACCATGCGCGCCGCCGCCCGCCGGTCAAAGGATGCGGCGGCGGTGCGGGTCCTGCCGCCATGCCGCAGAAGAAGGATGATCGCGTTGCCCGGACGCCCTGAAACCCCGGTACTTGACACCGTCACCGTTCCCGAGGACATCCGCCATCTGTCCCTGGATGACCTGAACCGTCTCGCCGAGGACGTGCGCAAGGAGGTGATCGACGCCGTCTCCTGCACCGGCGGTCATCTGGGCGCGGGCCTGGGTGTGGTCGAACTGACCGTGGCCCTGCATCACGTGTTCGAGACCCCGCGTGATCGGCTGATCTGGGACGTGGGCCACCAGTGCTACCCGCACAAGATCCTGACCGGGCGGCGGGATCGCATCCGCACCCTGCGCCAGCCGGGCGGCCTGTCGGGCTTCACCCGCCGGGCGGAAAGCGAATACGATCCTTTCGGGGCCGGGCACAGCTCCACCTCGATCTCGGCCGGGCTGGGCATGGCGGTGGCCCGTGATCTGGCCGGGGCCGACAACTGCGTGGTCTCGATCATCGGCGACGGCTCGATGAGCGCCGGCATGGCCTTCGAGGCCATGAACAACGCCGGCGACACCAACAGCCGCCTGATCGTCATCCTGAACGACAACGACATGTCGATCGCGCCGCCCGTGGGGGCCATGAGCGGCTATTTCTCGCGTCTGCTGTCGTCCAAGCCGTGGTTGTCGGTGCGCAACATGGCGAAGGATCTGGTCTCGCACCTGCCCGGGCCCATGAACCGGGCGGCCGCCCAGATCGACGAGTTCGCGCGCGGCTTCGTGACCGGCGGCACGCTGTTCGAGGAGCTGGGATTCTATTACGTCGGCCCCATCGACGGGCACCGGCTGGACCATCTGGTGCCGGTGCTGCGCAACGTGCGCGAGACCAAGCAGGACGGCCCGGTGCTGATCCACGTGGTCACCAAGAAGGGCCACGGCTACGAGCCGGCCGAGACCGCGCCCGACAAGTATCACGGCGTCGGCCGCTTCAACGTGGTCACCGGGGCGCTGGACAAGCCGCCCGCCCAGGCGCCGAGCTACACGGGCGTGTTCGCCAAGGGCCTGATCGCCGAGGCGGAGCACGATGACCGCATCGTCGGCATCACCGCCGCCATGCCGGGCGGCACCGGCATCGACAAGTTCGGCGTGAAGTTCCCCGAACGCACCTTCGATGTGGGCATCGCCGAACAGCACGCCGTGACCTTCGCCGCCGGTCTGGCCTGCGAGGGCTACAAGCCGTTCGTGGCGATCTATTCCACCTTCATGCAGCGCGCCTACGATCAGGTGGTGCACGACGTCGCCCTTCAGGGCCTGCCGGTGCGCCTGTGCCTGGACCGCGCCGGCTATGTGGGGGCCGACGGCGGCACCCACCACGGGGCGTTCGACCTCGCCTATCTGCTCTGCCTGCCGGACATCGTGGTCATGTCCCCGTCCGACGAGGGCGAGATGATGCACATGATCGCCACCATGGCCGCCTATGACGACGGGCCGAGCGTGCTGCGCTACCCGCGCGGCGAGGGCGAGGGTGTCGAACTGCCCGAGCGCGGCACCCCGATCCCCATCGGCAAGGGCCGCATCGTGCGCGAGGGCAAGGGCATCGCGCTGCTGTCCATCGGCACGCGGCTGTATCCCTGCCTGCAGGCGGCCGAGGACCTGGCCCAGCGCGGCCTGTCGCCGACCGTGGCCGACGCCCGCTTCGCCAAGCCGCTGGACATGGACCTGCTGCGTCGGCTGGCGCTCGACCACGAGGTGCTCGTGGTTGTCGAGGAAGGCTCGCGCGGCGGCTTCGGGGCTCACGTGCTGCAGACCCTGGCCATCGAGGGGCTGCTGGATCACGGTCTGAAGGTCCGGACCCTGTGCATGCCGGATCGCTTCGTCGAGCAGGGCAAGCCGGAACAGCAGGCCATTGACGCGGGCTTCGACACCGGCGGCATCGCGGCCACGGTGCTGGCGCTGCTGGAGGGCACCGCATCGGCGGAGGCCGAGGCGCCCGCCCGCGCCTGAGTCCGAGGAGAACGACTCGGGCTCCCGGCTGGCCGGGCGTACTGGGTGCGCCCCGAGTCGTGCTCCAGGCGCCCACAGGTCTGGCGAACACGGGGTGACCGATCACATTCCATCCGGGTGATCGGGACGCGGTGTTTGCGTGTGGCGGGTGATCCTCACCGGCGGACATTGCGAGTCCGGTGCGACGGCCGCGACTCGGGTCGCCGTCTGTATCATTTTTTTTTTGGCAGCGATCAGGGGGATGGGGGCAAACTAGGCACGATGTCGTGGCGTGGGCCGCGACGTGCCAGCGCATCCGTTCGGACAAGGAGGTCCCCCGTTGCCGCGAGTCCGTCTCTTGCTGGCCATGGCGCTGACTCTCACCCTGCTGGCCCCGGGGGCCATCCGGGCGGATCACGTGTCGTTGCGGCTGGGCACCGACGTGTGGGCGCCGTACGAGTTCGTGGACGGGGATCAGGTGTCCGGTCTCGCGACCGAGATCGTGACCCAGGTGCTCAACGACATGGACACGGGGGTGACGAGCATTTTCGTCTACCCGTGGGCGCGCGCGGTGCGGCTGGCCGAAGCGGGCGACATCGATGTCCTGTACAGCGGTCAGTTCATCGCCGACCGGCAACGGTTCCTGTGGTATCCCGACACGCCGCTGGTGGAGTCGCGCTGGGTCGTGGCGGTGCGCGCGGCGGATCGTGAGCGTTTTCCGTTTCGGACCTGGGAAGACCTCAAGCGGGGTCGGGTCGGGGTGGTGCGCGGCTACCGATACGGCGACGGCTTCGATCGGTTCCTGAAAAACAATATCGCGCCGCAGGTCGCCAACGAGAATCAGCAGAATCTGGTGATGCTGAAGAACCATCGGGTGGATTATGTGGTCTGTGATCTGCTGAACTGTCGGTATTTACTGGACGCTCTGGGTCTGTCGGACAAGATCCACATTTATGCTGAAACTCCCATCGCCCTCACCCAATATTACGCCATGTTTTCCCGCAAGACGGTGAGCGAGGACTTCGTTCGACGATTTGACGACCACCTGGGGGCGTTTCGCGAAACACCGGCCTATGACGATCTCATCGCGCGCTTCGTGGATGCGCAGGTGGCGTCACTGGGGGGTTCCGGTGGCGGGGCGCTGGAGCCGGAGATGAACGCCCGCGGACGGCTCGCCGCCCCGGCTTATGGCCGTTTGCGCTCTCCCAACCCGTCGCCCTATCCGCCGGGGCATGGCCCCTGACCGTCGTTCGTTGCCCACGGCGGGGGCGCCCGTGGGCCGCCGGAGCCCGGCTGTCGCCCGTTGAACCCGGACGCATCGGTGGCTACGTTCTGCTCACGTCATCTGGTCATGCACGGAGCCCGTTCGCCCCATGAAATTCACCGGCACGCAAAGCTACATCGCCACGGAGGATCTGGCGGTCGCCGTCAACGCCGCCGTCACCCTGCAACGCCCGTTGCTGGTGAAGGGCGAGCCCGGCACCGGCAAGACCGTGCTGGCGCAGGAGGTGGCGGGCGCGCTTGGCCTGCCGCTGATCCCCTGGCACATCAAGTCCACCACCAAGGCCCAGCACGGGCTGTACGAATACGACGCGGTCTCGCGGCTGCGGGATTCCCAGCTCGGCGACGACCGGGTGCACGACATCGGGAATTACATCAAGCGCGGTCGCATGTGGGATGCCTTCACGACCGAGGGCGGCGCCGTCCTGCTGATCGACGAGATCGACAAGGCGGATATCGAGTTCCCCAACGACCTGCTGCTGGAACTGGACCGCATGGAGTTCCACGTTCACGAGACGGGGGAGACCGTGCGCGCGGTCACCCGTCCCGTGGTCATCATCACATCCAACAACGAGAAGGAACTGCCGGACGCCTTCCTGCGCCGCTGCTTCTTCCACTACATCAAGTTTCCCGACCCGGAAACGATGCAGGACATCATTGCCGTCCACTTCCCGGACATCAAGGCGAACCTCGTCCGCGAGGCGCTGGCCATGTTCTACGAGGTGCGCGAGGTGCCGGGGCTGAAGAAGAAGCCCTCCACCAGCGAGCTGCTGGACTGGATCAAGCTTCTGATGGCCGATGATATCCCGCCGGAGGCGCTGCGCTCGGGCGACGTCAAGCATGTGCTGCCGCCGCTGCACGGGGCGCTGCTGAAGAACGAGCAGGACGTGCACATGCTCCAGCGCCTGGCCTTCCTGTCCAAGCGCGAGCGGCGCTGAGGGGGGGGGTGAACTTGATCGGCGATGAAGCGTCATGCCGGGCGGGAGTTGCACGCCCGCCCGGAGCGTTTTCATCCCCAGGCATCGGCCAAAACGGTCCGGACGGGGCTTCAAGCCCCGTCCGGCATGAGGACGAAAAGGATGACCCTTTCCGTCGGGCGGTCTCACGCGCCAGGATCGTCCCGGGCCTTACCGATCCGGCGTCACCCCCGCCCGGTCCAGCACGTGGGGGCGACCGAGGTAGTCCTCCGCCTGCATCTCGATCAGGCGCGAGACGGTGCGGTCGAACTCGAACCGGCCTTCGCCTTCCGGATAGAGATCGGTCGGCGGCGCGGCGGCCGAGCAGATCAGGGCCGTGCGGTGCTCGTACAGGGCATCGACCAACAGCACGAGCCGCCGCGCGCGGTCGCGGTCGGCCGGCCCCAATTGCGGGATGCCCGACAGAATCACCGTGTCGAACAGGCTGGCGATCTCCAGGTAGTCGTTGGCCCCCAGCGCCCGGCCGCACAGGTCGTCGAACGCGAACCAGGCCACGCCGTTGCCGGCGCGCGGGACCGGCACCGCGCGGCCCTGCACCGTCACCGTGTCGGCGGTTTCCGGCGCGCCGTCCAGCAGCAGGCGGAAGGTCTCCTCCAGCGCCGCATCGGCGGCGGGTCCCAGCGGGGTGTGATAGACGGTGCGGCCCGCCAGCCGGCCCAGGCGATAGTCCTGGTCCGCGTCCAGCTCCAGGATCTCCAGCCGCTCTTCCAGAAGATCGATGAAGGGCAGGAACTTCTCGCGCTGCAGGCCGTCCTTGTACAGATCGGATGGATGCCGGTTGGAGGTGGTGACCACCACCACGCCCCGGTCGAGCAGGCGGCCGAACAGCCGTGCGACGATCATGGCGTCGGCAATGTCCCGCACCTCCATTTCGTCCAGGCAGAGCAGGGTGACGCGGTCGGCGATCCCGTCCGCAAGGTGAACCAGCGGGTCCCGGCCCTCGCGGCCCTCGCGGCGCCACGCGTGCAGGGTTTCGTGGATTTCGCGCATCAGGGCGTGGAAGTGGACGCGGCGCTTGCGATCCACGGGCGCGCTGCCGTGCAGCAGGTCCATCAGCATGGACTTGCCGCGCCCCACCGCGCCGTGGATGTACAGACCGCGCGGCGCGACGGGGCCGCCTCCGTCCGCGGCCCGACGACTCGCCCCCCGGCGGAGGCGCGACAGCAGACCACCCGGTCCGCCGGCCGAAGCCCCCGCCGGCCGTGCGCGGTCGTGCGCGGGCAGGGCGGCCGCCAGGACATCCAGGCAACGCACCACATGTTCCTGGGCGCTGTCGGGATGCAACGCGCCGGCCTCAAGTTGGGCCCGGTAGCGGGCCAGCGGACCGTCGGGCAGGCTCACGAGTGATGACTGTCTTCGTTGGGGACCCGGACGCCGCCGGTCGGGAAGCCGAGACGGGCGGCGGCCACGACCGCGCCGGTGCGGTTGTGCACCTTCAGCGCCTTCAGGATGGCGGTCACGTGCAGCTTCACCGTGCCTTCGGACAGATCGAGGGCGCGGGCGATTTCCTTGTTGGACTTGCCCTGGCCCAGCAGGCCCAGAACCTCCCGCTGACGCGGTGTCAGGCTGGCGGTGGTCTGGGAGTTCATCGCGGCCGCGCCCGGGTCGGCCATCGCCTCCACGGTGTTGCTGCCCAGCGGCAGGGCGGCCTTCAGGCTGGCGACCTCGCCGTCCTCCAGCAGGGCGGGCGGCAGATACACGCCGCCGGAGAGCACGAGCCGCAGGGCCCCGATCATGACCTTGCTGCTGGAGGTCTTGGGGATGAAGCCGGCGGCGCCCAGACGCACGGCGTCGGCCACCAGCCGCCGGTCCTCGGCCGCCGTCAGCACCACCAGCGGGGTCTCGCCGATGCGCTGCTTGAGGGCCGTCAGGCCCTCGTTCCAGGACATGCCGGGCATCACCAGATCGAGCAGCACGAGATCCACGCGGCTCGCATCGTCCGTGGCGCGCGCGATCGCCTCGTCGAACGTGCTGGCTTCGATAATCTCAAGGGCGGGGTCCAGTTCAGACAGCACAAGGCGCAAACCGTCCCGAAACAGTTCGTGATCGTCTGCGATCAGAATTCTCACGGGACCCTCGTGTCTCTCGGCAATGCGTCAGAACGAACCGACGGCCAACCATGCCCGGCGCGCCGCCCGGAGCGTACCCGATCCGAGCCTTCCGCGTCAGACACCCGCACCAAACCCATGCTTGTCCAGGTAAAACGTCTGGTCAGGGCGCTACGATCTGGCCATTGGTCATAGGCCGAAGTGTAGGCACATTTGGTGCGTGTGGCAAAGTTTTCCTGAAAACCCGGGGCCGCGCGCTTCCGTTCTGCACCAGAATGTTTCGGCTATTGCAGGCGCGGCGGCGCCGGCAAGGCGCCCCCCGGATAAACGGCGCCCGTGGTGTCCAAAGGCGGTCCGGACCCCCGGCGCCCGCCGGCCGGCTCGCCCGGGCCGGGCGGCAGCGTGCCGGCCCCTGGGTCATCCGGGGCAACGCAGGCGAAGAAGGCCCGCGCGGGCTGCATCAGCCGGCACTTCATCAGGTCTTCGCGTTCGAACTTGGCGACCATGTCGATCCGCGCGCAAACCGCATTGGCCATGGCGGCCACCTCCTCCGGCGAGGTCCGGCCCTTGGCGTAGCAGATCACCGGCTTGCTGGGGCGTGAGGACCCCACCGTGGCCGGATCGCCGGCCTCGCGCCGGCTGTCCACAAAGGGACGGCCGCAGGCCGCCGGCAGGGCCACGGCCAGCACAAGGACGCCGGCGCGAAGCACACGGCGCGGGTGGCGGGCGCGGGCGGAGGATGGGGTTCGACTCGTCATCGGGCGGATCCCGGGCTATGGAGACTGGCGCACCGTAGCGGGCTCGCCTGTCCGCAACAAGCGGCCCCGGCGTCGGGCCGGGTCCGCGCAGGGCGTGGCGGGCCGGGCCGACCTGCGCCAAATGGTCGCAAACGTGGCGGGCGTGTCCAACCTCGCTTGCCTCCCGGTGGATGCCTAAAGTATATGGGGGTTTGGGAAAACAGAGGGCGGCGACATCAATGGAGAATGGCGGGATGTCCGGTGCAAAGCATCGCCTGGTGACGCGCAGCGACTTCGACGGGCTGGTGTGCGCCGCCCTGCTGCGCGAACTCGACATGATCGACGACATCAAGTTCGTGCATCCGAAGGACATGCAGGACGGCAAGGTCGAGATCTCGAAACGGGATATCACCACCAACCTGCCGTATTCGCCGCACGCCCACCTTGCGTTCGACCATCACCTGTCGGAGACGATCCGCGTCGGCCGGCGGGAGAATCACATCATCGATCCGCTGGCCCCATCGGCGGCCCGCGTGGTGTATGAGTATTACGGCGGCACCGAGACCTTTTCCCGCGTCTCGACGGAGATGATGGAGGCGGTGGACAAAGCCGATTCGGCCCAATACGAAAAGGACGATGTATTCAATCCCAAGGGGTGGGAGCTGCTCAACTTCATCATGGATGCGCGAACCGGCCTCGGACGGTTCCGGACCTTCCGCATCTCCAACTATGACCTGATGATGCAGCTCATCGACTTCTGCGTCGGCCATCCCATCGAGGAGATCCTGGATCTGCCGGACGTGCGCGAGCGCGTGGATGTCTACATGGAGCATCAGGACCGCTTCAAGGAGCAACTGCAGCGCTGCGCCACGGTCCATGGCAATCTGGTGGTCCTGGACCTGCGCCAGGAAGAGACCATCTGGGCCGGCAATCGGTTCATGGTCTATGCGCTGCATCCGCAGTGCAACATCTCCATGCATGTGCTGTGGGGCCTGAAGCAGCAGAACACCGTGTTCGCCGTGGGCAAGTCGATCTTCGATCGATCCTCGCGCACGAACGTCGGCGAGCTGATGCTGGAATACGGCGGCGGCGGGCACCATGCCGCCGGCACCTGCCAGATCTCCAATGACAAGGCCCGCCAGGTCATGGGCGAACTGATCGCGCGCATCACCGCCGACGGCTGACGCCGGGCGTTCGTCTGCCCCCCTTTTTTTCGGCTCATCCCGGGAGTCCGGGGTCGCGTGGTTTCCGGACCGCAGCGGCCACCCGAGAGTCCGGCTGGCGTCTGGTGGACCGGAACGCCTCCCCCATTCATGGGGGAGGTCGGGAGGGGGGCTTACGGGAGCAGCGAGACCCGAGGCCGGGCGGGAGTTGCACTCCCGCCCGGACCGTTCATCCCTATCGCAATGAAAAACGGTCCGGACGGGGCTGCAAGCCCCGTCCGGCACATTCGTCGGTCCGTGGCACGCGTCGATGTGTGACTCAAATCGCCTTGCCAGTGGAGGGCGTTCGGTCTGCACCCGACGCGGAGGCCAAGGAAGGCCGATCTCCCCGATTTTCCGTGATGACCCCCTTTTTCCGGCGCCGGGACTCCGGTGCCCCGTCGGCCGGCCTGCCTCTGAACGAGGCGGGACGCGACCGTGTGCTCGCGCGGTGCCGCCCTTGCGCGTGCGCACCTGGTTTCCCAACCGTGCCGGTCGGACTTTAGCTCAGCTTAAAAACACCGCAACAAATTGGGCTTGTTTGCGATAGCGCAACGCGGTCTCATTACACCCACAAATCAAGATGCCGGATCGCGAAAGGGTGATCCGTGACATGAAAAACCAAGGGTGGAAACGTGCCGAACGGACGTCTCAGTACCCGTTTGTCCAACATTGATCTGGCCAAGCGGGCCTATAATATTCGACGCCACGCCATTCGCATGGGCGCCGTCCAGGGCCAGGGTTATATTGGTCAGGCGCTGGGCGTGGCCGATGTCCTCGCCGTCTCTTACTTCCATGCGATGCGGTACGAGGCGAACGATCCCCGGTGGGAGGATCGTGACCGCTTTTTGCTGTCCATCGGTCACTACGCCATTGCGCTGTATGCCGCACTCATAGAGGCCGGCATTCTGCCCGAGGACGAGCTGGAGACCTACGGCACGGATGGCAGCCGTCTGCCCATGTCCGGGATGGCGGCCTACACCCCCGGCATGGAGATCACCGGCGGCTCGCTCGGTCACGGGCTGGGCATCGGCGTCGGCATGGCGCTGGGCCTGAAGCGCAAGGCGTCGGACGCGCGCGTGTTCACGCTGCTGTCCGACGGCGAGCTGGGCGAGGGCGCCACGTGGGAAGCCGCCCTGTCCGCCGCCCATCACCGGCTGGACAACCTGATCGGCGTCGTGGATTTCAACAACCAGCAGGCCGATGGTCCCTCGACGGAGATGTTGAGCGCCGAGCCGGTGGCCGACAAGTGGGCGGCCTTCGGCTGGCATGTCCAGCGCGTGGACGGCAACGACATCGCCGCGCTGGTCAACGCCTTCGATGCCGCGCGCCAGCATCCGGGGGAGCGCCCCCGCGTCATCGTCTGCGACACCCGCATGTGCAAGGGCGTGCCCTTCCTGGAGACGCGCGAGGTCACCCACTTCGTGCGCGTGGCCCCCGAGGAATGGGACAAGGCCCTGGAGGCGTTGGACGCCGGGAGGCCCCAATCATGAGCGCGCCCGGCAAGAAACGACTGACCACCTCGGCCATGATCGCCTCCATCGCGGAGGACGGCCAGGAAACCACCGCCGCGCCCTTCGGCCACGCCCTGGTCGCGCTGGCGCGGGAGCGGCCGGAAATCGTCGGCCTGAGCGCCGATCTGAGCAAATACACCGATCTGCACGTCTTCGCGCAGGCCATGCCGGACCGCTTCTACCAGATGGGCATGGCCGAACAGGTGCTGATCGGCGCCGCCGCCGGACTGGCGCGCGAGGGCTTCCAGCCGTTCGCCACCACCTACGCCGTGTTCGCCTCGCGGCGGGCCTATGACTTCATGGCCATGGACATCGCCGAGGAGTCGCTGAACGTCAAGATCGTCTGCGCCCTGCCGGGTCTGACGACCGGGTACGGTCCCAGCCATCAGGCGACCGACGATCTTGCCATTTTCCGCGCCATGCCGAACCTGACCATCGTCGATCCCTGCGACGCGGTGGATATCGAACAGGCGGTGCCCGCGATCGCCGATCACAAGGGTCCGGTGTACATGCGGCTTCTGCGCGGGCAGGTGCCGCGCGTGCTGCACCGCTACGACTATCGGTTCGAACTGGGCAAGGCCGCGCTGCTGCGGGACGGGGCGGACGTGCTGTTCGTCTCCACCGGCCTGATGACCATGCGCGTGCTGGCCGCCGCCGAGCGCATGGCGGCCGAGGGCATCGCCGACGCCGGCGTGCTGCACGTGCCCACGATCAAACCGCTCGATACCGACACCATCCTCGCCGCGCTGGCCAAGTCCGGTCGGCTGGTGGTGACGGCCGAGAACCACAGCATCGTCGGCGGACTGGGCGAGGCCGTGGCGGGGGCGGCGCTGCGCGGCGGCGTCGGTCCCGCCGGGTTCCGCATGATCGGCCTGCCCGACGCCTTCCTGGATGCCGGCGCGCTGCCCACGCTGCACGACCGCTACGGCCTGTCGGTGGATGCGGTCGTTGCGCAGGTCAAGGGCTGGCTCTGAATGGGTCGGACCGTCCGGCCCGCCGATACGACGATGAGAACGACGTGATGGAGGGGTATTCGATGGGTCTTCTTGAGGGGCGATACGCCGTCGTGACCGGGGCCGCCTCGGCGCGCGGCCTGGGCAAGGCCACCGCCCGCCTGTTCGCCGAGCACGGCGCCACGGTCGCGATCCTGGACCTGGACGCGGCCGCCGCCGAAGCCGCCGCCGCCGATCTGGGTCCGACCCACGTGGGGCTGGCCTGCAACGTGGTGGACAAGGCGGCCTGTGCGGCTGCCGTGGACTCCCTCATGAGCCGCTGGGGCCGCATCGACATCCTGGTTGCCAACGCCGGCATCACCCAGCCGCTGAAGGTCATGGACATCACGCCGCAGGACTACGACGCGGTGACGGACGTCAGCCTGCGCGGCACCCTGTACATGAGCCAGGCGGTCATCCCGCACATGCGCCAGAACAAGGCCGGATCGATCATCACCATGTCGTCCGTCTCCGCCCAGCGCGGCGGCGGCATCTTCGGCGGCCCGCACTACTCCGCCGCCAAAGCGGGCGTGCTGGGCCTGACCAAGGCGATGGCGCGCGAACTGGCGCCGGACGGCGTGCGCGTCAACGCGGTCTGCCCCGGCTTCATCGACACCGACATCACCGGCGGCAAGCTGACCGAAGACATGCTGAACACGGTGCTGTCCGGCATCCCCATGGGCCGCGCCGGCGCCGCCATCGATGTGGCCGGCTGCTGCCTGTTCCTGGCCTCCGACCTGTCCGCCTACTGCACCGGCACCGAGGTGGACGTGAACGGAGGCTCTCTCATCCACTGACCCCCCCGATACGCCCAGGTGCTCGGCGACGAAGCGGCCACAGAGCCGCGCCGCCGGGATGACACGGCCGAAACACCAACCAGAACAGTGTTGCAACAGGAGGAACTCCAATGCGTATCCTGCCCCGCACGATCGCCCTGACCGCGATCGCGACCCTCGGCTTCTCCGCGTCGGCCCAGGCCGAGGAAATCATTTTGGCCCACGGCTCCAACGCCGGAAACCCGCGCTTCGATGCCGCCAACCTGTTCGCCGAGCTGGTGCCCGGCTGCTCCAACGGCGAACTGACGGTCAATGTGGCGCCCTCGGCGACCATGGGCGACGATGCCGAGATGCTGACCTCGACCACGGCCGGCGTCATCCAGATGACCGCGAATTCCCAGGGGGCCATGTCGCAGGTGGTGCCGGAATTCGGCATGCTGGGCCTGCCGTTCCTGTTCCAGGACCTGCCCACCGTCTGGCGCGTGCTGGACGGCGACATCGGCGATCAGCTCGATGAGCTGACCCAGGCCCGGGGCATGAAGATCATCGGCTTCTGGGACAACGGCATCCGCCACGTCACCCATGTCAGTGAGTTCATGGAAACGCCCGCCGACCTGGATGGCATGAAGATCCGCACCCCGCCCGGCCGTGTGACCATCGACATCTTCGAGGCGCTGGGCGCCAACCCGGCGCCGCTCGCCTGGAGCGAACTGCCGACCGCGCTCCGCTCCGGTGCGTTCGAGGGTCAGGAAAACCCGCTCACCAACATCTACACCGCCAAGCTGCACGAGATCACGCCGTACATCACCATGACCGGCCACAAGTACGAGACCACGCCGGTGCTGGCGGGCCTCGGCTGGTGGAACGGCCTGTCCGACGAGCACAAGGCGTGCATCCAGCAGTCCGTGGATCAGGCCGGCTGGTACCAGCGCGGGCGCAGCCTGATCGACAACGTGCAGTTGCGCGACGTGATGACCGAGGAAGGGGCGAAGTTCATGGACGTGGACCGCGCCGCGTTCCAGGAGGCGACCGCGTCCGTCTATGACAAGTACGCCGATGAATACGGCGACTTCGTCACCGACCTGCGCGCGGCCGCCGCCGCCGCCGCCCGGTAGGGCTGGTCCGCGATCCATCCTCCTCCGCGCTCGGGTCCCGCCTCGGTTTCCCGTCCAGGAAACCGGGGCGGGAGTCGCCTTCAGGTCTCCACACGGCATGCCGCCGTGCCGGCATCGCGACGTTCCGGATCGACGGCCGTGATCCGGAAAAAGGGGGTCGTCCGTCATGTCCACGCATCCCGGGGATGCCGAAGCGGGCCCGGCCCGGTTTCGATCCATCCGCGCCGTCCTCGCGGCGATCACCAAAGGTCTCGATTACCTTGCCGCGACGCTGGTGGTCGTCACGCTCAGCTTCATGTTCCTGGCCCTGCTGGTGAACGTGCTGCTGCGCTACCTGTTTTCCATGGGGATTCCCTGGGCCTACGAAATCCACTCCATCCTGTTCCCCTGGCTGGTCGCCGGCGGAGCGGTGATGGCGGCGGTCCGGGGGCGCAACATCGCGGTCACGGCGGCCATCCGGCTGCTGCCCCAGACCGGCCGATGGGTCGTCGCCCTGGTGGTTCACATCATCATCGTCGTCATGGCGATCACGGTCATCGACACGTCGTTTCCCATCGTCATGGCCTCGCGCTTCAGCGTGCTGGCCGAGACCCGCATCCCGCAGATCTACGGGTACGTCAGCCTGCTGTTCGGGTTCGCGATGATCGGCCTCATCGCGGCCATGGACGCGGCCCGGCTGGTGCTGGGCGAGCCCGCCCGGGATATCGAGCCCGAAAAAACGGCCGTCGGCTGACAGGAGGAACCTCGCCATGGTCATGATGCTGGTCTGGGTCTTCCCGCTGCTGCTGTTCCTCTCCGTGCCGGTGGCGCACGCGCTGATCGGGGCCGCGGCCCTGATCCTGGCCATCGACGGCCGGCCCATGGCCGTGGTCGCGCAGCGCCTCTATACCCCGACGCAGAGCTTCCCCATGCTCGCCATTCCGTTCTTCATCCTGGCGGGCAGCCTGATGATGTCGGGCCGGTTCGGCGAGCATCTGGTCAACTTCGCCAAGCTGCTGGTGGGCCGCTTCAAGGGCGGCATGGGCCACGTGAGCATCGTGGGCTCGGTGATGTTCGGCGGTGTGTCGGGCTCCGCCGTGGCCGACGCCTCGGCGCTCGGCAACGCCCTGATCCCGGTGCAGAAGCGCGAGGGCTTCCCGGCCGCCTTCGCCGCCGCGATCAACTCGTGCTCGTCCACCATTTCGGTGCTGATCCCGCCGTCGATCCCGCTCATCATCTACGGCTTGGTCTCCAACACCTCGATCATCGCGCTGTTCATCGCCGGCATCCTGCCGGGCGTGATGCTGGGCGTGGGCATGCTCACGGCCTGCTGGCTGTCGGCGAAGATCCGGGGCTTCCCGGCCACGCATGTCGAGGGCGGCTGGGCCCACTTCCGCACCCAGGCGTGGCAGGCGTTCCCGGCGCTGTTCATGCCGGTGTTCGTGGTGCTGTCGCTGCGCTTCGGCATCGCCACGCCGACCGAGGTTTCGGTGCTCGCGGTGGCCTATGCGCTGCTGGTTGGCGCCTTTGTTTACCGGGACCTGACTCTCCGGACCATCCTGAAGGCGATGATGGAAACCGGCGTCATGACGGGCGCGGTCATGCTCATCATCATGGCCTCGTCGGTCATCCAGTGGATGCTGACGCTGGAACAGGCGCCGCAGACCCTGGCGGCCTGGATGATGGCGTCCCTCAGCGAGGAGTGGATGGTCATCCTGGCGATGAACATCATCATGCTGATGGTGGGCACGTTCCTGGATCTTCCGGCGGCCATCCTGCTGCTGGGACCGCTGTTCGTGGGCATCGCCACGGCGATCGGGCTGGATCACGTGCAGCTCGGCCTGATGATGGTCGTGAACCTGGCCATCGGCCTGTACACGCCGCCGGTGGGCACCACGCTGTTCATCTCGTCCACCATCGCGCGCGTCGGCATCGGCGCGGTCGTCAAGGAGCTGCTGCCGTTCTATCTGGTGGCGCTCACCGTTCTGGGACTCATCAGCTATGTGCCCGCGTTCACGATCCACTGAGGGCGGGCACCGCCACCGCGCCCCCGGCGATCGGGGTCGGGGTGGCGATCTGCCGCACGTGACAGCCCAGCCGGGCGATTACGGCCTGGGAGGCGGCCTCCTGCTGGGCGCACTCCTCCCGCAGCCAGGTGCAGAAGATCTGGACGATCCGACGGCTCTGGTTGCGGCTGGGTCCCATGATCCAGTAGGCCGGGAAGCGTTCCACGTCGAAGGTCGTGGACACCGGGACAAGGGTGCCCGCGGCGATCTCGTCGTAGGCCAGGGTGACCGATTCCAGCACCACGCCCACCCCGCGCGCGGCCAGTTGCAGCGCCATCGACGAGCGGTCGAACCGCAGCCGGGCGCTGTCGGCCACGGGCGAGATGCCGACGTGTTCCAGCCAGGCGTCCCATCGGTACAGGGCCTTCACGCTGTCGATCAGGCGGGCGTGCCGGATCCGGTCGGTGGGATCGCCGGCGGCCGCCTTGAGCGTCTCCAGATAGGCCGGGCTGCACAACGGAAGAACATAGTCGTCCAGCACGTGCTCGACGTACAGCCCCGACCAGTCGCCGGCCCCGTAGCGGACGTCCAGGTCCACCACCTCGCGGTCGAAGTCGCTGGGGTCGGGGGTGGCGTCCACGTGCAGATCCCACGACGGGTGCTGCTGCACGAACCGCGCCAGCCGGGGGCCCAGCCAGCGCACCGCGAAACTGGGGCTGACGCGCAGGATCAGTTGCCGCCGCTCGCGCTGTCGGGCCACGAGTTGGCGGGCGTCGCGGATCATGCGGAACGCGGCCGAGGTGCTGTGGAACAGCCGCTCGCCGTCCGCCGTCAGACGAAACTGCCGCTTCTCGCGGAAGAACAGCCGCACGCCGAGTTGCTGTTCCAGCAGCTTGATCTGCTGGCTGACGGCGGAGGCGGAGACGCCCAGTTCCTCCGCCGCCTTGCTCACGCCGCCGTGCCGGGCGACGGCCTCGAAGTAGAGCATGCCGTTGAGGGTGGGATCACGCGACATCGCAACGGGTCCTTTGCAGCGCCCGACCGGACCGGGCGGCCGCGCAGTATGGCACGGAACCCGGCCCGGTGTGACTCCCGAACCCGCCCGTCTCCACCGCCCGCACCTTGACGAGGACCACCATGCCGCTTCTGGGATGCATCGCCGACGACTTCACGGGCGCCACCGATCTGGCCAGCATGCTGGTGCGCGAAGGCATGCGCTCCATCCAGGTGATCGGGGTGCCGGAGCCGGGCGCCGCCGCGCCGGATCTGTCGGACATCGATGCCGTGGTGGTGGCGCTGAAGTCCCGCACCATCCCCGTGGCCGACGCCATCGACCAGAGCCGCCGGGCGCTGGCCTGGCTGCGACAGGCGGGCTGCGAACGGGTCTTCTTCAAGTACTGTTCCACCTTCGACAGCACGCCCGAGGGCAACATCGGTCCGGTCACGGAGGCGCTGCAACAGGACGTGAGCGCGGGGCTTTCCATCGCCTGTCCGGCGTTCCCCGAGAACAACCGCACCATCGTCTTCGGGCATCTGTTCGTCGGGCACCGGCTGCTGAACGACAGCGGCATGGAGCATCATCCGCTGACCCCGATGACCGACGCCGATCTGGTGCGCTGGCTGGGGCGGCAGACGACGCGGCCCGTGGGCCTCGTGCCCTGGGATACGGTGGCCCAAGGGCCGGACGCCATCCGGGCGGCGCTGGATGCGCTGGCGGAGTCCGGTCATGGCCACGCCGTGGTTGATGCGCTGGACAACGCCCACCTGCGCGCCATTGGGGCGGCGGTGGCCTCTGATGCGCTGGTTACGGGCGGGTCGGGTGTGGCCATCGGCCTGCCGGACGCGTGGCGCGCGGCCGGCCTGCTGGGCAAGCGGCCCGATGCGGCCGCCCTGCCTCGGGTCGAGGGGCCGGCGGTGGTGCTCTCCGGCAGTTGCTCGCGGGCGACCCTGGGGCAGGTGGCCTGGATGAAGGCCCGCCGCCCCGCGCTGGCGCTGGACCCGCTGGCGCTGTTCGATGATCCGGACGGCGTGGTGGGCCATGCGGTCGCCTTCCTGACCGAACACATGGCCGAGGGGCCGGTGCTGGTCCATGCCACCGCCGCGCCGGAGAGCGTGCGCACCGTCCAGGACCGTCTGGGCCGCGACGAGGCCGGCGCCCTGGTCGAGCGCGCCTTCGCCGCCATTGCGCGACAGGTCGTCGAGGCCGGCGCCCGGCGGCTGGTGGTCGCGGGCGGCGAGACCTCCGGCGCGGTGGTCTCCGGCCTGGGTGTCTCGGCCCTGCGCATCGGTCCCATGATCTGCCCGGGCGTGCCCTGGACGGTGGCGGAGCGCGCCGGCGACGGCCCGCCGCTGGCGCTGGCGCTGAAATCCGGCAACTTCGGTGCGGAAGACTTCTTCCTCGGCGCGTTCGACACCCTTGATGCGATGGAGGTCCGGCCATGAGCCATGCCGAACCCCTCCTGCGCGAGCAGATCTGTGTTCTGGGCCAGTCGCTGTTCGATCGCGGCCTGACCATGGGGTCGAGCGGCAACATCTCCGTCCGCCTGGACTCCGGGGACTGGCTGGTGACGCCCACCAACGCCTGCCTGGGGCGGCTGGACCCGGCGCGGCTGTCCCGCATGGCCGCCGACGGCCGCCATCTGGACGGCGATCCGCCCACCAAGGAAGTCCCGCTGCACACCGCCATGTTCGAGGCGCGACCGGGGGACGGGGCCATCGTGCATCTGCACTCCACCCATTCCGTGGCGGTCTCCATGCTGCCGGACGTGGATCCGGCCAACGTGCTGCCGCCGCTGACCGCCTATTCGATCATGCGGGTCGGGCGGCTTGCCCTGGTGCCGTACCACCTGCCCGGCGATCCCGCCGTCGCCGACGCGGTGCGCGGGCTCGCCGGCAAGCATGCGGCCGTGCTGCTCGCCAACCACGGGCCGGTGGTGGCCGGCAAGTCCCTGGAGGCGGCGGTCTACGCCACCGAGGAACTGGAAGAGACCGCGAAGCTGCACCTGCTGACACGCGGTCTCAATCCCCGCCTGCTGACCCCGGACCAGGTGGCCGAGGTCGAGGCCCGCTATCCCCGGACCTGACGGCGCCGCCGCGCGTCCGGTCCCCGAACACCAGGAGAGGCTTCCATGCGTATCGTCGTCACCGGCGCCAACGGCTTCATCGGGCGCAAGCTGGTCCGCGCGCTGCTGGACCGCCGGGCGCTGCCCGGCGCGGATGGCGCGCCGGTGACCATCACGGAGTTGCGCCTGTTCGACATGGTGGACCCCGTTCCGCCGGCAGGGGCCGACACCAGCCCGGTCCATGTCCGGGCGATCGCGGGCGATCTGTCCGATCCCGCCGCCCTGGGTCGTCTGATGGACGGGGGCGTGGACCTGGTGTTCCATCTCGCGGCCGTCGTCAGCGCCCAGGCGGAGGAGGACTTCGCCCTGGGCATGCGGGTGAATTTCGACGCCACCCGGGCGTTGCTTGAGGCGCTGCGGCAGGTATCGCCCCACGGCGCGTCGCGGCTGGTGTTCACCAGCTCCGTGGCCGTGTTCGGCGGCGACCTGCCGGATGTGGTGAAGGACGACACCGCGCCCGTGCCCCAGAGCAGCTACGGCGTGCAGAAGGTCATGGGCGAACTGCTGGTGCAGGACTACGCCCGGCGCGGCTTCGTGGACGGCCGCACGGTGCGCCTGCCCACCATCGTGGTGCGGCCGGGTCCACCCAACAAGGCGGCGAGCACGTTCGCCAGTTCCATCATCCGCGAGCCCCTGAACGGCGAAGACGCGGTCTGTCCCGTGCCCGTGGAGACCGGGCTGTTCGTGTCCTCGCCCCGGCGCATCGTCGCCAACCTGATCCACGCCGCCGCCCTGCCGCCGGCCCGGTTCGGCCGCAACCGCACGGTCATGCTGCCGGGCCTGACATTGACCGTCGCGGACATGATCGAGGCCCTGCGGGCCCAGGCCGGCGACGACGCCGTGGCGCGCATCCGCTTCGAGGATGATCCGCGCATCCGCGCCATCGTCGCGGGCTGGCCCGCGCGTTTCGAGACCGCGCGCGCCGACGCCCTTGGATTCCAGGCCGACGCCTCCTTCGCGGCGGTGATCCAGGCCTTCATCGAGGACGAGATGGGCGCCCCCCAGAAGGACACCGCGTCATGACGACCCTCAGAGACATGGCCAACGCCATCCGGTTCCTGTCCATGGATGCCATCGTTCGGGCCGAGGACGGCCACCCCGGCACGCCCATGGGCGGCGCCGACATCGCCACCGGGCTTTATGGGCTGGCGATGAAATACGACGCCTCCGCCCCGCTGTGGCCCGACCGGGACCGCTTCGTGCATTCCGCCGGGCACGGCTCCATGCTGCTGTATGCGGCGTTGCATCTGGCCGGATACGAGGAAATCGACCTGGAGCAGATCCGCAACTTCCGGGTGCTGGGCTCGCACACGCCGGGGCATCCCGAGTACCACCCGGAAGCGGGCATCGAGACCACCACCGGGCCGCTCGGGCAGGGCATCGGCAACGCCGTCGGCATGGCCATCGCCGAACAGGTGCTGAACCACCGCTTCGGCGATGACATCGTGAACCACCGCACGTTCGCCTACACCGGCGACGGCTGCCTGATGGAGGGCATCGCCGCCGAGGTCATCGCGCTGGCCGGGCACCTGCGGCTGGGGCGGCTGACGTTCCTGTGGGACGACAACCGCATGACGGACGACGGCAGCACCGATCAGGCGGTCTCCGAGGACAACGCCGTGCGCTTCGAAACGGCGGGCTGGCATGTGATCCGGGGCGTGGACGGACAGGACGCCCAGGCGGTGGCCGACGCCATCGCCCAGGCCGGGCAAGACCCGCGCCCGTCCCTGATCGTCTGCCGCACGCTGATCGGCTTCGGCATCCCGCGCATTCAGGACACGCGCGCGGCGCACGGCGGCAAGATCACCAAGGACGACACCGACGCCGCCCGGGAGGCCCTGGCCTGGCCGCATCCGCCCTTCGTGATCCCGGAAGACATCCTGGCCCGCTGGCGCGAGGCCGGGGTGCGCGGGTCCGCCGCGCGCAAGGCGTGGGAGGGCCGGTTCGCTGCCCTGTCCAACGACGACCGCACGGAATTCCAGCGCCGCATCGCCGGGGCGTTGCCCGAGGCGTGGAAGCGCACCGTTCTGGACATCAAGACGGCCTGGGCGGAACAGCCCGAGCCCAAGGCGGGCATCAAGGCGTCGGGCGAGATGCTGTCCGCCGTCGCCGACGCCATCCCCGAGCTTGTGAGCGGCGCGCCGGATCTGGAGGCCGCGACCCAGCACAAGCGCCAGCTTGGGCCGTTCACGGCGACGGACCGGGGCGGGCGCTACATCCACTACGGGGTCCGCGAACATGCCATGGGTGCCATCATGAACGGCATGACCGTGCATGGCGGCGTGCTGGCGGTGGGCACCACGTTCCTGGTGTTCTCCGACTACATGCGCCACACCCTGCGCATGGCGGCGCTGATGGGCATTCCGAGCCTGTTCGTGTTCAGTCACGACTCCATCGGCATCGGCAAGAACGGTCCGACCCACCAGCCGGTGGAGTACCTCGCCTCGCTGCGCGCCTATCCCAACATGCGGGTCATGCGCCCGGCCGATCCGGTGGAGATGGCCGAGTGCTGGGCGCTGGCGCTGGAAACCCGCGACCGGCCGAGCGCGATCATCTGTTCGCGGCAGCCGCTGCAGCCGGTGCGGTGCGGGGTCTCCGAGGAGAACCAGTGCGCCCGGGGCGGCTACATCCTGGCCGAGGCCGACGGCGGGCCGCGTCGCGCCACCCTGTTCGCGACCGGCGCCGAGGTGGCGGTGGCCATGACGGCGCGCGCGACCCTGCAAGGGCAGGGCGTGCCGACGGCGGTGGTCTCCATGCCAAGCTGGGATCTGTTCGAAGAGCAATCCGAAGCCTACCGCGCGGCCGTGATCGGGCGCGGCACGGTGCGGGTGGCGGTCGAGGCCGCCGTGCGGCTGGGCTGGGACCGCTACATCGGCGAGGACGGGGCCTTTATCGGCATGAGCAGCTTCGGGGCGTCCGGCGATGTCCCGGATCTGTTCGAGCACTTCGGCATCACGCCGGAAGCGGTGGTGGCCGCCGTCGAGGCCGCCATGCCGGCCGTCCCGGCGTAGGCCGGCGCCAAGCCTGCCGGATCACCCTTCCAGCGCCGCACGCATCTCGCGGATATGGGTCTCAAGCGCGGTCCGGGTGGTCTCGGCCTCGGCGCGGTCGCCGGGGCTGACCGCCGTCGTCGAGGTCACAGCCGTCGCGCTGGCGGCGGCCCGCTCGGCATGGGCCGCGATCCGGTCCACCCGGGCGCGCAGGCTGGTCAGGCGGCGCGTGACCTCCATGGGGTCGTCGCCCCCCTCGATCTGGGCGATGGCGCGGCGGGCCGAGGCCACGGCGGCGCCGGTCTGGCGCATCAGGCCCTCGGCGCGCCCGGCGAGGCCGTTCATGCCCTCCACCGAGTGCAGGGCCAGCGGCAGGACCTGCGTCAGGGCGGTCATGCTGCTCTCGATGATGTCCAGGATGGTCTCGCCGAGCTTTCCGGCATTCTCCGCCCACGCCTCGGCGATCCGGTCGGCTTCGGCGCGCGCGGCCTCCAGCGCCTCCGTGAGGGTGGCCATCTCCTCGTCCGTGAGGACCGGGGCCGGGGGAGCCCTCGGGTCGGTCGTGGGGTCGTCCGCCGTCTGCGGTTCGGGCAGCAGGACGGCCGGGCCGTGACGATCCGTCGGCGCCGACGGGACATCGGACCCGGAGGGGCGCGGCTCATGACGCCCCACACCCTCGGCCCGGGCCTGTGCGGGCCGGACCGGGTGGGGCGAGCCGGAGAGGGGCGGGATCTGGCTCATGCCCAGATCATGGCACCGTTGCGGCGTCCGAACAATATGCGCCGTGCGTCAGGCAGAGCAACGGTCTCAGGGTCCCATGACCGCACGGTCCGCGCCGTCTGAGCATGCCTCATGAGATCCCCCGTCTCGCTGCGCTCACGCGGGATGACGATCTGAAATTATAGGATGTCATCCTGAAGCCGCGAAGCGGCTGAAGGATCTCGAGCGTGGGTCTCCGACCCGTTGCAAAGTCAAGGCAGGGCGACCCGCGAAGCGGGGCAATCCGCCGCGTGGTGGCGATGCGGCGGGTTGCGCCTTCGGCGCAACCCGCCCTACGACGTCTCGCGTTTCGCCGAAGGTGCGTTCACCCGATTGCCCTGGTGCGCCAGGGCCGCCCCCTTTCGACCGTGTGCGTCAGGACGCCAGCACGTCCTCCACGGTGGCGAGCGGCAGGCCCTGGGCGTCCGCCACCGGCTTGCAGGTGATCCGCCCGCCGGCCACGTTCAGCCCGGCCCGAAGGTGCGGGTCCGCGCCCAGGGCCGCCTTCCACCCCTGGTCCGCCAGTCGCACCACATAGGGCAGGGTGGCGTTGGTCAGGGCATAGGTGGAGGTGTTGGGCACGCAGCCCGGCATGTTGGCCACACAATAATGCACGGTGCCGTCCACCACGAAGGTGGGGTCCTGGTGCGTGGTCGGGTGGCTGGTCTCGAAACAGCCGCCCTGGTCGATGGCCACATCCACCAGAACCGCGCCCTGCTTCATGCGCGAGACCATGTCGCGGGTCACCAGCTTGGGCGCGCCGGCCCCGGGGACCAGAACCGCGCCGATGACCACATCGGCATCGAGCACCGACTGTTCCAGCACGGCCTTGGTCGAGTAGAGCGTGGTCAGCGCGGACCCGAAGCGGTGCGCCAGGCGCTCCAGCACCATCGGGCTGCGGTCCAGCACGGCCACGTCCGCGCCCAGGCCCAGCGCCATCTCGATGGCGTTCTCGCCGACGACGCCGCCGCCGATCACGACCACGCGCGCCGGGGCCACCCCGGGGACGCCGCCCATCAGCAGGCCCCGGCCGCCGTGCGCGCGCTCCAGCGCCTGCGCTCCGGCCTGGACGGACAACCGCCCGGCCACCTGGGACATGGGCTTGAGCAACGGCAGGCCGCCGTGGGCGTCGGTGATGGTCTCGTAGGCGATGCAGATCGCGCCCGATGCGATCAGGTCGGTGGTCTGCGGCACATCCGGGGCCAGGTGCAGATAGGTGAACAGGATGTGGTCCGGGCGCAGCCGGGCGCGTTCCTCGGCCTGGGGCTCCTTGACCTTGACGATCATCTCGGCGCTGTCGAACACCTGCGCCGCATCCGGCAGGATGCGCGCGCCCGCCGCCGCATAGGCCTCGTCGCTGGCGTCGATGCCCGCGCCCGCACCCGTCTCCACGACCACCTCGTGGCCGTGCGCGACCAGCTCGGTCACGCCGTCCGGCGTCATGCCGACGCGGAATTCCTGGGCCTTGATCTCCTTGGGAACACCGATCCGCATGGCTGCAACCCTCCCATGTTCAATTGGTAATAAGACGGAGTCGCGGTGAAGGGGCGCACGACCCCCACGCCCTGATCGTCCCCGGAGTCTCCTGCTCCGCCGACGGACCCGGTCCCTGATGGAAGACTACGCCCGGCCGGGCCGAAGGTGCTTGCAAAGTTCCGCGCCGTTTGCGTTGATCGTGCAATCTTCCGTCGTTCAGGGGCCGCTATGCCGAAGCTTCTTCGACTCTCCGACCTGGATGCCACCGATCATCGCATCCTGGAGCAGTTGCAGGCGGACGGGCGCGTCAGCAACCAGGACCTGGCCGAGCGGGTCCACCTGTCGCCCTCGGCCTGTCACCGCCGCGTCGCCCGGCTGGAGGCGGCGGGCGCGATCGCGGGCTATGCCGCGCTGGTGGATCCGGAGGCCGTGGGCCGGGGGACCACCGTGTTCGTTCATGTGACGCTGGAGCGCCAGACGGAGGAGGTCATGGCCGCCTTCGAAACCGCCGTGGCGGCCTGTCCGGATATCATCGAATGCCACCTGATGTCGGGGGAGGCGGACTATCTGGTGAAGGTGGCGGCGGCCGACCTGCCCGATTTCGAGCGCATCCATCGCCGGGATTTGACGCGGTTGCCGGGCGTGGCGCGCCTGCAGTCCAGTTTCACGCTGCGGACCGTGAAGAAAAGCATCGGCCTGACGCCGACGCGGGCACCGTGACCGGGATGTGGCAATTTCGTGGCTGCTCTTGTGGTGCCGGAACGCGCGGTGATAGGGTCCGCCTTATCACTTGATTAACGGAAAGCGTGGCAGGATAAGTCGTTCCGGGCGGTCACCCTGTGCAGACGGCGGGGGTGGCCATGGGGATCATTCCGGGGGAGTTCCTCGGGACCCTGATCCCGGGGCGGACTGCCCGGTCGGTCCTGAAACGGGACCAGAACCGGGACCGCCAGACACTGTCCCTCTCTGTCTCCAAACGTGCCGAGGTCGCTCTTGAACGCCAAAGCCATCAAGCCTGGAGACCGCTTCAAGAAAGCCGACTCCGTGTTTCCGTCGGTCTGGATCGTGACGCGAGTCATACGGGCGCCTGGGGTGCCGACCCATTTCATGCTGACCGACACGGAGGGGCGCAACGAGGTGCGCACCATTTCCGAGCCGACGCTGACGGACCCCAGCTTCTACAGCGCGTTGCCGCCGGTGCGGGCGTCGCATGACGACGGCCCCTCGAACGGCGGGGCGGAGCATCACGCCGTCCAGGCCGCCCAGCCGGGCGTCGCGCCGGAGCGCAGCGAGGCCCGCGCCGTCCCCGCGGAACGCACGGCCGAGGCCCGGCCGACCTGGCTGGAGGACCTGGGCCTGCGCGGCCTGCGCGCGTCCGGACCGTCGCGCGCCCGTTAGTGCATTGATCCAGACAAAAGATGCACCGAGCATCATTTGTCTGGATCGAAAATGCACGAAGTTAAAAAGTTGTGCAGCGACACTTGTCGACAAGGGTGTAACCCTTGTCGGCGTTGCGGCACTGGGCGTCGGCGCTGACGCGCCAGGGCTCCGAATCCAGATGACAGGGGTGTCATGGTTCGTGCCTCATCACGAGATCCTTCGCGCCCTAGGGGCGCTCAGGATGACAATATCCATTAAAAGTGTGTCATCCTGAGGGAGCCCCCGCGACCATCGTTCCGTTGGTCGCGCTGCTTTGCGGCGACGCGAAGCATCGCCGGGGGCGACCGAAGGACCTCGTGAGGCGGGTTCGACCCCTGCAGAGTCACGGAACGGTCATCCGGGTTCGGAGCCCTGGCCGACGCACGGAAGGCGTTGGACCGAGCGCCCCGGTCGGCTACCCTGTCCGCCCAACCCGCCGGACGCTGTCGAGAGAGGGACGGGCCACCGTGCCGCCTCGCCGCTCGACAGGGTTTCGGCTTCACTGCGGTGTGCGGCGGCGTGGCATTCGGGCAGGGCTTGCCTGAATGCCCGCGCGGCCGCCCTGGGCGGACGCCATGATACCCGAGGATCAACGCGACACCTTTGCCTTTCTGGCCCGACCGGAGTCACACGGGCCGTCCGTGGAGCGGGTCGATCAGGTTCACACCCACATTTCCGCGATCTTCCTGGCGGCCGGCCGGGCGCTGAAACTGAAGCGCGCGGTGCGCCTGCCGTTCGTGGATTTCACGACGCTGGACAGCCGCCGGATCGCCTGTGAGGCCGAGGTGCGGCTGAACCGGCGCGGCGCGCCGGATCTCTATGAGGGCGTGGCCGCCGTCACCCGCGACGCGGACGGGCGCCTCGCCCTCGACGGCGACGGCGACGTGGTGGACTGGCTGGTCGTCATGCGCCGGTTCGACGAGCAGGACCTGTTCAGCCGGCTGCTGGTCCGGGGCGAACTGACCCGCGACCGCGCCACGGCGCTGGCCCGCGTCATCACGGACTATCACGCCGGCGCCGAGGTGGTGCCCTGCGCCGACAACGCCGCGCGCATGGTCGCGGTGGCCCGGGGCAACCGCGACAGCATGATGGCGTCCGCGCCCGTGGTGCTGCCGCGCGAGACGGTGGAAACCCTGACCGCGCGGACCGTCGCGGCGCTCAACGATCACGCCGACGTTCTCATCCGGCGCGGGCGGGCGGGGCGCGTGCGGCGCTGCCACGGGGACCTTCACCTGCGCAACATCTGCCTGTGGAACGACGAGCCCACGCTGTTCGACGCCATCGAGTTCAGCGACGCCTTTCAGGTCATCGACACCCTGTACGATCTGGCGTTCCTGCTGATGGACCTGGACCAGCGCGGGTTCCGCCGGCTGGCGTCCATCGTGATGAACCATGCGATGGAGCATGACCCGGATATCGAAGGATTGGCGCTGCTGCCCGTGTTCCTGTCCATGCGGGCGGGCATCCGCGCCCACATCAGCGCCACCATGTCGCTGAACACGAGTGACCCGGCCCACGCACAGGAGATGGGGCGGCGAGCCCTCGCCTATCTGGATCGGGCGCAGGGCTATCTGGCGCCGCCGGCGCCCCGCCTGATCGCGGTGGGCGGACTGTCGGGCAGCGGCAAGTCCCGGCTGGCCCGGGAACTGGCGCCGCACGTGGGCGCGGCCCCGGGCGCGCTGGTCAGCCGCACCGACGTGCTGCGCAAGCGCCTGATGGGGGTGGGACCCTACGAGCATCTGGGCCCGGATGGGTACACGGAAGACATGACCCGCCGGACCTATGCCGCGCTGGACGCCGAATGCCGGGCGGCGCTGGCCCGGGGGCATGCCGTGATCGCCGACGGCGTGTTCGCCACGCCCGGGGAACGCGCCGACATCGAGCAGGTGGCCCGCGAGATGGGGGTTCCGTTCGACGGGCTGTGGCTGGAAGCGCCGGAGGACGTGGCCCGCAAGCGCATTGGCGCGCGTCAGGCCAACGCCTCGGATGCGACGGCCGAGGTGCTGGCCTTCCAGCGCACCCTGGACACCGGACCCATGGCCTGGCCGCGCATCGACAGTTCCGGGCCGCGCCGCGAGACGCTGGCCCGGGCACGCGAGATCGTGGGGCTCTGACGAGGGCGGTGGGTTACTTGGCGGCCGCCGCCGCTTCCGAGAATTGGTCGAAGGCCTCCAGCGCCATGGCGCCGTAGACCGAGCTGGGGCCGCCGCCCATGTAGACAGTCATGCCGATCATCTCCAGCACCTCCTCGCGGGTGGCGCCGTGACGCACGGCGGCCCGGGCGTGGAAGGCCACGCAGCCGTCGCAGCGCATGGCGATGCCGATGGCGATGGCGATCAGTTCCTTGGTCTTGGTGTCCAGCGCGCCCGACTTGGTGGAACTCGCGGCGAGCTTGGAGAACGCGCCCCAGGTCTCGGGAATGCCGTCCCGGCACCCCTGCATCGCGGTCGAGAGGTCCTTGGCGTACTGGGGCCAGTCCTTGTACATGACGTCGTCTCCTGTTGTAACGGGATGAACCGGCCGGTGCGACCGCACCGGCGCCGCGAAGCGGCGGAGGCGATGAAGCGGACGAGTCCGGTTCATCGCCGATCAGTCCTATATATTCGCATCCCCTTATATATGTCGGAGACGGGCCGGGTCCACCCCGCGCGGCCGGACGGGCGTCACGATCCGGGGCAGGGGGTGTTGGCCTCGCCCAGGGGAACCGACCGGGCGCGGGCCTGGATGGTGCCGGCCCGCTGGCGGACATGGGAGCCGGGCGCCGCCGCCGACCAGGACCGGGGCGCGGGCAGGATGGCGGTCAGACGCGCCGCCTCGGCCGGTCCCAGCGATGCCACCGGACGGCCGAAATGGTGGCGGGCGGCCGCGCCGGCGCCATACACCCCGGGGCCCCACTCGGCCACGTTCAGGTAGACCTCCAGAATCCGCCGTTTCGGCCACAGGGCCTCAAGGGGGACGGTCAACAGCACCTCCAGCCCCTTCCGGACCGGGTCGCGCCCGGGCCAGAGGAACACCGACCGCGCCGTCTGCATGCTGATGGTGCTGGCGCCGCGCAGCCGGCCCTCGGTGCGCCAGTTGTCCCAGGCGTTGCGGATCTCGCGCCAGTCGAACCCGGCGTGCTGGCAGAAGCGGGCGTCCTCGCTGGCGATGACGGACCGAAGCAGCGCGGGCGGCATGTCGTCCAGCGGGATCCAGTCGCGGTCCAGGCCCTCGCCCTGCGCAAGCCGGACCAGCATCAGCGGGGTGATCGGCACCGGCAGCCAGCGGAAGGCCACGAGCCCGACCGCCGGCACGAGGACGGCAACCAGCACCGCCCCCAGGACCAGCCGCCGCAGCCGTCCGCGCCACCCGGAGCCCTTCGGGGCGGATGTCCGGCGCCGTCCCGGGTCGCGGGGCACGTCAGAACGTCTCCGCGGTGCCCAGGCGCAGGGACTGGAAGATGGCGGTGCTGACCAAGCGAAGGCTTTCGCTGTTGTGCAGCGACGACCCTTTCGCGGGAGCGTCGCGCTGGTAGCGGTAGGCGTTGTTGAACTTGGCCGGCAGCGCGTTCCACACCGGCTTGCGGGCGGGATCGGCGAGGTAGCGCACCAGCTCGTCGTCGCTGAATTCCTCGCGGGCGAAGGCGAGCAGGTCGTGGGCCAGATCCCGGTCGCGGATATGCCCCAGGATGGTGGAGATGTCCGCCGGCACCCGATACCCGAGGGTGCCCAGAACCTTGAGAAGGTGGTCGGGCACGGCCTGGGCGTTGTCCACCCACTGCGGCGATTCGAGCACCGTCCAGATGGTGTTGCCATAGACCGGCGTCAGGCGGCGGATCACCGGCCGCACGTCCAGGCCCAGGGTGCGGATGGCATCCAGCGCCCCCCGGTGATGCAGCAAGATGGTGTCGAAGGTGATGCTTTCCTGCGTGGAGATGCGGGTCTCGGCCTCGTCGCGGGCGCGCGCGGCCTCGGCCGAGAGTTCCCAGCGCATACGCTTGTCCTGCTGCAGGTTCAGATAGCTTTCCGCGAACGCGCGGCAGGCCGCCCGGACCACGGCGAGGTCCTCCACGTCCAGGCCGACGACCATTTCCAGCATCTCGCGGTCGCGCACGTGCGCGATCAGGTGGCCCAGAATGCGCGCCTGCGCGGTGCTGAGGCGGCCGTAGATCTCGACCAGCGGGAACTGCCACGCCTCGCGCAGGTGTGGTTTCAGGACCGGATACAGGCCGTGGCCCGGATAGAGCGTGCGCAGTTCCTCCAGGTCGGTGTCCCCGTCCCACATGGTCTTGAGGGGCGTGATGAGCCGCGAGGACAGGCCGCCGCGGGACTCGCTGCCCTTGCGCTTCTGGCGCCTGGTCTGCTCCTTGCGGGCGCGGCGGCGAACCCAGTCCCGTTCGCGTCGATCGAACGACAACCGGGCGGCGGCCTGCAGATGGGCGCGGACAATCTGGTCAAAGGTCAGATCGCACGGGGCGATCGGCGTATTCCGGTCGGACACCGGCCGATCGCTGCCGCTGGCGCGGAAGAAGCCGGCGAAATCCGGTTCCGCGCGCAACTGCCACGCCAGTTCCATGAAGGTGGGGACCTGGGCCGGGCGCTCCCGCAGCACGTCGTCCACCCGCTCCAGGCCGGCGATGGGCTCCAGGATCTCGGTCCGGCCCGCCTTGCGGAGCAACGCGAGCAGGCGCTCGAACGCGGTCTGGACCGTCGGGCGCAGGCTGGGGTTGGCGCGCCGGTCGACCCCGCCGCCCTCCGCCGGAGGGGCCATGATCTGTCGCACCATTTCGCCCTTGGGCCGACCTGCAACGCGGCTCATCCGGCCTGTGTCCCTCTCCTCAACACTCGCTCAAGCGGTGCTCCGCCCCGGGCGGAACTCCCCCACCAGTTTCAAGCCTAACTCAGCCCAGATCAAGAAGGCGCGGCGCCCTGTCGATGATCTCGTTGAGAATCTTGTGGGCCTGTCGGTGCCGGCTCATCAGATCGCCGGGCATCAGGTCGGCGAACCGATCCTGGGCCAGCGTGCCGTGGGCGTCGTGCAGGGTCTTGATCTCGCGCAGGAACACCTCGCGGGAGCCGAGCGGCAGGTTCGGCTCCTGGGCCATCGCGTTCAGGAAGGTGAGCGAGCAATCCAGCAGGGTGCCCCACATCCGGATCGTCAGGCGGTCGAAGGTGGCCTGACGGCGCGCCCGGTCGGGATCCGGCAGCCCCTCGATCCGGCGCGCGATGACGATCGAGAACGCCATGCACTCCGAGGTCAGGTTGCGGGTGCGGGCGTAGTCCATGAAGCGGGGCGGACCGCCGTTCTCGTCGTGCAGGATGCGGCCCGAGTCTCCCAGGCGTGCGATCCGTCGGTCCAGAGAGGCAAGGAACTGGTCAAGCTCGTCCAGCGAGCTGGTCGGGGAATCCATGAGGGGCGATTACCTGCGCGTGGTCGGGGGGTCATGCCGCGGTGCCGGTGCGAGGGCGCCCGGCGGGCGCGGGGCCGGGCCTGGCTCTGCCCCCCATTGATGCGCATCCTAGCGGGTGTCCCGGCCCGGCGATACCCGCCTTCGACCCAGCCGGGCCGAGGTGCGGGGGAAACGCGGCGCGATGTTGCGGATCGGCCCTCCGGAAACGGCCTTTGCACCGCTTCCCGAAGCGGGTATGAATGGATCCACGGGCCCCGGGAACTTGCGTATTCGGCTTGGTCCGGCTCCATGACTGTGGGAATGGCGGGGGCCGGACAAGCGGCGCGGCGCAGGGGCGTGTGTGGACCACCGGACGGTGCGGACTGGCAGGGTCAAGGAACGCATGAGGATGGCATGGTGAAGCCGGGGCACGCCGGGTCGGACGCCGGAGCGGGGTCCGAGTGGGAGGACATGGCCTCACCGGCCGAGTCCCGGGCGACCCCCGTGGCCGACGAAAAACCGGGCCCGGACACCGGCGGCGGGCCGGAGAGCGGCGCCGCCGATCCGGATGCGGAGTCCGACACCGAGCCGGATGCGGTCAAGCCCGAGGAGGGCGGTCTGGTCGTGGTCGGCGTGGGCGCGTCGGCCGGCGGGCTGGAGGCGCTGCGGCCGTTCGTCGCCAATCTGCCGGCCCAGTCCAACATGGCCTATGTCATCGTCCAGCACATGGCGCCCCAGTACCGTTCCATGCTGGTGCAGTTGTTGAGCCGCGAGACCAGCCTGCCGATCAAGGAGATCGAGCACGGCTCGCCGCTGGAGCCCAATACCGTCCACATTTGTCCGCCCAACAAGGACGTGCGGCTGGCCAACGGCAACCTCATGCTGAAGGAGCCTTCGGCGCCGCACGGGCCGAAGCCGTCGGTGGACGTGTTCTTCGCCACCCTGGCCGACGGCAAGGGGCCCAACGCGATCGGCGTGATCCTGTCCGGCACCGGCAGCGATGGCTCGCAGGGGGTGCGCGCCATCAAGGCCCACGGCGGCCTGACCGTGGCGCAGGTGCCGACGACGGCGAAGTACGACGGCATGCCCTCCGCCGCCATCGAGACGGGCTGCATCGATTTGCGTCTGGCGCCGCACGAAATCGGGCCGGAACTGTCCTCCATCGTGCGGTTCCCCCGCGCGGTCATGCTGACCGACGCGGACGCCGACCACACCGACGACACCATGGGGTCGATCTTCCAGCTCGTGCGCGAGCGGACGGACATCGACTTTTCCAAGTACAAGCCCAGCACCATCCGCCGCCGGCTGGAGCGCCGCCTCGCCGCCAACCGGATCGAGAACCTGGACGCCTACCTGGACTTCGTGAAGCGCAACCGTGACGAACTGAACCTGCTGACCAAGGATATCCTGATCTCGGTCACGTCGTTCTTTCGCGACGAAAAGGCGTTCGCCGAGGTTGACGAGGTCCTGGGCGAGATCATCGCCGCCAAGCAGACGGGCGAAAGCCTGCGGCTGTGGATCCCGGGTTGCGCGACGGGCGAGGAAGCCTACTCCTTCGCCATGCTGCTGGCGGACCGCATGAGCGGCAATCCGCGCGGCCTGAAGGTGCAGATCTTCGCCACGGACGTGGACCTGGACGCGATGGCCCACGCGCGGCGCGGCATCTACTCCGAGACCACGACGGAGAACCTGGACCGGCGCTTCATCAAGCGGCATTTCGAGCCCATCGGCCAGGCCTTCCAGGTGCGCAAGGAAATCCGCGACATGGTGGTGTTCGCGCGCCAGGATCTGGCCAAGGACCCGCCGTTCGTCCGCGTGGACCTCATCAGCTGCCGCAACCTGCTGATCTATTTCGACGCCGCCCTTCAGGATCAGGTCCTGCGCACGTTCCATTATGCGCTCAACCCCGGCGCTTACCTGTTCCTGGGCAAGTCGGAATCGCTGGGCCAGAACACCGAGTTCTTCCGCCCGGTCAAGGCGCCGTCGTCCAAGATCTTCCGCAAGCGCGCCGCCCAGGGCATGGCGCACGCCCTGCCGCCGTTCGGCTCGCTGCGCTCGCGCGTGCCGGAGCAGCCGGGGCGGCGCCCGCAGCAGCGCAGCCAGGACACGGTCGAGGCGCTGGCCATCCGCACCTACATCAACAGCGCCATGCCGCCCAGCGTGGTGGTGGACGAGAACCTGGACATTCTGTTCCTGCACGGTGACCTGACGGCGTTCGTCCGCATGCCTCAGGGCAAGCCGGACATGAACCTGGCGCGCATGATCATCAGCGACCTGCGCACCGAAAGCCGGGCGCTGGTCCACAAGGCCCGCAACGAAGGCGGCCTGATCCAGGGCACGCGGCGCACGTTGCGGGCCGACGGCCAGCCGCCGGTGTCGGTGCGCCTGTTGGTGCGGCCCATGGGGGCCTCGGTCGATCATGACTCCCTGTTCCTGGTCTCCTTCGATGTCGCCGAGCCGTCCACCGATCTGCCGACCACCACGGAGGAGGGCGGCGAAAGCGGGACCGCGGCCGTGGGGCGCGAGGCGGACCTGCGCGCCGTCGAACTGGAACAGGAACTGGTGGCCACGCGCGAGCACCTGCAGACCGTGGTGGAGGAACTGGAGACCTCCAACGAGGAACTGCAGGCGCTGAACGAGGAGCTTCAGGCGGCGAACGAGGAGCTTCAGTCCTCCAACGAGGAACTGGAGACCTCGAACGAGGAACTGCAGTCCACCAACGAGGAACTGACCACGGTCAACGAGGAACTGCAGATCCGCACGACCGAGCTGGCCGACGCCAACTCCGACCTCATCAACATCCAGGACAACATCGGCTTCGCCATGGTTGTCGTGGACAGCTATTTCCGCATCACGCGCTTTACACCGCCGGCGGTGCGTCTGTTCGGGCTGCTGCCCTCGGACGTGGGCCAGGTCATCACGACCATCCCGACCCACCTGGGCCTGAAGAACCTGCGCGAGCAGCTCGCCACCGTGGTCGGCGAGGACGAGGGCGTGGAAGAGATCCTGGAGACGGACGACCGCGTCTACCGCATGCGGATCATGCCGCACCACAACGGGCAGGGCGAGACGGACGGGGCGATCCTGGCCTTCATCGACGAGACGGAAAGCCGGGAGCAGCAGCACAAGATCTATCAAAGCGAACAGTGGCTGCGGCTCATCACCGACACGGTTCCGGTCTCGATCATCTACGTCAACGAGGACCAGAAGGTCACCTTCTGCAACAAGCACTTCGCCGGGACGTTCGCGCTGAATGCGGACAGCGCCGTGGGCGCCCAGGTGGAAACCCTGCTGGGCCGCGCCAACCATCGCCGCCTTCGCGATGCGCTGCGCGGCGCGCTGGAAAACCGCGTGCAGTCCGGCGAGGCCCAACTGCACCTGGCGCGCGGCGAGCACCGCTTCATGGCCTATCACATGGTCCCGCACTGCGACGAGATGGGCCGCGTGCTGGGCGTGTTCATGATGCTGTCCGACATCGACGAGATCAAACGCGCAGAGACGTCGCTGCGCAGCGCCAAGGAGATCGCTGAGGAGGCCAACCGCGCCAAGTCCGACTTCCTGGCCAACATGAGCCACGAACTGCGCACGCCCCTGAACGCCATCCTGGGCTTCTCGGAGATCCTGTCGCATGAGCTTTTCGGCGAAATCCTGAACAAGGATTACCGGGAATACAGCCGCATCATCCACGAGAGCGGCCAGCACCTTCTCAGCCTCATCAACGACATTCTGGACCTGTCCAAGATCGAATCCGGGCGGATCGAGCTGCACGAGGAAGCGCTCAACATCTACGACATCGTGGAGACCGTCCTTCGGCTGGTGGGGGAGCGCGCCCGCAACGCCCAGGTGGACATTCGCGTCGATCTGCCGGGCGACATGCCGCGCCTGAATGCGGACGCGACGGCGGTCAAGCGGGTGCTCATCAATCTGCTGACCAACAGCATCAAGTTCACCGAACCCGGCGGGTCCGTGACCGTCACCGCGGCCCTGACCAAGCGGTGGCTGACCCTGGGCGTGGCCGATACCGGCGTCGGCATCGCGCAGGGGGACATCCAGCGGGTGTTCGCGCCGTTCGAGCAGGTGGACGGCTCGCTCGTGCGGCGGTCCGACGGGGTCGGCCTCGGCCTACCCATCACCCGATCGCTGATGCGCCTGCATGGGGGCGATATCAGCCTGTCGAGCAAGGAAGGGCAGGGCACGACCGTCACGGTGCGGTTCCCGCGCGACCGCGTCATTGAGGCGGCGGCGGAGCCGACCGAGGCGAGCGAAGCGGACCCGACCCCGGTCCCCGACCCGGACCCCGACCCGGACCCCGACCCGGGTCCGATGACGCGGCCGGAGGAGTGACCGCGCCGCCGGCGGGACGGGCGACCCCCTTGCCAGAGTCCCGCGCCCGCTGATACCAGAGAGACGGGCAGCGCGCCGCGCGGCGGCCGTCACAACGGATGGCGGGGCAGGGGCGGAGCGGTCCGGTCCAACGCGTCCGACGGGCGGCCGACAGGCGGTCCAGGTTCATCAAGCAGGCAGGAGGCTGCGGTCCATCGTCATGAGTCGTCTTGTTCTCGTCCTTCGCCACCCCAGGCTCAAGGGGCTCTATGACTACTGGCTCAGTCTGTGCGCCAACGAGACGCCGCCGATGGCCGACGATATCGAGCCGGCGGACCTGCGGCCGTGGATGGGGAACCTGGTGGTGATCCGTGTGGACGGCGACGGCGCCGATACGGGCTACACCTACTCGTTCTACAGCCAGTTCTTCGCCGACCGTTTCGGCGCCGACAAGGCCGGGCAGTCCGTCGATGCCCTGCCGGACGGGCCGCGCGACATCATCCGGGCCGAATATGAACGGGTGGTGGCGGAGCATATCCCGGTCTCGCGGGTCTACACCGCCGATTTCGACGGCCTGACCCAGACGTGGGAACGCCTTGTCCTGCCTCTGTTCAACCTGGATGGTCAGGTGGACAAGCTGCTGGTGGCCGCCTACGAACTGGAACGCTGAGAGCCTGCAATCCGACCGCGGCAGAGGCCGGGCGCCGCGCTGCCCCCACAAAGGGTGGTGGACAATTCCCGGCGATTCATACAGCATATCGCAATTCGGGAGAGGTCGGCGCGACCCCTGACCGGCCTCCGGGGCGTGGCCGGGCGGTGGAGTCTTACGGCCGAACCGCGCCACGCGGACCCGGCCTCGCGATGCCCGGTCCTCCTCGCGCCGCAGGATCCCGCCGGACGATCCCGCCGGACGATCTCACCGGACGGTCCCGGGCGACGAGAGCCGTGACCCTGAAGGAAAAAGGTGGATGACCCTGACTCCCCCCTCGCCATCCAACGACATGCTCGATTCAGAGGTCCTGACGGCCGACGAGTTCAATCTGTGGTGTGCCCTCAACAACATGCCGTTCCGCATGACGGAACATGCGTGGCCGGACGGCGCGACCGAATGGGACGTGGAGGTTCATCCGGGCCGCGCCGGCCAGACGGTGGCCTACGGCACCGGGCAGACCGACGAGGCCATCGCGGCGGCCATGGCGTTCGCGTTCGTGGCCGGCGTGGAGTGGGCCGACAATGCCCATCGGGCGGCGGCCGAGGCGGCCGGGGCCATAGACCCGTCGGGGGAGGGTGACGATCGGATGATGCCGCCCCGGGCCATGGCGCCCGTGTTCACGGCGCCGCTGGCGGCCCTCGCCAACGCCGGCGAGAGCGAACGGGGCGGCGCGGCGGACGGTGCGCCGCAGGAGACGGCGGACGACCCGGACCCGACGGCGCAGACCGACGCGGGGGCGGCCGATCCGGCCCCGGATGACGCCGACACGGCCGACGCCGACACGGCCGACGGTGAACCGGACGCGGCCCCTGACGATGACGACGAGGAGACCGCGTGGCAGGGCGACTCCTGGGGGGGCGATGCGGCTGACGAGGCCGCCGGCGGTGACGGGGTCACGGGCGACGGGTTCGCCGACGACCTGGGCGAGCCCGAGCACCCGGACGAGGCCGCCGCCCGCTCGGCCAGCCCCGAGGCGGCGGCGGAAGAGCGCGGCGCGGACCGGATCGGCGCCGCGACCCTGGGGGACATGCTCTCCGGCCGGGATGCGGACGACGCGGACGAGGCTGACGACGCGGACGAGGCGGACGACGGCGCCCCCGCCGATCCCGAGGCGGCCGCCGGGGCCTATCGCCGGCCGTCCCTGCACGTGCTCCAGGATCGCAGCGGCGAGGCCGAAACGGTGCTGGACGAACACGCCCTGGCCGAGAAGGCGCGCGCGCTGGAAACCGTCCTGCGCAATTTCAAGGTGCGCGGCGAGATCATGCAGGTCCACCAGGGCCCCGTCATCACGCTGTACGAACTGGAGCCGATCCCGGGCACCAAGTCCTCGACCGTCATCAATCTGGCCGACGACATCGCCCGGTCCATGAGCGCCGTCACCGCCCGCATCGCGGTGGTGCCGGGGCGCAGCGTCATCGGCATCGAACTGCCCAACGACAGCCGCGAGACGGTCTACCTCAAGGAGATCCTGGAGTCCGAGGCGTATACCTCCACCCATGCCAAGCTGCCCCTGGCGCTCGGCAAGGGCATCGACGGCGCCCCCTTCACGGTCGATCTGGCGCGCATGCCGCACCTGCTGATCGCCGGCACCACCGGGTCCGGCAAGTCGGTCGGCATCAACGGCATGATCCTGTCCCTGCTGTGCCGGATGTCGCCGGACCAGTGCCGCCTCATCATGGTCGATCCCAAGATGCTGGAACTGTCTGTCTACGACGGCATTCCGCACCTGCTGACTCCCGTGGTCACCGATCCCAACAAGGCCGTGATGGCGCTGAAGTGGGCGGTGCGCGAGATGGAGAGCCGCTACCGCGCCATGTCGGCGTTGGGGGTGCGCAACATCGAGGGCTTCAATCACAGGATGCGCGAGGCCCGCGCCAACGGCGAGGTCATCACGCGGCAGGTCCAGGTGGGCTACGACCGGCAGGCGCGCGAGCCGATCCACGAGGACCGGCCGATGGATCTGCGGACGTTGCCCTATATCGTCGTGGTCGTGGACGAGATGGCCGACCTGATGCTGGTCGCCGGCAAGGAGATCGAGGCCGTCATCCAGCGCCTGGCCCAGATGGCGCGGGCGGCGGGCATCCACCTCATCATGGCGACCCAGCGGCCCTCGGTGGACGTCATCACGGGCACCATAAAGGCCAACTTCCCGTCCCGGATCAGCTTCCAGGTCACCAGCAAGATCGACAGCCGCACCATCCTCAGCGAGGCGGGGGCGGAGCAGTTGGTGGGCCAGGGCGACATGCTCTACATGGCGGCCGGCGGGCGCATCACCCGCGTCCACGGCGCCTTCGTGTCCGACCGCGAGGTGGAAGCCATGGTCGCCCAGCTCAAGGCCCAGGGCGAGCCCGAGTACGTGCATTCCATCATCGAAGAGGACGGGGACGGCGCGCCCGTCTCCGACGACGACGGGCCGGGACCCGGCGGCGGAGAGTCGCCGGTGGGACTGGGCGAGGGGTCGGGGGACGCCCTGTACGATCAGGCGGTGGCCCTGGTGCTGCGCGAGAACAAGGTCTCGGTGAGTTTCATCCAACGCCATCTCCAGATCGGGTACAATCGCTCGGCGCGCATCGTGGACCGCATGGAGACGGAAGGGCTGGTTTCAGCCGCCAACCATGTGGGCAAGCGCGAGATTCTGGCGCGGAGCCGAACACGGGGGGCGTCCGGTGGCGGTGCGTCCGATGAGGATCTCTGAGGCGGTCCTGGACCGGGTGACCGCGACGCGGGGGCCGGTGGTCCCGCTGGCCCGGGTGGCCGGCGAGGGCCGGCAGGGCGCGCGCGGATCGGCCCCGGATGGGGATCGGGCCACGCTGCACATCCGGTGCGGGTCCCACATCCAGAGCAGTCTTGCCCGGGCGGGCTTCGTCGGGGATTTCCTGGAGATCTCCGATCCGCTCATACAGGGCCCCGTGCCCGCCGTGCGGGCGCTGGAGGCGTATCACGACACGCGGGCGGCGTTCATCAGCGGGGCCTACGGTGTGCCGCTCGACGCGGCGCGGGCGAAGCTGGCGGGCGCGTGGGACGTGCTGACCCGCGCCGACCGCTACGGCCGGATCGTCCTGTGGTTCGAGCACGACGCCTATGACCAGTTGATCCTCGCGCGGGTGCTGGATGCCATCCACGGCCGCCGGGTGCTGGAAAGTCGGGCGGCCCTGGTGCTGTACGATCCCCGCCAGGACGGCATGCTCGTGGGCAAGGTCCGTGGCCTGGGCGAACTGTCGCCGGAGGCGCTGCGCCGCCTGTGGACCCGGCGCCGGGCGGTCACGCACACCCTGACGGCGCAGGGGGCCAGGGTGTGGGAGGCGCTGCGGCGGCCCGATCCCGGCGCGCTGGCCCGGCTGTCCCAGGGCACCGTGCCGGGGCTGGCCACCATGGCCCCGGCGCTGCGCCGGTGGCTGCAGGACCTGCCGTGGACGACGGACGGTCTCGGCCTGACCGAACGGGGCATTCTGCGCACGCTGCACGCATCCGGCGGCACGGCCTCCACCGGGACCGTGTTCCACGCCTATCTGGCCGAGGACCCGCAGCCCACCCTGGGCGACGCCATGCTGACGCACGTCATGCACGGCCTGTGCGCGGGGCCGGCCCCGGCGGTCTCGCGGGACGATCCGGCGGTTCACGACCGGCAGGCCACCTGGACGCTGACGGACACCGGGCGGCGACTGCTGGACGGGGCGGCGGACTGGGCCGTGCTGGGCGGGCTCGACCGCTGGATGGGGGGCATGCACCTGGTCTCCCCCGCGCCGGCGTGGCGGTGGGATCCGGACGCAATGGCGCCGGTGGCCGGGCCGAGCTGACCGTTCCGGCGCGGGACGACTTGCCGCCGGTGGGGATTCGGCCTAGCTTTGGGAGAGAACGAACCGGAAACGGCCGGGTGGTCCCCGTGGCCCGGCTGGTCGGAGCATGCCCCGTGGCCTCGTCCCTGCTGATCCCCATGACCGGGCGCCGCAGCCTGGCCGACAGCGACACCGCCGCCATGACGCGCGGGGTCACGCGCGGGGTGTGCCGCCACCTCGCGAACACGGGTCATGCGGTGCTGACGGAGTTCAAGCTGCCGAACCGTCGCCGCGCCGACGTGGTGGCGCTGGACGCCGACGGCCGCGTCATCGTGATCGAGGTCAAGAGCGCGCTGGCGGACTATCGGGCCGACGGCAAGTGGCGGGAATACCTGCCCTATTGCGATGCGTTCGCGTTTGCGGTGGCCGAGACGTTCCCGCTCGATGTGTTGCCGGAGGACTGCGGCCTGCTGGTGGCCGATCCCTTCGGGGCCGAAGTGGTGCGCTGGCAGACGCTGGCGCCGCTGCATCCGTCGCGGCGCCGCGCCATGACTTTGCGGTTCGCCCGGCTGGCCGGGGAGCGGCTGCACCGCCTCCTCGACCCGCCGGTTTAGGGAAAAACCGGGGTCATCACGGATGTCCGGGGTCGCGTGGTTTCTGGACCGCAGCGGCCACCAGAGACAACCCCTCCCCACACCTCCCCATTCCATGGCGATCACGTTCACACATTTTCGAACGAGAGCGGCCTTCTTCGGCAAGAGGATGGACCACCAAGACACCAAGACACAAAGGGGTCGGCGCCTTGACGGACCCGCAGTTCCCCTCCAGCACGATGATGGAGGGCGAGCCCTATGATCATTTCGCTGCGCTCTTGGTGTTCTTCGTGTCTTTGTGGTGATTTTTCCGGCGCTGTAGGATCGTCCAGCGCCCTCCCGCCAAAGAGAAGTGTGAATCAGATAGATTCCATGGGGAGGGAGTCGGGTCGGCTCGGCGTGGACCGGGACGCCGCCCCCATTCATGGGGGAGGTCGGGAGGGGGGTCAGGCGAGAAGCACCACACTCGAGAGCCCTTGGACCCAGCCGCCCGGATTGAGCCCTGTTGTCCCGCCCCGTCTGGTCCCCGATTGTCCGTGACGAACCAGAAAACGCGCTCCCTACCGCGCGTCCTGGCCGAACAGCACCTTGCGGGCCTCGTCGCTGGTAACGCTGTTGTCCTTGCGCCACGCCTCGCCGACGCGGCGACCCTTGTCCACCGCCGGGCGGGCGGCGATGGCGTCGAACCAGCGCTTCAGGTGCGGGACGTCGTTCAGGTCCTGGCCCTGGCGCTCGTGCGGCGCCACCCACGGCCAGGCTGCCATGTCCGCGATGGTGTAGGCCTCGCCGGCCAGATAGGGCGCCCGCTCCAGCCGCGTGTTCATCACGCCGTACAGGCGGGCGACTTCCTTGGTGTAGCGGTCGATGGCGTAGGGCACCTCCTCCGGCGCGTACTGGCGAAAGTGGTGCGCCTGCCCGGCCATGGGGCCGAGCCCGCCCATCTGCCAGAACAGCCATTCGTTGACCGAGATGCGCTCGCGCGGCGTCTCGCCGGCGAAGCGGCCGTGTTTGTCGGCCAGATAGGACAGGATCGCGCCGGACTCGAACACGCTGATCGGGTCGCCGCCGTCGGCGGGCGCGGTGTCGATGATGGCCGGCATCCGGTTGTTGGGCGAGATGGCCAGAAACTCCGGCTTGAACTGGTCGCCCTTGGTGATGTTCACCGGATGGACGGTGTAGGGAACGCCCAGTTCCTCCAGCAGAAGGGTGACCTTCAGCCCGTTGGGCGTCGGCCAGAAGTACAGGTCGATCATGGAAGACCTCTCCACGGCGGTGCGATGATTTTGGACCGATCGGTCCGCTTGCCAGGGATATGGCGCGGACCGGGGCCGGACTTCAAGAGGCGGCGGCCGGGGCTGGGCCGTCGAGGGCATGGATCCGAACGGTCGGACAGACCGCGCGGGCGATCTCGCACAGGTGCCGGTGGTGCGTCAGGTAGATGACCTGGCCCACCTCGGCCATGCCGGCGAACAGACGGACGGCTTCCTCGGCGCGGAAGTCGTCGAAGGTTTCCATGATGTCGTCGGCGACGAAGGGCACGGGGGTCGCGCGCTCGGCGAACGCGTGATAGCCGGCCACGCGCAGGGCGAGATAGAGCTGGAAGCGCGTGCCCTTGGACAGGGCGGTGACGGCCTTGGAGCCGCCGCCGGCGTCCACCGCCACCAGGTCCTCGCCGTCCGCGCGGGGCTGGGTGGTGAGGCCCGTATAGGCGCCCCGGCTGATGGTCGCGAACGCGCGGGCGGCATGCCTCAGCATGGCCGAGCGGTGGCGGTCCCGGTAGGCGGACAGGGCTCGCGTCGCGGCGGCGATGCCCAGGCGCAGCCTCAGGTGCCGCAGGGTCTTGTCCTCGATCTCCAGCAGCAGGGTGCGGCGGCGCGCCTCCAGTCGCGCCACCCGGTCGTCGCCGCCCACGTCGGCCACCGCCTTTTCCGCGAACCGCAGGGCCGCGAACTGCTCCTTGCTGTCCGGGTCGAGCACGGCGAGACGAGCCTCCAGGGTGCTGGCCTCCTCGGCCAGGGCCTGGGCGTCCACATCCGCGAGGGCGGTTTCGGCCGCCGCCGTGTCGGGCACGCGCAGGGCCTCGACCAGCGCTGCGGCGGTCTCCCGCAGGCGCTGGCGCAGGGCATCGCGCTCCGCCACCCGACGCAGGGCGGCGCCGACCTCTGACAGGGTCTCGACGCTGAACAGCCCCGTCATCTCGTCGATCCGGCGGGCGAGGGTCTGCAGCGGCGCGTCCAGCGCCGCCCGTTCAATGTGCGCCGCCTCCAGGTCTTCCCGGCAGCGCCGACGCCGGCTGTCCCCCTCGCGCGCGGTGGCGAGGCGGCGGCGCAGCGCGTCGGCGGCCGGCAGCGGATCGGCTGCCGGGTCGCGCATCTCGCTTCCGTTGGCCAAATCGGCCAGGATCGCGCCCAGGTCCGCGACGAAGGCCCCTTGATCGTGGTCCATCTGCGCGATGCGGTGGTCCTTGTCGTCGCGATCCCGCAGCAGGGCCTTCAGTGCCTCCAGATCCTCCAGCATGGCCGCGACGGCGCCCGGCGCCGGAGGCGGGTCCTGTGCGCCCAGCCAGCAGCCAGCGAGGGCGGTCGTCCAGGTCGTGCGCCAGTCCGTTTCGGCGGCGCGGGCCGCGTTGAGCGCGCGGGTTCGGTGCGCCACCTCCTGTTCGGCCTTCCCCAGGGCGGTTCGGGCCGCCTCGCGGCGTCCGGCCGCGTCCATGTGGCGATTGAGGGCCGCTTCGGCGGCGTCGAGCAGGGCGGCCAGGTCGGCGCCGCCGGTGGCGGCATCGTCCGGCGCGGCCACGCCGGCGCCCCCCATCGCCCCGGCCAGTCGGTCGCGCGCGCGCCCGACGGTCGCCTCCAGGGCGGCGATGTCGGCCTCGGTTTCCGACAGGGCGGTCCGCGCCTGCCCCGCCGTGTGTCGCCGCGCCAGCCAGTCCGCCAGCGAGGCGGGCGACCAGTCCTCGGGCAGACCCAACGCCGCCAGCGCCGCCGCGAGGTCGCCGGCCAGCATCGCCCGATCCTCGGTCGCGGCATCCCGACGGGCCCGGGCGTGGGCCAGATCGCTCTTGGTCTGGGCCAGCGAGACGGCGGCCTGCCGCACCTGGGCCACCTCCGTCGAGTGGGCGAAGCGCCCGTCGATGACATCGTCATGGGCGGCCATGGCGGCCGCGAAGGCATCGGCGGTGGCGTCGTCCAGAGCCGCGCGGTGCGCGGTCCAGGCCGCATCGCGGGCGGCGCGGCGCGCCTGCGCGGTCTCGTCGTCCACCACCCCGGTGGTGCGCTGGATGGCGTCGAGGGTGGAGACCAGTCGGTCGCGCTCCGCCTCCAGACGCGTCACCTCGCGTGTGTCGTCCCGCACGGCCTCGTCCGCCGCCGCCAGACCCGCGCGCCAGGCCTCCAGGCGGGGGGAGTCCGGGACGGGCAGCGCGGCCAGGGCGGCGGCATCGCCGGTCCAGGGGGCGAGGGCGGCGAGGGCATCGGACAGGGCCTGCGCCTGCGCCGCACGTGTGCGGCGCGCGTGCGGAAGGCGCGACAGGGGTTCGTCGGCCCGGACGGCGCGGATGGCGGCCGCCAGCGCATCCCAGGGACCGGAGTCCGGCGCGGCGTCCGTCGCCATGGGCGCCGCCGCGCCCGCCACCCGATGCCAGTCCTGCTGCGCCTCCGCCAGGCGGTCGGTGGCGGCTTCGTGCTCCGCCTGGGCGGTGTCGAGGGTCGCCCGGATCCGCCCGTGATCGGCGATCAGCCCGCGCAACGTGCCCACGGTTCCGGCCGGCGGCACCAGGGCGCGCGGGTCCGTGTCGGCCGGGCGCTCCAGGCGGGCGAGCACGGCGGCGATCTGCGTGTCCAGGGCCTGCCGTTCCTCGCGGCGGTGGGGCAGGCTCTCCATGGTCTTGGCGATGTGGCCCTTGGCGTCCTGCAGCCGGTCGATCCGTTCCGCCAGCGCCAGCACCGCATCGTCCACGCTCAGGTCCGCCAGTTCTTTCTCAAGCGCCCTGATGCGGTGGTCCAGCCCGTCCCGTTTGGTGGTCAGGCGGGCGTCCTCCTCGGCCAGGGCGGCAATCTCGTCGGCCCAGTGGGCCGGTGGCTCCGGCAGGGCGTCGTAAGCCTCGGCTTCAGCCCGGAGGCGCGAGAGCGTTGCGGCGTGGCCCAGCCCCTGCCGCAGGCGGGCGATCTCGCCGGTGCGCGCCTTCACGCGCCCCAACGCCTCCTCGGTGGCCTCGTAGGCGGCGCGGGCCGCATCGCGCGCCTTCACCCGCCGGGCGAAGTCCGAGGCCTGCACGTCGATGTCGCGGCGCTCGGCGTCCAGGGCGTCCAGCGCGCGTTTCAGCTCGGCCAACTCGGTCTTGCGGCCGCCCTTGCGGGCGAAGGCGTCGGCCTGCTCCGTCAGCGCCTCCAGCCGCGCCGACAGGTCCGACAGGCCGGCGCTGGCGGCGAACAGAAGCTGCCCCAGGTCGCCCCGGCTTTTCAGGATGGTCTCGCCGCCCTGTTCCAGGGTGTCGTCGTCCAGCGAGAACATGCTGCCATAGGCGTCGCGGTCCAGGCCCGCCAGCATCCCCGCCAGGGCATGCTCGCCCACGGGCTGGCCGGCGCCGTCGCGCAGGCTGTTCTTGTTGGCCTTGACCCGGACCCATTCGGAGACCGCGTCCTTGTGCTCCAGCACAGCGCCGATCTGCATCACCTTGTAATCATGCAGGAAATTGTAGGGCGTCTGGCCGTGGATGCCGTACAGCAGGTCCAGGAAGGCGGACAGCGCGGTGGACTTGCCGGCCTCGTTGGGCCCGTAGATCAGATGCAGGTCCGGGGCGTCGCTTTTCTCTCCGAAATCAAGTACATGGTCGGTGAACTTGCCGTACCGTGTCAGGTCGAGCCGGCGCAGCCTCATGCGTCGGCCTCCGTCCCCGGCCGCCCGGTGGCGCTGCCCAGAAGGTGGGCGATCACGTCTTCAGTCCCCTCGGCGATCAGGGCGGCCAGGATATCGTCGAACGCGGCTTCGGTCTGGCCGAGCAGAGCGGCGCTGTCCCGGGGCAACTGAGCGCGCAGGGTCTCGGCGATCTCGCGCGCCTGAGCGCGAAAGGCGTCGGAGGGCGCCACCGTGCCGACGATCAGGTCCCGCAGCTCGGCAACCGGGTCGCCGGAGGGGATGTCGGGCGCCGCCGGGGCCGGGCGGAGGTCGGTCCGGACCGAGTCCACCCAGGTGTCGCCCAGCCGATCCGCCAGGGCCTGGGCCTCGGCCAGCAGCAGGTCGGCGTCCACCCGCACCCGCCAATCCAGCGCGGAGACCCCGGAGACCTCGACCCGCGCCACCAGTTGGGCGCACCGGGCGGCGGCGCGCGCGGCGGCGAGGGCGGATCCGATGGCGTCGATGAGATCGCGCCACGCGTCCAGGCCCGTGGCATCCACCGGCACGCGCTCGAACTGGGCGACGGCGGTGATGTGCTCGCTCAGGGTCACGGCGCGGTCGCCGGTGATGGACGCCAGGGTGACGGACTTCGGCCCGGCCTCGTTGATGTCGCGGCCCTGGGGCTGGCCCGGCATGACCACGGCAGGGTCGGCGGAGCGGTGGACGGCGCGGGCGTGGATGTGGCCCAGGCCCCAGTACTCGAAGCCTGTCGCCGCCAGATCGGCCAGCGAGCACGGCGCATAGGTGTCGTGGCCCGGCGCGCCGCCCAGGCTGGTGTGCAGCAGACCGATATTGATGGCGTCCGGCAGCGGCGGCTTGAACTTGGGCAGCAGGCTGTCCGGCGCCCGGGGATCGCGGAAGCTGATGCCGTGGACGGCCACGTCCCGGCCGTCGGCGGCCTTGGGGAGCACATGGCACTCGGCCCGGCCCGAGAACACATGCGCGCTCGCGGGCAGCACCAGTTCCCGGGTGATCTTCGACTCGGCGTCGTGGTTGCCGCGCACGATGAAGGCGGGGATGCCTTCCGCCTCCAGCCGGTGCAACTGGCCCGACAGGAACGCCGCCGTCTTCATGGAGGTTTGCCCGCCGTCGTAGAGGTCGCCCGCGATCATCAGGGCGTCCACGCGCTCGTCCAGGCAGAGGGTGACGGTGGTTTCGAATGCGGTCCGGGTCGCGCCCCCGATCAGATCCGCCAACGCCGGGTCGCGCAGCGCCAGCGAGCGCAGCGGCGAGTCCAGGTGGATGTCGGCGGTGTGGACGAAACGAAAGGGCATGACCTGCGAAAGAGTGAAGACCGCGTGGTTGGGCGGACGCTGCGGGTCAGTCGAACATGCTGTCGATGTCGGTCTGGTCCATTTTGGGCGGAGCCTCGTCGCCGCCCTTGCTGTCGCGGTCGGGGTCCGCCTTCCGTTTGGCGTCCGTGTCCGCGCCGGACGCGGCCGCCCTGCGCTCAGCGACCGCCCGCCGCTTCTGCGCCTTCTCCTGGTCGGTGCCCGCCGGCTCGGCGCCGTTCAGGATGGCGTCCACGTCGGACTGGCTGACACCCTCGCCGGCGAGCTGGGGGCCGTTGAGCAGGCGGCGCTCGTCGTCCGCCGGCAGCTCGTCCAGTTCGGAGCGGCCCGGCTCGCCGGACAGTTCCGCCTCGCCCCACACATGGATGAGGGCGTTCACCCGCTGTTCGATGTACTGCAGCGTCTTGACCACCTTGGTGATGCGCTGGCCCGTGATGTCCTGGAAGCTGCACGCCTCGAAGATGGCGCCGATGTGGTCCGGCACCCGATCCAGGGCCTTGACGGCCTCCTCATCCGCGACGGCCGGCCGGGCGGTGCGCATCAGGTCGTCGATGGTCTCGGCGTTCTCCATGATCGTGTTGGTCGCCGTCTCGGTCGCATCCACGATGGCGTCCAGTTCGTCCGACATGCTGGCGAACCGATCATGATCGTCGCCGGGCTTGCGGATGGACGCGATCTCGTGGCGGATCTTCTGGATGCGGTCGAACAGCCCCCGAAGCTCCTGGCGGAGGATGCGAACGTCTTCCGAGTCACTCATCACCAAGTACCGCCCATGGTCAGGATAGAACTGCGCGGCCCTGCCTTGAATGTCGGCTGCGGTATGCCGTGTGCTGCGGCATCCTCGCACTGTGTTCGGGACCCGGTTCGGCCGGGGCCGTTCCGGTCAGCGACGTCTGGGCTGCGATCCGGTACCTTGTGGGCGACGGGGGGTGCCGTCAATAGAGGATTGATCCTCGGCGCCCTTCGCGTCCCCGTCCGGCCGGGTTTCGCCGGCGTCCGGTGGGGAACTGCCCGGATCGGGGTTGCCCTGCGGGGTCTCCACGAGCAGGTGATGGGCGAGCACCTCCAGCAGAATGCGGTCCTCGTCGCCCAGGTCCTCCAGCATGGCCCGCTTGGCGCGGTGGATGCGCATGGCCTCGGCGATCAGGGCCTCCCGGTCCGGGGACGCCGCGGGGGCCTTTGGGGAGGGCCTTGGGGCGCGGGACGGCGACCGTTTCGGCTTGGCCTTGCGGGGCCTTTGCCCCGCAGGCGGGCTGTCGGTCAGCGATCGCCAGGCGTTCGCCAGCGGCGACAGGATCGAGCGCGGCCGGGGCTTGCGGGCGTCAGCCATAGGGCGAGACCGGGGCCGGGCGGTGGGCCGGGTCCGTCCAGCGCCCGGCCCAGACCCCGGGCAGAATTCGGCTCGCGGGGCTGATGGCGGGACCGGCGTGCCCGGCGGAGTCGTTTGCCTGCGCCGCTGCTTGTGTGCCCGGCGTGCGGGGCGGCGCGGTGGGGACGGCGGCGGCGGTCGGCCAGGGATCGGAGTCCATGGGGCCGGGCGGGTCCCAGGGGTCCGCCGGCGGAACGGTCCCGTCGGCCCCGTCCGGAGCGGGTGTCATCAGGGCCTGAACGCGGGCGGAGACGGCGTCGAACAGCATGAATAGGCGGTCGAGCGGCCCGTCCTCCAGCACCTCGCGCACCAGCTTGTCGGCGTCATGGTCGCGGGCCAGGGCCAGCAAACGCTCGTAACGGCGCAGGAAGCGGTGCAGGCTCGCGGCCGCGACCTCGTCGGCGGCCACGCGCTCGGCCATCCGGTCGGCGAAATCCGGCTGCTCGCCGGCCCGCGCGAGCAGGGCATGACTGAACGCCCAGGGGTCGCCCGCCGCGTTCATGGCCCACAGGTACTCGGACTCCTCGGGGCTGAGAATGCCCAGGCGGCCGGTCACAAGGCCCGCGTGACTGTTCAGATCCTTCAGCGCCAGATCGACCCCGCTCAGGAACGACTGGCGGCGGGACTGCTCCTGCATCTCGATGGTGGTGCGCACCAGGGCTTCGATCTCGCCCGTGGTCCGCATGGCCTGATACCGCGCGGCGCGCATCTCGGCCTGGGTCTGGGCGAGACCGATCGCGATCAGCACGAACGCGGCGACCAGCCACAGCGCCGCCAAAGGGGCCGCCGCCGCCGCGCCGAACAGGGCGAGGTCGGCCGGGGTGCCGGCGGTCAGCGCATCCCAGCCGGGACCATCGGAGACATAGCCCCGCACGATGCCGATCCAGGCGACGGACAGGATCAGCGCCGTGCCCAGCGTGGCGAGGCCCAGAAGCCCACGGGGCGCGCGTCTGGGGGTGTCGAAGCGTCTCATCGCCGGACCATCCCTGTGCGTGGGTGGGCGACGGTCGCGCGGTCCGCCGCCCGGTTCTGCCGTCCGGCCGACCCTAGTGCAGATCGCGTCCGGAGGGAATCGCAGTGTGCGCCTAGCGTCGGCCTTGAGTTTCCGCTGGCCCCCGGTCCAGGTCGAGGGTGCGCAGCCGCTGCCGCACGCGGCCGATGATGCGGTCCATCATTGCCAGCGCCTGCCCGTGCGGGTCCACGGCGGCGTTGCCGACCAAGTCCTCCCGCGCCTCCGCCAGACCGGCCAGCACCCGCTGGCGGAAGGTCTCGGGCGGGCCCTCGGCCGAGGCCTGCCAGATGGCGGCCAGGGTCATCCGCTCCACCAGATCACCGATGCGGCTGTCCCCGTCCGCCTCCCGCGCCAGCGTGCCCAGCGCCGAGCCCCGAACCGCGCCCAGTTCCTCGCGCACCAGACCCGCCAGCGCATCGGCATGGGCGCGCATGGCCCGCATGCGGCGCCGCTGGCGCTGCCAGGCCCAGGCGCCGATCAGGACCACCGCCGCCAGGGCCAGCCAGGCGAGGCTCAGGCCCAGGGTGACGTCGCCCCGCTCCAGCACGCCGGTGATGAACGAGACCGCCAGCGCCAGCATGAGCAGCCCCACCACCATCGCCAGCTTCATGCCCAGGGTGCGGGACAGCGCGATGGCGATCGGGGTCGAGAACACATAGACCATCAGGCCCGACACCGGCCCGAGCCCCGTGGGCCGCAGGCGGTCGCGGGGGGTCAGCAGGCCTTCCCGGACGAGGCGCTGGCCTTCCTCGATGTTGTCCAGTACGGGCAGGATCATCGGGATCACGAACGCGATCGCAACGGCATAGGCAATCAGGGTGTCTCGCGACGGGGTGGGCACCTAGAAGAGTTCCGGTTTCAGTGAAGGGGCCGCTCGGAAACGAGACTCCCCCGCCCACCTGCCTTCGTCCAGAGGTTTTTCGGGCCGGTCCACCCTGGACGCACGGGCGATGGCGCGGGCATGGTAGCCTCGATCAGGCACGCTCGGCAGGAACGGACCCGACCATGCGCTACATGCACCATATCCACGCCCTGAACACCCACGACATGGGGGCCTTCCGCCCGTTTTTCGTGGAAGGCCGCGAGGTGGGCTGGGTTGCCCACGCGGTCGCGGATCGTCTGGCCCGGGACGGGCAGGCGGGCGCGTTCGAGGTGGGGCCGTTCGGGGTCTCGCTGCGCCCGTCGCTGACCACGCCCGAGGATCGCAGTGCCGCCGTCGCCGAGACCCTGGCCCCGCTGGTGGCGGAGGGGCTGGCGCCGCCGCCGCGCGGCGAGGGCTATGCCGTCGTCGAGCATTGGGGCGATGCGCCCCTGTTCACGCTCGACCGGGGCCATGTGCCGGTGCTGGGCCTGCGCTCGTTCGGCGTGCATCTCAACGGGGTCGTCCGCCGGCCGGACGGGCTGCACATGTGGATCGGCCGCCGGGCGGAGGACCGGCAGGTGGAGCCCGGCAAGCTCGACAACATGGTGGCGGGCGGCCAGCCGGCGGGCCTCGGCCTGATGGAGAACCTCGTCAAGGAGTGCGACGAGGAAGCCGGCCTGCCCGAAACGATGGCCCGCCGGGCGCGGCCGGCGGGGCTGGTGTCGTACTGCCTGCAGACGCCGGCCGGGCTGAAGCCGGACACGCTGTTCGTCTACGACCTGGAACTCCCCGAGGACGTGATCCCCGAGAACCGGGACGGCGAGATCAGCGGCTTCATGCTCTGGCCCATGGCGCGGGTCCTGGAGACCCTGCGCGAACCGGGCGTGTTCAAGTTCAACGTGCCCCACGTCATCCTGGACTTCGCGCTTCGTCATGGGGTGCTGACACCGGATGACACGCCCGATTATGTGGCGCTCACCCAGGGCTTGCGGCGGGAGCCGGTGCGGTTCCACCCCGACCAGGGCTGAGCGCGTCGGGCCGCGCCGGCACGAACAGGGCAAACGCGAGCAACGGGTACATCACCAGCATGGTGGTGAAGTCCGACCACAGGTTCAGGCCGATGGCCGGCGGGGTCACCGCCGCCGCCAGCGTGCCCAGGCGGGCGGCCTCCCGCAAGCGGTCCGCGCGCGGGCGGCCCGGCGGGAACGCCAGCAGGGCCAACAGCCCGAACAGCGCGAGCAGGGCCGGCGCGCCGCCTTCGGCCAGAAGCTGCATGGCCGCCGAGTGCGCATGGTTGCGTCCCACATGCTCGAACGTAAGGGTGCCCATGTCCACCGCGCCCTGGATGTGCGCATAGGTGTCGAAGCCGTGCCCGGTCCAGGGCGCCTGCTGGAACAGGATCAGGGCGCGCTGCCACAGGTCCAGGCGGTGGATCCAACTGCCGCGCAGCCAGACCTGCGACCAGTCCGTGACCCCCGCGATCTGAACGGCCAGCGAGAGCGCCAGCGGCAGCAGCAGGACGCCCGCGGCCACGCCGAACCCGGCCCAGGGGCGCCTGTACGCCGCCAGCACCGCAGCCGCGCCCAGGGCGAAGCCCAGGGTCGCGGTGGACGAGGCGCTGCCGACCGCCATGATCGCCATGAACGAGGTGAAGGCCGCCGCCAGCGGCGTACAGAAGCGCCAGCGGACCAGCAGCAGCACCGCCGCCGGCACCAGCGGCATGGCGAGGAAGGTGGGCTTGGCCAGCATGTCGGGGGCCAGCGAGAACGGCGGAATGATCTCGGCATGGAGATACAGGGCCCGGACGAGCAGCAGCACGGGCAGCAGCACGGCGGACGCCACGAACACGACGCGCGCCCCCGTGAGCGTCCGGGCTGACAGGTGGTCCAGCAGACGGGGCCAGGCCAGCGCGCACAGCGCCGTGGCGGCGAACAGCACGCCCTCGGTGGGCTTGCCCGGATACGTCAACGCCATCACGCCCGTCGCGGCCAGCAGCGCAAGCTGCCCGGCCAGCATCAGGCGGGCGCGGTCCACCCAGGCGAGCCAGAGCCCGCCCAGGATGACCACGGCGATGGAAGCGGAGGCGAACGCGCCGGCGACGATGACCGCCGGCAGCGGCATCAGGGCGAGGGCGAACGGCAGCAGAGAGGTGATGTGAGACGAACGAACGGGCATGCCTTGGACAATCGGACTGGGGCCGCGCGGGGCGGCCATGGCAGGGACGTGGTGTCGGCGCGACCCCTCAGGGCGCGTTCGCGGACGGCCTCGGGCGGGCGGCGTCGCCCGTGGGGATCGCCGGCAGTGTATCCGCCCAGTCCGGCAGGTCCATGGGGTCGGTGCGGCCGGACGGGATTCGGCAGGTCACCTGGGTGCCGCCGCCCTTGGCGGGCTCCACCAGGATGGTGCCGCCATGCATTTCGGTGAAGCGGCGCGCCAGCAGCATGGTCAGGCCGCCGCCGAGGATCAGGCCGCTGTTGGCGGAACTGCGCCGGCCGCCCGTGTCGCCGCCTTCATCCTCCACCGTCAGGCTGACCCACTCCACCTCGTCCTCGTCGGCGGCGCGGTGGGCGGCGACCAGGACGCGGCTGCCGGCCGGGCTGTCCTTGATGGCCGCGCCGATCAAGTGCATGAGAATCTGGCGGATGCGGGCCTGGTCGCCGATCATCCAGCCGAAGTCCGCGGGGCAGCGGTTTTCCACCACCACGGCGCGGCGCCGGGTGATGGCCCGCGACCCCTCGACCACGGCCGCGACGGTGTCGCCAAGATTGAACGCGTCCACATCCAGGGCGGCCTGACCGGCCTCGATGCTCACCAGATCGGCGATGTTGTCCAGGATGGCGACCAGATCGTGGGCGGTCTCGGCGATGGACTGCGAATAGTCGATCTGCTGCGCGTTCAGGCTGCCATGATACTCGCCGTAGAGCATTTCCGAGAAGCCGGCGATGGTGGTCAGCGGCGTGCGCAGCTCATAGGAGAGGCTGGCGATGAAATCCGCGCGCAGCATGCTGGCGGCGCTCAGCGATTCGGCGCGCTCGCGCAGCGCCTGCTCGATCCGGGCGGTGTCGGAGACGTCGTTGTAGCTGAGCAGGACGCCGCCGTCGGGCAGCGGCACGCAGGCATAGTCCAGCGCCTTGCCGCCGATGACCGCCACGCGGCCCCGGTGCGGGGTGCGCATGTTGGGTGGGCTGAGCACGGCGAAGCGGTGGTGGCGCCAACTGTTCTCGTCGGTGAAGTGATCCCGCAGCATATCCAGGAATGCCGACAGGTGGGGCGAACTGTCGCCCTGGCCGACCGAGGTCTTCCACAGTGTCTCGAAAGCGGGATTCGCCAGCTTCAGGCGGCCGTCGGCGCCGAACACCGCGACGGCCTCGTGAAGGTGGTCCAGGGTCTCGCGCTGCACGGCCGCCAGGGTGTTGAACGAGCGCTCCAGCGACAGCGTGTCGGTGACGTCCTCGTAGGTCAGCAGCAGTCCGCCGGCCGGTTGCGGGCCGAGGACCCGGCGCAGGGTCTTGCCGTCCGGCAGGTGCACCAGATCCTCGACCGGGTCGATGAGGGAGGTGAACCGCTCCACCTCGGCGGCGCGGAACGCCGGGTAGTCCGGCACTTCCGGCAACGCGCGCTGGTCGCGCAACACATCCAGCAGGTCGCCGTAGGTGGGCTGCGCTTCGCGCAGCCAGTCCGGATCCAGTCGCCACAGGCGGGCAAAGGCCGGATTGTGATAGATCAGGTTGGTGCGGGTCCCGAAAATCGCGATGGCCGTGGACAGGTGCTCCAGCACGCCCGAGCGGGTGGCCTGCTCCCGGGCGAGCTTGCCTTCCAGTTCCTCCTCGGCCGAAATGTCGTGGGCCAGCCCCACGGTGAAGCGCTGCGGGGCCGCATCCGTGGTGTCGCCGAACGGGGCCTCGGTGACCTCCATCAGCTTGCGGGTGCCGTCGATCACCAGATGGAAGCGATCCGACATGGGCACGCCGGCGGCCCGGCTGCGGGCGGCCAGGGCGCGCAGTTCCCGGGCGGTCTCGCCGGAGGACAGGTCCCGGTTCTCGGCCACGGCGATGTCCGGGTCCGGGGCCTCGACCGCCCGGGCATAGGCTTCGTTGCACAGGGTCAACGCCAGATCGGCGTCGCGCACCCAGACAGGGTAGGGCACGGCGGCCAGCGTGGCGCGCAGGTGGGCGTGGGCCTTGCCCAGGTGCGCGGCCTCCCGGCTCAGGCGTCCCACGGCGCGGCCGTCGTCCGTGACGTCGCGCACCATTTCGGTGTCGGTGTAGCCCGGCGAGACGTTGTTGACCGTGATGTTCTTGGCCGCGCCTTCCAGGGCGACGGACTTGGTGAAGCCCTTCATGCCGGACTTGGCGGCGGCGTAGTTGGCCTGACCGATCTGGCCGCACTGACCGTTCATCGAGGTCACGTTGATGATCCGGCCGAACCCGCGCTCGCGCATGCTTTCGATGACGTTGCGGGTGGTGTTGAAGGCCGAGGTCAGGTTGGTCTCGATCACGGCGTGCCACTGCTCGGAGGACATCCGGTGCAGGGTGCTGTCCCGGGTGATGCCGGCGTTGTTGACCAGCACGTCGACGGGGCCGTGCTCGGCGGTGATCTGCTCGACGGCGGCCTTGACGCTGTCGAAGTCGGAGACATCGAACTTCATGACCGGGATGCCGGTCTCGGCCTTGAACTTCTCGGCGGCGGCGTCGTTGCCGCCATAGTTGGCCACCACGCGGTAGCCGGCCTCTTTCAACTCAATGCTGATCTGCGCCCCGATCCCTCGGGTGCCGCCGGTGACGAGTGCAACGCGACCTTCAGACATGGATGGTTTCCCCGTTCAGTGGTGTGGTTGTGACGGTGTTTCTTTGGTCCGGCCTCTGCAGCGTCCGGCTTCTTCCGGTGAGACCTGACGCGCGAGCGTCGTCGGCGTGCGACTCCAATCGTCCGACCGATTGCGTAAGGCTTAACCGAAGTCGGAGCCACGTCGCAACGCCGCAGTGGTGGCGGGGTCCGATCGGAGACGACCGGGACGTCCCTGGAACAAACCGCAGGGACTCTACCGGGCAAATGCGTCGCATGCAAAGGAAGACCCGGACGAGCGAGAAACGCGGCATCGGCCGGCGACGCGATAGGCCAACGGACCCGGTCGGATACCCGCAGCGAGAGGGGGGCGTCTCAGTCCGCGAGGCACCCGGCTGTGCGAGCCCGCAGGCGCACCAGGGACACCACGGTGTCGATGGTGGGCGTCGAAACATCCACCAGGCGACCCATCTCCTGCACCGCCGTCACCAGGGCGTCGATCTCCATCGGCCGGCCGCGCTCCAGGTCCTGCAGCATCGACGTCCGGTGGGCGCCCACGGCGGCTCCGGCGCGGATGCGGCGGTCCACATCGATGGGAAAGCGCACGCCCAGCGTCTCCGCGATGGCCTGCGCCTCCACCATCATGCTCCGGGCGACGGCGCGGGTGCCGGGATCGGTGCAGAGCACATCGAGCGTGGCCCCCGTCAGGGCGCTGAGGGGATTGAAGGACAGGTTGCCCCACAGCTTCACCCAGATCTCGGTGCGGATGTCGGGGCGCACGGGCGCTTTCAGGCCGGCGTCGCGCAGCGCCCGGGACAGTCGGTCGGCGCGCTCCGATTTTGAACCATCGGGCTCGCCCAGGGTGAAGCGGTGGCCCTCGATGTGGCGAATCACCCCCGGCTCGATCACCTCGGCGGCGGGGTAGACCACGCAGCCCAGCATCCGCTCGGGTCCGAGGCCGGTCCACTGGACGTCGCCCGGATCCAGGCAGGCGAGACGATGGCCCTCCCACGGTCCGGGCAGCCGATGAAAATACCACCACGGCACGCCGTTCACGGCCCAGACCACCGCAGTGGTCGGCCCCAGCAGAGGCTGCATCCGCTCCACCATGGCGGGCACGGACTGGGCCTTCAGGGTCACGAAGACATAGTCCTGCACACCGAGGTCGGCCGGGGTCTCGACCGCGCGCACGGGCAGGGTCTCGCGGGCGTCGCCCTCGATCAGCGTCAGGCCGTGCGTACGCATGGCCTCCAGGTGCGGACCGCGCGCCACAAGGCTGACGTCGGCCCCCGCCCGGGCCAGCCGCGCCCCCAGGACACCGCCGATGGCCCCCGCCCCGACGATGCAGATCCTCACGCGCCCACTCCCAGCTTCGCGGCCAGTCCGATGCGCTGCAGCTTGCCCGTGGCCCCCTTCGGGATCTCGTCGAGCACCAGGATGCGGCGCGGCACCTTGAAGTCCGCCAGCCGCTCGGCGGCAAACGCGCGCAACTCGGCCTCGGTGACGGTCTGGCCGTCGCGGGCCACGACGGCGGCGGCGACATCCTCGCCCAGCTTGGGGTGAGGCATGCCGAAGGTCACCACCTGCTGCACCGCCGGGTGATCCATCAGGGCGTCATCGACCTCCAGCGGGCTGATCTTCTCGCCGCCCCGGTTGATGATCTCCTTCAGGCGGCCGGTGATGCGCAGATACCCCTCGGCGTCGAATCGCCCCTGATCGCCGGTGCGGAACCAGCGCTGCCCGTCCAGCACGAAGAACGCGGCGTCGTTGGCGGCCGCGTTGGCCTCGTAGCCCGGGGTCACGTTCGGCCCGCTGATGACCACCTCGCCGGTGGCGTCGGGACCGAGCAGCCGGTCCGCGCTCTCGTCGGCGATGCGCACGGCCGGCCCCGCCGGAATCCCCACCGAGCCCGCCTTGCGCGCGGCCGGCGGCAGCGGGTTCGAGGTCATTTGATGGGCCGCTTCGGTCATGCCGTAGCTCTCGATCACCGGGCAGCCGAAGGTCTCTTCCAGCGCGGCCATCACCTGCGGCGGCAGCGAGGCCGAGGACGAGCGGATCAGCCGCAGGCGGCGGCGCGCAAGGATGTCGGCGTTGCGCGGGGCGCGGGTCAGGATCGCCTGATGCATGGTTGGGACGGCCGTGTACCAGGTGGGGGCGGCCGCTTCCATCCAGTGGAACACCTGGAGCGCGTTGAAGCCGGGACTGCACCAGACCGAAGCGCCGTGCGCCAGCGAGGCCGTGACGGCGGCGATCAGGCCGTGGATATGGAACAGCGGCATGATGTTCAGACAGCGGTCGTCCGGCGTCAGGCGCAGGACCCGACCGATGTGGTCGGCCGATGCCGCCACGTTGCGATTAAGCAGCGGCACGATCTTGGGTCGCGAGGTGGTGCCGGAGGTATGCAGCACCAGCGCGGCGTCATCGGGGCCCGATGGGCCCGGCCGGTCGGTGGGGGCGGTGGTCCCGGCGTCCTCGGGGCTCAGCGTGAACTGCCCGGCCGGGGCGTCCGGCGGGATCGCCAGCCGTGCGATCCGGAGGCCGAGCCGCCGCGCAGCGGCCACGGCCGGCCCCTCGTCCCCCTCGGCCACCACCAGCAGGCGGGCGCGCAGGTCCTCCAGATAGAAGGCGTGTTCGTCCACCTTGTAGGCTGGATTGAGCGGCGCCGTGTCGCAGCAGCCCGCGAGGGTGACGAAGGCCGCCGCCATTTCCGGCCCGTTCGGCAGCACGATGGCCACCAGGTCCCGCCGCCCGATGCCGAGCGTGTTCAGGCGCGCCATGGTGTCGTCGGCGAGCGCGTTCAGGGCGCCATAGGTCAGCCACGGCCGGTCCGGGGCGCCGATGGCCGGGGCGTCGGGGGCGTGGGGTCGCAACAGATCGCGAACGGTCTCCGGCATGGTCTTGGGTCCCTGTCGATCGGCGCGGGGCGCGCGGCCCCTCGTTCCTCGCTGATAGCAGACAGGCCCGACAAAACGCCAGACCGACCGCGTCGCCTGCCCTTACCCCAACCGGGCCAGCAGGCGGACCAGTCGCTGCGTGCGGCCCGAGAACAGGCCGGGCGTGAAATAGCTGCCGGCGGTGCGCTTGGTGGTCTCCGAAAGGGTGGGGTAGGGCGCCACCATGGTCGCCAGGGCTCCCGCCTTCATCCGCTTGTGCAGCGCCAGAATCCAGGGCGCCAGGACCTCGCCCGCGTGCCGGCCGACGATGCCCACCCCGAGCAGGCGGCCCCGTCGGTCGGTGACCAGCTTGACGAAGCCCTCGGTGGCCCGCTCGCAGCGGGCGCGGTCGTTGTCCTCGAAGGTCCAGCGCAGCACGCGGATGCCGTCGCCGTGCCGCTCCCGCGCCTGGGCTTCGCTCAGGCCCACGGCGGCCAGTTCCGGATCGGTATAGGTGACGTGCGGGATCGGGGTGGCCGAGGCTTTGATGGGCAACCGGAACAGCGCCGATTTCAGCACCAGCGCGCCATGATACCCGGCCACGTGGGTGAACTGCGGGCCCCCGGCCACGTCCCCGATGGCGTAGACGCGGCGGTTGCTGGTGCGCAGGCCCTCGTCCACCGTGATCCCTTTTTCCGTGTGGCCGATGTGCCCGCCGTTGAGGTCGAGCGTGTCCGTCACCGGCTGGCGGCCCAGCGCGACGAGCAGGTGCGAGCCGTCCACCGCCGTTTCGCGGCCCGCGCGGTCGGACAGGTGCACGCGCACCCCGGCGTCCGTCGGCGCCACAGGCCCGGCCCGCCAGCCCTCGCGCAGGTCCACGCCCTCGCCGGTCAGCCGGTCGCGCACCACCGCCGTCAGGTCCGGGTCGTCGCGGCCCAGAATGCGGCCTCCTTCCACCAGAGTCACACGGGTGCCCAGGCGCCGGAACGCCTGCGCCAGCTCACAGCCGATGGGGCCGCCACCCAGGATCAGCAGGTGCGCCGGGCGCTCCGTCAGGCCGAAGACGGTCTCGTTGGTGAGATACGGCACGGTCTCCAGCCCGGGGATCGGCGGCACGGCCGGGCGCGAGCCGGTGGCGACCACGAACCGGCGCGCCCGGATGCGGGTGCCGTCGTCGGTTTCCACCGTGCGCGCATCCACGAACCGGGCGCGATCGTGCAGGACGGTGACCCCCAGGCCCTCGAACCGCTCCACCGAGTCCATGGGCGCGATGCCGGCGATCACGTCGCGCATGTGGGCCATGACGGCGGGGAAGTCGATCTCCGGCTCCGGAAGTCGGACACCGAACCGTCCGGCGTCCCGGGCCGCCTGTGCCGCCGCCCCGGCGGCCAGCAGGGCCTTGGACGGCACGCAGCCCACGTTGAGGCAGTCGCCGCCCATCTCGCCCTTCTCGATCAGCACGACCGAAGCGCCCATCTGCGCCCCGCCTGCGGCCACGGTCAGGCCCGCCGCCCCGGCGCCGATGACGCACAGGTCGGGTCGGAGCGGACCCCGGCTGTTGCCGGTCATCGCGCGCGCCCCTTCCAGCGTTTGTACAGGGTCGGCACCAGGGCCAGGGCCGCGAGGCCGAGCAGGGGCGCGAAAATCTCCGGGTCATAAATGAGGCCCAGGTCGGGTCGGCCCCCGGCGGCCAATACCGCCTCCAGGCCGTTGCCGACGCTGGCGTAGACGGCCGCGCCGGGGATGATCCCCAGCGCGGTGGCGAGCACATAGGTCCGGGTCGGCACCCCCACAAACGCGGGCACGAGGTTCACCAGCCAGAACGGGAACAGGGGCACCAGCCGCAGCACCAGCAGCGACGAGAAGGCGTTCTCGCGGAACCCGGTCTCAAGCCGGGCGATGCTGCCCTTGACGCGGGCGCGCCACGCCTCGCCGAACACGAACCGGGCCGCGAGAAAGATCCCCGTGGCCCCGGCGGTGGCGCCGGTCACGATCAACAGGGTCGCCAGCGCCGTGCCGAACAGATAGCCGCCGGCGATGCTCATCCACACGGCCCCGGGCACGCTGAAGGCGACGATCCCCACATAGGCCGCGACGAAGGCCACCATGGCAAGCCCCTGATGGTTCGTGACCCAGGCGCGGATGGTCTCGTGGTGGGTGCTCAGGGTCTCGAACGACAGCGCCTGATGCCCGCCGAGCGCGAAGAACAGGCCGAGACCGGCGGCGAACACCGCCAGCACGCCCACCCGCAGGGGCCAGCGGCGACCCGGCGGTGTCGGCGGGGCGTCGGCGCCGTCCACGTCGCCTCCCTCCGCGTCGCCCCCCTCCGCGTCGCCCCCCTGCGCGTCGCCATCGGGCGGGGCGGCGGCGGGCGGCCAGGACGACGGTGCGGCCGATGAGGATGTCTGATGCCTGCTCATACCGGACCATTTGATACAGAAACGGGCCGGGTTCAATCCCGACGGGGCGAGACCGCGAAGTTTCCGGACCGCGCGACGGCGTTGACTCGCCCGGTTCCGCCCCCTATAAAGCGCGCTTTCCCAACCACCTGTTCGCCTTGACGGAGTCGACGCCGTGAAACGCCCCTATCAGCCTTCCAAGCTCGTCCGCAAGCGGCGCCATGGGTTCCGCAGCCGCAGCGCCACTGTCGGCGGTCGCCGCGTGTTGGCGAACCGTCGCGCCCGTGGCCGCAAGCGTCTGTCGGCCTGACGCCCCGGCTCCGGGGTTTCGCCCCCGCGGCCCGTCCGTCGGGGCGACCCGGCGCTGAGAGCCTCTGAGCCATGGATGCGCCCCAGGATGCGCCTCAGTCCCGCACCACGGACCCGGCGCCCGAAGCGGCGGCCGGGACCCGTCCCGCCCGTCTCAAGCGGCGGGGGGACTTCCTGCGTGTGGCGGCGGCCCGGCGCAAGGTCGTGACGGCCGGGTTCATCCTGCAGGCCGCACCCAATCCCGCCGTGCGCCGATTGCCGGCGGGGGCGACCCCGCCTGGGCCGCGCCTGGGCTTCACCTGCAGCCGCAAGGTCGGCAACGCGGTGGTGCGCAATCGCGCCCGCCGCCGCTTGCGCGCGGCCGCCGATACCGTGTTCCCCACCGACGCTAGGCCCGGTCTTGACTATGTCCTGATCGGCCGCCAGGAGACCAACGACCAGACCTTCGCCCGCCTGCTGGAGGACCTGCGCAAGGCCCTGAAGCGGGTGGCCGAGGCCCGGCCGACGCCCGGCGGCGGTGGCGGCGGCCGAAAGGGGCGCCCGGGCGGTCGTTCCGGCGGCCGCCCTTCGCGTGCGGAGGGCGGCGCGTGAACGACGGCCTCCGCACGGTCCTGCGGGGCCTGATGGCCCTGCCGCGCCAGGTGCTGCGCGGCCTCATCCGCCTCTACCAGCTCTTCATATCGCCGCTGATCGGGCCGAGCTGCCGGTTCTCGCCGACCTGCTCCAACTACGCCATGGAAGCCTTGGCGCGCCATGGCGTTTTCGCGGGCGGATGGCTGGCGGCGCGGCGGATTCTTCGTTGCCATCCGTGGGGCGGCATGGGATACGATCCCGTCCCCGAGACGTGGCCCCGTTCGACGCCGTCGCACGGCTTGCCGCCGCGTCCGGAGTCTGACGATACGGCACCCCCCGGCTCCGAGGGGCCCCGGGTGAAGGGCCCGGGACCCGAGGCCTGACGGCCCCCGGGCGTTTCGGGGGGCGCTCCGGGGCCGCAGGCGCCCTCCGACCCCGGCCCGCGTGACGGCGGCCGGGACCTCTGACGGACAAAGGACTCATGGTCGAACAGCGCAATCTGATCCTCGCGGTCGTTCTCTCCATCGCGGTTTTGTTCGGGTTCGAGATGGTGTGGCGGATGATCTCTCCGCCGCCGCCGACCCCTGTCGAGCAGACCGTGGGCGAGGGCCTCACTCCCTCTGGCGAGACCGGCGACACCGGCGGGGTGGGGGCGCCCGGCGCGCCGGGGACGGCGGATGCCGGCGGCGCGGTGCCTCCGGCGCCGGGCATGCCGACCGTGGACGGCGCGGGCGCGGCCGGGGCCATGACCCGCGAGGAGGCCATCGCCGCGACCGAGGGCGATCGCGTGGTCATCGACACGCCGCTTGTCCATGGCTCGTTGCGCTTGAAAGGCGCCCGTCTGGACGACATCACGCTGACCGAATACCGCGAGGATCTGGACCCGGACAGCCCGCCCATTCACCTGTTCTCGCCCTCCGGCGCGGTCGATCCGTACTACGCCGAGTTCGGCTGGGTCGCGGGTCCGGGCGGCGAGTCCCTCGCCATGCCGGGACCGGACACCCAATGGGAGGCCTCGTCGGACACCCTGCGCCGGGGTGAGCCGGTCACGCTGACCTGGGACAACGGCCAGGGCCTGCGGTTCGTCCGCACCCTGGAGATCGACGACGCCTACATGTTCACCGTCACCCAGCGGGTGGAGAACACGGGGGCCGAGGCCGTCACGCTCTATCCCTACGGCCTCGTCTCGCGCACCGACCGGCCGCAGACCACGGGCATCTGGATCCTGCACGAAGGGCCGCTTGGGGTCTTCGATGGCACCCTGACCGAGGTCAACTACGACGATTTCGAGGACGAGCCCACACAGGCGCAGACGACCACCGGCGGCTGGATCGGCATCACCGACAAGTACTGGCTGGCCGCGCTGGCCTTCGATCAGGACGCCGAGGCCACCACCCGCTTCTCGCGCCGCATGGTGGATGGGCGCGAGAAATTCCAGGTGGACTACCGTCTGCCGGGCCGAACCCTGGAGCCGGGATCCAGCGTGCAGGCGACCAATCACCTGTTCGCCGGCGCGAAGAAGCTGCAGATCCTCGACAAGTACGAAGATAAACTGGGCATTACCAACTTCGACCTGGCCATTGATTTCGGCTGGTTCTACTTCATGACCAAGCCGTTCTTCTATGCCCTGCTGTGGCTTGAGGACTTCTTCGGCAACTTCGGGCTGGCCATCCTGGGTCTGACGGTGCTGATCAAGCTGGCCTTCTATCCGCTGGCCAACAAGTCCTACACGTCCATGACCAAGATGAAGAAACTGCAGCCGGAAATGAAGAAGCTGCAGGAGCGGTTCAAGGACGACCGCCAGCGCATGAGCCAGGAACTCATGATGCTGTACAAGCGGGAGAAGGCGAGCCCCGTCTCAGGCTGCCTGCCCATCCTGGTGCAGATCCCCGTGTTCTTCGCGCTGTACAAGGTGCTGTTCGTATCCATCGAGATGCGCCATGCGCCGTTCTACGGCTGGATCGAGGACCTGTCCGCGCCCGACCCGACCAACGTGTTCACGCTGTTCGGGCTGATCCCCTGGGATGCGCCGGCGTTCCTGGCGGTGGGGATCTGGCCGCTCATCATGGGCGGAACCATGTTCCTGCAGCAGAAGCTGAACCCGGCCCCGCCGGACCCGACGCAGGCCAAGATCATGACGTTCCTGCCCATCATGTTCACCTTCCTGCTGGCGCAGTTCCCGGCCGGTCTGGTGATCTACTGGACCTGGAACAACCTGCTCTCGATGGCCCAGCAGTGGTTCATCATGAAGCGCATGGGCGTGTCGGTGAATGGCTGACGACGACCCCGGTGCGGGCGGCGCCGACCCGGAGGCCGCCGCCCGGGTCGAGACCGGCCGGGTGCTGTTCGCGCAGCCCTGCGCCTTTCTCAAGGGCGTGGCGGACCTGTCGGGTCTGCCCGCCTCCGACCTTCCCGAGATCGCATTCTGCGGCCGCTCCAACGTGGGCAAGTCCAGCCTGGTCAACGCTTTGACCGGCCGCAAGACGCTGGCGCGCACCTCCAACACGCCGGGGCGCACGCAGGAGATCAACCTGTTCTACCTGGGACCGGAGGGAACCCCGCGCCTGATGCTGGCCGACCTGCCGGGGCATGGCTTCGCGCGCGCGCCCAAGGCCAAGGTGGACGCCTGGACGCGGCTGGTGAACGCCTATCTCAAGGGCCGCCCGCCGCTGCGCCGCGTGCTGCTGCTGGTGGATTCGCGCCACGGCCTGAAGGCGGTGGACCGCACTGTCATGGGCATGCTGGACGGCGCGGCGGTGAACTATCAGGTGGTGCTGACCAAAGCGGACAAACCGGCCTCGGCCGCCGTCCAGCGGGTGCATGAGGCGACCCGGGCGGCGCTGGCCGAACACGTGGCCGCGCATCCGGACGTGCTGGTGACGTCGTCCGAGACGGGGGCGGGCCTTCCGGACCTGCGCGCCGCGCTGGGCGAGATCGCGCTGCCGGCCTGACCATCGGGGGCGCCGGCGGGCGCAGGAGAATCGACATGGGGAAACGACGGGGAAGGCGGAGATGAGCGGTTACGACACCACGGCCCAGGACCGGGAGGCGCTGCGCGAGGTCTGGCTGGAGAAGGCCAAGACGCTGTCGGAGGCGCTGCCCTACATGCGCCGGTTTTCCGGGCGGACGGTGGTCATCAAGTACGGCGGCCATGCCATGGGCGACGCGGAACTGTCGGCCTGTTTCGCCCGGGACGTGGTGCTGCTCAAGCAGGTCGGCATCAATCCCGTGGTGGTCCACGGCGGTGGTCCGCAGATCCAGAAAATGCTGGAGCGCCTGAAGATCCAGTCGGAGTTCGTGGACGGCCTGCGGGTGACCGACCGGGCGACCGTGGACATCGTCGAGATGGTGCTGTCCGGCTCGATCAACAAGGAGATCGTCTCGGCCATCACGCAGGCCGGCGGTTTCGCCATCGGTCTGTCCGGCAAGGACGGCCACCTGATCCGCGCCACGAAGCTGCGCCGCAAGAAGCGCGATCCGGACAGCAACATCGAACGGCTGCTGGACCTGGGTTTCGTCGGCGAGCCCACCGAGGTGACGCCGCACGTGCTCAACTTCTTCCAGGGCTCGGACGTGATCCCGGTGATCGCCCCCATCGGCCAGGGACCGGAGGGCGAGACCTACAACATCAACGCCGATACCGCCGCTGGCGCGGTGGCGGCGGCGGTCGGGGCCACCCGCCTGCTCATGCTGACCGACGTCAAGGGCGTCCTGGGCCGGGACGGCGCGCTGATCGAGGAAATGTCCGCCAGCGAGGCCCATGCCGGCATCGCCGATGGCACCATTTCGGGCGGCATGATCCCCAAGGTGGAAACCTGCCTAAAGGCGGTGGAGGAGGGTGTCGGCGGCGCCGTCATCCTGGACGGCCGGGTGCCTCACGCCGTGCTGCTGGAACTGTTCACCCCGCACGGGGCCGGCACCCTCATTCGGGGGCCGCATCGCGGCGCGCCGGCAGCGGAATGACGAAAGTGTCATGATCGGGTAAGGCCCCGGTGAGGTGGCCGACGCCATAATCATTCTTGAAGAAAGCGTCCCCTTCGCATTCTTCCAATCCCCAGGTCGGCGGCCCGTTCCCCCACGGGTCGCCGATTCTGTTTTGGGGTCTCCGGGCACCGCTTCGGTGGCCCGCCGGTTTCGCACCGCGCCCATCGGGGATACCCTCCGGGTGGCGGATGTCGGATCACGGTATGGGCGAGGGGCATGGCAGCGGTCGAGATCGAGGGACTGGTCAAGCGGTTCGGCCGGGTGGCCGCGCTGGACGGGGTGACGGCGCACCTGCCCGACGGCGCCTATGCCGTCATCGTGGGCCGCTCGGGCTGCGGCAAGTCCACGCTGCTGCGCCTGCTGGCCGGCCTGGAGGATGCCGACGCCGGGGCCGTCCGCATCGGCGGGCGGGACGTCACTGCGCTGCCGCCCAAGGCCCGCGACGTGGCCATGGTGTTCCAGTCCTACGCGCTCTATCCCCACATGACGGTGTTCGAGAACATGGCCTTCGGCCTGCGCCGGCGCGACGGGCGGCGGGACAAGGCCGCCATCGCCGCCCGCGTGGCGGAGGCCGCGCGCATGCTCCACCTGGACGACCTGATGGACCGCCGGCCGGCCGCGCTCTCCGGTGGGCAGCGCCAGCGCGTCGCCATCGGGCGGGCCGTCGTGCGCGATCCGGCCGTGCTGCTGCTGGACGAGCCGCTGTCCAACCTGGATGCCGGGCTGCGTCTGTCGGTGCGGCGGGAGCTGGCCACGCTGCATCGCCGGCTCGGGACCACCATGGTGCACGTCACCCACGATCAGACCGAGGCGATGACCCTGGCCACCGTCATGGTGCTGATGAACGCCGGGCAGGTGGAGCAGGTGGGGCCGCCGCTGGACCTCTACGGTCGGCCGGAAACGCCGTTCGCGGCGCGATTCCTGGGCACGCCGCCCATGAACCTGATGCCGGCGACGGTGACCGAGGAGCCGGGAACGGTGGCGCTGCCCGGCGGCGGTCGACTCAGCCTGGACGCGGCGCGGGGCCTGCCCCCGGGCGCGGCGGTCCAAGTGGGTGTGCGCCCGGAAGCGCTCGCGCTGTGTTCGCCGGCCGCGGGCGCGCTGGCCGGCGCGGTGGTGCTGGCCGAGCACCTGGGGGAGTCGGTGCTGGTCCATGTGGCGGCGGACGAGATGGCGGCGGGCGAGGCTGACCCGCTGGTGGCCCGGCTGGGTCCGGACGCGGGCGTGCGGGCGGGAGAGACCGTGGGCCTCTCCTGGCCGGCGGCCGCCACGCACCTGTTCCATGACGGCCGCCGCCGTGATCCGTCGGTGGGGGGTTAACCCGAACCGGGCAGGATGGCCGCGCTGATCGCCACATAGTGACAGCCCGCCGCCGCCAGGACGAGCGTATGCCAGATGGCGTTGTGGAAGCGCAGGCGCTTCGCCAGATGGAACAGCACGCCCGTGGTGTACAGCACGCCGCCGATCAGCAGCAGCACCAGGGACTCCGCCGGCAGCGCCGTGACCAGCGCACTGCCGGCCAGCAGCCCGACCCAGCCGAGCGCCAGATAGAGCAGCAGCGACAGCCGCTCGAAACGATGCGGCCACATCAGTTTCAGACCGACACCCACCAGGGCCACGGGCCAGACCGCCGCCAGCAGCGCGGTGCCGATCCATCCCCCCAGTCCGACCAGGGCGAAGGGCGTATAGGTCCCGGCGATCATCAGATAGATGGCGGCATGGTCCAGGCGGCGCAGGCGCGCCTTCCAGCGCGGCGCCCAGGTGATGTTGTAGGCCGCCGACATGCCGAAGCTGGCCAGCATGCCAAGGCAATAGACGGTGACAGCGCTGATGGTGACGGGATCGCCGATCAGGATCGACCGGGTCAGCAGGACGGAGACCGCGACGATGGCGAGGATTACGCCGATCACGTGCACCACCCCATCCAGCCAGCGCTCGGCGCGTGTATACTTATCGCTCATGGCGCTCCAGTTTCGGTTGTTTCGCCCGCGTCCGGTCGGGCTGGCGGCTCCGATCGGACAGGATCGCCCCAGAGCATGGCGGGACCATGGCCGCGTTGCAACGGTCGTCGATGCGAGTCCAGGGCGACGGGCTCAGGTTAACGGGATCGCTCTTCCAGGTCTTTGCAGCGGGTTGGAGACTTGCGCTCGAGGTCCTTCAGCCGCTTCGCGGCTTCAGGATGACATCCTATAATTTTAATGTGTCATCCCGAGTGAGCGAAGCGAGACGAGGGATCTCGAGAGACCCGCTCCGACAGCGAGGAACATGCCGCCATGTTAACCTGAACCCGTTGCCCTGGATGCGCGTCCGTTCCGGGCAGGCCGCCGGAAATGCGCGGGGCACCGAACCCCGGGTTGCGTCGGGGCGGCGCCCGGGCTAAGCCTCGCGGGTGCCCACGCAGGAGACTGCCGCCATGCCTTCATCCGATCGTCCGGTCCGGACCCGCAGCGATCTGAATGCCCTGTCCGAAGCCGTGACCGTCGAGGCGTGCGAGCCCGCCTTCAAGGGCTATCTCCGCATCGACCGCTATGTGCTGCGGCATGCCCTGTTCGGCGGGGGAATGGGCCGCCCGATCACGCGCGAGCTGCTGGAGCGCGGCCATGCGGTCGCGGTGCTGCCCTATGATCCGGTCCGGGACGCCGTGGTGCTGCTGGAACAGTTCCGGATCGGGGCCCTGGGCGCGGGCATGGGGCCGTGGCTGCTGGAGGTGGTCGCCGGCATCATCGACCCGGACGAGACCGCCGAGGCCGTGGCCGCGCGCGAGACGCAGGAGGAATGCGGCCTGACCGTCACGGCCCTGGAGCCCATGGCGCGCTGGCTGTCCTCGCCGGGTTGCACCACGGAGACGGTGCAGCTTTTCGCCGGCTGTGTGGAGTCCGGCGCGGTTGGCGGGATCCATGGCCTGGATGACGAGGGCGAGGACATTCGCCCCGTGGTCATGCCGGCCGACGACCTGTTTGCGCTGATGCGCGACGGCGGCCTGGACAACGCCACTATCCTGATCGCCGCCCAGTGGCTGGCGCTGAACCGCGACGACCTGCGCGCCCGCTGGCGGGGCGCGGCCGGGGTTTGATCATCGCGCTCGATCAAGAGCGCGCCGGAGACGCGCGACCCGCGCGCGACCGGATGATCTCCGCCAGGGCGGGCAGGCGCTCCTCGGGCAGGTCCAGCCGCACGTGGACGGCGTGTTCGGTGCGCGCCACCAGATGCGCCGGCGTGGCGCCCAACCCCGGAACGTCCAGGGTGAGGGTGTCGCCCCGCTTGGCCTCGACCGCCGGATCCAGGGTGGCGATGCCGCTGGCGGACAGCCCGGTGATGCCGACCGGGCGGGCCGCCGCTCCCTCCCGGACCAGGCTGGCGGTCAGGGACACGGCCTGCAGCCGGTGCGCGCCCTGGTCCTGATCGCCGCTGCCCCGCACGATGCGGTCGAGGGCGGCGAGCATCTGCTGCACGCGGCCGCGCACCTCGTCGGCGGCGGTCTCCACCTCGCCGGTGCGGGATCCCGTCAGTTCGGCGGCCGACGAGACCTCGCCGATGTTGTCCGAGGCCTCCTGGGTGCTGTGGGCGGCCTGCACGGCGCCCTGACTGATCTCGCCGGTCGAGGCCGTCTGCTGTTCCACGGCGGCCGAGACGGCGGTGGTGATCTCGTTGATCTCGCCGATGACCGCGACGATGGCCTGGATGGCGTCCACGGCCTCCCGGGTCGCCGCCTGCATGCCGCCGACGTGGGCGCCGATCTGCTGGGTCGCCTGGGCCGTCTGGCCGGCCAGCGTCTTGACCTCGCCCGCGACCACGGCGAAGCCCTTGCCGGCCTCGCCCGCCCGTGCGGCCTCGATGGTGGCGTTCAGCGCCAGCAGGTTGGTCTGGTTGGCGATGTCGCTGATGAGCCGGACCACGGTGCCGATCTCGTCGGCCGCCTGGGCCAGCCCCTGAATGCGGTCGTTGGTCGCCTCGGCCTGGGAGGCGGCCCGGTGCGCGATGTCGGAGGCGCCGGAGACCTGCCGGCTGATCTCGCGGATCGAGGCGGCCATCTGCTCGGCGGCGGCGGCGACCCCGTCCACGTTGCCGGCCGCGCTGCGCGACGCATCGGCGGCGGCGCTGGCCCGGCCCTCGGTCTGGCGCACCGCGTCGGTCATGTCCACGGCGGCGTCGTGCATGCGGTGGGCCTGAGTCTCGACGATCGAGACGGCGGCGCGGATCTCCTCGTCCAGGGCGTTGGTGAGGGCCATCATCTCGGTGGTCAGCTTGCGCGCATCGCGTCGCGTGTTGGCGGCCTGTTCGGCCTGCATCGCCTCGATGCGCCGGCCGTTGTCCTTGAACACCTCGACAGCGGCGGCCATGGCGCCGATCTCGTCCTTGCGGTCGCGGCCGGGCACGTCCACATCGCGGTCGTTGTTCGCCACCCGCTGCATGACCTGGGTGATGGCCACGATGGGGCGGGCGATGGACCGTCCGATGAGCACGGCGGCGATCACGCCCAGCACGAGGGCGAGCGCGCCGCCGCCGAGCAACAGTCCGGAGGCCAACGCGCTGTCCTGCGCCGCGCTGTCCTGGGCGGCGGCGCGGGCCCGGCTCAGGGCGGCGACCATGTCGGCGCGCGCGCCTTCCATGGCGCGGTCGGCTGCCCGGATCGCCTGCGCCTCGCCCACGAGGGCCTCGAAGACGGTTCCCAAGGCCGCGATGGGTCCGCCGAAGGCGGTCCGCAGCGCCTCGGCGGCGGCGGGATCGGCGGCCGTCGCCCGCTGGATCAGGGTGGTTCGGGCCTGGGCGAGATCGGACAACAGGGCGCTGACCGTCTGCCGGTGTGCCTCGTCGGGGTCCGCGATGTAGCCCTGGATGGCGTCCCGGGTGCGGGCGGCCAGCGCCCGCAGTTCGGTGGCGGCCAGGATCGTGCTTTGCGCAACGTCCAGGGTGGCGAAGGACTCGGCGGCGGCCGTCTCGGCGCCGGAGGCCAGTCGGTCCGCAGCCTGTCCGGCGTCCTCGGCCAGCACCGTCATGATGTCGAGGGCGGCGCGCGCCAGGTGGTTCGCCTCCAGCTTGGCCCGCAGCACCGCGTCCCGATCGTCCAGCAGGTCGAACTCGTGCTCCAGGGCGCGGCGGTAGATCTGGGCGGCCTCTGATAGGCGCGCCACCAGCGCCGCCGTGGCCCCGGTGTCGAGCGACCGGCGCAGGCCCAGCACCCCCAGGAACAGGTCCCGGGTGGCGTCCGCCACCGCCGCCCGGTCCTCGGGCGTCTGCGTCCTCAGAAACTGTTGTTCCAGGGCGCGGGTGCGCTGCACCTGCACCGCCAGATCGGACAGCGCGGTCAGGGACTGTTGCAGCGCGTCCTGACCGGACGCCGGCGCCCCGTTCGCCCGTGCGGCCGTGATGCGGGCGGTCAGGAAGGATTTCAGCCGCCCGGCCGCGTCCGCGAGGGCCTGCGAGGCCTCGGCCAGCGTCTGTTCGGTGCGCAGACGATCATTGGCCAGCGCGCGGTCCTGCTGCACGGCGACGACCAGCCGCCGGACGCCCCGGGTCAGGTCGGTTCTCGCCCGGCCCAGGGTTTCGGCATCCACGTCGCCGATGTCGTCCGCAAGCGCGCTCAGGGCCTCGATGGAGCGGCCGAGGTCGTCCAGCGAGCGCTTCAGGGCCTGCAGGGCATCCACCGATCCGGTGGTCCCAAAGTCGGAGAGGCGCGGACCGACGATGGCGAGGTCCCGCAGCAGCGCCTCCATGACGGCCAGCAGACGGGCCGCGCGGTCGTCCCGCTCTCCCGCTTCGGTCGCGCGGGCGCGCGCCGCGTCCAGGCGGGCGGTGCGGGTGGCGATGACGTCGTTGATGGCGTCGCGCAGGTCCGTCGTGATGGTGGCCGCGCGGGCCGCCGCGGCCTGCACGGCCGCCGCCGCCTCGGCGTAGACCTGGACGTTGGCGCTATAGTCCCGGACGGCCTCGCGGGCCTCGCTGACGGGGCCGCGCAGGTCGGCGCGGTCGTCCAGGCGGTCAAGATGGCCTTCGATTCGGTCCAGGCCGGCCGCCACGTCCGCCGCCGCCCGGTCGTCGCCGTCCGTGCGCGCGCGCCGTTCGGCGTCGGCCACGGCGGACAGGGCGGCGACGGCCTCAAGCGCCTCGCGCTCGGCGGCGAACCCGGACTCCGCTTGCTCCAGCGCCCACCACCCGGCGGCGCCCACCAGCAGGGTGAGCAAGAGGACGACGACGAAACCGGACAGGATGCGGACGGAAATGTTCATCGGCCTGTCCCCTGACAGGCACCACGGACCCCCCCGCGACCGGCCGAGGGGCAGGCCCGATCAGGCAGCCGGACCGGAGCCTCGTCCGTGGCGCGCCTTTCTAGAACAACTTCTCGACGTTGAGGCCGATGGTGATGGCGCCGATGGGCGCGCCGGTCTCGGGATCGACGATGGTGATGCTTGCCTGGGACAGAAAGGCCTCGGCGCTGTCGTCGAATTCCACGTCATCGATGAACGTGGCGTCGGGGCCGGCCTGATAGGTCTGTTGCCACTTGGCCTCGTCGCCCTGCCAGTAGTCGGACGTGATGTCGGACTGGCCGACGTTCAGGCCCACATCGTCCATGACGAAGATCTCGGAGGCGGTGCCGTCCAGGCCCTGCTTCTTTTCCACCAGGAAGGCGGACAGGTCGTTGTCCATCACACTGTCCAGCAAGGGGCCGGATCCGGCATCGGCTTCCGCCCGCCATTGCTGGTCCAGGGCGTCGATTTCCGACTGGGTGATGTCCGCGTGGTCCGCGTTCTGGGCCTTGATGGCGTCGATCAGGACCGGATCGGAGAGCCAGGGGCGCACGCCGCTGTCCAGCAGGGCCTCGATCTGGGGCTTGAACTCGTTGGCTTGGCTCAGGCCGGGCAGCAGGCCGACCCCCAGGGCGATGGCCATGGCCACCGAGCGGCTTCGAGACATGGCGCGAACCTCCCGTTGTGGGGCGCTCCGATCGTCTGTCGTGCGCCCTCCGGTTTCGGAAGGCTCAGTTTGCGTTAGATATGCATGCTGGTTGTTTGGGCGAGATAAGTCCGGCGATGCATGCCAGGATTGCACGGG
>NZ_WIVE01000049.1 GCF_009601025.1 Roseospira navarrensis | reverse complement strand
GCGCCATGATCCTGACGTCCAACCGGGGCTTCGCCGAGTGGGGCGACGTCTTCGGCGATCCCGTCGTCGCCACCGCGCTGCTCGACCGCCTGCTCCACCACGCCGTCGTCATCCAGATCGAGGGCGCCAGTTATCGCTTGCGCCAGCACGCCAGCCTGATTCCGGAAAACACCCTGGCGCGGCCGTCGACGTCACCACCGCCGGCGCCGCCAAAGCGCCGGGGCCGACCCCCCAAAAACAGGAGCCCAGATCAACAGCCCAACCAATAACCCTTCACGCCATGTGGGGAAAATTCGCCCGCCACTTCTGGGGAAATTTCACGCGGCGTTGACACTCCCTTGATCCTCGACAAGGCGTACGTCCGCCCATGCGGAGACGCGTATGGACCCGATACCGTCGCCAGGAACCGGCCCCGAATCCCGAGGATGGCGACGGTGCACGCGGTCTGCGGCCGCCCGATGAAGCCTGTCGTCTGTCCGTTGAAAGCATGCCCGACGATGGCCTTTTCGGTCTCCCATGGCGTCCGTGTCCTGCGCGCGGGACCATCCCTGCGTGTCTCCTGAAGGCCGTGAACCCGCGCCGCGTCGGTCCAACCCCGCGCCCCGACAAATTTCCCCTGGGTCCTTCGGCCCCATTCCTCGCGGAACAAATTTGCCGGGCCTTGGGGTCCTCCCCTGCGGTCCGGCCCTTCGCTGCGCTCCGGGTGGGCCGACGCGTCTCGCGGGCTCCCTGGCCGAGACATCGCAGGGATGGTCCCGGCGAGACACGGCTAAGGAGACCGATCATGGCCATCACCCTCGGCACGTTCACCAAGCAGGACGACAACAGCTTCATCGGCACCCTGAAGACCCTGAACGTCACCGCCAACCTGAGCATCGTCCCGGTCGCCAAGGCGTCCGACAACGCTCCCGACCATCGCGTCTACGCGGGCGCCGGACAGCGCTACGAGGTGGGCGCGGGCTGGAGCCAGGTCGCCAAGTCCAGCGGCGAAACCTACCTCAACCTCAAGATCGGCGCGCCTGAATTCGGCCCCCACTGGGTCCGCGCGCGGCTGGTCAAGCTGGAACGCCCCGGCGACGACGGCACCACCCACATCGCCCTGTGGGAGCCGCGCGATCGCTGATCCCGGCCTTCCACACGAGCCCCGCCCCGGTGCGCCGGTGGCGGGGTTTCGTGTGGTTGGGCCGGGTCTGGCCGCCCATGCCGTTGCTACGCCCAAGGGGGCTCGAAAACGCCCGCGCCCGTTTTCGAGCGTCCCGCGCCGCCCTCATGCCCGTCACCCTGGCCCCGTTGCATCCCCATACGAGGAGGACCCGGCCATGGACGATAAAAACGACTCTGGGGCCACCCGGGCGGCCCAGGCCAAGAAGGGCAGCCCGTTCCTGAACACCGCGCAGGCCGCGTTTTACGTCGGCCTGTCGCAGCGCACGCTGGAGAAAATGCGTCTGACCGGCGGCGGCCCGCGCTTCCGCAAGCACGGCCGGTATGTCCGCTATCACATCGATGATCTCGACGCCTGGTCGCTGGGCGAACAGCGCGTGTCGACCTCGGACGCGGGAGAGACGCCATGACCGCCCGCGCCATTCTGCGCCGCCGCCGTCGGCGCCAGGGGTCCGCCGTGCTGGCGCTGGCCGGCCTGGGCGTCGCCATTCTGTCGCTCACGCCCACAGAGCGGGCGATGCCATGGCTGGTGTGGAACGCGTCTGCCAGCGCGTCCGTCGGGCTCTATCGCGTGACCGACCGGCCCGCCGAACGGGGCGCACTGGTGCTGGTCCGACCACCGGCCGACGTGGCCGCGCTGGCCGCCGAGCGCGGCTATTTGCCGGCTGGGGTGCCGCTGATCAAGCGCGTTGCGGCGGTCGCCGGCGATCACGTCTGCGCCATCGGGTCGGCCGTCGTCCTGCACACCGTAACCGTCATTCGCCGCCTTGAGGCGGACGCCGCCGGCCGTCCCTTGCCGCGCTGGGGCGGGTGCCGCCGTCTCGCCGACGGCGAGGTCTTCCTGCTCATGGCGGAGACGCCGGACTCCTTCGACAGCCGCTACTTCGGGCCGGTGCCGCTGGCCTCGGTGATGGGGAGGCTCGTGCCGCTATGGACCGACTGACGCTCGCCCTGCTGGGCACGGTGGCGGTCGTGGCCGCTCCTGCCCAGGCCGCCGACGTGGCCGAATGGCGGCCCCATATCGCCGAGGCTGAACGCCGGTTCGACGTGCCGGCGGCCTGGATCGAGGCCGTGCTGGCCGCCGAAAGCGCCGGCGATCCGGCCGCCGTGTCGCCCAAGGGCGCCATGGGCCTGATGCAGATCATGCCGGCGACCTGGGCCGAGTTGCGCGCAGACCACCGCCTTGGGACCGACCCCTTTGCGCCGCGCGACAACATCCTGGCCGGTGCGGCGTACCTGCGCGCCATGCACGACCGCTTCGGCTTTCCGGGGCTGTTCGCCGCCTATAACGCCGGTCCCGGACGCGTTCAATCGCACCGGACGACAGGCGATCCGTTGCCCGCCGAAACAGTCGCCTACGTGGCGCGCGTGATGGAACTGATCGGCAAAAACTCGACGCCCGACCCATCGAAAAAAACGCCGCCGGACGCGTCGAATGGCGCACCAAATGCGCCCGCCAGCGTCACACAAACCACGCCGATTCCGTCCGGACGCGGCCTGTTTTTCACGCTCAAAACGCCGTCCGGCGCGTCGTTTTCGGCGTCAAAAAGCGGCCTGTTCGTGCCGCTGAATCCCGTCGCCGACGACACCGATTGACGCGGTTCCGAGGGCCATCGGCTCCGGTTTGGCGCTTTCGGGCGCGGTTTCCCCCCCCTCATGAGATCGCATGAGAGCGTCGGAGGGCGCAGACGGCAGGAAGGGGCACTGGAAGGCAAGATAAAAGAGGGCCTCACCATGTCGGCTATCCCCTTGTCTGCACATCATTTTTTCGGGAGGGCGCTGAGGCGCGGGGAGGTTTTCGCCTGGAGCGCATTGATATCCATTGTCTTTTCAGGAGGCCGCCATGGCCGAGGACGAGTTCACGCCGAAGCTGGGTAAACCACGTTCGCGCGGCTCCAAAAGCGCCAAGCGCTATGCCCATCAGGTCCTGGCCGCCGTCAACCGGGCCGGCGGTCGGGCCGCGCGCAAGTCCGGCGCTGGCCTCGGCCGCATCGGGCGCGGCGGGGCGCCGGCCGCCGCGCTGGCGGGACGGGGACGGTCGGCGTTGCGGTCGCGCCGCCGCGTGATCGTCAAGGCGCGCATCGTCCGCCTGGCCGGGAAGGGGATGGACACGGCGCGCGCCCACCTGCGCTACATCCAACGGGACGGCGTGACCCGGGATGGGGAGCGCGGCTCGCTCTATGGCGCCGACCGGGATAGGGAGGACGGCCGCGCCTTCCTAAACCGCGCCGACGGCGACCGGCACCAGTTCAGGTTCATCGTCGCCCCGGAGGACGGCGCCGAATACGACGACCTGCGGCCGCTCACCCGCCGCCTGATGGCGCAGATGGAAACCGACCTCGGGACTCGTCTCGATTGGGTGGCCGTCGACCACTTCAACACCGGCCATCCGCACAGCCACATCCTGCTGCGCGGCAAGGACGAGCGCGGCCACGATCTGGTCATCGCCCGTGACTACATGGCCCATGGCCTGCGCGAGCGCGCCGCCGATCTGGTCAGCCTGGACCTCGGTCCGAGGACCGAGCATGAGATCGCCCTGCGCGACCGCGCCGACATCGAAGCCGAACGCCTGGTGCCGCTGGACCGACAGTTGCGGTCGATGGCCGACGACGATGGCGTCATTTCACCGGTCGTCCGTGACCCGACCCGCCAGACGCTGTTGGCCGGACGCCTGCGGAAGCTCGAGCGGCTGGGGCTGGCCGAGGAAGCGCGACCCGGCCGCTGGCGTCTGGATCCAGGGTTCGAGCAGACGCTATCCCGCATGGGCGAGCGCGGCGACATCATCAAGACCTTGAACCGGGCGCTGGCCGACCGTGGGCGTGCGCCCGATCCGGGCGAGACCGTGGTCCACGATCCGGGCACCGCCGCCGCCCGTGTTGTCGGGCGGGTGGTGGCGCGTGGGCTGTCCGACGAGATCCGCGACCGGCAATACCTGATCGTCGACGGGCTGGACGGGCGCACCCACTATGTCGACATCGGTCCGGGCGACGGCACGGAGGCGACGCCGGAAGGGGCGATTGTCGCGGTCTCCCCGCGTGCGGTTCGGCCGCGCGACGTGGATCGCACCGTGGCCGCCGTCGCCGAGGCCCATGGCGGGCGTTACAGCGTCGACCGGCATCTGGCCCATGACCCATCCGCGACTGAGGCCTTCGCCGAGACCCATGTTCGCCGGCTGGAGGCCATCCGCCGCGCCACCGGCGCCGTCGAGCGCCAGCCGGACGGCACCTGGGTCATCGGCCCCGATCACCTGGACCGGGTGGCGGACTACGAACAGACCCGGGCGCGCGCCGCGCCGATGGTGGTGCGTGTGCTGTCGCCGTTGTCACTGGAGCGCCAGCTTGAGACCGACGGGGCGACGTGGCTCGACCGCGACCTGACCAGCGAGAGCCCGGAGGCGACCCGTGACGCCGGCTTCGGCCGCGAGGTACAAGCCGCGCGGTTGCGCCGGACCCGCTGGCTCATCGAGCAGGGCCTGGCCCGGGACGAGGCGGGAGGGGTCCGGTTCCAGCAGACCCTATTGGCCACCCTGCGCCGGCGCGAGATGACGCGGGCGGCGGGCGCACTGTCGGAGGAACTCGGTCTGCCCTATGCCGAGGCGCGGCCGGGCGAGCGGGTGGAGGGCATCTATCGCCGCGCCGTCGATCTGGCCAGCGGCAGGATGGCCGTGATCGAGAAGTCCCGGGAGTTCACCCTGGTGCCCTGGCGCCCGGTGCTCGACCGCCATGTCGGCCGGTCGGTCTCCGGCGTGATGCGCGGCGACACCATCTCCTGGACCATCGGTCGCCAGCGCGGTGGGCCGTCGATCTCGTGAACGGTGCGTTCAAGCGTCACCTTCAGTGCCTGCTTGATCCCACCGCACGTGGCGTCGTCGTACACCATCGCACCAGACCGCCGTTGTCCGGTTCGGGCCGCTGCCCGAGCCTTGTCCGCAGCGGCCCGGCATCCCCGCCGGGACCCGAACGAACGGACGGCGCCATGACCCCCACCAAGCTCTTGATCGGCCAGATCCTGGTCGTCTTCGCCATCGTGATCCTGGGTGTGTGGGCGGCGACGCAATGGGCCGCCGACATGCTGGGCTATCAGGCCCAACTTGGTGAACCGTGGTTCGTGCTGTTCGGCTGGCCGGTCTATCCGCCCTGGGCGCTGTTCGTCTGGTGGTTCGCTTTCGAGGCCTATGCGCCCGAGGTGTTCGACGCCGCCGGGCTGCTGGCCGGCATGAGCGGCTTCATGGGCGCGGCGGCGGCCATTGTCGGGTCGCTGTGGCGGGCGCGGCAGGGGCGCATGGTGACCACCTACGGCTCGTCGCGCTGGGCCACCCGCCGGGAAGTGGAGCGGGCCGGTCTGTTCCGCCCGGCCGGGGTGTTCCTGGGCCGGTTCGGGTTCCGGTATCTGCGCCACGACGGCCCGGAGCACGTCATGGCCTTTGCGCCCACGCGGTCGGGCAAAGGCGTGGGGCTGGTGGTGCCGACCCTGCTGTCCTGGACCGGCTCGGCCGTGATCCACGACATCAAGGGCGAGAACTGGCAGCTCACCGCCGGCTGGCGATCCCGGTTCTCGCACTGCCTCTTGTTCAACCCGACCGATCCTCGATCCGCGCGCTACAATCCCCTTTTGGAAGTCCGTAAGGGACCGCACGAGGTCCGCGACGTCCAGAACATCGCCGACATCCTCGTCGATCCCGAAGGGGCGCTGGAGAGGCGGAACCACTGGGAGAAGACCAGCCACGCCCTCTTGGTCGGTGCCATCCTGCATGTGTTGTATGCCGAGGAGGAGAAGACCCTGGCCCGGGTGGCCACCCTGCTGTCCGACCCCCGGCGCGGCTTCGCCCGCACCCTGCACCGGATGATGACCACCAACCACCTGGGCACCGAGGCCGAGCCGCGCGTCCATCCGGTCGTGGCCTCCGCCGCACGCGAGGTGCTGAACAAGTCCGAGAACGAACGCTCCGGTGTGCTGTCCACCGCCATGTCGTTCCTCGGCCTCTACCGCGACCCCACCGTCGCGGCGACCACCGCCGCCTGCGACTGGCGTATCGCCGACCTCGTGGACGCGTCGCGGCCAGTGTCGCTCTACCTGGTCATCCCGCCCTCGGACATCTCGCGCACCAAACCGCTGGTGCGTCTGGTGCTGAACCAGATCGGCCGGCGCCTGACCGAACGCCTGGAGGGCGACCCGACCAAGAGCCGTCGCCACCGCCTGCTGATGATGCTGGACGAGTTCCCGGCGCTGGGTCGCCTGGACTTCTTCGAGACCGCGCTGGCCTTCATGGCCGGCTACGGCATCCGGGCCTATCTGATCGCGCAGAGCCTGAACCAGATCTCGAAGGCGTACGGGGAGAACAACGCCATCCTCGACAACTGCCATGTCCGCATCGCCTTTGCCTCCAACGACGAGCGCACGGCCAAGCGGATCTCCGATGCGCTGGGCACGGCCACCGAACTGCGCGCGCAACGCAACTACGCCGGCCACCGGCTGGCGCCCTGGCTGTCGCATGTCATGGTCAGCCGCCAGGAGACGGCCCGGCCGCTGCTGACCCCCGGTGAGGTGATGCAACTGCCGCCCCAGGATGAACTGGTGCTGGTCTCCGGGCTGGCGCCGATCCGGGCCACCAAGCTGCGCTACTTCGAGGATGCCAACTTCACCGCCCGTGTCGTCAAGGCGCCGGCTCTCGCCGACGGGGCCTATGCCGATGTGCCGGAGTCCCGGCCTGACGACTGGTCCGGGCAGGTGCGCAGTCCGGACGCCCGCCTGGGCACCCCCGACGAGATCCGTGCCGCCCTGGAGCCGGACAGCGACGACGACGGTGGCGGCCTGCAGCGCCATCCCGGCCTGGCCGAGGAGACCGCGCCGGCTCCACCGTTGCCGGATCAGGCCGACCTGTTCGGCGCCGCCGACGAGGACTCCGATCCGGCCGCCGACAAGCGCGCGCTGGACCGCCTGACCCCGGCCGTGCGCGCCCACGGCGTCAACGAGGGCCGGCCCCGGGGCGAGGATCTGCTGCCGGGATTCTGAGCCTTCGGACCCTTGCGCACCCTGGGGCGGGCAAGGGCGTACATAACCGCTCTCAGCGATTCCGCCCCTTCGCGAGAGCCTTGCTTCGATCCATGCCGCCGACCCTCGCGGCCAAACCGGAGCAAGCCCCATGCGCCGTCCCCGCATTCGCCATCAGTGCCTGCTGGAGGCCGACCTCAGCGACCGCCTGGACGCGGCCGCGCGTCATCCCTCGGCCACCAAGTCCGCCATCATCGCCGATGCCCTGAAGGCGTGGTTCGAGCGCAAGGGCCAGCATGAGCTGGACACCCGCTTCGGCCCGCGCCTGGACCGGCTGTCGCGCGGGCAGGATCGGATCCGCCGCGACCTGGACGTGGTGCTGGAGAGCCTGGCGCTGTTCGTGCGCTACCAGCTCACCCAGACCGCCCACCTGCCGGAGCCAGACGCCGCCGCCCGCGCGCAGGGACAGGACCGCTTCCAGCGCTTCGTCGATCAGGTCGGCCGCCGTCTCGCGAAGGGTGAGGGGACTCTGCGGCCAACCGACGCGGACACGGAGGTGCGGTCATGATCCCGCATCCGGAAGCCGACGACCGCCGCCGCGCCATGCTGCGCACCGCCATGGGACCGGTCATCGCCGAAGCCCTGGCCGACCCCGCCGTGCTGGAGGTCATGGTCAACCCCGACGGCAGCCTGCGTCTGGATCGCCTGGGCGAGGGGCGCATCGACACCGGCGCCCGCCTGGGCACAGCCGAAGCCGAACGCATCATCCGGCTGGTGGCCTCGCACGTGCGCGCCGAGGTCCACGCCGACAGCCCGGTCGTCAGCGCCGAACTGCCTTCGGGCGAACGCTTCGAGGGGCTGTTGCCGCCGGTCGCCCCGGCACCCTGCTTCGCCATCCGCAAGCCGGCCTCGCGGGTCCACACCCTGGCCGATTACATCGCCGACGGCATCCTGACACCCATCCAGGCCGACGGCCTGCGCGCCGCCGTGCGCGCGCGACGCAACATCCTCATCGCCGGCGGCACCTCGTCGGGCAAGACCACGCTGGCCAACGCCCTGCTGGCCGAGGTGGCGTCCGATGACGAGCGGGTGATCCTGATTGAGGACACCCGCGAGCTTCAGTGCGCGGCGCCCGACTGCGTCAGCCTGCGCACCCGGCGCGGCCATGTCTCGCTGGCCGATCTGGTGCGCTCCACCCTGCGCCTGCGCCCCGACCGGATCATCGTCGGCGAGGTCCGGGGGGCCGAGGCCCTGGACATGCTCAAGGCCTGGAACACCGGCCACCCCGGCGGCATCGCCACCCTCCATGCCAACTCCGCCCGCGCCGCGCTCTACCGCATCGAACAGCTCTGCCAGGAGGGCGTGGTCACCGTCCCCCGGCGCCTGATCGCCGAGGCCATCGACCTCGTCGTCTTCATCGCCGGCCGGGGCTCGGCCCGCCGGGTCGAGACCGTCGCCGCCGTCACCGGCCTCGACGGCGCGGGCGACTACGCCGTCGCCACCCTCACTCCGGAAGGGCTCGCCGCCCTCTGAGTCCGATTCACCCCAAGGAGATCACACCATGACCCGTTCGTTCCCACTTCGCCCTGTCGTCCGCAATGGTCTTGCCGCTGTTGTCGGCACTGCCGTCCTGCTCGCCGCCACGGCTGCCCAGGCCGCCGGGTCCGGCATGCCGTGGGAGGCGCCCCTGGAACAGATCCTGGAGTCAGTCCAGGGGCCGGTGGCCAAGATCATCGCCGTGATCATCATCATCATCACCGGCCTGACCCTGGCCTTCGGCGAGACCTCCGGCGGGTTCCGCCGCCTGATCCAGATCGTCTTCGGCCTGTCCATCGCCTTCGCGGCGTCCAGCTTCTTCCTCTCCTTCTTCTCCTTCGGCGGCGGAGCGCTGGTGCGATGAGCGCGGCGCCGTCTTCCCTGCCGGGCTTCGAGGTGCCGCTGCATCGGTCCCTGACCGAGCCCATCCTGATGGGCGGCGCGCCGCGCGCGCTGGCCATCGTCATCGGCACCACCGCCGCCGCCATCGGCCTCGGCCTGCAGCAGTGGGTCGCCGGCCTGGTGCTGTGGGTGGTCGGCCACACCATCGCCGTGCTGGCCGCGCGGCGCGATCCCGACGTCGCCGTCGTGCTGGTGCGCCACCTGCGCCAGCGGGGCTGGTGGTCATGCTGAGCCTCGGCGAATACCGCCCGCGCGCCGACCGGCTGGCCGACCACCTGCCCTGGGCCGCCCTGGCCGGGCCGGGCATCGTGCTCAACAAGGACGGCTCGTTCCAGCGCACGGTCCGCTTCCGGGGGCCGGATCTGGAGAGTGCCACGGAGGCCGAGTTGGTCGGCCTGTGCGCGCGGGCCAACAACGTGCTGCGGCGCCTGGGGTCGGGCTGGGCGCTGTTCTTCGAGGCCGAACGGCGCCCGGCGCCGCACTATCCGGACTCCGCGTTCCCCGATCCGGCCTCGGCCCTGGTGGACGCCGAACGGCGCGCCGCCTTCGAGGGCGGGCGCCCGGCCTTCGAGAGCGCCTATCACCTGACCCTGGTCTACCTGCCGCCGCCGGACAGTCAGGCGCAAGCCGAGGCCGCCCTGCTGGAGCGTGACCGGCCGGCTGGCGGCCGTGACTGGCAGCGCGAGCGTGCCCGCTTCGTCGAGGAGACCGACCGCATCCTCGACCTGCTCACTGGTGTCCTTCCCGAGGTGCGGGCGCTCGACGATGCCGAGACGCTGACGGTCCTGCACGGCACCATCTCCACCAAACGTCATCCGGTGACCGTGCCCTCCGTGCCGATGTACCTGGACGGCGTTCTGGTCGATACACCGCTGACCGGCGGGCTCGAGCCGATGCTGGGCGCGGCTCATCTGCGCACCGTCACCGTGCTGGGCTTTCCGGGCATGACCCGGCCCGGCCTGCTGGACGCGCTCAACCGGCTGGACTTCGGCTATCGCTGGGTCACCCGTTTCCTGCCGCTGGACAAGACCCAGGCCACGCGGGCGCTGACCCGCCTGCGCCGGCAGTGGTTCGCCAAGCGCAAGTCCATCACCATCATGCTGCGCGAGGTGCTGACCAACGAGCCGGTGCCGCTGCTGGACAGCGACGCCGACAACAAGGTGGTGGATGCCGACGCCGCGCTCCAGGCCCTGGGTGGGGATCATGTCGGCTTTGGGCACCTGACCGCCACCGTCACCGTGTGGGATGAGGACCGCGAGTTGGCCGAGGACCGGGTGCGGGCTGTGGAGCGCGTGATCAACGGTCTCGGCTTCACCTGCATCCGCGAGACGGTCAATGCCGTCGAGGCCTGGCTCGGCAGTCTGCCGGGGCAGGTCTACGCCAACGTGCGCCAGCCGCTGGTCCATACCCTGAACCTGGCCCACCTGATGCCCTTGCCGGCGGTTTGGGCCGGGCCGGCCCGCAATGCGCACCTGGACGGTCCGCCGCTGCTGCTGGCCGAGACCTCGGGCTCGACCCCGTTCCGGCTGTCCACCCATGTCGGCGACGTCGGCCACATGCTGATCGTGGGACCGACGGGGGCGGGCAAGTCCGTGTTGCTGGCGCTGATGGCGCTGCAGTTCCGGCGCTATGCCGGTGCCCAGGTGTTCATCTTCGACAAGGGCAACTCCGCCCGCGCCGCCGTGCTGGCCATGGGCGGAACGCACCATGTGCTGGGCGCCGACGGCACCCTGGCCTTCCAGCCCCTGCGCGGCATCGACGATCCCGCCACCCGAAGCTGGGCCGCCGAATGGATCGGGGCGTTGCTGGTCCACGAAGGTGTCAGCGTCACGCCCGAGGTCAAGGACGCCGTCTGGTCGGCGCTCGGCAGTCTGGCCAGCGCGCCGCCGGACGAGCGCACCCTGACCGGGCTGGCCGTGCTGCTGCAGTCCAACGCCCTGAAGGCCGCGCTGGCGCCCTACACCCTGGAAGGCCCGTTCGGCCGGCTGCTGGACGCCGCCGAGGACCGGCTGGCGCTCGCCGATGTCCAGGCCTTCGAGACCGAAGCCCTGATGCGCGAGGCCGGGGTGGTCCTGCCGGTGCTGACCTACCTGTTCCACCGCCTGGAGGCGCGCTTCGACGGCCGGCCGACGCTGCTGGTCCTGGACGAGGCCTGGGTCTACCTCGACAACCCGCTGTTCGCCGCGCGCATCCGCGAATGGCTGAAGGTGCTGCGCAAGAAGAACGTCGCCGTCGTCTTCGCCACCCAGTCGCTGGCCGACATTGCCGACAGCGCCATCGCGCCGGCCATCATCGAAAGCTGCCCACAGCGCATCTTCCTGCCCAACGAGCGCGCCGTCGAGCCCCAGGCCCGCACCGTCTATGAGCGCTTCGGGCTCAACGACCGCCAGATCGACCTGATCGCCCAGGCGACGCCGAAGCGCGAATACTACCTGCAATCCCGGCGCGGCAACCGCCTGTTCCAGCTCGGCCTGGGACCGCTGGCCCTGGCCCTGTGCGGGGCCTCCGATCCGGCGGCGCAAACGCTCATCGACAGCCTGAACGATACGCCGGCCGGTGCGCCCTTCGCCGCCGCCTTCCTGCGCGCGCGCGGCCTCGACTGGGCCGCCGACCTGATCGAGGCCGACGCGGCTGGCGACCAGGACCCATTCCCCGAACCCGAAGGAGACCCGTCATGACCCGTCGTTCCCTGGCGGCGCTGCTCGCCGCCGCTCTTGTATTCGCCGTCCCCGGCGCCGGCCGTGCCGCCTGGCCGGTGTTCGACTCCACCAACTACGTCCAGAACGTGCTGCAGGCCGCGCGCGCCCTGGAGCAGATCAACAACCAGATCCGCGCGCTGCAGAACCAGGCCGTCATGCTGGAGAACATGGCCCGCAACCTGACCAGCCTGGACCATTCGTCCGTCGGCGAGTTGACCGGCGCCCTGGTGCGCATCGATGCCCTGATGCGCGAGGCCGAGGGGCTGAGCTTCAGCCTCGACCGCCTGGAGGATCAGTGGCGGGCGCGTTACCCCGAGACCTACGACAGCACGGTCACCGTCGACGACATGGCCGTCGCGGCGCGCGAGCGGTGGCGGGACGCCATGGACGGTTGGCGCCATTCCATGCGGGTACAATCCCGCATCGTCGAGGATATCCGCGCCGATCACGGCGTGCTCGCCGATCTCGTCAACCGCAGCCAGGGCGCGGTCGGCGCGCTACAGGCCCAGCAGGCCGGTAATCAGCTCATGGCGCTGGCTGCCAAGCAACAGATGCAGCTTCAGACCCTGCTCGCCGCCCAGGCCCGCGCCGAGGCGCAGGAGAACGCCCGCAAGGCCCAGGCCGAGGAAGCGGCGCGGGCCGCCACCGACCGCTTCCTCGGTGACGGCCGCGCCTATACGCCGCGCTGATCCCTTTGCCATCTCTGAACTTAAACGAAGGCAGGCGACGTCATGCAGGACCTCAACATCATCGATGCCTTCCTGGACACCTTCGTCCGCTACATCGACAGCGGCTTCGGCCTGCTGCAGGGCGACGTCGCCTTCCTGACCACCATCCTGATCGGCATCGACATCACCCTGGCCGGCCTGTTCTGGGCGCTGGGGGGCGATGACGCGCTGCCCGGCCGGCTGTTGCGCAAGGTTCTCTACGTCGGGGCCTTCGCCTTCATCCTGAACAGCTTCGAGACCCTGGCCGGCATCCTGTTCGACTCCTTCGCCGGGCTCGGCCTGACCGCCGGCGGAATGTCCGCCGACGACCTGCTCCGCCCGGGGCGCATCGCCGGCACCGGGTTCGAAGCCGCGTGGCCGCTGCTCCATCACATCAAGGGCATGGTCGGCTTCCCCGAGGTGTTTTCCAACCTGCTCAGCGTCGTCGTGCTCTTGATGGCCTGGGTGCTGGTCATCGTCGCCTTCTTCGTGCTGTCGGTGCAGCTCTTCATCACCATCCTGGAGTTCAAGCTGACCACCCTGGCCGGCTTCGTCCTGGTGCCCTTCGCGCTCTGGAACAAAACCGCGTTCCTGGCCGAGCGGGTGCTGGGCGCGGTGGTCGCCGCCGGCATCAAGGTCATGGTCCTGGCCGTCATCGTCGGCATCGGCGCCAGCCTGTTCGATACCTTCACCGAAGCTCTGGATGCCGGCGAGCCCACCATCGAAGCCGCCATGTCCCTGGTGCTGGCCTCGCTGGCGTTGCTGGGCCTGGGCATCTTCGGCCCCGGCATCGCCGCCGGCCTGGTCACAGGCGCGCCACAGCTTGGCGCCGGCGCCGTGCTTGGCACCGGCGGGGCTGCCGCCGGTTTGGCCCTGATCGGCGGGGGCACCGCCCTGGCCGGTGCGCGTCTGGCCGGGACGGGCGGACTGGCCGCCGTGCGCGCCGGCACGGCCCTGGGAACAGGGGCCGCCAGCGCCTTCCGCCTGGGCGAGACCACATCCGGCACGAGTGGACCCGGCGCCGCCCTGGCCGGCCTGGGCGGCATGGCCCGGGCCGCCGGAGGGGCCGCGACCCGGCCACTCCGCGAAGCCGCCGCCGACGGCCGTCGTGCCGCCTGGACCGCCACCGGCGGGACCGCGCCCGACGGGTCCGGCCGACCCATGCCCGACACCGCCTCATCCGCTCCCGCCTGGGCGCGCCGCCTGCGCACCGAACAGCAGGTGCGTGCCCGCATGCAGGACGCCCAGCAGACCCTGCGCGACGGCGACCGTCCGGGCGGTGGCACCGCGCCATCCCTCGGCGACAAGGAGGACTGAGCCATGCCCTTCAAGCGTCCCGTGCAGCGATACGGCCGCACCCCCGAACCCGTCACCCCCTACCAGAAAGCCGCCCAGCTCTGGGACGAACGCATCGGCGCCGCCCGCGTCCAGGCCCGCAACTGGCGCCTGATGGCCTTCGGCTGCCTGACCCTGGCCGTGGGCCTGTCCGGCGGGCTGGTCTGGCAGTCCCTGCAGAGCCGGGTCGTGCCCTATGTCGTGGAGGTCGACACCTTCGGCGCCGCCCGCGCCGTCGCGCCCGCCGTGGAGAGCTATCAGCCCACCGACGCCCAGATCGCCTGGCACCTGGGCCGGTTCATCACCAACGTGCGCTCGGTCTCCACCGACCCCGTCCTGGTGCGCAGGAACTGGCTGGCCGCCTATGACCTGGTGAGCGATCGCGCGGCGGTGTTCCTGAACGCCCATGCCCGCGCCGCCGAGCCCTTCGCCCGCATCGGCGAGCGCAGCGTCTCGGTGCAGATCACCAGTGTGGTGCGCGCGTCCGAAAGGTCGTTCCAGGTCGCCTGGACGGAACAGCACTTCGAGCGCGGCAGCCGTGTCGCGACCGAACGCTGGACCGCCATCCTCACCGTAACCCTGCGTCCCCCGCGCACCGCCGAAGCCCTGCGTGCCAATCCGCTCGGCCTGTTCATCACCGCCATCGACTGGTCGCGCACCTTCGAGACCGACGCGCCGGATTCCCCCGAACAGCCGGCGCCGGCCGCTTCGTCCGCGCCCGATCCGTCCGCGCCCCCGCAGGAAAGGACAGCCCCATGATCGTCCCCCGTCGCACCCGCGCGGCGCTCGTCGCGACCGTTTCCCTGCTGACGCTGGCCGCCTGCGCGGGCCGCACCCCGCCGCCGTCGATCCGCTATGACAGCGATGATTTCCGGCCCGCCGTGGCCCAACCGGAGCCGCCGCGCCCGGTCGAGATCGTCGAGGTGCCGAAGCCGCTGCCTCTGCCGGGTCAGTTGCTGCCGCCGCCCGCCCAGCCGGAGCCCGACGACCGCCCGCCCGAGGCGCGCGTTGCCGCCGCCAATGCCGCCGCCACCCGCGAGCCCACCCGGCATGGCTACCTCAACGCCATCCAGGTTCATCCCTATACACCCGGCGCGCTGTACCGGCTCTACACCGCGCCGGAGCGCATCAGCGACATCGCCTTGCAACCGGGCGAGACCCTGGTCTCCGTCGCCGCCGGCGACACCGTGCGCTGGGTCATCGGCGACACCACCAGCGGCACCGGCGCCGAGCGTCGGGTTCATGTTCTGGTCAAGCCGTTCGCCCCCGGCCTGACCACCAACATGGTTATCACCACCGACCGCCGTGCCTATCACCTGACCCTGGTCAGCACGGAAGCGACCGCCATGGCGGCGCTGTCCTGGACTTATCCGGCGGACCAGATCCTGGCCTTGCGCCGCCAGAACAGCGCCGCCGAGGCGGCCCGGCCCATCGCGGACGGTGTGAACCTGGAGACCATGCGGTTCCGCTATGCCATCTCCGGCGACAGCCCACCCTGGCGTCCGGTGCGGGCGTTTGATGACGGCCGCAAGGTCTACATCGCCTTCCCGCGCCGCATCGACCAGGGCGAAGCGCCGCCGCTGTTCATCATCGGCCCCGACGGCGGCAGCCAGCTTGTGAACTACCGTATGCGCGGCAACTACTACATCGTCGACCGCCTGTTCGCCGTCGCCGAACTCCGTCTGGGCGGGCATGACCAGCAGGTGGTGCGCATCACCCGCACCGACGGCCGCCCGGCCGGGGCAGGGGGATCATGACCGCGCCTCCGAAGGCCGACCCCGAGACCCTGGCCCTGCGGGCCACGCCCCGCCGCGTGGTGCGGTTCCGGCGTGGCCTTCTCATCGGACTGACCGCCCTGGGCGCCGGGGCGGTCATGACCGTGACCCTGCTGGCCCTGCAGGCGCCGGATCTGCGACGGGGATCAGACGGCGAGGACCTGTACCGCACCGATCACCGACCGACCCCCGAGGGCCTCGAGGGCCTGCCCGACGATTACGGCGACATGGCGCCGCCGCCGCCGGTGCTGGGGCCGCCGCTGCCCGGCGACCTGGGCCGGCCCATCCTCGAACACCGCCGCCGTGTCGGGCTGGAGCCGGACCCCGCCGACCGCGCCGCCGAGGCCGAGCGCCAGCGCCTCGCCGCACAGGCGCTGCAGGCCCGCGAGTCCGGTGTGCTGTTCCGCATCGATACCCGGCCGGTTGGGGCCGTGGCCGTCGGACCCGAGGTGGATGAACCCGACCGCGCTGACGCGGACACTTCGACGCCGGCGCTGCCCGCCGACCGCCTCGCCCTGGACCCCGAGCGCGATCCCAACGGCCAGCAGACCAAGCTGGATTTCCTCAACCGCCGCCAGACCGGCGGCATCTACAATCCACACGCCCTGGAGACCCCGGCCTCGCCGCATCAGGTCATGGCCGGCAGCATCATCGCCGCCAGCCTGATCACCGGCCTCAATTCCGATCTGCCCGGCACCGTGATCGCCCAGGTGACCGAACACGTCTACGACACGGTCACGGGCCGGGTGCTGCTGATCCCGCAGGGATCGCGGCTGATCGGGACCTATGACAGCGTCATCGCCTTCGGCCAGTCGCGCGCCCTGTTGGTCTGGCACCGCATCGTCATGCCGGACGGGTCATCCGTCCAGATCGACAACCTCCCGGCCACCGACCCGGCCGGATACGCCGGGCTGGAAGACGGGGTCGACTATCACGTCGACCGGTTGGCCACGGGCGTCGTGCTCGCGACCCTGCTGGGCGTCGGTAGTGAGCTGACCCTGGGCGAGAACGAGTCCGAACTGGTCCGGGCCCTGCGCGAATCCCTGCAGGGCACCGTCAGCCGTACAGGCTCGCGCCTGACCGAACGCTTCCTCGACGTTCAGCCGACCCTGACCATCCGCCCTGGCTTCCCGCTGCGTGTCATCGTGCATCGGGACCTTGTGCTTCGCCCGTATCGAGGAGGCTGAGCCATGCTCAAGCTGCCCCGCCTGCCGGACCGCACCCCGGTTCGCCTGACCATCACCCTGGACGCGCCCCTGAATGCCGACCTCAAAAATTACGCATCCCTTTACGAAGCGACCTATGGGGAGCGCGAGAGTGTCGCCGAGTTGATCCCCTTTATGCTGCGCGCCTTCCTGGACGGCGACCGCGTCTTCGCCCGCGCCCGCAAGGACGGGCTGGGCGAGGGCGACGATCCCGCCGCACCGCAGCGCCGCCGCCGGCGGAAACCGGCGGGTGAGGGAGACGCTGCCGATCCGGAAACCCCCAGCCAGGAGGCCACACCATGAGCGTCATCGGCACCTTCTCGCCGTCGCGGGACGGCGGCTGGATCGGCACCATCCGCACCCTGACCCTGGACGCGCGGGTCCGCTTCGTCCCCAACGACAGCCGCGACACAGACCGGGCGCCGGCCTTCCGCGTCATGATCGCCGGCCACCGCATCGGCGATGCCTGGGCCGCGCGCTCCAAGGCCGAGCCCCCGCGCGACTACTTCCGCGTCCGCCTCGACGACCCCGGCCTGCCCGGCCCCATCACCGCCGCCCTGTTCCCAGACGGCGGCGGCGAAACCGCCAACCTGGTGTGGAACCGGAAGGAGGGATTGGCTACGGAATCTCAGACCTAGCCAGGGAAATTTCGACAAGGCGATAAGTAGGTTTCCTGCCCATGAATGGCGGGAATGCCTTTTAACGCCAACATCCTTATGATACGCAATGATTGAGAAGAACCAAGTGTTAACCGGGAGATGAAATCTTGTCCCGTTGGACCGGCCAGGACCATGTCGACGCGGTGCTCGCTGCAGCCGACGCTTGGCGCGAGCGATGCTTTCTGAACGATGGCTCGCTGTTTGGCGACGAAGCCTTGTGGACCACTGGAAACATCCGGGAACTCAAGCGCCGCTTCGTTGAAAACCCCATAGAGGGGGCGGATCGGACTTTCTATGAGAAGCTCAATGAGCAATTGGATGGCGCGCCGCCTGAGGTGATCAGGCTCGCGGCCGAAGTCGTTTGGTTTGTCCTTCTATTCCCGGTCTTTTCGGCAACAAGGCCGGAGACCAAGCGCGTCCAGATAACGGAAGTTTGGGAGTGGTCGGGCTCCACCTTGCCCGACAGCGCGCACTTGAGCGACGAAGCGCTCATGGGTGTCGGCCATCCTGGCACGGCCTATCTAACACGCCGGTATGAGCAGTTCGGTTTTCTGCTCGAAGTCACGGATGCGTGGAAAGCACTACCCGAGGCACAGCGATCAGAGCTAATGAACGACGACGCCCCGTGGGGCTTCGTGAAGTGGCTGGACGCCTTTGATCATGCCGACCGGCGACCTGTCCGCAATGCGATTCTGTATTTCCTGTTTCCGGACGATCTTGAGCGGAACCTCAGCAACGAGCATCGGCGGCAGATTGTCGAGGCGCTCAAACACCGGCTGCCCGAAGATGCACGGCCAAAAGGCCGGAACCCGGCCCTGGCCGATCTTGACCGCGCAATTTTTTTATTGCGGAAGGGGTTCGAGGAAGAATTCGGGACCACGCAGATCGATTTCTACCGGCCGCCTATTTACGCTCAGTGGTTTATTGGAATCCGCGAATCCGCACAGAAAGAAATCGGCGCCGCTCTAAGGAAAGTCTTGAGCGAATACGACCTTGAACTGCGTCAGTGTGGAAGCAAGAAGCGGACTTTGGAAAGCTGCAAACCAGTGGACGAGACAACGGGCTTCTGGGAAACGCCAGCGGACGCAACGAACAAGCCTCTGCGATGGTTCATACACCTGGACCTCGATGAACACGACCGCTTGTTGGCGCGCGTACCGGATCAGCATGGGGCAAGGCGCATTGCTTTCGCCAACACGGCGCAGGGCACAAGTGGTGCTGTGACGACCCGCATCGTCCCGGCCATCAAGGTCGCGGACGAGAAGTTCGTTTTCTATGAAACTTGGGAGTGGATGCTCCTACACTGCTTTCTGCCGGCCTTGCCCATCGGTTCATCAGGCCAACTCTTTGACTCGTTCGACGAAACGACAGGTCACCTCGAATACATGGGCCATGAGCAGCCCTATATCGCGGCAGCGCTCATCACGCTGAATGAGGATGACGATCTGTTCGTTGCGCCGGAACTGCCGCGACCGCTCAAATACGCCGAGGCAACCGAGGCACTGAGAACGCTGATCAACGTGTCGCCGACGGCAATGGAGCCGCCGGGGACTGCGGAAGAAAAAGAGAAAGGTGAAGGGGACAGGGAAAGGGAAAGGGAACGGAATGGCAATGCCAACGGCGCATAACATCCCCATTTACCGCGGTCTTGACGAAAAAGATCGTCAGCGCCTGACGAGGGACGTGTCGGCGGCATTTGCGCGAGCAGCGGCCGAGATGCCCGCAGCGCAGAAAACGGAACCAGAAGAGGAGGCGGTCGGGCCGACGAGCCAGGACCTCGTTGAAATCCCCGAATTCTCGGATCTGATCGGCGTCGACCCGGCGGTTTATCGCCAGATCAACGCCGCGCTGAAGGCGGGCAAGCAACACCTGATGTTCTACGGCCCGCCGGGCACCGGCAAAACGACGCTCGCGCAGCTTGTGGCCGGCACACTGCACGATGTTTACACCATGATCACCGGTTCGGCGGACTGGACCTCTCAGGACGTGATCGGCGGGTATCAACCGGTCGGTGAGGGAAGGGTCAGTTTCGTTCCGGGCGTGTTGCTCCAGAATTTCGACCGGCCGCTGATCGTCGATGAGCTGAACCGCTGCGATATCGACAAGGTGATCGGTCCGCTTTTCACGGTTCTGTCAGAGCAGAAAACGACGCTGCCCTACCGCACTGACATTGCCGATGCAGAAAGTCTAGCCTACGTGATTCTGCCGAAACCCAAGCCGAGTGCGGCAGCGCATGAGTTTGCGCCCAAGCCCGGCTGGCGAATACTGGCGACAATCAATTCCATCGACAAAGCTGCTCTGTACCAGATGAGCTTTGCGCTCACGCGCCGCTTCGGCTGGATCTACGTTGATGCGCCTCGCGACCTGCGAGGTTTCCTAGTCGAGGTGATGCACAAGTGGGAAATGGTCGACGCCGACGACGAACCGGCCGGCCCGATCCCCTTGGAGCGCATCTGGCGCGCGATCAACGGCGCGCGGGTGATCGGTCCTGCGCCGATCCTAGACATGCTCAAGACGGTGCGCGCGATAGACCCCGACCTAAACCTTCTGGCGGCTCCGGAAGTTGACCAAGCGTCTGCCTATCTCGACGGATTCTACATGTACGTCCTGCCGATGCTCGACGGCATCCTGCGCAAACAGGCGATAGCGGTCGCTACGGAAGTGCGAGATGCCCTCGACCTTGCAGACAAAAGCGAAGAGGCGCGAACACTCGCCGAAAGGCTGATGGATCTCGCGGTATGAACGCAAGCCTCGACATTGTGATCGACGACTATCTGACGCGCTTCCTGCTCCGATATTTCCGCAACGCTGTCTCCGTTCGGGTCGAACGGCCTGACTTGGATGCCGACCAGGATCTCGATCTGCTTCGCCTTCATTGGGCGATATCGAAGCCCGTCAGAAACCTTGTGGCGCACCTACGGGAGAACCCGCTGGAAATCCAGGCAGTCCTTGAAACGCGGCTTCGAGAGGACGACGCCCGGGTGCGGGGGCGGTTCGACGCTCGCGCGACTGCGATCCGGCGCATGGCGACGGGTCATCCGACACTGATGGTTTCGCACGAGCCTCTCAGAACGTACAATTCGGGACCGAACCACGTGCTGACGTGGGTGCTCGAACAGGCTTGGCGGTTGGCTCTTCGGTTCGACGATCTGCTTCCCGAAGTCGCTTCCTACCGCGAAGCGCTCGATGCCTGCGCTCCTGGACTTGAGGCGATACGGCGCTTCGAGGTCATCCACCAAGCGGCGAAGCAACTCAACCTGACGCGTCGCCCCGGCCCTCTGGCGGTCAAGGAAGCTAGCCGATCGCGACGACCGATCTATACGCTCGCCTGCAACGCTTATCGGGCCTTGCAGGCAATAGAAGCGGCCGACGAAGCCGCAATCCTTGACCTCCTGAACGACACGTTGCTCGGCCCCCTGAATCTTTGGCAGCGCTTCGAACTGGCAGTCGGACTCGGCCTGGCGCGCGCCCTTTCCGCAACCCTGAGTACCCCCGTGACCCTCGGTTTCCTCGGAGGCGGGCGGGAACCGATTGCACGGGTAGGCGCGCACGAGATTCATTGGCAATCGCGCACCGATCTGTGGCGCGCGCCGCCGCGAGAGTATTCCGAGGCCATCGTCGCCCGCCTTCTCAAACTGTATGGCCTGCCCGAGGGCTCCGATCGGCCCGATCTGGTCGTAATAGATCGGGAAGCAAACGAAGCAGTCGCAATCGTTGAGGCGAAGTACTTCGCAAGCGGGCAGCACGACGGCGCGGATGCGCTTCGGGCGGCGATCGAACAGATCGTGCGATACGCGCGCGGCTATCGAGAAGTATCGTGCCTTGACGGCTTGCTCGATCATTCCATTGCCGCCCTGGCGAGGGTCGAAGCACAACGATGCCCTGAACCGAAGCCTTTTGGAGTTCCGCAGACGGTCGATTTCAATGGAATCATTGGAGGAAAGCTCGAAGTCTGGGCGGGCCGCCTGACAACGCGCCACAAGTTAGCGGCCGCGTCCTGACTTGAGCGACCAGCCCCTAAGGTCATTCGCAGCGTCGATGAAGGCCGGTGCTGGGCGATCCTTTCGGTCCGGCGGCAAGGCGAGGATCGGTCGTAGGGCCTGCTCGAAAACATCGAGCCCGCCGGCACGGTCGGCCGCTTTCAATTCCTCGACCATTTCATCGTTGATGTGGATCCGGTAATCGGATCCGAACGTGACAAAGGCTCGGTCAAAAGCCCGATGATGCAGGGCGCACAAAGCGACGCCGTTGCTGGTTCCATCGCTGCTGTCGGGATGCGCGGCGGGAAGGATATGGGCAGCGTCGAGCAGTCGGAGCTGGACACCACATATGGCGCAACGGTGGCTGTAAGCGGTCAGCACACGGTCGCGGAAGTCGATCTCCCGAAGTGCCCGTTTCGTGGAAATGACAGCGTACTGACGTGGTCTGGCGATTTCGTTCCCAATATCCTCATCCGCCACCTCATCCGGGTTTTCGCCGATCTGTCTCAACACCTCGACTTCCTCGTCGACTTCGCCACAGGCATGGAGGGATTCCAGGTTTTCTATGTAGGGGGCAAGAAAGTCTGGGCGGAACGCGATGGCAAGCTCGCCGTTGCCCTTGTTGTGGGGCGCGAAGCCGTGAAGGACAGCCTGATGTAGCGCTGCCTCGCGGATCTGGATCGAAGGTGAAGCCCCAAACTCGCTGCTATGCCTCGACACGTCGAAGCCCGCGAAGACGCGCGTTTCGTCCCACCAACCCAGAACGAGAGTCTTGCCACCGATCTCGGGTTCGAACTGCTCGACGCCGGTGACCTGAATGCGCCACTCGTCTTCAGGGCGGTTCTGTCCGCCGTGGGTGAGATTCCAAACGTAGACACGGACGCGGTAGCTTCGGTCGCCTGAATAGACCTGATATCGGGCCGGATGTTCACCTGACGTGGACAGGTGTAGAAAGTTCCATCCGCTTTCGCGGACGGCGTGTTCGATGATTTGGAAGAGTTGACGCTTGTTTAGCCTAGCCATTCGGCGAACTCATCAGGCAAAAATGATCACTCTGCGGCAACCTTGTCGATGCTCCGCCCCTCGGACCTGTTGGATCGCTTGTTTTTCAGAAGCGCTTCGGGTCGGGTCGCCCCTCCATCCTCGACCAGGGGCACGACTTCCTCATCGACAGGAACGGAACAGGGCGGATTGATGGTGTAGGTGACTGCCTTGCTCCGGTCGAGCGCGCGTACGTTCGGCTTGAAGCGCGCCATTGCGCCCTTGAGATAGTCCTCCTCCAGCTCGCAGCACGTCCATCTACGCCCCAGAGCCTCCGCAACTGCCCCGGTCACGCATGAGCCGGCGAAGGGATCAACGACCAGATCGCCTGGATCGGTGAGGAACCGAATGAAATACTCAGGCACTTCCTCTGGAAAGCGCGCCGGATGGATGGGATATCCGTGATCCCGGCAATAATCCTGATAGCGCCCATTCGATTCTGTGTTGGCTACGGCGAGCAGATTTGGCGGAACCGAGCCACCGTTGTCCTTGCCGAACTTATCCGAAATATCGTGTCCAGACGGTCGGAGTTTCGCCGTGTACCCGTTCTTCAACAGGCCGCGCATAGAATCGCTGTAGGGCGCGAGGACGCGTCGATTGTTGGCCTTGGGCCAAGGGGTGGGAGACAGCCACCACACGCAGTTCACAGCATCCTTAACCCGAACGCGGCGCACGTTGACCCATTCCGCCGGCGTCGGGAGCTTCGACGGGTTCCACCAGTAGTGCTCCTCGCACAGGTGGAAACCATACTCCTCGCAAAGCATGAGCAATAGTTCGAAGTGGTAAAGTGATCGCGTAGGCGTTCCGGGCTTCCATGCACCGCCGATATCGATGACCAGGCTACCACTATCCTTGAGCACACGCCTGAAGCCCTCGGCAAATGGCCGGAACCAGTCGCAGTAGTGGTGCGCGTCCTCATTGCCATAGGTCTTCTTCCGTACCAGACCGAATGGCGGCGAAGTCATTATGAGATCAACTGACTTCTGACCTATGCCGCTAAACAAATAGTTTAGTGAGTTTCCATGAAGCATAGTTCCGAGGTCAGTTTTGTAATAGAGGGCCATGTCCCGCCAAGGGTAGCGTTTGGTTAGCTCTTCGCGCGTCTGTTCGTGATCCGACTCATCTGCCTGGATCAAACTATGAAGATGGCGGACATATTCGCTAAGAGACTTAAACCCAAGGCGCGAGGCTGTTTGCTCCATATCCTTGCGCTCGCTGGCCGTGAGTCTCACGCTTGCGAAGCTATCGCGTGCGTCTTCCGCTTTAGGTCGCGCCATGATCGGTTCTCCTGTGTTACATCTCTACACTAGCTCAGGCGTTTTTGTGTGACAACAAAAAACCCAGTGAGAAGGTTCCTTCCTCGAATCGTTGTGGCTTGTCGGAGCGGGTTCCCGTTCAATTTAGTTTAGCGTGTCAAATGCGATGCGCACCCGGTAAGCATTCAAGACGCTGGTTGACCTCTGCGCCCTGATGCCCCGGGCCCATCAGTTGGCGGCGAGCCTGCCCGATGCGCCGCTTCAGGACTTCGAAACCAAGGTCAAGGACTTGCCGAGAACGATCGAGGCGGAACGGCTCGTCGTCCAGCGCATCGGCCAGGACATCTTCCGCGCGAGCCTGATCAAGTATCGGCAGGGTCGATGCCAGCTGACCGGCATCACCGACACGGCGCTGCTGCGCGCGTCGCATATCGTGCCGTGGAAGGCCTGCACGAACGACGCCGCGGCTAACCGTCCACAACGGTCTGCTGCTCTCGGCCCTGTGGGAAGCCGCCTTTGACCGGGGGCTGGTGACGTCCGATGATGACGGCCGGCCCGACTTCTCGCCGTCCTTGAGCGACGGTGCCCGCGCCGAACTGCGCTGGCACGATCCCATCCCGCTGACCGTCAAGCATCGGGCGTGACTGGCTTGGCATCGCTCGACCGTCTTCGTCAGCCAGAGAGGGGCATAGGACCCGGGTTCAGGCCCAGAGATCGGCCACACCTGGGGAAACGCATAGACCAGCACGCTTTCGTTTCGGCTCACGGTCCCTGGTCGGCAATCGCCGCCCCGATGAAATCAGAGATTTTTCCCGCAGCCGCCTTGACCGGATCATTGGCGAGGTGGGCGTAGCGGGCCGTGGTCTGGACCTGGCTGTGGCCCAGCAGTTTGCCGATCATGGTCAGCCCCTCGCCGAGGCTGAGAGCCCCGCTGGCGAAGGAATGCCGCAGGTCGTGGAGGCGCACATCATCGAGACCGGCCTGCGCGCGGATACGACGCCAGGGATGCTGGAGGTCGGTCAGCCGTCCGCCTTCCTTCCGGCCCGTAATGACCCAAGGATTCCCGTCAATGCGCTCGATCCCCTCGAGGACCCTGGCAACCGTCTCTCCGAAATGCACCACCTTGGCGCCGGTTTTCGAATCCGGCAGACGCAGTTCTCTGGCCGATAGGTTCACGTAATCCCATTTCAACGTCATAATCTCGCCCAACCGGCAGCCGGTCAGCATCAATAGCCTGACGGCGTTGATGGCGGATTGCGTTTCCGATCCGTTCTTCTCAACGTCACGAAGGGTCCTCCCAAGGGCCGCGTATTCCTCGGGCGACAGAAATCGCTCCCGTTTTTGTTCCGGAAATCGCTTAACATGAAGGCAAGGGTTGCTGCCATCCGGGCGGAGCCCCCAAACTTCGGCGAGATTGAACATGATGGAGAGGACGCCCAGGGTCCGATTGGCCTGATATGGAACGTGGCGCAGACCATGGTGGAGTTCCGCGATATCCCGCCGTTCGATATCGGTGACCTTGCGGGTCCCGAGTTTGGGGTTGATGAACAGGTCGACCGCACGCTTGTACTCATACTGCGTGGTCGGCTTGCATCGAACCGCAACATGCTCCGTCAGAAAGCGCTCGCCCAGGCCGCGCACCGTGGGTGCCTTTCGTGCCCGATCCGTGTCGATGGCGGGGTCGTCGCCATTCTTTGCCTCGGCCAGGATCGTGAATGCCTTCCCTCGCGCTTGATCAGCCGTGATTGGCCCGTGTCGCCCGATAGTGATGAACCGCTGGCGCCCCTTTACCCGGCATTTGACAACGAAGACCTTTCGTCCATTCGGGTAAACCCGCAGGCCGAAGCCACGCAGTTCGTCATCCCAGACGACCTGAGTGCGGTCAGAGGCCTCCGCTTGGTCGATAGTCCGTTTGGTGAGCTTTGGCATCTCCATCCTCCGCCTTGTGACCTTCAGGTCGGTGCAGTCTGAAGGTCGGGCCAGCTACCAAATAGCTACCAGATGAGAGCAAAAATCAGCGTGCCTACAGAGTAGCCGATCTGCCCCGAATGTCAATGTATGTATTTGTAAACAATAAAATAATATGGCATTAAAGGGCTTCCCTGCGGATTGGTCGTAGGGCCGTTATTGTGACTCATAACCTGAAGGTCAGAGGTTCAAATCCTCTCCCCGCAACCACCTTTATTTGCTGAAGGCCCTCGCTGGAGACAGCGGGGGCCTTTTTGCTTTCCGCGCAAAGGCTTAGGATGCCTGCCAGCGCGCCGTGGAGGTCGATCACCAGACCCTTCGGATCGGCCTCGTCGGGGCGCAGGTCGATCCGGTCGACGAGCGTGCGGATGATGTCCGCCGCCTCGGTCTGCTGGTCCGGCTGGTTCAGGGCGTCGGCCAGTGCGGCGATCCGCTCGCGGTAGAGCTTGGCCATATTGGGGTGCAGGAGCGTCGGCGCTTCGTCCGTCGTGGCGAGACGATGCTTCAGGTCCTCTTTGCGGTCGGCAAGCGCGATCATCTCGTCCTTGACGACGCTGCCCGGCATGCCGTCCGCGACGGCGTCGATCAGTTTCTTGATGCGCCGGTCGATCCGCTCCAGCTCCGCCTTGTACCCGGCCAGCGTGGCATTGTGCTCCATGCGCAGCCGGTTGGCGTGTTTGGTGAACTCCTCGGCGAAGACCTCGTAAAGGGCCGGGTCCATCAGATGATCCCGCAGGCCCGCGAGAATGGTCTCTTCCATCCGGTCGCGGCGGATCGTGCGCAGGTTCGAACACGTCCCCTTGTTCCGCGCGGTCGCGCAGCCGAAATGCTCGGTGCTGATTTTCACGAACCCGCCGCCGCACACCCCGCACTTGAGCAGGCCCGAGAACAGGGTTTTTGGGCGGTGCCGGTTCCAGAAGCCATCCGTCGGCGCGGCCTTGCCGCGCGTGTCCACGCCCGTCTTCTTCTGCCGCGCCTTGACGCGGTCCCAAAGGTCCTGATCGACGATCCGCATCTCCGGGACGTCCTGGATGATCCATTCGTCCTCGGGGTTCAGCCGCGAGACGCGCTTGCCGGTGGACGGGTCCTTGACATAGCGCAGGCGGTTCCAGACCAGTCGGCCGATATAAAGCTCATTGTTCAGGATGCCGGTGCCGCGCTCGCGGTTGCCATTGATCGTGCTGTGGCCCCACTCTTTTCCAGAGGGGCCGGGCACGCCGTCCTTGTTCAGGTCCACGGCAATCGTCCGCGAGGATCGGCCGATGGCGTATTCCTCGAAAATGCGGCGCACGATCCGGGCCTGATCTTCGTTGATGGTGCGCTCGCCCCGGATCGGCTCGCCGTTCGCGTCCAGCGTCTTGACCACGTCATAGCCGTAGGTCAGGCCGCCGCCGGACTTGCCGGCCTCGACGCGTCCGCGCAGGCCCCGGCGGGTCTTGTCCGCCAGGTCCTTAAGGTACAGCGCGCCCATCGTGCCCTTCAGGCCGATATGCAGTTCGTTGATCTCGCCCTCGGACAGCGTGACGATCTTCACGCCCGCGAAGGACAGGCGCTTGTACAGGGCCGCGATGTCTTCCTGATCGCGGGACAGACGGTCGAGACTTTCGGCGACGACGACGCTGAAATGCCTGCGCCCGGCATCAGCCATGAGGGCTTGCACGCCCGCGCGCAGCAGGTTCGAGCCGGAAATCTCCCGGTCGGAGTAGACCTGATGCAGCCGCCAGCCTTCGCGCGTCAGGCGCTCCTTGCAGATGCGCACCTGATCGTCGATGGACGCTTCGCGTTGCAGGTCCGAGGAATAGCGGGCGTAGATCGCGGCGGTCGTCATGGCGCGGACTCTTCCGGCGGGGGCGGCTTGGCAGACATATGCGTGCGGAGGAGACGTTCATACTCCGCCTCCGCCGCCTGCCGCGCAAGCAGTTTGACGAGCGCGACCACCCGGGGGTCCGGACTCGCCGAACCTGTCCCCGTTGCGCCTGCGCTGCGGTCTGTCCGCGATGTGCGTGTGGTGTCCATGCCGTCCAGGATAGCGGCGCTACGGCGCGGCAATCCTCGTGGCAGAGCGAGCCTGCCCGGCAGGCCTGTCCATCGAAACCCGGCGTCGGAATTGGTCCAGATTTATGAGCCGGGTCGGCTCCCGATCTGATCGTACAGCGCATCGAGTGCCGCGATCACGGCCTCCAATTGAAGCGTGATCTCGGTAATCCGGGCGAGCGCGGCGTTCTGGTCAGCGTCCGTCATAGTCATGTCCTCCGGTTCCTTGGCGGACCGGGAGCTACAAACCGCACCACAGCACGGCGCGACAGCCTTTAGGCCAAAGCCCTGTACATACGCCATCGCCTCCCGGTCCATGGGACCGAAGGCGACAACCGGCATTCTTGCTGTGGTCGGGTTGTAGGCCCGGTGCAAGTTGTCCAAGCCGCTATCATGACGGTGGGCAAGTCGCGCTTCAATTCAGGCGCGAACAATGGCGTGTCTATGTCCACAGAATTGTTTTGGGCCGCCCTGCACACCTCCACCGCGTTGACGCGAAACGGGCGGGCCGCGTGATGCGGTCCGCCCGTCGGTGACCCGGGTTATGGCCCCGGGTTAGGGCCGCGCCGGGCCAGTTCCCGGCGGATCGCCTCGATTGAGGCGAGGGCCGCCCGGCGGTCCGGGCTGTCCGGTGTGCTGGCGGCGATCATGTTGAACGCCGCGCGCAGCAGGCCTTGCAGCTCTGCGGTCGGTCGCCAGACCAGATCGGATGTGGTGAGACCGTGCATGGTCGTATCCTCCATCTCGTGTGTGGAGGCCCCGCCCATCGGAGCCTTTCGCCCCGTCCCGACATCATCATGGGGATAGAAGGCACCCGTGGGCGGGCAGGCAGCCCGCACGCGCATGGAAGGATCATCAGGCCAGCACGGTGGTCCGAACCCGTCCGTCCCGGTCCAGGCCGGCCGCGCTGCACAGGTCCGGCGACGCCGATCCCGGTTCACGAGGATTCGGCGCTCCGGCAGTCCCGTCCCGCCGGTCGCGGCAGTCAGAGGAAGATCAAGAGGAAGAGGACGTCTTCGGTTTCGTGACGGATTCAAGAGGAGAGGGAGGGTCCTTCTCCGGCCCGTCGACCGCACGAAACAAAGGAGACGGACCATGTCACGCGAAACGACCGCCCCCCGGCGGGACATCTACACCCGGGTCACCAACCGCATCATCGCCGAACTGGAAAAGGGCGTTCTGCCCTGGCAGAAGCCGTGGAGCGCCGAGCACGCCGCCGGCCGCGTCAATCGCCCGCTGCGTCACAACGGCGTGCCCTATGCGGGGATCAACATCCTCATGCTCTGGTCGGCCGCCATGGAGCATGGCTTTGGCTCGCCGATGTGGATGACGTTCCGGCAGGCATCGGCGCTCGGCGCGCATGTGCGCAAGGGCGAGAGGGGCTCGCCCGTCGTCTACGCCAACACGATCACCCGCACCGAGGAGACCGAGGAGGGCGAGACCGCCGAGCAGAAGATCCCCTTCATGAAGGCCTACAGCGTGTTCAACGTCGAGCAGATCGAGGACCTGCCCGCGCACTACTACACCAAGCCCGAGCCCCGGGCCGACGGCCCGCAGCGCATCGCCCCACGGATGGGCATGCAGGTGCGCCCCCTCGTGCAAAATTTCCAGACATCAGGTTACACAGCCCCGGGGGGACGGAGGCCAGCTACAACGTGGCCCTCGACCGGGTCCGCGTCCCGCCGATTGAGGCCTTCCGCGACGCCGAGAGCTTCTACGCCACGCTGGCGCACGAGGTCACGCATTGGACTCGCCACCCGGATCGTCTGGCACGGGACTTCGGCCGCAAGACGTTCGGGGACGAAGGTTACGCCCGCGAGGAACTGGTGGCTGAACTGGGCGCGGCGTTCCTGTGCGCCGCTCTGGACCTGACCCTTCATGTCCGGGAGGACCACGCGGCCTATATCCACCACTGGCTGGGAATCCTGAAGGCCGACAAGCGGGCCATTTTCTCCGCCGCCGCCCACGCCCAGCGCGCCGCCGATTACCTGCACGGCCTCCAGCCAAACGCCGAGGCCGCGAACACCGAAACCACCACCGACACCGAGGCCGCCGCGTAAGCGGCCTCTTTCCCCTCACGGCGGGGCGCCGGGTGACGCAGGCGAAGTCCCCGGCGGCGCAGCCCAGAGAAAGAGGACGCCTTCGGTTTTGTGACGGAGTCGAAAGGAGAGGGAGGGTCCTTCTCCGGTCCGTCACAACACCAACCAAGGAGACGACCCATGACCCTTCTGCCGAAATCCATTTACGACCGTTTGCTGGCCAATGGCCGCCGTCAAGACCCGGTGCGCGGCACCGAAGACGAGATCGACTTTCACCCCGTCGTCAAGTTGTTCACGCCGGACGCGGGCTGCACCTGGCTCTTGACCGAGGCCGACCCGGACGAGCCCGACATCGCGTTCGGATTGTGCGATCTCGGGCTCGGTTTTCCAGAACTCGGTTACGTTTCGCTTTCGGAACTGGCCAGCGTGCGCGGGCGGCTTGGCCTCCCGGTCGAAGTCGACCGCCATTTCAAGGCAACCAAGCCCATCAGCCGCTACGCCACCGACGCGTCCGCAGCCGGCCACATCGCAGCGTGAGGGAGGCAAACATGAGCACCAACATCACCCCCGCCCACCGCGACGCGTTCGAGGCGCTGACCAGCGGCGATTACGACAACCTCGCTCTGTTCTCCTGCTTCGTGAACGGCCAGCCGGCCTCCGCCATCGTCGCCATCACGCCGGACGAAGACGGAAATACCGTCAACATCCAGCCGCTCTTCGTCAGCGTCACGCCGGACATGGTCCTGACCGATCATGATGGTGTTGCAGCGTGAGCGGGCAAACGCAGCCCCTACCAGTGGACTGGTAGGGGCATATTGCTCCCGACCTTCGGTCGCTCGCCCGGTTCGCCATTGCGCGACTGTTTGGCCGCATTGGGCCGCATGAGGATCGTCGGCTTACGTGCTCTGATCGTACTTGGCTAACTTTCGCTACGTAGACATGACTCCCCGTCTCAACCTTGATATACTAGATTCAAATAAATTGAGTGGGATGCCTATGTACAACCTTTTTGTTTCCTCCAACGATGAATCGTGGAAAGGAGAGGCTTGGCTAATCGAGCGCAGCCGGTGCGTCATGGAATACACCAGCGATGCAATCCAAGAGAAATTTGGAGCGCTCGGTGCTGAAGAGATAGATCATCTACGCCGCTTTCCTTGCATATTTGCCTATGAAGCTTTCAACAAAGTTGATCCGCATTTTGGTCTGATCCGGGACGTGACTGTTCGCGGTGGTGATGTCCGCGTTGACTACGAAATTCACCCGCTGCAATCCTTTCTGACAGCAGCACAACTCGACGAAATGGCGTTCGAGCTTGAGATCGGGAAGTGGGAGCTGAACCGCACTCATCGGGCGGTGAAGGATGTCGACCTACCAGCAGAACTGAGCCGGAAGGGCATTGCCCTGCCCCGTTGGGCGGCAAACGCCGGCCCGAGGGTCAACTTATCGGACCACCATTTTGACGTCGCCTTGTCGTTTCCTGGCGAAGCACGCCACTATGTGGAGGAGGTAGCGCAGCACCTAGAGCGGCTGCTCGGTCCTGATCGTTACTTCTATGATCGAAACTACACGGCCCAGCTCGCACGCCCTTCCCTCGATACCTTCCTTCAAGGGATCTACCGTGATCGTTCGCGGCTCATCGTGGTGTTCGCCGGCGGCGATTATCAACGAAAAAACTGGTGCGGGATTGAGTTTAGGGCGGTGCGGGAGATCATCAATAGACGCGACCATGACCGGATCATGTTCGTGAGGATGGACGAGGGAGAGGTTGAAGGCATCCTTGGCCATGACGGGTATGCCGACGCCCGGCAACACAAACCCGCAGAAATCGCGGCCTTCATCTGTGAGCGGGTTGTGGTACTTCGGTAACGACATTCGAAACCGATATTGGTGCGGCCGCACGGGCTGCTGACAAAGCAGTATACGATGCCATGCGAGAGTATCGCGAGGCGCGCGTCACGGACGAGCCAGACATTACCGGTGTTCTGGTCGGGCGTTTGGATGCCGCGCTGGATGGCGAGATCGGCGGATTGGTCTGGTCAAGCACAATCGTCAGGGCACCTCGAAAAACTCCGTTCGGGCGGAATCGTTATCAATTCTTTTCAATGGCTTGAGGTCCGCCAAACAAGCAGATCTCGGAGTTTTTCGAGGTGCCCGTCAGAAGCTTTTCCGGTTCTTTCACGCAACGAATAATGACGCAGCACAACTGAAAGTCAAAGTCCAGTCGGGTCTTCCTGACGGGTTTTCAGGCTGTGTAACCTGATGTCTGGAAATTTTGCACGAGGGGGCGCACCTGCATGCCCATCCGTGGGGCGCGCCCCAC
>NZ_WIVE01000048.1 GCF_009601025.1 Roseospira navarrensis | reverse complement strand
GCGCCTTGCGATCCAAGCTCTTCATGGCCGCGCTCTCCGCCGTGCGATACAACCCCGACCTCAAGGCCTTCTACGAACGGCTTATCGGAAACAAAAAGACACCAAAAGGCGCACTCCTCGCCGTTGCCAGAAAGCTCGTCACCATCGCAAACGCGGTCCTCCGGCCTCAGCCCGAACCCGCCACAAACTGAGTTGATGACACTCTCTATTAAAAGTGTGTCATCCTGAGGGAGCCCCCGCGACCATCGTTCCGATGGTCGCGCCCCTTTGCGGCGACGCGACGCGTCGCCGGGGGCGACCGAAGGACCTCGAGAGGCGGGTTCGACCCCAACGGTGTCACAGAACGGTCATCCGGGTTCGGAGCCCTGGCCGGTCACGGGCTTCAACGGTCCCAGTAAGTAAGAGGCCGTTGGCCTCAGAAGAACTCCAGACGGACCGAGAACATCTTCTCCACCTTCTTGATCGCCCCGGCGGCGGCGAACAGCACGACCCGGTCCCCGGCCTTGAGCACCGTGCTGCCGCGCGGGCTGATGACCTGACCGCCGCGCACCACCGCGCCCAGGATCACGCCGGCCGGCAGCCGCACCTCGCGCAGGGGGCGCCCGACCAGCCCGGACGTCTCCAGGGCGTCGGCCTCGATCAGTTCGCCGAAGCCCTCGTGCAGGGAATGCACGCTGTGGATTCGGCCCCGCCGCACGTGCTGCAGGATGGTCGAGACCGTCATGCTGCGCGGGTTGACCACCACGTCCACCCCCAGCGTGGAGACCAGCGGGTTATAGGTGGACTTGTTGATGAGCGTCACCGCCCGCTGGCAGCCGCTGCGCTTGGCCAGCAGCGAGGCCAGGATGTTGTTCTCGTCGTCGTTGGTGACCGCGACCACGGTTTCCGTCTGGGCGACGCCGGCCTCCTCCAGGATCTCCTGGTCCAGCACGTCCCCGTTGATGACCACCGAGCGGCTCAGGGTCTTGGCGACGAACTCGGCCCGTGTGCGGTCCTGCTCGATGACCTTGACCGAGACGTGGGGAAAGTCCTTTTCCAGCCGCTGGGCCAGGAACAGCCCGATGTTGCCGCCGCCCAGCACCAGGATCCGGCGCGCCTCCGGTTCCTCGTGCCCGAAGGCCGCCAGCGCCCGCGCCTGATGGTCGGTGGCGCAGACGAAGTACACATCGTCGCCCGGCAACATCTGGTCGTCGGGCGACGGCACCATGGGGCGGTCCTGGCGCACGATGCCCACGATGACGATGGCCAGCTCCGGGAACAGGGCGGCGAGTTGGCGGATCGGGGTGAAGTTGACCGGGGTGTCCTCGGTGCAGCGCACGCCCAGCAGGCGGACCCGATTGTCGGCCAGCGTGATGAGTTCGGTCGCTCCCGGCACCCGAAGACGCCGGATCACGGCCTTGGCCACCTCGATCTCGGGCGAAATGGTGACGTCGATCGGCATGTTCTCGCGGCTGAACAGGTTCGCCCACTGGTCCTCCAGGTAGTCCTGGGCGCGAACGCGGGCGATCTTGGTCGGCACGTGGAACAGCGAGTGCGCCACCTGACAGGCGATCATGTTGACTTCGTCGGCGTGGGTCACCGCGATCAGCATTTCCGCATCGGCGGCCCCGGCGGCATCGAGCACACCCGGGTGCGAGGCGTGCCCCACCATCGCCTGCACGTCCAGACTGTCCGAGATCTTGCGGATCAGATCCGGCCGCTGGTCGATGACGGTGACGTCGTTGCCCTCCGACGCCAGATAGCGCGCGATGCTGAAGCCGACCTGACCGGCCCCGCAGACGATGACCTTCATGGGGATCCCCCCTTCCCGGACAGGACCGTGCGGGTCAGGACGAGGACCCGCGCGCGCCGTTGGTCGCCGCCGCGACGCCCTGCCCCTCCAGCCCGGCGGCGGCGCCTGCGGCCTGACCGGCGGCCCCGGCCCCGGCGACGCCCAGGCTCTTCAGCTTGCGGTGCAGGGCCGAGCGCTCCATGCCGACAAACTCCGCCGTGCGCGAGACGTTGCCGCCGAAGCGCGTGACCTGGGCCAGCAGGTAGTCGCGCTCGAACATCTCGCGCGCCTCCCGCAGGGGCAGGGTCATGATCTCGGGCGACTTCTCCAGGCGCAGGGTATCCGGCGTCAGCGCGCTGATCTCGTTCGGCAGCATGTCGGCGCGGATGGAATCGCGGCTCTCGCCCGGCGCCATGATGAGCAGCCAGTCGATCACGTTGCGCAACTGGCGCACGTTGCCCGGCCAGTCATAGGCCTGCAACGCGGCCATGGCGTCCTCGCCCAGCGGACGCGGGGGAATGCCGGCCGAGCGGGCCGCCGTTTCCATGAAATAGCGCGCCAGCACGGGAATGTCGCCGCGCCGCTCCACCATCGACGGCACCCGCAGCGGCACCACGGCCAGGCGGTAGTACAGGTCTTCGCGGAACCGGCTGCCCTGGATTTCCGACTGCAGATCGCGGTGACTCGTCGCGATGACGCGCACATCGACGGCCACCTTGCGGGTGCCGCCCACATGCTCGAAGGACTGTTCCTGCAGGACACGCACCAGCTTGCCCTGGGTTTCCAGTGGCATGTCGGCGATCTCGTCCAGCAGCAGGGTGCCGCCGTTGGCCTGCTCGAACAGGCCGACCTTGCGCGGCGAGCCCGGCCCGTCCAGGCCGGATTCCGTGCCGAACAGCTCCAGTTCCATGCGGTCCGGATGCATGGCGGCGCAATTGACGACGACGAACGGCTGGTCGGACCGGCGGCTGCGCGCGTGGATCATGCGCGACACCACCTCCTTGCCGGTGCCGGGCGCGCCGCTGATGAGCACGCGCGAGCCGGTCGGCGCCACCTTGGCCACCGCGCCGCGCAATTGCTGGATGGAGTGGCTCTCGCCGATCAGTTCGCTTTGCGGACCGATGCGGATGCGCAGTTCCGCGTTCTCCTGCTTCAGGCGGGCGGCCTCGATGGCGCGTTCAGCCATGAGCAGCAGACGATCCGTCTTGAACGGCTTCTCGATGAAGTCGTATGCGCCCTTCTTGATGGCGGACACGGCCGTTTCGATGGTGCCGTGCCCGCTGATCATCAGGACCGGCATCATCGGCGTTTCGCGCAGGATGACGTCCAGCAGTTCCAGGCCGTCCAGGCGACTGCCTTCCAGCCAGATGTCCAGGATCACGAGGCTCGGGCGCCGCGCCGAGATGAGTTGAAGGGCGCTGTCGCTATCGGTCGCCTCCCGGCAGGTGTATCCCTCATCCTCCAGGATCCCGGCCACGGCCATCCGGATGTCGGCCTCGTCGTCAACGATCAGGATGTCATGCGACATGGGCACGCTGACAGGAGACCCCGAGGGGCGCCCCGTCTCCGTTCGTGAAAGCCATTGTCCTGGACTCAGTCATGGTGCCTCGACAACCCGTTCCTTTCCTGGCGCCCCATTCCGGCGCCTGCTAGCGTGTCGGGGCGACGGCTTGGGACCCGACGCCTTCGCCCCTCGCGCCCCTCGCGCCCCTCGGCCCTTCTGCGTCCTGGGCGGCCTCCGGCGTGTCTGCCCCGCCGGCCGGGGCCCGCGGGAGGTCGAGCGAGACGCGCGCCCCGCCGCCCGGTCGATCCTCCAGGAGCAAGGCCCCCCCGTGATCCTCAAGGATTTTGCGCACGATGGCGAGCCCCAGGCCCGTCCCCTTGCTGCGCGTGGTCACGTAGGGTTCGGTCAGCCGGCTGCGATCTCCGTCCGGAAGCCCCTTCCCGTTGTCTTCCACGACAATCGTCACCCTTTCGGGCCCGTCCTCGATGCGGACCAGAATGGCCCCCGGCTCCGATGAGTGATCCTTTTCCTTTTCCAATCGGCCGTCAATCCCCTCCACCGCGTTCTTGAGCAGGTTGGTCAGGGCCTGGCTGATCTGGCGGGCGTCGCAGCGCAGCTTGACCGCGTGGTCCGGCACATCGGCCTGGAACGTGATGCGTGTGTAGGCGGTGCGCTGCAGGACGACGGCCTGCCGGACGATTTCGTCCAGCCGCTCCAGGCGCATGGAGGGCGCCGGCATGCGCGCGAAGGCCGAGAACTCGTCCACCATCTGGCCGATATCGCCGACGTGCCGGACAATGGTGTCGGTGCACTGGATGAAGGTGTCCTGATCGTGGGTGAGCTGCTTCAGATACCGTCGCTTCAGGCGCTCCGCCGACAACTGGATCGGGGTCAGCGGGTTCTTGATCTCGTGGGCGATGCGGCGGGCCACATCCGCCCAGGCGGCCTTGCGCTGGGCCTGCTGCAACTCGGTGATGTCGTCGAAAGTGAGGACGTACCCCAGGATATCGCCGTCCTCGTCCCGCTCGGCACTGACCCGCACCAGCAGGGTCAGCCCACGGCCCCCCTGACCGTGGCTGATCTCCGCCTGCGCCGGCCGGTCCGGCCGCGCCCGGCACTGGGCCACCAGCGCGTCGATCTCGGGCATCAGCCGCTCGACCGGCCGCCCCATCCAGCCGTCCAGACCCTCGCCCAGCAAATCCCCCGCCGGGCGGTTGGCCAGCGTGATATGCCCGTTCCTGTCCAGCGCGATCACCCCGGCGGACACCCCGGCGAGCACGGTCTCGGTGAACCGGCGCCGCTCGTCCAGTTCCTGGTTCGCCGCCATCAGGCTTTTCTGCTGGGCCTCGATCTGGGCGGTCATGCGGTTGAAGGCGCGCGACAGCGAGGCGACCTCGTCGTTGGCCACGATCTCGCTGACCCGGACCCGAAGGTTGCCCTGGCGCACCCGGTCGGCGGCCTCGATCAGGGCCATGATCGGCTGCACCAGACGGGTGGCCATGGTCAGGCCCACGGCCACGGCCGCGAGCAGCAGCAGCACCGAGACCATGATGAAGATCATGGACAGGGTCAGCTCGTAGCCGGAGCGACGTCCCTCCAGTTCCCGATACTGGTCCACGGCCTCTTCCGTGCTCTCAATGGCGCCCAGCACCTTGGGATCCACGAAGCGCCCGACGTAGAGATAAAGCGGCGTGAGGCTGTCCAGGCCGAGCCGGACCAGCCCGCGCACGCGGTCGTCGTTCTCGCCGGTCAGAAGGGCGACATCGCCATTGTCGGCGCGGTCCATGGCCCAGAACGGGACCTGCTCGAACTGCAGCGAGAACGTGTACCCGGCGCGCGCGATGACCTTGCCGTCCTTGCCGAAAATCACGGCCTCGGTCAGGTTGCGCAGGGCGGACTGGGCACCGAGAAACTGGTTGAGACTCTCGGGATTGCGGCTGATCCGCAGCCAGTCCCGGCTCAGGTCGTTGGCCATGGCCAGCACGTCGCCGGCGATGGCCTGCTGATGCTCCCGCAGGTACGCCTGGGCGACCTGAAGGGATTCGTCCAGCGCGGTCGACACCCGGGAAGAGAACCACCCCTGCACGCCAACCTGAAAGATCAGGATGGAAAAGATCGACATGAGGATGGCCGGAGTCACGGCCACCACGCCGAACAGCACCACCAGCCGCACGTGCAGGCGCGACCCGGCCCCACCGCTACGCCGCGCGATCCAGACCTTCACCAGCCGGCGGGCGACCAGCACGCCCAGCGCCAGCATGATGACCAGGTTGACGTTCAGCAGCGCCAGCATCGCCGCCGGATCATCGATGGTGGGGCCGACCCCCATCAGCACGGCGGCGGTCACGCCGACGGAGATCACGGCCGCCACCGCCAGCACCAGGGTCAGCACGCGCGTGAACCGCATCCGTCGGGCCTTCAGCCCGAGGCGCAGCAGGCGGCGATGGAGCGTGCGGCCACCTGTGGCGTCGGTCATGAGATCAGGCTCCCGGGCATCCATGCGACCTGCGCTCCGTCACCGGACGCCCCGGATCACCTGGATGTCCAGTTCCCGGATCTTCTTGCGCAGCGTGTTGCGGTTCAACCCCAGCAAATGGGCGGCCTTGATCTGGTTGCCCCGCGTGGCCTCCAGCGACAGGGCGATGAGTGGGCGTTCCACCTCCCGGAGCACGCGGTCGTGCAGCCCCGCCGCCGGCAGCGTGTCGCTGTGCGCGGCGAAGTACTCCCGCAGGTGGCGTTCCACCAGCCCGCTCAGGCCCTCGCCGCCGGTGCTTGTGTTCAGGACCGGCGGGGCGGAGGCCAGTTCGGCCTCGATCACGTCCACGCCGATGCTCTCCTGCGAGTACAGCGCCGCCAGTCGGCGCACCAGGTTTTCCAGTTCGCGCACGTTGCCGGGCCAGCGGTGCCGCTTCAGGCGGTCCATGGCGGCCGCGTCCAGCCCCTTGGCGGGCAGGCCCTCGGCCGCGACCTCGGCCAGGAAATGGCGGACCAGCTCCGGAATGTCCTCTGACCGCTCGCGCAGGGGCGGCAGGCGGATCGGCACCACGTTGAGCCGGTAGAACAGGTCCTCGCGGAACAGGCCCTGGCGAATCTGCTGGGTCAGGTCACGGTGGGTGGCGGCGACGATCCGCACGTTCGCCCGAATGGCCGTGCGACCGCCGACGGTGGTGTACTCGTTTTCCTGCAGCACCCGAAGCAGGCGGGTTTGCGCCTCCGGCGGCATGTCGCCGATCTCGTCCAGGAACAGGGTGCCGCCGTCCGCCTGCTCAAACCGGCCGACACCGCGCGCCGTGGCGCCGGTGAACGCACCCTTCTCGTGCCCGAACAGTTCGGATTCGATCAATTCCCGGGGAATCGCGGCCATGTTCACGGCCACGAACGGCCCGGCCCGGCGCTTGCCGTAGTCGTGCAGGGCGCGCGCCACCAGTTCCTTTCCGGTCCCCGACTCCCCGGTAATCATCACCGTCAGGTCGGTGTTCATCAGCCGGGCGAGCGTGCGGTAGATTTCCTGCATGGCCGCCGAGCGCCCGATCAGCGGCAGACCCTCCTGATCGTCGGCCTCCAGACCCGGCGCGGCCACGGCCCGCGCGGGCGTGGAGAGGGCGCGGCGGACCACGTTGACCAGTTCGGTCAGGTCGAACGGCTTGGGCAGGTATTCGAACGCGCCGCGCTCGGTCGCCTTGACGGCGGTCAGCAGGGTGTTCTGGGCGCTCATCACGATGATGCGCAGTTCGGGGCGGATCTTCTTGATGCGCGGGATCAGGTCCAGGCCGTTTTCGTCCGGCATCACCACATCCGTGATGACCAGATCCCCGAGCCCTTCCGAGACCCAGGTCCACAGCGTGGCGGCCGCCCCGGTGGTGCGCACCTCGTAACCCGCGCGCCCCAAGGCCTGCGTCAGCACGGTCCGGATGGCCCGGTCGTCGTCGGCGATCAGGATGGTTCGCCCCTTGGCCGCCGGATCATGCAGCGCGGACGGAGCCGTAACCGACCGGGGATCCCCCAGCACCTCCTTCATCGCCAGTCCTCCGCGGGTCTTGCGTCTTCGGCCGCCATCCGGTCGGACGGCGCCAGCGGCAGCACGACCCGGAACACGGTGCGACCCGGCTGCGTGTCGAATTCCACGATGCCGCCATGGTCGGTGATGATCTTCGCCACCAGGGGCAGGCCCAGGCCGCTGCCCGACGGCTTGTTGGTGACGAAGGGTTCGAACAGATGGCCGCGCATATCCTCGGGAATGCCCGGTCCGTTGTCGCGCACGGTCACCACCAAGGGCAGGTCGAGCCGATCCGCCGAGCCCGGCGCCGCCAGCCGCAGGCCGTGCTGGTAGGCCGTGGAGAGCACGATCTCGCCCCCGTCGGCGGACACCACTTCGGCCGCGTTCTTCACCAGGTTCAGGAACACCTGCACGAGCTGGTCGCGGTTGCCCAGCACGGACGGCAGCGACGGGTCATAGCTCTCGACGATCCGGACCCCTTTCGCGAACCCGTTCTCGGCCAGGCGTTTCACGTGCTCCAGCACCAGATGGATGTTCACGGCCTCGCGGTTCAGGCCGCCGCCGTCCGAGAACACGTCCATGCGATCCAGCAACGCCACGATGCGGTCGGTCTCGTCCCGGATGAGCTGGGTGAGCACCCGATCCGTCTCCGCCACGCTCTGGTCGAGCAACTGCGCCGCGCCCCGGATTCCGGACAGCGGGTTCTTGACCTCGTGCGCCAGCAGGCGGGCCATGGCGGACACCGACCGCGCCGCGCCCCGGCTGAGCATCTGCTGGCCCATGCGCAGGGCCTTCGAATGCTCCTGGAACTGCACCACGACCCAGCCGGGCATTTCCACGTGCGGCGAAACCTGGATGGTCATGACGCGCGGACCCGTGCGGGGGGTGTCGATCTCCACTTCGTACTCGGACACCGCCGAGGTGTTCCGCCGGGCCTGGAAAATCAGCGAGAAGGTCTGGCTGTTGCGCGGCACCAGATCCTCAAGGGGCGTGCCCTTCAGGTGCCCCAGGCTGCTTTCGAACAGTTGTTCCCCGGCGGCGTTGAGGAACACCACACGATCGTCCCGGTCGATCACCACCACGGCCGAGGCAATGGCGTTCAGCACCGCCACGGCGTCGATGGGCAGGTCCGGGGTCATCCGGCCGCCGCCGACGCCCCCCACGCCACCGACCACTTTGAGCCTCCGGCTCATGCCGCGACCCTCCCCTCGCCCGTTTCGGGCTCTGCCGCGACCTCCCGCCAGAACGCCCGCACCAGATCGCGGGCGCGGGCGGCGTCGGTCTCGGCGTTGAAGGCGCGGCGGAACCCATTGGCGTCGCGCACCCCGTCCACGGCCCAGGCCATGTGCTTGCGCGCCAGACGGAGCCCCCGGTATTCCCCATAATGCGCGCACAGCGCATCGAAATGCTCCAGGGCGACCGCGGCCCGTGTCGAGAGGTCCGGCGCGGCGGGCGACGTGCCCGTGGTCAGGCCGTGCGCGACCAGCCCGGGCAGCCAGGGTCGTCCTTGAGCGGCGCGCCCGATCATGACGCCATCGGCGCCCGAGACGGCCATCAGCCGGCGCGCATCCTCAACCGAGGCCACGTCACCGTTACCGATCACGGGGATCGAGACGGCCGCCTTGACCTCGCCGATGAAGGCCCAGTCGGCCCGACCGCCGTACATCTGGTCGCGCGTGCGGCCGTGGACCGTGACCATGCGCACGCCCAGGTCCTCGGCGATGCGGGCGAGACGCGGCGCGTTCCGGGTCTCGGGGTCCCAGCCGGTCCGCATCTTCAGCGTCACCGGCAGGGCCACGGCCTTCACCACCGCCGCGATGATGGCGGCGGCCAGGCGCTCGTCGCGCATCAGCGCCGAGCCCGCCTGACCCTTGACCACCTTCTTGACCGGACAGCCCATGTTGATGTCGATCAGGGCCGCGCCCCGATCCGCGCAGATGCGGGCGGCCTCGGCCATCACGTCCGGCTCGCACCCGGCGAGCTGGACGGCGGCCGGGCCCGCCTCGGGGCCGCCGGTCCCCATGCGCAACGTCTCGTCGTGCCGCGCGGCCACGCGGCCGCTGGCGATCATCTCGGAGAACGACAGCGGGCAGCCGAACCGATGGGCGAGCCGCCGGAACGGTCCGTCCGTGATGCCCGACATGGGCGCGAGCAGGACCGGGGCGTCCAGGTGAACGGGACCGATGGAAAGGGTCATGGGGCGGATACGCGGCCTGAGGCTGGGTGTGCGGCGCATTATGCACACTGTTTAGGCAGTTGGCGAGCCCTCTGCGGGGTGATGCGTCCGTTTTTTGCGCGACCTGCCTGTTTTGGCTTCACGCCAAGATCGTGCTGACGAACTTCACGCCCGGAAAGGCCAGCGTCAGCAGCAGATACCCCAGCAGCAGATAGCGCGCCGCCGCCCGTCCGCGCACGCCCGCCCAGGCGTGCGCCGCCAGCAGGCCGCCGATGACCAGGAACGCCAGCACCGACAGCAGCGTCTTGTGATCCAGCACCAGCAGCGTCCCGGCGGTGAAGTAGGACACCGCCATGCCGCTGAGCAGGCCGAGCCCCAGCACCGCCTCGCCCATGGACAGCAACCCCACCGACAGTCGCTCCGACTCGGTGACCGACGGCAACAGCCGGGTCAGGCGGTTGGGCCGCTTGCGCTTCAGGGCTCGTTCCTGCAGGAACGCCGCCAGGGCCGAGACCCCCGAAACCGTCAGCAGGGCATAAGTCACCACCGACACGACGATGTGGAACACCAGCCAAGCCGGCGGGGCCTGCCCGCGCATCGCCAGCACGGGGCCCGGGTCCTCTGCGGTGACCGCCGCCAGCAGCCCCAGGATGGCGAGGTACGGCATCAGAAGGGTGGCCAGCCGCCACGCATGCCGGTTCACCATGGTGACGACGAAGAACACCAGGGCGCTGGTGGCGATGGCGACCCAGAGCGTGGCCGAGAAGCCCGTATGCCAGCCTTCCGTGAGCTGATAGGTCACCCAGGTCGTCGGCCCCATGGCGGCCAGAACCGTCGCCCCCGCCTGCCACGATGGACGCAGGGTCCGCCACAGCGGCAGGACCGCCGCAGGCAACAGGGTCGCGATGGCCGCGAGGTGGAGTCCGAGTGCATTCGCCATGGCCGGACTATAGCGCGCGGCCCGGGCCGCCACAACGCGCGGTGTTCGCGGTGTTCGCGGTCGCGATAGCCCCGGCGCGTTCAGGGATTTGCGCGCGCGCGGGAATGCACTACCCTGCGCCGCCCCGCGCGGGCGGGGCGAACACCATCAACGGGACTGGCGAAGACAATGACGGACGCGGCGGCGGAGACGAAGCGCAAGGGGGGGCCCCGGCGGGTGGCCCTGGTGGTGGCGGCCGGGCGCGGCTACCGGCTGGGCGGGGACCTGCCCAAGCAGTACCTCTCGCTTGGCGGCCGACCGATTCTGCGGCACTGCCTCGCCACCTTCGCCGCGCACCCGGACATCACGGCGGTGCGGGTGGTCATCCACCCGGACGACCGCCCGCTTTACGATCAGGCCGCGCGCGGTCTGGACCTGCTGGAGCCCGTGCCCGGCGGGGCGGAGCGGCAGGATTCGGTCCGGCTGGGGCTGGAGAGTGTGGCCGACCTCGACCCCGATCAGGTGCTGATCCACGACGCCGCCCGGCCCTTCCTGACGCCGGATGTGGTGGACCGCGTCATTGCCGCGCTCGACGCGCACGCCGGCACCATTCCGGCCGTGGCCCAGGCCGACACCCTGAAGCGGGTGGATGCGGACGGCCGCATCTCGGGGACCGTGGACCGCGCGGGCCTGTGGCGGGCGCAGACGCCGCAGGGGTTCCGCTTCCCCGACCTGCTGGCGGCCCACCGCGCCGCCGCCGGCCAGACGCTCACCGACGACGCCGCCGTGCTGGAGGCCGCCGGGGGCGCCGTCTGGATCGTGCCCGGGGCCGAGCGCAACGTGAAGATCACCACGACCGATGACCTGCGCCGCGCCGAACGCCGCTTCCAGGGGCCGGGCGAGACGCGCGTGGGGAGCGGCTTCGACGTCCACGCCTTCGGGCCCGGCGATCACATCGTTCTGGGGGGCATCCGCATTCCCCACGATCAGGGGCTGATGGGCCATTCCGATGCGGACGTGGCCTTGCACACGCTCGCCGATGCCATCTACGGCGCGATCGCCGCCGGCGACATCGGCCGCCACTTTCCGCCCACCGACGACCGCTGGAAGGGCGCGCCCTCGGATGTGTTCCTGCGCCATGCCGGCGCGCTGGTGGACGCCCTGGGCGGCCGCATCGTGCACCTGGATCTGACGGTGATGTGCGAGCGCCCCAAGATCGGTCCGCACCGCGCCGCCATCGCCGGGCGGATCGCCGAGATCCTCGGCCTGGACGGCGGCCGGGTGGCGGTCAAGGCGACCACCACCGAGCGCCTGGGCTTCACCGGCCGCGGCGAGGGCATGGCCGCCCAGGCCACGGCGACGGTGTCACTACCGGGGTGAGGTGGCAGCGACTATCGTTCTGTCTTTTCAATCCCCTGGAGCCGTTTCCCCATCCAGCCACTGAAGAAAACGCGGGTTGCCGCCCTGGATCGGCAGGGCCACGGCGCAGGCGCAGTCATAGGAGTGAAGCGCCTGCACCCGCGCCGACAGGGGCTCCACCAGCTCGCGCCGGGTCTTGGCGAGGAAGGCGACCTCGGTGTCTTCCTGGGTCGCCCCCTCCCATCGGAAGATGGACGTGATCGGCCCCAGCACGTTGACGCAGGCGGCCAGATTCTCCGCCACCAGGGCGTGGCCGATGCGCACGGCTTCCTCGTGGGATCCGGCGGTCATGTAGACGAGACAGTAATCCATTGCACTCCTCCCGGCGGGGTGCCTACCATGCCGACATGAGCGCGCGCCCCTCATCCAGAGCCGCCGGCCCCGCCGAGCCCTCTCCCGCCTCGCCCGGCAGCGTGGGCGCGGGCCCGGTCGCCGTCAAGGGTGCCGCCGCGAAGGGTTCCACCAAGCGCCCCACCAAGGCGCAACGCGCGTGGCTGGCGCGCGGGCTGGAGCAGGCCGGCGGCAAGCTGCCCCTGTTCGACCACAACGGCCGCCGCGTCAGCGCCCGCCTCGTGAAAGCGTGCCTGGACGCCGGCTGGGCCGAACCGTGGTTCGCCAATCCCCTGAAACCGGATTGGCAGGTCTGCAAGCTGACCGAGGCGGGCCGCCGCGTGCTGGGCAGCGCGCCCTAAAAAAGACACCGACCCTGCACAAAAGCCTTGGTGCGCCGGTTCTTCCTATGTTGGAATCGGTTCAGTCTCGATCAGGGAAGGAATGCGCCGATGTTTTCCAAGATTTCGTCCATGCTGGGCGAGGCCACCAATCTGGTCCGCTCCGTCACCAACGTCACCGGGTCCAACGCGATCACGGATGCGATCGACGATGGCCTGTCCACGATGAAGTACAATTCGGACACGGCATCCAGCAACATCGAGGGCACCAAGGGCAACCTTGAGGGGGTCGGCGACGCCGCCGGGCGCCTGTCGGACTCCACCAAGGAATAGGCGCCTCGCCGCCCGGTCAGTGCCGGGCGTACGGGTTCTCGCTCTTGCGCAGGTACAGGCGGACGGGTACGCCCTCGAACCCGAAGGCGTCGCGCATGCCGTTGACGAGATAGCGCACGTAGCTGTCCGGCAGGTCCTCCGGGCGGGAGCAGAACGCCGCGAAGGTGGGCGGCCGGGCCTTCGCCTGGGTCATGTAGCGCAGGCGGATGCGTCGGCCGTGCTTGCCCATGGGCGGCGGATGCTCCTCGGTCGCCGCCAGAAGCCAGCGGTTCAGCCGACCCGTCGAGATGCGCCGGTTCCAGATCGCGTGGGTCTCCAGCACCGTGTCCATCAGGCGATCCAGGTTGCGGCCCGTCAGGCCCGAGATGGTGACGTAGGGAATGCCGCGCACCTGAGCCAGCGAGGTCTGCAGTCGGTCACGCAGGCGCTGCAGGGTTGCACTGCGGTCGGCGGCCGCGTCCCACTTGTTCACGGCCAGCACCAGCGCCCGGCCCTCTTCCACCACCATGCGGGCAATGGTCAGGTCCTGGCGGTCCATGACCATATCGGCGTCCATCATCAGCACGACCACCTCGGCGAGGCGGATGGCGTTGAGGGTGTCGGCGACGGACAGCTTCTCCAGGCTTTCGGTCACGCGGCCCTTGCGGCGCATCCCGGCGGTATCGACCAGCCGGATACGGCGGCCGGCGTGCTCCCAGTCCACCGTGATCGCGTCCCGCGTGACCCCGGCTTCCGGGCCGGTCAACAGCCGGTCCTCGCCCAGCAGGCGGTTGACCAGGGTGGACTTGCCGGTGTTGGGCCGCCCGACGATGGCCAGATTGAGCGGCTTGCCGGGGTCTTCAGGCTCTTCCTCCACGTCGTCGTCGGCCCCGGCGGCGGCGCGCGCCTCCAGATCCTCCGGCAGGGCGTCCCCGTCCCCGACCCTGGCGGCCGCGTCGACATCCAGGCCCTCGGCCGCCCGCCGCTCCTTGAGCGCCGCCTCGTGCGGCAGAAGAGCCTCGTAGAGCATGGCCAGCCCTTCGCCGTGCTCGGCCGACAGCGGCACGGGATCGCCCAGCCCGAGCCCGAAGGATTCGTACAGCCCGGCCTCCCCGGCGCCCCCCTCGCATTTGTTGGCGACCAGGATCACCGGCGTCGGTGATTCCCGCAGCACCTGGGCGAAGTGCGCGTCCATGGGGGTGACCCCGACGCGGGCGTCGATCAGCATCAGCGCGACGTCGGCCTCGGCCAGCGCGCGTTCCGTCTGAAGCCGCATGCGGGTTTCGAGGGCATCGGCGGGCGCCTCCTCCAGGCCGGCCGTGTCCACGATGCGCAGGGGCATGTCACCCAGACGCCCGTCCGCGAAGCGGCGGTCGCGGGTCACCCCGGGCCGATCATGGACGATGGCCAGCCGGCGCCCGGCCAGCCGGTTGAACAGGGTGGACTTGCCCACGTTGGGGCGGCCGATGATGGCGACGGTCAGGGGAGTCATGTCACGGGATCCAGTGGCCGCGCGGTCCGCCGGCGGCTAGCGATAGGCGACGAGATCGCCGCTGTCGGTCAGGATGACCAGGGTGTCACGGGCCAGCACGGGCGGGATGGTCACGCTGCCCGGCGCCTCCACATAGCCCAGCAAGGCGCCGTCGTAGGGCGAGATCGCCAGGATCTCGTCGGTGTTCGACGCCACCACCAGCCGGTCGGAGGCCAGCAGCGGACCCGTCCAGGTCACGGGGCCTTCCTTGTCCTCGGGATCCTCCCACCGCTGCAGCGGCGTGACCCAGAGAATGCTGCCGTCCTTCGCCGAGACGGCGGCCAGATCCGCCTCGCCGGTCATCACGAACAGATAGCGCCCGGCCACCCAGGGCTGCTGGACGCCGCCCAGGTCGGCCTGCCAGATGCGCTCGCCCGTGGCCAGGTCGATGGCCGTCATCAGCCCGCTGTGCCCCACCACATAAACCCGGTTGCCGGCCATGACCGGCCGCGCCCGGATGTCGCGCAGGTTGCCCGCCGCATCGGTGCGCCGCACGGTGGTCACCGAGTCCTGCCACAGCACGGCCCCGGTCTCGACCCGCAGCGCGAACAGCTCGCCGGTAGAGTAGGCTACGATCACGGCCCCCTGATCCACGGCGGGAGCCGGCGCGCCGAGCAGACTCGCCACCTCCTCCGCCCCCGCGTGGGTCCAGAGCTTCTGGCCGTTCTGGGCGGCAAGCGCGATGGTCTGGTTGTCCACCGTGACCACGAACACGCGTCCGCTGTTCAGGGTGGGCGCGGCGCGCACGGGAACGCCCACATCCTCGCGCCAGATCTCCTGGCCGTTGGCGGCGTCGAGCGCGATCACCTTGCCGAACCCGGTGGTGACGTAGAGCCGCTCGTTGGCGCCATAGGCGATGCCGCCGCCCAGAAGGTAGCCGTCGTCTTCCTCGCGGTCCGGGTCCGGCAGCTCACGCGCCCACAGGCGCGCGCCGTTGGCCAGGTCGTAGGCTCGCACCTCGGCATCGGCGTCGATGGTGTAGATGCGCCCGCCCCCGATCACGGGCTCCGACAGCAGGGCGTCGCGTGACCCCGCACCGGCCCCGATATCAGTGCGCCAGACCTGTTGCGGCGCATCGCCCAGCGACATATGGTGCATGGCGTGATTGGCATAGCCGCCGGCCATGGGCCAGTCGTCGTTGGGCTCGGGCGCCGGCAGGAGAATTTCCTCGGCGCCGCCGGTCACGTCCGCCGACAGGCGCGCCTCGCGCTCCAGCACGCTGATGCGCTGCCCCGGCAGCGGGTCCTGGGTCTCCGCCCCCAACCAGCCGAAGGTATCGCATCCGGCCAGCACGCCGGCGCAGGCGGCGATGGCCAGGGCGGCCCGGATGCCTCGGTTCCGACGGACGCGCATGGTCAGCCCTCGTCCCCACCCAGCATGGCCAGGAACTCGGTCGCGCGCGACCGCACGCCCGGGGGCGCGTCGCGCTCATCCACAAGGGCGGCAAAGGTCTCGCGGGCCTCGGCCGTGCGGCCTTCCTTCATGTCCAGGGTCGCCATCAGTTCACGCGCCAGGAAGCGCCATGGGCTGTCGTCGGCGGTCAGAGGCGACAGGCGCCCGCGCACGGAGGTCGGATCCTCCACCTCCATGGCATGCAGCGCGGCCAGCAGCGAGGCCAGATGACGCAGCGGCGTCGGTTCGCCGCCGTCCGAGGCCAGCGCGTCATAGGCCGCGATGGCCCCGGCGGTGTCGCCCTCGTCGGCAAGCTGGTTGGCCCGCTGCAGGCGGGCGAGCGGTGCATAGCCCGTCTCGCCATTTTCGGCGAGAGCCTCCAGCGCGGGGCCGCCCACGCCGGGCCCGGAGACCGCGTTGAAGTACCGTTCGGCCTCGTCCGCGCGGACCGAGGCCTGCCACGCCGTCCAGCCCTGGAAGCCCGCCACGATGGCAACCACCATCACGGCGGCGCCGACGATGTAGCCGCCGTACTGCTTCCACAGCTTCTGCATCTGTTCCGCACGAAGGTCTTCGTCCACCTCGCGGAACAGGGCTTCCTCTGCGGGGTCCACGGTGCCCCGGTCGTCCCCGCCCTGGCCGGCGTCGGGGGCGGTTCCGCCCTTGCGGGTCTCCTTCTCTGGGCGCCTCGGCGTCTTCGCCACGGTCATCTCCTCACGACGGACACAAGCGCGGGCAGGCCCGTCCGAAGCCCGCCCAGCATGGGCCGCACACCATACTGACGGCGCGCGGCGAAGGCAACGCGAGAGCGCGGGCCGCGACCGTCCGTGCGCCGAGGTCGATCAGGCCGCCTTCCACTTGATCGAGCAGCCCATGGACGGGGTCTGGTCGCGGGGACCCTGCCCGGTGTCGGCGACCGCGCTCATGGCGCCGAACAGCTCGCGGCGGGCGTCGGGAGCGGCCGGCTGCTTGCCGGACGAGTCCAGGCGGCCCCGGTACTGCAGCCCAAGACCGGCATCGAAGCCGAAGAAGTCGGGCGTGCAGACGGCGTCGTAGGCCTTGGCCACGGCCTGGCTCTCGTCATGCAGATAGGGGAAGCGGAACCCATGCTGCGCGGCGAACGCCTTCATGTTCTCGAACGAGTCATCCGGGTACTGCACCGGATCGTTGGAGCAGATGGCCGCCACGCCCACCCCCTGGTCCATCAGCGCGTGCGCATCCCGCACCAGGCGGTCGATCACCGCCTTCACGTAGGGACAATGGTTGCAGATGAACACGATCAGCGTGCCCTTGGGGCCGCGCACATCCGAAAGGGACCATGTCCGGCCGTCCACGCCGGGCAGGGAGAAATCCGGGGCGGGCCAGCCGAAATCGCAGATCGGAGTATGAACGGCCATGGGTCTGTCGAGCCTCCAGTGGTGAACGGCGGGGGATCGGGATTCAACGATCGTTAACCGGGGTGGACGTAGGGTTGGGAGACGGTGTGTGCAATACGGGCACAGGCCAAGAACTGGCCGCGCGGGGTGCAGAATGGAACACAGGATGACGGCGCGACCCTCGCGACCGACCGGCGCGGCCCGGGTGGCCGCCATGATCGTCGGGCTGGCGGCCCTGACCGGATGCGGAACCGTCTTTGACGTCGCCGGGCACCCGGTGGTCGGCACGCTGGGCGCGGCCAACCTCGCGACTGTCGTCACCACCGACAAGACGATCCCCGACCACGTGGTTTCGCTGGCCACCGGCCACGATTGCTCGCTGGTCCGCTACAGCACGGGCGGCTACTACTGCGTCCAGCCCCTGCCCGCCAACGAGCCGGTGGAAACCCGCCTGTACTGCTATCGCTCCATCGGCAAGATCACCTGCTACGACCGGGAGGTCCCGGGCGAGGCCCCGCGCCTCGTGACCGATCCGCGCCATGTGGTCAGCTCGCGCACCCTGGCCGGTCCTATGGTCGGTCCCCTGCCCGGCCAGCGTTGAGCGCGCCGACACCGCGCCCCGCCGGAGGCGACGACCCGGGCGGGTCCTGTCCGTCGCCGATCTGAAAGACACCGTCGTTTTTTGGGTCGACAGCCCCGGCGACTCGACAGAGAATACCGTCCGGCCCAGGCAGGGCGCCGACGGCGCGCCCCATCCGCCCGGCCGGGTCGGAGACGCGGCGGCGGCCCGACCGGCGGCTTCGGACACGGGAAACACAGGATCGTCCATGTCGAAGATTGTCCGGTTCCTCGAATACAGGCGCGGCGCCCCCTTCGTCCATTTCACGCGGTCCGAAATGAATTCCCTGCTGTCCCTGTACAGCCGGCACGTCATGCGTGGGGAGTGGCGGGATTACGCCATCGACCAGAGCGACGGCATGGCCCGCTTCGCGGTCTTCCGCAGCAGTTTCGAGCGGCCTCTGTTCATCATCTCCAAGCAGATCAAGGGCCAGGCCAAGGCCGGCAACGTGGCGGCGGGCGGGGCGACCACCGCCGTCTATCAGTTCACGGTGACGAGCGGGCGCGAGAAGGTGGCGCAGGGCGCCAGCCTGCTGGAGGTCATGCCGGTGTTCGATCAGCCGGCCCGCCTGTTGCGAGGGTCGTCGTGAGCGAGCCTTCCCCGAACGCGCGGCTGGCGGCCGCCCTGCTGCCTTTGCTGCGCGCCGCCCTGGGCGGTGTGCAGACCCGGCGCGGCGAAGGCGGCGTGATCGGCCTCTACCTTCAGGGCACCCTGTTCGGGCTGATCCAGGACCAGACCCTGCTGTTCCGCGTCGATGCGCGCACCCGCGCGGCGTATGACGCCGCCGAGACCCCGGACGCCGCGGACGCCGCGGACGAAGAGTCCGCGGACGGCACCGACGCGTCCGCGTCCCTGTTCGAGCCCCCGGGCGGCGGCCCCATGACGACGGCCGGGTTCCGCCGCGTGCCCCCCTTCGTGCTCGACGACGAGGACACCCTGACGGACTGGGGCAAGGCGGCGTGGGAGGCCGCCAAGCGGGGTCGCGCCGCGACCGCAGCCCTTTGATCCGGGACCGATCAGGGCGATGAGCGATCACCCGGCGCCTGTCCTGGAGACTGGTCCCGCTGACGGCCCTCGCCTACTGCTGGCGCACGGCGCGGGCGCGCCCATGGACTCCGACTGGATGGCGGCCGTGGCCGGGGGCCTGGCCGACGCCGGTGTGCGGGTGATCCGGTTCGAGTTCCCGTACATGGCCAGACGCCGCGACGACGGGCGCCGCCGCCCGCCGGACCGCGAACCGATCCTGCTGGACACATGGCGCGCTCTGATCGCCGCCCACGGGCCCGCGGACCGGCTGGTGATCGGCGGCAAGTCCATGGGCGGACGCATGGCCTCGCTCATCGCCGATGCCGAGGGCGTGCGCGGGCTGGTCTGCCTGGGGTACCCGTTCCACCCCCCGGGCAAGCCGGACCGCCTGCGCACCGCGCACCTGGAGGGGCTGCGCACCCCCACGCTGATCTGCCAGGGCACCCGCGATACGCTGGGGGGACGGACGACGGTGGAGGCTGTCGCCCTGTCGGCCTCGATCCGCCTGTGCTGGCTGGAGGACGGCGACCACGGCTTCAAGCCGCGCAAGGCCTCCGGCCACACCGAGGCCGCGCATCTGGCGACCGCCGTGGCCGAGACGGCGGCCTTCGTCCATGCGCTGGCCGGGCAGGGACTGGGGTCGTGAGTGTCTCCCCCGCCTTTCGCGCCCACGTGGTGGACCTTCTGGACCGCGCCATCGGCGCGGTGGAGGATCGCCGCATGTTCGCCGGCGTCGGCCTGTTCCGGGACGGGCTGATGATCGCGATTCTGTACGACGAGACGTTCTACCTGCGCACCGATGCGCAAACGCGCCCCGCGTTCGAGGACGCGGGCCTGGAGCCCTTCACGCCGCACAGCGACACCCGGCGACAGGTCATGCCCTATCACCGGGCGCCCGACGCGGCCCTGGAGGACCCGGAGGCCCTGCGCCCCTGGGCCGAAGAGGCGCTCGCCGCCGCGCGCCGGGCGGCCACGAAGCGGCCCGCCAAAGGGTCCACCCGCCGGACCAAGCCCGCCGCGCCATGACCCTGCGCAAGCGCTCCATCACGATCGCCGGCCACGCCACCAGTGTGTCGCTGGAGGAACCGTTCTGGGACGCCCTGCGGGAGATCGCCGCCCGCGACGGCCGCACCGTCGCCGATCTGGTCACGGCCGTGGACACCGCCCGCACAACGCAAACCGACGGCGCGCCGGGGAACCTGTCCAGCGCGCTCAGGGTCTACGTGCTGGCGCACTATCAGGCCCGCTGCGCCGCGCCGTCGGCGGAGTGAGGCTCAACGGCTGCGCCGCTCGCCACGTGTTTCGCGTCATCCTGAGCCGCTGAAAGCGGCAAAGGATCTCGGGCGGAGGAGTTTGTCTGGGCCGGCCCACACATACCCTGGCCCGAGACCCTTCGGTCGCTCCGCTCCCTCAGGGTGACACTTCCCCTTTCTGATTGTGGCCCTTCTTGATTGTGGCGCCCGTTCTGATGGTCAATGCATCGTGCTGTCGGGATGAGGGTCACCAGCTTCCGGTCCACCCAGCAGGGTGTCGATGACCCGGCGCGGCAGCAACAGGTCCTCCAGCGCGTCCCGGCACCGCTCGGCGAACCGATCCGGCTCCAGATCGGAGGCCCCCAGATTGAAGAAGTCGCCCTTCTGCCGGACCGCCAGATAGAAGTGCCGCCCCTCGAACGCGGCGGCCAGATAGCCCTTGGCCCCCTGGTGGGCGTCCCGCAGGTCCAGCAGCGTGCGGCCGAAGCCGGGGGACAGCGCCGCCTGGGCCGCCGGCCGATCATCGGTATAGACCTCGTAGACCTCCTCCACCTCCGGATCCGGGAACTCCAGTCGCTCCAGCGACGACACCCCGGTGAAGGTGTCCCGCATCCAGCCCAGGACCGCCCCCTGCTCGCGCAGGAACAGGATTTTCGGCATCGGGTTGGGCGTGTCTATGCGCATCAGCAGACCCTTGAACACCGTCCGGGTGCTGCGGTTCTTGCCGCCACTGCGGTACTGAAGGTGCGCCTCGACCATGCGATAGCGGACCCCGCGCCATGCCCCCTCGAGCCCGTCCTGCACCGTGACCCGGTTGAACGACCCCACCAGCCGCAGGGCGCGGAACGTATCGGGGCTCAGGAACCCGCGATCCACGCCGTGGCGGAAATGGTCGATGCCCATGAAGTCGCACACGACGGGGCCGATCGCCTCGGCGATCTCGCCGTCGAACGCGGCCCGCTGCTTCCTCTGGAGCGCCCGCGTCACCACGACGGCGGCGACGATGATGCCGACGGTCGCGATCAACGGCCCCATGAAGGATTCACTGGCCGTATACATCCATAGCGCGATGATGACGCCGGCCGCGATGGACCCCGCGGCCAGTGCCGTCAGCCCTGATTTCTGCGCCAGACTCTTTCGCTTTTCCTGGCGACTCTCCACAACCGGAAGGATACGATCCTGGAAGACCTGAGAGAATCCGCACTCGTGCGGCGCCTGTTCCTCGAAGCCAGACATGGTCAGTCCCCTCCCCTTCGCGCCGTCCCGTCCGCCGTCCCGTCCGCCGCCCCCTCAGGCCCAGCGTTCCAGCAGGTCGAACAACGGCAGCCACTCCTCGCGGTGGCCCTGGGCCCGTGCCCCACCCGTCTCGAACAGCGACAGCCCATCGGCCACCGCGTTGGCGTACTGCTGGGTATCGCGCAGACGCGCCGCGACCGGGAAGGACAGCTCGGTCAGGAAGCCTTCCAGACGGTCGGCGGCGCGCGTGCGCGCCCGCACCCGATTGGCGACGAAGGCCACCTCGCGGCGGTTCTTGCGCACCGGCTTGAGCTTCATGAGCTGCTTGAGGAAGCGCACGGTGCCGTCCTCGTCGAAGGTGGAGGGCAGCACGGGCACGACGATCACGTCCGCCTGCTGCACCACGTCCTTGACCGTGGCCTTGGCCATGGCCGCCGGGCAGTCCACCACCAGGCGGTCGATCCCCTTCGGCAGGCGCCCGTCCTCCACGTCCAGGTCCACGGCGCGAATGGCCGGCAGCGACTCCGGACGGCGGCCGAGCCAGCCCCGCGCACTCTGCTGGCGGTCGAGGTCGGCCAGTCCGGTCCGGAAGTTCCGGCCGGCGAAGTGGGCGGCGATGTGGGTGGCCACGGTGGTCTTTCCGCACCCGCCCTTGCTGTTGGCGACGGCGACGATGTACATGCGATGATCCTAGTCCATGCGCGGAACCAGGAGAACCGCGAACGCGCGCGAATCAATCCGCCTCGACGCGGGCGCGCGCCGCCTCGAACGCGGCCGCCGCCGCCGGACCGAGCGCGGGACGGAACCGCAGGCGCGACCAGCCGCCGTCGGTCTCCAGAACGCGGGTCATCCAGGCCCGGTGCTCCGGATCGAGCGCCCCCCAGGCGCCCGGCACGGGCGGCACCCCACCCGACCCCGCACACCAGGCGGCCATCAGCTCGGGCGCGGCCAGGGCCGCCATCAGCCGGCGGGCGGCATCCGGCTGCGCGGCCGTGGCGGGGATCGCCAGCCCGTCCAGCCAGGCCACGCTGCCCTCCGACGGTACACGCGCCGCCAGCGGTTCGGCCCAGCGCTCGGCCTCCGCCCGTCGCGCCAGCCCGTCCCACGCCAGCCCCGCCGCGTCTTCAGTCCCGCGCAGCACCGCCAGGAACGAGGCCGCCCCGGTCCAGAGATCCTTGACCTGGGCGCGGTAGGGCTTGAGGGCTTCGCGCACCTCCCGAAACAGCAGCGCCGCCGCCGCCTTGTCTTTCGCCGCCGCCGCCAGACGGGTCCGCTCGGGATCGACCAGGGCGAGGCCCATCCAGACGGCCGCCACCGGCTCCAGGGTCACGCGCCCTTTCAGGTCCGGGGCCAGCAGCGCCGCCCAGGACGGCGGCGTCGGCGCCAGCAGGCCGGCATCCTTGATGCCGACGCCGGCCGCAAACAGGACATCGAACCCCACACCGACGGGGGCAAGCCACAGGCGCCCGTCCTCGTCCTCGTCCTCGTTCTCGTCCCAGCCGCCCTGCCCGGCCAGGGCCGCGCCCACGACATCGGGCAGCGCCTCCACCAAGCCAGAGCCCGGCCCGATCGCCTGCAGCAGGCCATCCGCGCGCCACGCCGCCACGTCCTCCAGCCCCAGCACGACCACGTCGAAGGGCGCGGACGCGGCATCCGCCTTGACGCGGGCCAGCGCCTCGGCCGGGCCGGGCACCGTGGTCACATCCAGCGTCAGACCGTGCAGGTCGCGCAGAGGCGCGCGCAGGGCCTCCGGCCACTGTCCGTCGTACCCGATGACCCGCAGCGGCGCGGCGGGCGAACCCCATGGGTCCACGAGCGGTGCCCCGGGGACAGGACGGGCGAACGCGGTCCCACCCACGGCCACGGCCCCGGCCAGCAGCGCCCGGCGGGAGGGACCGGCGGCCGCCGGTCTCATTCCACCCCGGCCCAGTTGACGGCGCGGATCAGGCCGCGCACGGACCTGAACACCAGGAGCACAAGCGCCGCCGCCATGGGAATGACCCCCAGGAACAGAACGAACCAGAGCGGAATACCGATCAGCATGAGCAGCACATAGATCCAGAAGGTCCGGATGGCCTCGTCGAAATGCGACCGCCACGGGTCCGGCGCCTCCGCCCGGCTGGCGTAGGCCAGCACCACGCCGATCACCAAGGTCAGGAACGGCAGCGGAATCGACAGCAGGTAAAGGGCATGCATGATGATGACCATGACCCGCGCGGCGCGGTCCCGTTCCGAGGGGACATGCGGCAACGACGGCGACGGCATGGGGGCGGGCTCCTTGACTGGCGCGTGAAACGGATCGGGACGGCGGGGTCGTGCGTCCGGCTGGCCGGAGTGTATCCAAAGCCGGAACGGGCGCACACCCCGATCAGGGCTGCGGATGACGGACGCAGAGCAGGGCCGTCAGATCGTCGCTGAAAGGACGCGCCACGCGCGACAGGAAGGGACCCAGCACCGCGTCGAGCGTGACGTCATGGCCCTGCGCCCGGACCGCGTCGCGGAGCAGGGCCGCCACCCCGTCGCGGCCCAGGGGCGGGCCGTCCTCCGGCTGGCACTCCAGCAGCGCATCACTGTACAGCAGCAGGACCTGCCCGGGCCGGAACGGCATGTCGCGCGTGTCATAGGCCCCACCGCCGCCGTCCACGCCCAGGGGCAGCCCGGTGCCATCGCCGGCGATCACCGTGCCCGTGGCGGGGTCGGCGAGCAGCGGAGCCGGCGCCGCCGCCGCCGCATAGCGGAACACATGCGCCGCCGTGTCCACCACGCCATAAAGCGCCGTTGCATACTGCGCGGTGGCCAGGAGGCCGGACAGCCGCCGGTTCCACGCCGCCAGATATCCGCCGGGATCGTGCCTGTGGTCGGCCACGCCGGGAAGCAGCGAGTGAAGACGGAACGTGTTCAGCGCCGCCGAAATGCCGTGGCCGGAAAAGTCCAGGGTCCAGAGTCCGAAACTGCTGTCGTCGATGGGGTGGACGCCGAACAGGTCGCCCCCCAACTCCGAAGAGGTCTCGAAATGGCTGGCGAAGCGCAGACCGTGCCGCGCCTCCAGGCTGTGCAGCACGGCCATGTCCGGCAGCAGATCCTGCTGCATGCGGCGGGCCGCCTCCAGGTCCTCGGTCAGGCGGGCGCGATAGGATTCCAGGTCCTCCCGCGTGTCCCGCAGATCCTGCTGGACGGAGGCCAGGCGCCGATGATCGGGGGCCGACATGCGGAAGCCGGCCGCATCCGACGCCGGCAGTTCGACTACGGTCGTCGCCGGCCGGTCCGGCAGGTCCTCATCCTTCACGACGGTCGCCACCACTTCGTTGCCGCGCCCGCGATACTCGACGGTGTCGAAACTGATGCTGCGCGCCAGCGCGATGCCGCGCCCGTGGGCATCGAACACCCGCTGGGCGTCCATTTCCAGGAACCGGCGCCAGTCGAACCCCTCGCCCTCATCGGTGATGGTCAGCACGATGCGGTCCGGCCGGTTCTCGAACAAGACCTCCACCATCCGGTCCCGATAGGCGGGATCGTCCAGGCGCGCCGCAACCTCGGCCTCCAGGGCCTTGCGCGCCAGAAGCTCCGACTTCTCGGCGTAGGTGATCCCCAGGTTGCCGTGCTCGACGGCATTGGTCATCAGCTCGGACAGGCCGATGACCTGCCGGCGCGGGTCCGGCATGGTCGCCGCCAGGGCCACGGCCATGTCCCCGGCCTCCGCCAGGGTGCGAAACCGGAACCGTCCCGAGTCCAGGTGGCGCAGCGCCGCCGCCTGCCGGTCCACCCCCTGCTTCAGGCGCCGGTAGCGGGCATGGTCGGCGACGGCCGCCGCCGTGACCGACATGAGGATTTCGGGCTGGAACGGCTTGGTGAGGTAGTAGAAGACGCCGGCGCGAATGCCGTCAATGATCTCCTGCTGGCTGTCGGCCGCCGTCTGCATGACGACCGGCAGCCCCTGCAGGTCGGGCGACGCCTTGATGCGCGCCAGCACCTCCATGCCGTCCATGCGAGGCATCCGGCGGTCCAGCAGCACCACGTCGATGTCGCCGCCGTCCCGTTCCAGGATGGCCCAGGCCTCGTCACCGTCGGTGGCGGTCACGGTCTCGTAGCCGAGAGCGCGGAGGTACCCCTCCAGCAGATCCCGGTTCAGTTGATTGTCGTCAACCACAAGGCCGCGCGGCGGGCGGGGCATGTCGCGCGCTCCTCCTGTTCCGCGGCGTCCGCCTGGATGGAGTCGGGTCCGGCCGCGCCGTCTAGCGCGAGGCGGCCTTGGCGCCGGCTTCGATCCGGAACAGGGTATCGAATCGCGAGAGTTGCAGCATGTCGCGCACAGCCCCTTCGGGATTCCGCAGCCGCACCGACGTGCCCTGCGCCTGGGCGCGCTCCCGCAGCGTGAGCAGCAGCCCCAACCCTGCCGAGTCCATGTACTGGAGCCCGGCGAAATCCACGACCACCTCCCGCGGCTTGCCGGAAAGGGCGCGGGTCAGAACGGTTTCGAACGCCGCCCGGTCGGAATCCACCAGTCGTTCGCTCAAATGCAACACCGTCGCGGTGTCCTCGGTGGTGATGTCGTAGTGCACGATCCAGACCTCTCCTGCGGCGTCGAGCAATCGGCGGCGGCCCTCCGAACATGGGCCGACGCGTCAGTGTCCCCTGGGGCCACCTCCCAGAATATACGTTTGCAGCGCGGCGGCAATCGTCGGCGCAACGTCGAGGAGAAAATGGGTCGAGGCGTGGGTCTGGGCGACCACACGACCCTCGATCGCGCCCACTCGCGGCAACTCCAGGGTCAGGACCTCACCGCGTTCAATCCCTTCCGCGCGCGCCATCGTCCCGACGCCCGACAGCGACAGCGACCGCAACGCACACCGACGCGACGCGCCCCCGGCCGTCCGGACCGTCACCTCCACGTCCATCCGGTGCGGTTGCATGGCCCTGGCATCGCCGTCGGCGCCGGCCCGCATGATGGTGGCGAGCGTGGACTGCATGTCGTTGACGCAGGTCCGCACCTCTTGCGCCGTCTCGCGCACGGTGCGGGCCTGCTGCCCCGTCGTTTCGCTGCTGGACGTGACCGCCCCGATGTTGTCCGTGGACTCCACGGTGCCCCGCGACGCCTCCTGGGCGTTGTGGCTGATCGCGCCGGTCGCGGCGGTCTGCTCCTCCACGGCGGCGGAGATGGCGGCCGAGGTCTCGCTCAAAGTCTCGATCACGGTGCCGATGCCGCTGATGGCGGTGACCGCCTCGTGCGTGGCCGACTGGATCTCGCCGATCTGCTGCGCGATGTCCTCGGTCGCCTTGGATGCCTGGTTGGCCAGCGTCTTGACCTCGTTGGCGACCACGGCGAAGCCCTTGCCGGCCTCGCCGGCGCGGGCCGCCTCGATGGTGGCATTCAGGGCGAGAAGATTGGTCTGGTTGGCGATGTCCCGGATCAGGTCCACGATCTTGCCGATGGCGTCGGCCGCCTCGGCCAGCCCGCCGATGCGGGCGTTGGTCGTCGCCGTCTGCTCCACGGCCTGTCGCGCCAGGTCGGCCGCGCCCACGGCCTGGGTGCTGATTTCGGCGATGGAATGCGAGAGCTGCTCCGACGCCGCCGCGACCGCATCCACGTTGGCGGAGGCCCCGCGCGAGGAGGTGGCAGCCGCCTCGGCCATGCGTTCGGTCTCCGACACCGACGAAACCATCCCCTCCGCCGCGTCGTGCATGGCGCCGGACCGGGTGAGGACCTGCTCCATGGCGAGCGAGACCTCCTCCTCCAGGGCATGGGTCAGCGCCTGCATCTCGTTGCGGACACGGGCGGCGTTCCGTTCCTGCTCGGCCGCCTGGGCCGCCTGCAGGCGTTCGACCTTGCGGGCGTTGTCCTCGAACACCTGCACCGCCGCGGCCATCTCGCCGATCTCGTCCTTGCGGTCTGTGTCCGGGATGGTGACCTCGGTGCTGCCGCCGGCCAGCGCGGTCATGGCCGCGCGCAGGTGGGCCAGCGGCCGGGTCAGGCTGCGGATGATGACCAGCGCGAGACCGGCTGCCGCGACCAGCACCCCCGCCGCCACGGCGAACAGACGCCACGCGGCATTCCAGACGGCCGCATCCACGTCGCTGACATAAACCCCGGTGCCGATCATCCAGTCCCAGGGCGCGAAGGGGGCGGCCCAGGACACCTTGGGTTCGGGCGTTTCGGAACCGGCGCGCGGGAACCAGTACTCGACGGTGCCGCCGCCCTTGCGGGCGGCCTCGATCAGGGCCGCGATGATCGGCTTGCCGTTGGCGTCCTTCAGGTCGAGCTTGTTGGTTCCCTCCCACTCGGGACGCGGACCCATCACCTGCCCGACGCCCTCGAAGTCATAGACGAACACGTACTCGGCGCCGTTCTCGTATCGAATGTCCCGCAGGGCATCGCGCGCCCGCACCCGGGCCTCCGCCTCCGTCATCTCGCCCGCCTCGGCCCGGGCGTGGAACCCGGCCGTGACCGCGCCGGCCGCCTCCACCAGCGCGCGCACCTTGCCGATCCGTTCCTCCATCACCTCGGCCCGGATGAGCGTGACCGACACCCAGGACAGAATGACCATGCCAACGGCGGCGATGAGGGTCGGCAGCCAGATCTTGACGCCGATCTTGATGTTCTTCAGTCGCATGTCGTGTCCAACCGTCTCGTTTTCCTTGGCGCCGACCCGGCGGTTGCGCGACCGTCGGCCGAGTCCCCTCCCCGCCCAGCCATCGGCATCGCCATCGCATCACGTCGAGAGTAAGACCACTTCGTGACACTCGCCAAACAACGCGTCAATACACCATGTCCGGTGATCTCGCGGCTCAAATACATGTTTGAGGGTCAACATGAAGCCTGTAAATGGAAGTCAAGGACCGTGTGGCTGCATTAAGTTGCGGGCCGACCCGGCCCGGATTGCGCTCACAGACCATCAGGGCGCACGCCAAGGGCGCGCCCGAGCATACCATGCCGCCATGACAGCACGAAGCCTGCGGTTATGGTGGTGCCTGAAAACGAACGGGAGAGGTCAATACCCCTGGGTGGTCTGGGGATGGGCGGGGGCGGCCGGGCGATCAAAACGCATCTAGACGGACGCCGTCACCGTCGCCGCCCCGATGGCCGGGGCGATGAACTCCGGCCACAGGCCGCTTTCCGTGAAGCGCCGCGTTGCGTCCTGTCCGGCCAGCAGGCCGCTTTCCACGAGAAGGCACCGCAGCCCGGCCCCCCGTGCCCCGAGGATGTCGGTATGGGGACTGTCGCCCACCATGAGCAGCCGCTCGGCCGGAACGCCCGGGAACGCGGCCTTGAGGCGATCATAGATCGGGGGAAAGGGTTTGCCGAGGAACCGCACGGCCACGCCGTGATCGCGCGCGGCGGCGAGCCCCAGCGCCCCGGGCTCGATGGTGCAGGCCCCGTCGTAGGGGCAGGTCACGTCCGGGTTCGGGATCACGAGCGGACGCGGCCGGCGCGCCATGATCTGACCGAACACCGCCAGATCGGCGCGAGACCAGTGGAAGCAGTCCACCAGAACAAAACCGTCCAGACTGTCCCACGCGGCCGGGTCCGTGCCGGCCAGATCCTCCATCACCGACAGATCCGGGAACCGCGCCACGATGGCGTCCGGATGGATCGCGACCACGCCCCACCCGGCCCCGCCGCCGATGGCGGCGATCGCTTCGGGCAGCAGGTCCCGGCCCGACACCACCTCGTCGGCCCGGATGTCAAGCCCGCGCCGCCGCAGCCCGGCGGCGACCCCGGCGGGCTCATGGGTGACGTCGTTGGTCAGGATCCGGATGGGCAGCCCACGCCGCCGCACGTCCTCGATGGCCTGCGCCGCCCCGGGCACCACGTCCGAGCCTGTGTGCAGGACCCCATAGGCATCGAGCACCACGGCCGCAATCGCCTCGCGGTCCAGGACGTCGGCAAGGTCCGCCACCCGGCGGGGCGTGACCGGCGGCGGGGACGGCGGCAAAAGGGAACCCGCGCCCAGATACGCGCTCCAGGCGGTTTCGAACGCTTGCGTGAGCATGGAAGGGTCGGTCCGGTGTGGGGTCGGGGAACGGGTCAGCGATAGGCCGTCCGCTGCACGAAGGACTGGATGAGGCCCGTGGGCCACGGCATGGGATCATAGGCCCTTTGCAGCCGGGCGACATCCACGCCCTTGCCCGGCCCCAGCACGGCAACGGACCGCTCCGGCCCGTCGGCGCCGCTGACCAGGATGCGCCCTTCCGTGGCCACCACGCGGGTGAGCATCGGCGACACCTCGATCACTGCATGGCCGTACTGGGTGTTCACATGCGCGGTGTCGGTTTCCACCGTCACGCCGTCCACCGGCGTATCGGGCGAGAACTCGACCCGGACGATGCCGGCGCGCACCCGGACCATGCTGCGCCAGCCGTAGGACGACGCCGTGTTGGCGGCGATCTGCATGTCAGAGGTCGCACCGGCGGTCACCACCACGCCGCTGTCCAGCCGCACGGTGGCCCGCGCGCCCTCGCCCGTCACCACATGGTCGCCGTGGTAGATCGCCATGCCGGTTTGAAGGGTGCGGACGCCGTTTTCGTTCGTCAGGCTGGCCCGCCCGCTGAATGCCGACACGAACCCGGCCGGGTCCTGGGCCGTCTGCGCCCCGGCCGGCAGCGCCACACCGAGCCCGCCGGCCATCAGGGCCGCGAGGCCCAGTCCACACCCGGCGGCCCGCAGCATTTGCCGCCGCCGCCACCCCGCCCGATCGCTCATTGCCCTGTCTCCCGCCTGTCGAAATGGCTGCCGGGCGCCCGGACGGGCATCCGGGCGCTTCCGACAGTCTCCCTCAGGCGGCGGACGGGTTCCAGTCCTTTCGCAACAGGGCGATAGAGTTGGTTCAATCGTCTGTCAAAACCGGATAGACGCCGTTCTCGTCGTGGACCTCGCGGCCGGTCAGCGGCGGGGTGAAGACGCAGACCATGCGCATGTCCTCGGAACCGCCGCGCAGCTTGTGGCGCTCGTGCCCGTTCAGGACATACAGCATGCCGTCGCTGATGGGATGCACCGCGCCGGTCTCCAGGTCCTCGATCTCACCGTTGCCGGCCACGCAGTACACGGCCTCCAGGTGGTTGGCGTAGTGGATGAAGGTCTCGGTGCCGGCCTTGATGACCGTGTCATGGAACGAGAACCCGCAGCCATCCTTGCGCACCAGGAACCGGCGGCTGACCCAGTTGCCGCCGTCCACCTCGGCGCCCGTGCCAACCAGATCCTTCAAATGCTTGATAATCATTGTTTTTGTAATCCCTCTGTCAGGTCGTCGAATACCCAAAAAAAGAACCCCGCCCGCGCCCTGACAAGGGTCATGCGGGCAGGGTCCCCGGAGTCGGACTCAGGCCGTCAGGCGGCGGCGGGCTGATCCTTGGCGATGCGCTCCGCCACGGTGTCCACGGCCTTCGCCATCACATCCAGCCCCTGGCGCAGCGCCGCCTCGGGGATGGTGAGCGGCGGCAGCAGTTTGGCCACCTCGGAGGCCGGCCCCGAGGTCTCCATGATGACGCCGCCCTTGAACGCCTCGGCGCACACCGCGTTGGCCGCGCCCTCGGCACCCAGGCCGAGGCCGCGCATCAGGCCGCGCCCACGCACATCCGGCTTCAGGTCGGGATGCTTGGCGGCCATCGCCTCCAGCGCCTCCTGCACGATCTCGCCCTTGCGCAGCACGTCCTGGGTCAGGGTGTCGTCCTCCCAGAAGCGCAGGGCTTCGGTGGCGGTGACGAACGCCATGGAGTTGCCGCGGAAGGTGCCGTTGTGCTCGCCCGGGCCGAACAGGTCCATGTCCGGGCGCACCAGCACCAGGGCCATGGGCAGGCCGTAGCCGCTGAGCGACTTGGACAGGCAGATGATGTCCGGCTTGATGCCGGCCGGCTCGAAGCTGAAGAACGGGCCGGTCCGGCCGCAGCCGGCCTGGATGTCGTCCACGATCAGCGGCAGATCCCAGCGGGCGCAAAGATCATTCAGCCGCTTCAGCCAGCCGAAGGACGCGGCGTTGATGCCGCCCTCGCCCTGCACCGTCTCGACGATCACGCCCGCCGGCAGGTCCATGCCGGAGCCGCCGTTCTCCAGCATCCGCTCCAGGTAGGACAGGCTGTCGAAGCCTTCGTCCAGGAAGTCGGCGAACGGCATGAACACCGTGTTGTCCAGCGGCAGGCCGGCGCCGCCCCGCTTGAAGCTGTTGCCGGTGACCGCCAGCGAGCCCAGCGTCATGCCGTGGAAGGCATTGGTGAAGCTGACGATCTTTTCGCGGCCGGTGACCTTGCGGGCCAGCTTCAGCGCGGTCTCCACGGCATTGGTGCCGGTCGGGCCAGGGAACAGAACCCGATGCTCCAGCCCGCGCGGGGCGAGCAGCACCTCGTGGAAGCGCTCCAGGAAGCGGGCCTTGGCCGTGGTGCCCATGTCGAGCGCGTGGGCGATGCCGTCGCCGGAGATGTACTCAAGCAGCGCGGCCTTCATGCCGTCGTCGTTGTGCCCGTAGTTGAGCGCACCGGCGCCCGCAAAAAAATCGATGTACTCGCGCCCGCTTTCACTGCGGACGAGATGGCCCTTGGCGGTCGTGAAGACGTCGGGGAAGGACCGCACATAGCTGCGAACGGCCGACTCGTGACGCTCGAACACGTCCAGGGTGGGGGAAGTCATAATGTTGTCTCGCACCTGTTGGCGAAAAAGATGAATGAGGTGGGCCGTGCCGCGCGGCCGGGCGCCGGGATCAGGCCGCTTTCGCCTGGCGCAGCGGGCCGACTCGGAACAGGTGTTCGGCCTCGAACCCAGAGTCGGCCTCGGCCGGCGGCGGGAACGCGCTCTCCTCGAACAGGGGCGCCACCTCGCAGGTCACGCCATGCCGGCGGGCGATGCCCTGGAACAGGCGGGCCGACGGCTCGTTGGACGGAGTCACCGTCGCTTCCAGCCAGCGGGCCTGACCCTTCAGCGGGGCGTTCCACAGCAGATGCTCGATCATGCGGGAGGCAAGGCCCTGGCCACGCACCCGTTCGGTGGTCGTGACCTGCCAGACGAACAGGGCGTTCGGCCGGGCCGGCGGCGCGAACCCGACCACGGAGCCCACCGGCTCCCCGTCCAGTTCCGCAAGCACGCAGGTCTCGGGGAAGAAATGCCCCATCATCATGTAGGCGTAGGGCGAATTCAGGTCCAGCTTGCCGCTGTCGCGGGCCAGCGTCCAGATGGTGGCGCCGTCGTCCCCGGTGGGGCGGCGCAGCGTGACGGCCGGACCCTTCGGGGTCGGCGTTTCCGGGGCATTCCTCCGGATGGGGGAGACGGATGCGTCTGTCATCGTTCCCTCGTTCCCTGTTCTGTCGAGCGATGAAGCGGTCCGCTTGGTGACGACGCGGCCGGCTCAGCCAGCCACCGTGTCAGTAAAATGACAGCCGCCGCCATTATTCGCGTCAGCGTGTCGCCCGCCTGTCGCAGCGGCGGGCCGGACCGTGCATCCCCGGGGTCGCTGGTCCCGGGGACAATGTCGGGGCGCCACTGCCCAGATCGTCGTGGATGGCGGCGCGTCGGTGATGAGGAGAATACGCCTGGTTCATCAGTTGTCAACCCCCGGACCCCAAACGTTCCCAAGGTTCATTAATAATAATGGCTCAAATAGCGTTCGCTATGCATTCCCGGATTTGGTATCATGAAGGATACCGAACGCGGGAGGCGGGCATGGATCGGGACACGTT
>NZ_WIVE01000047.1 GCF_009601025.1 Roseospira navarrensis | reverse complement strand
AACGTGTCCCGATCCATGCCCGCCTCCCGCGTTCGGTATCCTTCATGATACCAAATCCGGGAATGCATAGCGAACGCTATTTGAGCCAAACGAAATGGGTGGTGCTGCCCCGGGTGCCGCTCAACAGCCAAACCAAAAACGTGTCCCGATCCATGCCCGCTGCCCGCGTTCGGTGTCCTTCATGATGCCAAATCCGGGAATGCACAGCTAACGCTATTTGAGCCTTTTTGTTTGCCCCGGTCCATTGGCAGCGGATGGCAGATCAGGTCGGGTCGGGGCGTCTCCCGGTCGGGCGGGGCCGATCCGGACTCAGCCACGCCAGTCCGCCAGCCAGTCGTCGAAGTCCTCGGCCGGCATGGGTTTGGCAAAGAAGTGGCCCTGGATCAGGTCGATGCCCAGCGCGGCGACCAGGGTGACGTCGGCCTGGTCCTCGGCGCCCTCGGCGACGGTGGTCATGCCCAGGCTCTGCGCCAGCGAGGCGTTTGATTCCAGGATCGCGCGCGCCGCCTTGTCGCGCGCCGCGCCGTGCACGAACGCACGGTCGATCTTCAGTTCCGTGAAGGGAATGCGGCGCAGTTGTTCCAGCGAGGAGTGGCCGGTGCCGAAGTCGTCGATGGACAGCCCGACGCCCTTCATTCGCAGGCGTGTCAGCACCTCCAGCGGGCTCTTGATGTCGGCCATCAGGCGGCTCTCGGTGACCTCCAGCATGATCTGGGAGGGCGGCAGGCCGGCATCCGCGGCGATGCCCACCAGCGTGTCCGGCAGGTCGTAGCGGCCTAGCGAGTCGACCGAGATGTTGACCGCCACCTTCAGGTCCAGTCCGCGCGCGCGCCAGCGTCCGCCCTGCGCCACGGCCTGACGGAAGACGACGTCGGTCATGGCGTCGATCAGGCCGGCCTCTTCGGCCACGCCGACGAAGGCGACCGGGGGCACCAGACCGCGTTCCGGATGGCGCCAGCGAACCAGCGATTCGACCCCGACGACGACCCGATCAGAGACCCGAGCCTTGGGCTGGAAGAAGACCGTCAACTGATCGGACGCGATGGCCTCGCGCAGTTCCTCGACGGCCACGGGATCAATGGGCGCCCGCGGCCCGGCGCGCCGGGTGGTCGGGCGGGTGGCGTCCTTCAGCAGGGTCCCCAGCGCGGCCGGCGTGACCGGCTTGGCGACCGCGCCCAGAACACGCAGTTCGTGGGCCTGGGCCAGGGTCTTGGCGGTCTGAAGGACGCGTTCGTCCTCGCCGCTGATCAGCACGACGGCGCCGTCATAGTTCATCCCCGCCAGATGGCGCAGGAACTCGATGCCGTCCATGCCGGGCATGTTCAGGTCACACAGAACGACATCGACGCCGTCGCCGACAACCACCAGTGCGGCCTGTCCATCCTCGCAGGCGCGCACGTCCCTGGCGCCCAATCCACCCAGAATGCGCGTAATCAAGGTCCGCATGAAGGCCTCGTCGTCCACGACAAGGCAGCGCAGATCGGCCAGCGGCGGGGGCTCTGTCGTCATGATGGCGCTTTCTGCGGTCATTCTGAGGGGGGAGCGGCGGCGGGTGGCGCGCGTCTGGCGCGGATCTCATGAATAACTTTTTCCAGTTCCGGAGAGAAGCCCGAATATTCCTGCTGGATTTCGGGAAGGCTGGTGACTTTTCCGGCGTTTTCAAGGGCCTGACACAACTCGGCCAGGGCGTGGGCGCCGATGGAGCGGGCGGCGGATTTCAGCTTGTGCGCGGCCGCATTGACGCCGTCGGCGTTTCCCGCCGTCACGGCGGCGTCCAGTTCGGCGGCAATGGCCCGGGCGGGGTCGATGAAGGCGTCCAGAATCTCGCCGATGGTCGCCGCGTCGTCGCCGAAGACATCGGTGAGCGCCCGCAGATCGATCACCTCTGACGAGGGTAGTTCCTGCGCCGACTCGGTGGCGTCGGGCGCGCCCGTTTCGTCGCGGTGCGCCTTCGCGGTGGCCGCCGCGCGCCCCGGCATCCAGCGGGCCAGCACCTCGCGCAGGCGGGCCATCTCCAGCGGCTTGGCCATGTAATCGTCCATGCCGCAGGACAGGCAGCGTTCTGCCTCGCCCTGTAAGGCGTTGGCGGTGATGGCGATGATCGGCAGGTGCACCAAACCGCCGGATTCGCGCCGGCGGATGGTCTCGGTCAGTTCGAACCCATCCATCACCGGCATGTGGCAGTCGGTCAGCAGCAGGGCGTGTCCGCCGGTTTCCAGCAGGGTCAGCGCCTCCTGACCGTTTTCGGCCGTCTCGCAGGCATAGCCGAGAAGGGCGAGTTGGCGGCCGATGACGTCCGTGTTGGTGGGGTTGTCCTCGGCGACCAGGATCAGCCGGCCCTCGGTGCGGGCCGCGCCGGCGGTGGGCGCGGCGCTCGCCCCGTCGAGGTCGGCGTCGGCGGGAAGCGCGCTGTCGTCCACCGCCGGGCTCATGCGGCCGGCGGCGGTGGCCATCGCGCGCAGGAAGCTGGAGCGCAGCATGGGCCTTGCCTCGACCACCACCGTGTCGGGCGCCACCAGCCCGCGCTTCGCAGACCGGTCCGCGCTCAGCAGCACGAAGCGGGCGCGGTCGGCGGTGGCCCGGACCGCCTCCACGACCGCATCGCGTTCCGCGATGCCCCAGGCGTCGGTCAGCACGATGATGTCGGCGTCGTCCGCGCGCGCCGCGACCCGGTCCGGCCGGTCGACGCTGGCCACGGTCGCGCCGGCGGCGCGGCAATAGCGCTCCACCGCCTCGCGGGTATCGGCGAAGCGGGGACACTGGAGCACCCGCACACCGGACAGGTCGATGTCCGCCTCACCCGCTTCATTGTCCGCGATCCGGAACGGCAGCGTGACGGTAAAGGTGGAGCCCCGGCCCTCCGCACTGTCCAAGGTGATAGTGCCGCCCATCAGATCGGTCAGCGTCTTGCAGATGGACAGGCCCAGTCCGGTGCCGCCGAAGCGCCGGGTTGTGGACTGGTCGGCCTGGGTGAAGGGGGTAAACAACTGGGCCTGCGCCTCGGGCAACATGCCGACGCCGTTGTCGATGATCGAGAGGGCGACCATCGCCCGCCCGGTTTCGCGGCCGGCCTCGTCACGCTCCGGCCCCAGGTCGTCGGCGCGCAGACCGACGCGGCCCAGACGCTCTTGGGTGGTGCTGGTGAACTTGATGGCGTTGCCGACCAGATTGAACAGAATCTGACGCAGCCGCACCGGGTCGCCCAGGACGCTTTGCGGCCCGGTCGGGTCGATGTACAGCGACAACTGAACACCCTTGCGCGTGGCCGTGGACAGCAGGGTTTCGGTGACCCCCTCCATGATGGCGCCGATGGACAGCGGAATCGATTCCAGGGTCAGCTTGCCGGCCTCGATCTTGGAGAAATCGAGAATGTCGTTGAGGATGTGGAGCAGTGAGAAGGCCGACTCCCGCACCGTATTGACCATGCCGCGCTGGTCGTCGCCCATCTCGGTCGTGGACAGCAGGTCGATCATGCCGATGACGCCGTTCATGGGCGTGCGGATTTCGTGACTCATGGCCGCCAGGAAGGCGGACTTGGACTGGTTGGCGGCCTCGGCGCGGGCGCGCAGGTCCTCTGCCAGGCGGCGTTCCTCGGCCAGATCGGACATCATGTTCAGCGTGGCCCGCCGGGCGTCCGCCAGTTCCGAGACCTGGGCCGAGAGTTGCTGTTCGATGCGCTTGCGATCGGCGATGTCGGTGGCGATGCCGCACAGGCCCTCGCGCGCGCCGGACGGGGCGATCAGGGGCACCTTGATCGACAGCAGGACGGTGTCGGCATCCACATCGGGCGTCGTTTCCTCGAACTGCATGGCGTGGCCCGCGGCGATCGCCGCTCGGTCGTTGGCGAGGAAGATGTCGGCGGTTCGGGGCGGGAACAGATCGGCATCCGTGTGGCCGATGGTCGCCTCGCGACGACGGCCGAACTTCTCCTCCCACTGGCGGTTGACGAAGATGTAGCGCCCGTCCGCGTCCTTGGCATAGATCAGGGCCGGACTGTTCTCCAACACGCTTTCCAGCAGCAGGCGGTTGCGGTTCAGCGCCTCTTCCGCCTCTCGCCGGGCGGTGATGTCGCGCGTGATGGCCAGCAAGCCGACGATGGCCCCCCGGTCATCGCGGATGGGGTATTTCTGGGAATGAATCCAGCGTGTCTCGCCGGCGTTGTTTGGCACCGTGCGTTCCATGTCCAGGCCAGGGATATCGCCGTCCAGAATGCGGCGTTCCTCCGCCATGAAGACGGCCGCCTGGTCCGAGGGAAACAGATCGGCGTCGGTCTTGCCCAACAGGTCCCGCCACGACGCCAGCCCGGCCAGCCGCGCCAGGGCCTGACTGCCGCCGATGAAACGCTGTTCGGCGTCGGTGATGGAGATATAGTCCTGCGTAGTGACCATCAGGGCCACGAAGTTGCGGCTGAGCGCGGCCAGTTCGCTGACGTCGCGGGCCGAGATGATCAGCAGGGCCTCGCCGTCGCGCCAGCCCTGGCGGGCGTTCAACTCCACCTCGATCAGGCGACCGGAGCGCGTGCGGTGGCGGCTTTCCAGCGCCGCGAAGCCGTCTTCGCCCTTGTCCGCCACACGGGCCGAGAGCGCGTCCACGGTCAGGACGACGTCGATGTCTGCCCAGGTCATGGCCGCCAGCGCGTCCCGGCTGTAGCCCAGCTTGCGGGCCACGGCATTGTTGGCATAGGCCAGCGTGCCGTCGGCGGCCCGAACCCAGAAGACGCCATCGACGCTGTTGTCCATGGTCTCCTGGGTGAAGGTCAGATCGGCCAGCGAGCGGGCCAGATCGGCGCGCGACTGTTCCAGGTCGGCTTCGCGGGTCAGGCGGTCCGTGATGTCGGAAAACGACGTGACGACGACCGTATCGCGCGCGGCCCCGAAGTCGGTCCGCGCCACCGGGGCGGTGTTGACCGACACCCAGCGGCGGCCGCCGTCCGGCCCAGTAAGGCCCATTGTGGCGTTTCGCACCGGTTGCCCGGTGCGCAGGGTATGAAGGGCCGGGAACGCCTCGTCCGCCAGCGCCGTCCCGTCCGCCGCCACGGCCTGCCAGCGCGCATCCAGGATACCGCGACCGACCAGATCCGCTTCGGGCAGCCCCAGAATCTCGGTGGCGGCGCGGTTGGCGCTGGTGATGGTGCCCTGGGCATCATGGGTGACCACGCCTTCGGCCAGGGCATCCAGCGCGGCGCCCAGGGTGGCCTTCTGCGCCTGGATCGTTTGATTGGTGCGAAGCGCGGCCATGGTCAGCAGCAGGAAGCTCAGCGCGATGATCCAGACGGCCGAGATCAGATAGGCTGGCCCGCCGAAGATATGGGGGCCAAATATTTCCGGCGCAGACAGGTGATTTGAATAATATACAGAAGATGTAATGAAATATGCTGCGACGCTTCCACTAATAAAAGCGGCGACCAAGCGAATTCTATTATTGCCGCGGCCGCGCAAAAATTCAAGAGCAAGCCACCCCGTAAATACACCATGACCCAAGTTTGCTATCGACAGCCTTTCGTGGGGCAGATCAAGAACAACGCAGGCGGCATTGCCAAGCGTGAGGAGAATGGTAAGCACCCACGGCCATACCAGGTTGGTGGAGCGACCGAAGAACAGCCTCAGTCCAAGACAGATCAGAACCTCGCCGGCGTAGGCCGTGAGATTGCCCATCGGCGCCGAGATCAGCATCGGGATGATCGGGCGCGACACGATGATTGCCAGCGCGAGCCCGATCACGATAAAGCCGGCCGTCCAGAACCGCAGACTGCGCGAGCGCGGGGCGGCGGCCTGATACAGAACCATGCCCAGCACACAGACCAGCGTGACGACGGGCAGCATCAGGGCGATGGAGCGGTAATCGATCATCGCGCGCCGGCCTCCGTGCCCGCCGGTTCGGTGCCCTCGTCCTCGGGAATCTCATAGCGGCGCGCCTCGCCCCGGGCCTCGCACAGGGCGTTGATCTCTCGCTTCAGCGCGATCATGCGCAACTCACGCCCCACGGCCACGCGGTTGAACTGCTCCAGCTCCTCCACCTTGGCGCGCACGGCGTTTTCGGCCTGCTTGCGTTCGGTGATGTCATAGACCCAGCCGAAGTGGTGCCCCCAGTCCCCGGCCGGCGCCAGGGTCAGCAGGGTATGGACCGGAGTGCCGTCGGCCCGCTTCAGGGTGACGTCTTCGTTCAGGATGGTTTCGCCGGCGCGGAAGCGGACCGTGATGGCCTCGCGCTCCGCCGGGTCGGCATAGTGTTCATGCGGCGGCATCTCTAACAGCTCTTCGCGGTTGCGCCCGAACAGCGTTGCCATCGCCGGGTTGGCGTAGGTGATGCGGTCGCCGCCGTCGCGCACGATGGTGGCGCCCACGGGCGAGCTTTCCATGACCGCCATCAGGGTTTCCCGGCTTTCGCGCACGGCCTCTTCAGCGGCGCGGCGTTCGGTGATGTCCAGGCCCAGGCCGTCCCAGCGATAGGCGCCGCTGGCCGAGCGGTGCGGGCGTGCTGCCGCTTCGACCCAACGCTCGTCGCCACCCTTGCCCCGGATCCGGAAGGTTTCGTGGAAGTATCCCCGCGAGTTCTCCGCCTCGTTCAGGGCCGTGCGCACGCGGGCGCGGTCCTCCAAATGGACGCTGGAAATGACACGTCGGGTCAGGACCGCCTCGTCCGCCTCGCCCAGATCGAAGACGTCGCGCATGTAGGGACTGGCATAGGTGATCAGGGGCAGGCCGGGGCGAAGGAATTCGAACTGGAAGATCATCGCCGGCAGGTTGGTGGTCAGGTTGCGGAAGCGTTCCGTCTGCCGGCGGTTTTCCTCCATGGCCAGGGTCAGGGCGCGTTCGGTGCGCTTGCGCTCGGTGATGTCGGCGAAGGTGGAGACGAAGCCGCCACCGGCGATGGGGCCGCCGCGCACCTCGAAAAACGAGCCGTCGGGGCGCTGGCGTTCGAAGGCGTGGCGTTCGAACCGCCTAGCGGTCTCCACCACCTCGGCAAGCAGACGATCCGGATCGCCGGGACCAAATTCGCCGCGCGCGATGTCATAGGCCATCAGGTCCTCTAACGCGGCCCCCTGGTGGATCAGGTTTTCCGGATAGTCGCGGATTTTGACGAACTGGCGGTTCCAGGCCATCAGCCGCAGCTCGGCGTCATAGGCCGCCACGCCGACCGTCATGCTGTCCAGCACGGCCCGGATCAGGTCGCCCTGGCGGCGCACCTCGACCGCGCGGCCGTCGGTTGCCTGGACGAAATGGTGGAAGCTGCGCGCCATGTCGGTGATTTCGTCGTTGCCGCCCAGCGCGGGCGCGTCGCGCTGTCCGGCCATGTGGTCCTGCATCATGGTCTGCACCGCACGCATGCGCGAGACCACCCTCCGGTTGACATAGACCAGCGCCGCCAGCGCCAGTATCAGCGACAGCCCGGCGACGATCATGACGATTCGGGTGCGCGTTTCGGCCAGGGTCTCGGCCGCGCGGACCTCGGTTCGGGTCAGGGTGGCGATGTCGTCCGTAATGGCCTCGACCTGCGCCACCAGGCGTTCCATGATGACCAACCGCTCGATGGCCGCGGCGATGCGTAGGTCAAGCAACAGTTCTTCCAGGCGGGCCTCGAACAGCGGCGCCAGTTGGGCCGTTTCCGTTCGCACGGCCTGGCGCAGGCGGTCGGACAGGGCTGGGTCGTCCAGCAGATCGCGCCGCGTGGCTTCGAACCGGTTGCGGTAGGCCGCCGCTGCCGAAGGATCGGTCTCGACCATGGCCAGATTTGTGATGTCGACCAGGCGCATCAGGCGACGCGCCAGATCCGGTTGGGCGCGCGTGCCATCGGCGCCAACAACCCCGAACATCAGGTTGGTCCGCGCCGCACGCAAAGCTGACAGACCGTCCTCTAGCTGGCCGCGACGGTTGGCCTGACGCTGCTTGAGGCCATGGAGATGATCGATGGTCCGTTCAACAAGGGTCAGGCTGGCCTGCATCCGCGCCTTTTCCGCGATCGGCACCCGAAACGGATCCAGGGCCTGGATGGCCACACGCAGATCATCCGTCAAATCGCGCAAGCGGAAGACCGCCGTTTCGGTCTCGAAGGCTCCGGCGCTGGTCGGAAGGGTATGGGCGATTCGCTGGATGCGACGAACCAGGTTGTTGATGGTGCCCGCCTGCTTGAAGGTTGGCAGCCCCTCGCCCGTGACCACCTTCAGGCGTGATGTGATCTGGTGGAAGGAGACCGCCGAAACCGTCGCGCCAACGGCGATCAAGAGCACCATGGCGATCATGGACAGGCGCAGCGTGCGGGCGACATTGATCTTCATGGCCGTGGCTCGCTGTCGGCCGCGTCGCCATCGGTGTCGAAGTCATGCACCGGACAGCCGTCCTCTTCGGTATGGACAGCGACGTTTATGACACCGGTCCGAATGTCGAACTCCGCGTTCTCGACTGCGGTGTGCATCCGTTCCGACACAAGCTGAACGTTGTGGCGATCAAGCGCCCAGTCCACGCCCCCTTCGCTCAGGCCCAGCACCGTCAGGCCGGCGGACCATGTTCCGCGCGCCATGCGTTGCAGGCTGGAGAACACGGCGATGTCCACGCGCTTGAGCATCGAAGTCAGCACATGGCCCGGCGCGCCCCCGTTCTGGTTGATGTCCACGCCGATGGCGTACGCATCATGGTCAAGGGCGGCGCGGATGACGCCATCGCCGCTTTGCCCGGCGGCGTGGTAGACCACATCCGCCCCGGCGTCGAACATCGCTCCGGCCAGACGTTCGCCCTCGTCGGCCTGATAGAACGCCTGGGGTGTGTGACCGATCATGGCGACATCAACCGTGATGTCGGGCCGAACGGACAGCGCCCCCTGAATGAAGCCGCAGCCGAACTTGCGGATGATGGGAGCGTCCCACCCTCCCACGAAGCCGATGTGACCGGCGTCGCTGAACAGCGCGGCCAGAATACCGACCAGATATGAACCCTGCTCCTCGCGGAACAGGACGGACTCGACGTTGGGCGCATCCACGACGGCGTCGATCAGGACAAATCGGACGTCGGGATACTCCGGCGCCAGCGCCGCGAACGGGCCGGCATAGTTGAATCCGGCACCGACGACGGCGGTATAACCCTGCTCCAGCGCGAATCGGGTGGTGGCCAGTGCGCCGTCGGAATCGCGGGCGTCGCCGGCCACGTCGCGCGGAAAGATCATCGGCACTGGCGTATCGGCCGACGCCGCGAAGGCTTGGGCGCCGACGGCGGCCAATTCGAAGTACCCGGCGCCCTGCTCCCCCAGGGCGACATCGGTGTGGAACAACAGGGCGGGACGAAGGCTTTCCGACGCCAGGACAGGCGGTGTGTCTCGCAGACTCATGATGACGCCGAGCAGGACAATCAGAAGTGTTCGGATCCGTAAGCCGGGCCTCTGCGAGCGCATTGGTTCAAAATGCCAAGTGAACCCATGACATGGTCGGAGCCATGCCCAATCCTTGACCATGCCGCCCCCTCCCCCCCCCCCCTTCTGGATGCGCATGCCGCACCTTGCACGGTTCCAGTCTTTTGCATACGCGTTACAAAAGATCAAAGCCTTTCCGGGCAGTTGTGTCCTGAACGCCTTCCACCCCCCAGAGACCATTCGATCCCAGACCCACTCCCTCCGCCAACCCCCTGTGCGGGGCCTAGTCCGCGACCTTTGCGTCCATGATGCCGTAGCCGACCGCCGTCTTGGCGCCGAGGCCCAGCCAGGACAGACCCGTGACCAGCAGCGAGGCGACGGCCTCGGCCTCGGCCGCGCGGCTGAGCAGCGGGATGGAAAAGACCGCGCCGGCGTCCACCGTCAGGAACGGCACCGGCACCGGGTCTTCCGTTTCGGTGGGCGGCTTGCGTCTGAACCCGTCCTTTTCGGTCAGGGTGCGGTAATAGGTCGGGTGGTGACTCGTGACCACGTCGACCGCCAGGGACGGCCAGTGCAACGGGACACCATCGAAGAAACTCACCCCGCCCTGGGCGGCCGTCACGGCGGTGTGGGTCAGGTCCGGTCCGAACCATGCGTCACGGTCGGCCTGGCTTCGTCCCTCCAGCTCGGCCGCGCGGCGGCAGAGGCCCTTGACCGCCGATCCGGGCAGAAACGGCAGCCCGCTGGACGGGTCGAACCGGAAGCCGTTGTCGGTCGGATGGTCGGCCCCCAGGCCGGTCACGAAGCGCGAGAGCGTCCGCGCCTCGACCATGGTGAGCACCCGGCCCGACCGCCGGGCCAGGGCCTCCAGCGCGCGGCGCTGGCGCGCGCCCTGTTCAAGCATCCAGGGCTTGCCCGCATGACCGGCGCGTTGGCGGTCCTCGACGAAGCGGTCCAGGGCCTGTTTCGTGGGGGTCCCGTCCGTCTTGCCGGACCTGTTTTTGGACTTGGGGTACCGCGTATCGCCCTGCCAAAGGGGCAGATAGCGGTCCCACACCAGGCCGGGGTTGGCCTCGGCGGCGGTGATCCAGGACGCGACGATGCGGCGGGCGTCGGGGCCGCCCGGGGTCAACGGAAATTCGCACATCGGCTAGGTCCTTGTCCGGGGCAGGGCCTTGGCGAAGATCTTGATCTGGTCGAGCAACAGGATCGCCTCGCGCTGCGCGGCCGCGTAATCGGCGCGCGGCGCCTTCGTCAGGATGTCCAGCAGATCGGCGGGAAACGGCTGCGCCTTGGCGCCGGCCCGGCCCAAGGGGCGGTGCGGCGCTTCGACCAGCAGCCAGGTCGTCAGGGTGCGGGCCAGGGTGTCATCAACCCCCTTGAAAGCCTTCTGGCCATCGTCGCCGCCGCCGGTCAGCATCGCCAGCGTGACCAGCAGTCCCTGGGTCCGCATCTGGATCGGCAGGCCCTGGACCCGTGCGGTGGCTTCCGGTCGCCAGCGATCCGGCCAATGCACGGTTTCCGCATAGGCGAACCGCGCCCGGGCTGAGCTCAGGTTCCGGTGCGAGAGCGGGGCGGTCATGGCGCGGCCCTCCCGGTCTGGCCGGCAAGGAGCGTGCCCAGGCACAGGCCCTGGCCTACGGTCTCGTTGCCGCCGATCTGGAGGACGCCGAAGGCGTCGGCGCGGGAAATCAGGTCGCCCAGCCCGGCCCGGTCGTTGCCAGTGTGGGCGTTGGCGCGGCCGCCGGGGCGCGCCCGGCGTTCGCCGATCAACGCGGCGAACAGACAGTCGGAGGGCAGCGCTTCTTCGTACCAGAGGTTGCCGCTCTCGCCGTTGTGGCTGTCGGTCGTCTTCATGCTGGTGAGCTGGACCCTGGCATGGACCGGGATCGCCGATTGCATCAGCGCGGCGAAGTCGGCATCGGGAATGACCACCAGCCCCCGGGTCAGGCGGGCGCGCGTGGCGGTTTCGTGGTCCGGGATCAGCGCGGCGAGGCTGTTCGCGAGGGCTTCGACGGCCTTGTCATGCGTCACCTCCTCGGCCGGGTAGATCAGGTCCTCCAGGATCACCGCTTCACCGTCCAGGGCCGGGTCCGCCACCCGCGCGCCGCTCTCCTCGGAGACCGTGATGGTGTCGAGGGGTGAACCCAGGCTGCCCCCGGTCGCGCGCAGGTCCCGCATCAGCCCCTCCAGGATCAGCGGGAAGGTGACATGCAGGAACGGCCGGCTGAGGCTGCGGGCGGGATAGGCGATCAGCCGGGCTTCTGTGAAGGCGAGCAGGCCAGGGGCGAGGTCTCCGCTTTCCGTCCCGCCGATCCAGGCGCCGAACAGCGCCGTGACCTTGCCGGCCAGGGCATCCGTGTGTTCGGCCACGTCGCGCAGCACGCCCTTGATGCCGGGGGCGGGCAGGACCGGAAAGCCGGTGGCCGCGTCGCGCGCAATGGGCAGATCGACGGCGCCCGTGGTCTGCCCCGTGCCGTAGTGGGTCGGCGACAGGGTGTACAGCCCCAGCACCGCCGTGTTGCTCCAGATCGTCATGATCCCTGCTCCGTGGTCAACGGACCCCGTCCGACGAGGGTGTGTCCGAACCCCATGGCGGCCTCGATCGGGTCGCCCAGGGGGTGATGGTTGTTGAGGGCGCGAAGGGTGGCGGCGCGGGACTCCGGCGTGCCGCCCCGCAGGCGGACCAGCCAGACGCTGCCCGCCGGAACGTACAGGCGATTGGGCCGGGGGCGGCCGGAGGTCATCTCGAACCCACCCATGGTCAGGGGCGGGCCGGTCAGGGCGGCGTCCACCGCCAAGGTCACATCGCTGCCCGGGTTGACCCGGTCGAGGGGCCGGCGCGGGTCGGGCAGGAAGGCCGGGGTCAGCGCCACCAGCCAGAAGCGGGCGCCCTCCTCGTCCACCGACTCCGGCAGGTGATGCCCTTCCGTCACATGCGTCCAGTCCGGGTGAAGCGCCGGGACGGGGCGGAACACGGCGAGGCGGCCCTTGCGCCCGGCCTGGACCGCGCCGTCCGTCAGCGCCTGTTCGCGCAGGCCCGCCCCCAGCGGGCCGTGCAGACTCCCGAACAGACCGCTTCCGGCGGCGAACCGCAGGGCTTGCGCGAAATACAGGGCGTTGTCCTGCGCGGTGCCGGTTCCGGGATCGATGGCGAGACCCGGCTGAGTCTCCGTCCGCACGAAGCGCGGTCGCCCGGGGCACCAGTGGTGCGGGCTCCAGGCGGCGGCGCCCACTGCCTCGCCCTCCAGCGCCGCGCGCAGATTGGCGGGCCCGATCCAGCCCCCCAGAGGTGAGACCGCCCCCGCGTCCGGACGTCCCAGGGCGGGGGTGGCCGTCTCGTCGCCCAGGTCCGACAGCACGGGATGCCCGCCGCATGCGATCCGGCGCGCAAACAGGGGCGGTCGGGGCGTCCGGTCGTCCCGGCGGCCGAGCAGGAAGCGGGGCGTGGGCACCCATGGGCTCAGCGGCGGCGGCTGGTCCGCCTCGGCCGCCGTGTCGTCCGGCGCCGCCGGAAAGGGCCCGGTCAGTTGCCATCCCTCGGGCAGCGCGGCCGGCGGGCCGACCAGATCGGCGAGGGTCGGGGCCATGGCCGGGTCGGACAGGTCCAGGGGCGGCTCCGCACCCAGCAACAGGCGGGTTCTCACCAGCCCCTGGAAGGTGCGCGGCGCGGGCGGAAACTGCGAGGCGATGCGATGCGCCTCCCCCGCGTAGCCCGACTGGGGCGGGCCGAACACGACGGGTTCGACGGGTTCGACCAGGAACGGGGTTCCATCTCTCGGGCTCATGCCTCGGCCTCCCCGGCGGACTCACCCCGCGCCAGTTCCCGGCACACCAGCAAGCCGTCGGCGAAGTGCTCCGGATGCACGCTGCCGTCCGCGTCCGGACAGGCTCTGGCAACAGTGACACCCCTGAGCCAAAGCTCTTCGGCGGCCTTCTTGACGGAGTCCGGCACGGACCCCTCCAGACAACTCCTGAACATCCCGTGCAAAAGAGTCTGCTCGGCCGCCTGTCGGTCCTTCCCGGATTGGCCGGACCGGCCGATGACGTCGAGGGCGTCATTCACCGACGCACTGATGTCGCGCAGCTTGTACGGCAGGCGCCCCGGCAGTGTTCCCTTGCGAAAGGCCTTGATGACCTGCGTGAGGGTTGCGGCGGCGGTGGGCGGTTCGTCTGCGTCCGCGACGCCCCAGGGCAGGGAAAAGCCGGTCTTGACGCCCCCCCGTGAGGCGTGGCCGAGGGCGATGGCAGACCGCCCCTGGGCCTTCGCCATCGTTTCCAGGTCGCTGGCGCGGGACAGCATGACGGACAGCGGCGTCTTGTAGTGCCCGATGGCCACGCCCGCCGACAGGCTGGCGCCCGAGCCCAGCATCGGCAGCAACAGGCCGCGCACGTCCATGGCGGGGGGGTCGGTGTCTTCGGAGACATGCCGCGCCACGCGCTGGCCGGGCACGCCCAGGCGGATCGGCGCGCCGGGCCCGTCCGCGCGGGGAATGAGGAAGCGTTTTCGGGCCTCGGTCTGGTCGTCCTCGCCGCGCCACCCTGGCCGGCGCCAGGCCCACACCTGCTGATGCGGCAAGGTGTCCACCACCCAGGCGGCCGAGAAAAGCTGATGCAGGCGTGCGGCCAAAGGGATCGCCTCGTCGGCCGGCGCCAGGCACAACACGTCGTCGCCGCCGGCATAGATCAGGACGCCCGAGAACTCCTGCTCCACCACCCAGGGCACGATGCGGTGGCTGAACTGCCCGAGCGCGCGACTGATGAAGGCATGCACCGAGGGCCCCATCAGCCGTTTGGCGTCCAGCAGATCGCCCCAACCGGCGGCCTTGAGGTGGCCGTTCCGGCCCAGGCGATCGATGACCTGGGGGTGCAGCACGTCGCGCCAGCGGGCCGCGATGGCGTCCGCCTCGCCCACCAGCAGCTTGCCCATATTGTCACCGTCCAGATGCAGGACGGCGATGCGGGTGGTGGGGGCGGGGATGTCCATGGCCGCGGCGGCCTGTCGAAATGCGGAGACAGCCTTTGCCAAAGCTTGATGGCGCTCTTTTTTGGCCAGGTCTCCGTTCGCCTCGAACGTCCTCGCCTTGCCGTCCAGCACCTCGGGGAACAGCATGTCCTCGGCTTCGTATTCCAGCAGCGCCCTGACGGGGGCGGGGGCGTCGTGATACACGGCCGCCAGCCGGGGCAGGGTTCGCGGGAAGCTGGTGCGCGGCAGCGCGGCGGTCCGGCAGGCCTCGGCCAGGGCCTCCAGGGCGGTGTGCAGGCGGGGCTCGCCGAAGGTGGCCTCCAGGAACCCCTGCGCCGCCACCGTGGCCGTGGACGGGAAGGGCACGCGCAGTCGGCCGTCCCGGTCGCGCGCGCTGCCGTCGCCCGCCTGGATGCCCGAGGAACCCGCCCACACGACGCCGAGCAGGCTCTTCTGGGGGACCCTTGACTGGTCCGCGTCGATCAGGAAGCGCTTGGTCGTGCAGACCGCGCACAGCCGTTCCTCGCCGGTCTCGTCCCGGTCCAGGTCCTTCACCCGCCAGAAGTCCCGTCCGTGCTTGCGGGCCTGCCAAAGGGGCAGGGGGCCCGACGGTCCGCCGTGCAGGGCCTCGCGTTCGCCGCACAGGGTGCATTTCTCGCCGGGTTCGTCGTCAGGGATGGGAGCCGGATGGGCCGCCTCGCGCAGGGCGTGGCGGACGCCCAGCATGTGGTGGGTCAGGGCGTAGTCGAAGCCCCGTTCCATCTGGTGAAGGTCGAGATTGGCGTGGGCGTAGACGTCGCGCGCCTGCTCGTAATGCGCCCAGACCTCCGGGGCGACCCAGGGGCTCAGGCGGGCGCGGCGGGCGGCGATGGCTGCGTGATCCGCCGTCCTGATCGGGAGGCGGGCGGGTTGGTTGGGCAGGGCCCGCCCGCGCAGGGACTCCGCCTCCTCGATGCGCTCCATCGGGCGCCACGGCACCGCCGTCCAGGTGACGTGAATGGGACAGCGCGCGGTCTGGCGATCCCAGATGGATTCCCATGCGGTGCCGTCCGGTCTGACCCGGTTCCTGATCCATGTCTTGACGCAGCCGTGGAGCGCGGCCCAGCGCGCCTCGACCCGCTCCTGGCACTGCCGCGCCAGCTCTTCCAGAGTCATCAGGTGCCCCGCGCCGCCCCGGGGCACCAGCGCGACGAAGGCATCCGGCAGCACGGCGGCGTAGGTGGCGGGCTCCTTGCCCTGTTCCGGCAGCGCTTCGGGATAGGCCCCGGCCAGCCACACATCGGCGCGGGGGTTGGCGCGCAGGTCGGGATAGACGATGCAGTCGGGTCCGTACTGCTCGACGATACGTTGCATCGCGTGCCACGCCAGATCGGCCAGCAGGAACGAGCCGATCCACAGGTCGCGGGAGGTGCGGGCCTGCCCGATGAACCGCCCCACCGGCCCCAGCGAGACCCGCAGCATCCAGGGCTCCCGGGGCGTGTCCAGGTCCCTGGGCGGCTCCTTCCATGTGTGTGGCTGCATGAAGGCCAGGGCGGTGGTGACCTTCAGATGGTCCCAGATGGAATGATCGGGCGAGCGGCTTTCCGCCGGCGGTTCCTGCCACAGGGGATCGTTCGGGAACCGGGCCATCAGGTCATCGCGGTAGCGGCGCCACGGGACGATGAAGGCGTAATGCAGGTCCTTTTCGTCGAAGGACAGCCTGACCAGCACAGCCAGGTCGCGCGCGACGTCCTCCTGTTCGTCGATCAGATCGCGCGGCTGGCCCTGGGCGTCTTCCAGGGCGTCCTCAAGCGCCGGGGTCTCGCCTCTGTCCGTGCTGGCCGCGCCGCTCAACTCCAGCAGGCGGCCGGGCGCAAGCGGGTGCGAGATCACGGGCTGGTTCGGCCAGCGCACGGAGCCCAGGCCGCTGACGCCCTTCTTCTTCGGCACATACAGCATCGGCCGGTCGGCGCCCGAGGCCGCCCAGTCGGCGGCCTTGTACCGGTGGCGCCATTTGCGACCCTGGATGTGCTCCTGGAACAGGTCGAACAGCCGTTCGGTGATCGACTTCAGCCCGCCGGACACCTTCGGAATGCCCCCGAACGGCTTGGCGGGGGGATCGTGGAAGACCTGGATGATCTTTTGCTGCCAGAACTGAAAGGCATTCATCGGCCGCGCCCCCCGCCCGATGCCAGCGAGTCGAAGAAGGCATCCATGGCGTTGGTCCGGGCGGGTTTCAGCGGACGCATCTGGCCGCGCACCGCCGCCGGCGGCTGCTCGCCGGGGACCGCGCCGTCCATGCGCACGTAAAGCGGATGCAGCCGTCCGCCGACCGGCAGCAGGCGCAGGAACAACAGGCTGCCGTGACGCTCGTAGGTGCCCTTGCTGCGGTCGTTCAACGGCACGATGGTGATCGGCCGGGTCCCGCCGCCGCGATAGCGAAACGTCAGCGGCAATCCGAAGCTGGCGCGGGCCGGGGTCACCTCGCCCGTGTTCCCGGGATCGTCGGGCGCCATGTCCACGCGGAAGCGCTGCAGGGCCGAACCCATGCCGGCCAGGACCCGCGCCCAGTCCTGATGACCCTCGGGCTCCAGCCGATAGCGGAAGGCCGGCCCCAGATGGGGATGCTCCGAACGCCCATGGACCTGCCGCCACCCGTCCGGTGGAAACCAGTCGCGGAGGACGGACAGGCCCCCGCGCAGGGCCTGTTCGGCCTCGGACACGGTTGCGGCCGAGGCGGCCAGGGGCAGGGCCTCCAGCTCCGGCCAGGGGCCGCCCCCGCCGGGCGCGTCGGCGGCCGGACGCCAGCCGGTGAGCGCCAGCCCGCCGAAGCCGCGCCGCGCTCGACTGCCGGCCGCGCCGAAGTGTCCCAGCAGCCACACGGCCGCGACCAGGGCGCGCCGCGTGTCGCGGTCCGACTCCGCCGTGCCGTCCCCCGCGCGGGGCAACAGGCAGCGCAGGGCGAAGGCATGGCCGGGCGGGATCGCCGTGCGCGCGTCCCGGCCCCGCGTCTGGAAGGGATAGCCCAGGTACGTCAGCCCGTTGAGCGGCTGGCGGGCGCCGCGCACTGTGAACCGTCGTGGATCGAAGTCATCGAAGGCCGGGCAATTGGCCGGTGCCTTGCCCTCCACATGCAGCAGCACCGCGCTTTGCCCGGACTGGTCGCCGGCGGCGGCGCCGAACAGGGCGGCCTCGCCGTCCAGGAAAAGCGGATCGGCCGCCCGGTACCAGAAGCGCAAGAGTCCCTTCAGGGCGGGCGCGCGCAGTTCGGCCCGGGCCTGATCCGCGCCGCCGAGGAACAATGGCGTGACCACCTGAAAGTCCGCGCGCAGGGCCTGGACCATGACTGAGGTTCCTTCGTTCAGAATGCGCCGAGCGAGGCTTTCAGCGCCTCGACCGGGACATCCTCGCTGGGCTCGACCTGAAAGGTCTCGATCTCCGGTCCGTTCGTGTTGGACCAGCCCGTGAAGCGGATCAGCCGCATGGACCGGCCCGGCGGCGGCACCAGCAGATCAAGCAGGTGGTTGGTCATGTCCTCATGATGGGAGGAGATGAAGATCTGCCGCTTCTGGGGGCTGTCGTCGTCGGCCCCGTAGGCGAACTGACGCCACAGGATGGCCTCGCGCGTCAGGTTGGACAGGCCGTAGGCGGTGGTGACGTCATCCAGCAGGATGACGCGGTGGTTCAGGTACATCGACGCGGCGAGGTTCTGCGCAACCAGCAGCGAAACGCCGACCTGGGCGCGCTGCCCGGTGGAAAGGTCCCTGAGCGGCCGGCCGTCGTCGGTGCGGATGTCGTAGACGCGCGGTGTTCTGTCGGCGACGGGGGCCTTGTCCTGCCCGATCAGGTGCAGCGGCCGAACCCCTTCGACCAGACTGAACCGCCACAGCACCTGATCGGCCCGCTGTTTGAGTTCCTTCATGGTGTTCTGGTCGGGCGCCGTCAGATTCTTCAGGTCGGTATCGACCGTCTTCACGGCGGCCAGGACCTCCTTCAGAGCCTCGCGGGCGCGACGCCGGCCTTCCGTGTTCTCGCGGTGACGGGTGAAGGCGTGCCGCGCCTCCCACGCGTTCGCCAGGGCGGTCAGGCCGGGTCGGAGCCGGTCCTGCGCCCATTGCAGTTTTTTCAGGCGATGGGAGGACAGGCTGCCCTCGATCGCACGGGTCAATGCCCGCTCCTGCTCGCGCAGGCCATCGCGCTCCGCGCGGGCATCCAGGCGCAGTTCCAGCCATGTGCCGAGGGCTTCCCCGCACTTGCCCGCATCATCGGGGTTCACGAGGCCGAATTCCTCGGTCACGCGTGAGAGCTTTTCGCGCTGGTCTTCCGGCAGCCCATGGTCATCCACCGGACGCGCCCAGTCCCGGGCATGGCGCGCCAGGACACGGAACACGTCCAGGGCATTGGGCAGGCCATCCTCCGTGGCCGAGAACCGGGCGATGTCCGCGTCCAGGGTGGGGAACGCCTGTTCGATCGCCGCGAGCCGGTTTCGTGTTTCGGCCAATTCGGCCTGGAGTTTGGTCGTTCTCGCGGTGGCCGTCCCGGCGTCCTTCTGGGCCTGGGCGATCCAAGCGGACAGGGCGCTTTCGAGCGCCTGCCGGAAGCTGTGGCGCAGCCCGTCGCGGTCGAGCCGGGCCGCCCGCCCGCCGAGAGCATCGATGACCCTGGTGGCAAACGCGTCCATCTCCGTGTGGTCGGTGATACGGGCCGGAACCGGAGGGAATGCGTTCGGCCCGTCGTGCTTGGTGAAGGCAGACAGGAACCGAAGGGTGTTCGCGACGCCCGCCCAGGCGTCGGCCAGTGCGCCATCCAGCTCTTCGACCGGCTTTCCGGACCATGCATCGCGGTAGCGGGGAGCCTTTTCCTCGTCTTTAAGTTCCGCGCGCAGGGAGTCCAGCCGGTCCTGCACACGCGTGACCTCAAGCGGCAAGGGCTCGAACACATCGCGGAAGGTGCGGCCGGTTGCCGCCTGGTCGAACAGAAGGTCCAGCCGATCCTGGAAAAAGGCGCAAAGGCGGGCGGGCAGTTCCCGATCCTCGGTGTCCGGACCAGAGAGCTGCGAGGGCGGCAGCCCGTCCGGCATGGGGACCGGCCCCGCCACCGCCGGTGTCGCGGGCGTTTCGTGTGCATCGCCGTCGGTGGCGTCTGTCGCGCCGGCCGTCCCGTTCGGGATGTTCGGGGAGGGCGGGAAGGCCAGCGTGAGGGTTCGTTCCTTTTGATCCGCGTCCCGAGCCTCGGCGGACAGGCGGAACTGGGGCCGGACGGGCCCTTCCGGCGGCGGTTCGCCCCGGGTCTGCGGGGCCGCGGCGGCATCGCGCGCGATCAGCTCCGCCGGGCTTCTTGCCGGGTCGTGCCAGCCGGTCAGCAGCAGGGTCAGGGCTTCCAGCACACTGGTCTTGCCATGACCGTTCGGCCCGCTGATGAGCACCAGATCGGCGTCGGTGTCGAGGGTGTGGTCGCCCTTGAACCCGCGAAAATCCCGCAGCGTGACCCGTTTGATCCGCTGAATGGTGTCGAGACCCTGCGGGCTCATGGCCGGGCGCTCCCATCGGCCAAGTCCCGGATCTCCTGCAGCTTTTGACTCTTCCAATCGTTCAAGGCCGGAACGCCGTTCGTCATCTCCGGTGCCGGTTGGTCGTTTTCCAGGTGCTGCGCGCACAGACGGGCGAGGTCCGCCGCCCAGGGATGTGAATTGGTCTCGGCCTTCTGCGCTGCGCCTTCGAGACGGGCGGCATACCAGGCCTGGTCGTGGGGTTCGTCGAGGGTCAGGCCCTGCATCGCCTCCGCCGTCGGATTCAGCAGGTCGTGCAGGCGCCGCTTGACCGCCTCGCCGGGCTCTTCGAGGTAGAGCGTGAACCCGCCCCGATGCCACGTCTGGTCGCTGCCCCAGCGTTTCAGGGCCTTGACGAACAGCGTTTCGGGGTCCTGTTTCGGCACCTCGATCACGACGGCCAGCGGCAGAATGAGTCCGTGGTCCATGACCGTCTGTTGAACCTGGCGCAGGTAGCGGAACAGCGCCGCCTTGGGTTCATCCACGTCGCCGGGCATGCGGCATTCCGGGTCCAGGAAGGACAGGTGCGTGGCGATGCAGATGCGACTGCGATAGATGGCGTGGCGCGTCCAGGGCCGCCGGTCGGCGGGCGTGGCGGCTGGCTCATCCGTGCCGACCAGGCGATGCGCCTCCAGGACCTTGTCTTTGTTCGCGGCGGCCTGATCGGTCATGACGGTCCTCCGGAGGGAGACAGGCGGGTGAGGCGGGCGGCCGGTTCCGGGCGAACCGCGCCGAAGCAGTCGAACAGCACGTGGGGCAGCCGGTCGGGCACGCGGGCCGTGCGCACCAGGTCGGCGGCTGACACGACGGCGAATCGGCCGATCCGCAGAAGGGCAGGCTGGCCCGGGCCGACGGGTTGCACGTTCGACCATCGGCCCTCGACCACGCCGGGGCGGCGCGACGGAATGGCGATCAGCCGGATCAGGCGCGACCCGCGTGGGACGCCCTGAGTGCTGAATACGGTCTGGATGGCCGCATCCTCGATCAGCCGCACGTGCATCGGCCTGGGTCCACCCTGGCTGCCGGCGTCGTCTCCGCCGGGCGGTGGTGTCACGGTCAGGTCGAACGGCGGCCTCGACAGGGTCGGACCGCCGAACGCGGCCAGGAAGGCCATGGTCAGCAGCACCAGCACTGGCTCGTCCCTCAGGGGGACGTAGCAGTCCGGCGGCATGGGGCGGCTGGGAAACCGCATGGTGTGCAGCAGGCGCCACAGGGGCAACGGGAACGCGCCGGTGTCGGAGGCCTTCAGCAGCGCGTCGCCGTCCGCGCGGTCCACGGGACCCGGCGCCCCGGTGTCCCTCCTGGGTGGTGCGAGCAGGCGCCCGGGGAGTGAGAGCCACGCGCGCCAGGCGCCGGGCGTCTGGTTGCGCAGCCACAGGGCCAGGTCCTGATCGGGACCCGTGGCCCGCAGCACCAGGGCGCGAAACACGGTGACGAACAGGGTCTGCATGAAGGTGCTGGCCGAGAGCGTGTCGCCCTCTCCCGCGCTACAGAAGACGTTGCGAAAGAGGGGCTCGATGCGGGCTTCCGGATGATCCCTGAGGCGCACGGGGTGGCTGTGGGCATCCAGGAAGCCGACCAGGATCTGGGTCTGGTAGAAACTCAGCGTGTGGCCGTAGACATGGATGAACGGGGCGTTCGGAAGGTCCATGGTCTCGTCCGGCACGCGCACGCGCTGGCCGTCGGCGAATTCTTCCATCAGGGTCAGCACGGTATGCCGAACCTGGGGCTCGGCGCTGCCGAAGCCCGAAAACAGAAGGTTCCGGGTACGGGCCCGGTCCCGCAGCAGGTCCTGCGCCCACTGTTCCTGACGGAACGTCTGAAGCTGGCGTTCGGTCAGGATGATGTTGCGCGCGGCCTCCTCCGCCGTCGCCTGGTCGCACGAGTGCCGCACCGCCGCGTATTCACGGGCGCAGCCGTTGATCTTGTAGATGAGAAGCTGGCCGGGAGCCGCCCGACAGCCCGCAAGGGTGCGGTAGGCCTCCAGCGAGGTTACGACGGCAAGCTGACGGGCCGCCGCGGCCGGGTCTTCCAGACTCTCCGAGAAGGCGGTTTCCAGGCAGGTATCGTAGTTCGTGGTGATGATCTCTCGAATCAGTCCCTCGCGGACGAGGTAGACCAGATAGCGGTGGCTCGCCAGGGGGCGCAGCGTCGCGAGGTTCGCGATCTGCAACGTCTCGCACAGATGGCGCGGCCCGTGCAGCAGATGGACCAACTCGGAGAGTTCGCCCAGGCTTCCGCTTTTCTGGGCCTCCGCCGAGGCAACCCGGACCGTGCAGCCGGGCGGTCGACCATCACAGGGAGGACCCGCGAGAGCCGTCTGGAGCAGGGCGGTCAGAGCCTTCGGCATTGTTTGAGGCTCGATCTTGTACGCCCCGCCGTCCGTGGCCCCGTATGTAAATCCCGCGCCCAGAAACGGCACCACGCTTTCCTGCAGCACGTGTTTGGCCAGTCGTTCGTAATCGTTGCACGGGGTCGGTTGGGGTCCGAAAGGGTCAAACACGCGCCAGACCTTATGAATCCAAAGAGGGAAATATGTTCACAACAACACCATTTCGAACGAAGCGGCGGGGCGCGTCAAGCGGCAGTCCACCGTGCGGTATCGTTTGTCGGACGCCACTTGCCCGGACGGGTCGGTGCGGCCGCGCCGGGGACCGCCTCGATCCAGGCGACTCAGGATCGAGGCGGTCGGGTCCGGTTATCCGTGGCGCAGGGCGACCACGCCGCAGCGGGGAAGGACCGGGCTGAGCGCGCCGCCGGTCGCGGTCACGGGGCCGGCGTTGGTCACCCCACACCCGCCGAACTGGAGGGCGTCGCTGTTCAGCACCTCGTGCCAGTCGCCGTCGGGCAGGCCTTCACTGTGCACTGTGTATCCGGCCTCGAACGGTCGAGCGTTCAGGCTGGCCAGAACAAGGCATTGCTCGCCCGCGTCCCACCGACGGACCGCGATGACGCGATTGGCGTCATGGACATGCACGATGTCGATGGCCCGCGACCGCAGGGCCGCCGACCCTCGGCGCAGACCGATGGCGGCCTGATAGAACGCGAACAGGCGTGCCCCGTCGCCGGCGCGCAGTCCCTCCAGATCCTCGCGGTGCCACAGAAAATCGTTGTAGCGATAGGGCTGGGCCGCGCCCACCTCCCCGCCCATGAAGAACATCGGCGTGCCGGGGGAGAGGAGCGATAGCGCCGCAACCACCCGGCACCGCGCCTCGGCCCAGCGTCGCGTCTCGCCCACCAGCGGGGCGAGGTTGACCGCCGTGACGATGGTGCGGGCGGTGTTCTCGCCGTTGCCGGCCTCGTCGTGGGACTCGTGATAAACGACCGAGGCGTGCGCGGCCGCGCTCAACGCGCTCGCGAAGGTGGTCATGGCCACCGGACCGTTCCCGCCCCGCCCGGCGGTCCACAACAGGCGCGCTTTGGTGGGATCGTTGGTCCCGTCCCCGATCAGGTGGTGGTAAAAATCGGCGTACCACGCGGCATCGAAGCCCAGCCCGCCGGTCTCGACGGGTTCGGTGACGCGCGACCAGCCGGAATGATCCTCGGCCGTCAGGATCACGCTCGGCTTGATGAGCTTGAGCGTGCGGCACCACTCGCGCAGGAACTTGACCCCGAACGCGCGGGCATCGTCGGCGGGCGCCCCGTTGGCGTGCCGGACCGCATAGGCATGGATCGATGTGGTCTGATCGACGCGGAAGCCGTCGATATGGAATTCCGTCATCAGCATGGCCGCGCTGCTGATGAAGAGCTGGCGGACGATCTCTTCGTAGAATCGGGGGGCGTACCCGGTCGAGAGATTATCGATGTACCCGCCGTGTCCGGATGCCGGCCGCTCGCCCGCCCCCTGCAGCGCGGCGCGTTGATAGTCCACGTACTGCTCGGGCCGTCCCTCGTACCAGTACCAGATGTTGTCGATATCGTCCGGCGAGTCATACATCCACTGCGCCCGGCCGGCCTCGTGGATGTAGTGGTTGTAGACCACGTCCAGCAGGACGGCGATGCCGCGCCGGTGGCACGCCCGGACGAAGTACTTCATCTGGTCGCGGCCGCCGCCGGAAAACTCGATGGCCAGGAAGTGCGAGGACCCGTAGCCCCAGGCGGCGTTGCCCTCGTACTCGTTCATGGGCAGCAGTTCGATGCAATTGACGCCCAGGTCTTCCAGATAGTCCAGCAGGGCGATGGCATCGGCCAGGGTGCCGGGGTCGGGTTCGCCGGTGCGCGGGTCGATGCGGCCGAAGCCCAGCGCGGCCACATGAAGTTCATAGATGACCAGATCCTCGACCCGCGTCGGCACCGGCTTGCCGTCGGTGAACTCGTCGGCCCAGAAGGCGGACGGCGTGGTCCAGTCCGTTTCGGGCCACACGCCCTCGTCGAATTCGCCGGTGATCTGCTCGGGATCGACCACCACCGAGCAGGCGAGGGTTCCGTCCACGTCGTCGCGGGTGCCGTCCCAGCCGCTGGCCGGCTCCTCCGGGTCCTTGTTGCCGCGACCGATCTGGCAGCGCGAGAACAGGTCGGTGCGATAGCGCACACTGCCGTCCTTGCGGGTGACGCGGAACATGTACGGCACATGGTCCCAGGCGGCGAAGTCGGCCAGGTCGGGCTCGATCAAGGGGTCCGTGGTCCACACGCCGTCGCAATCGCGCGCCATGCGGTAGGGCCGGCCGACGATGCCCCGGCCGTCGTTGTGGATGTAGCCGCTGTCGGCATGGCCCCGCACCACCTCGACACAGCGCGCGTTCGGCGCCCAGCAGGCGAAGCGGATGCCGGGCGGCGCGTCGGGACCCTTGTGATAGACCTTGTTGGCGCCCATCCGACGCATGGCCGTCAGGTGATAGACCTCGGTCTGGCCGGCCCGCCACAGGGTGAAGGTCCGGTGGCGCGCCTCGCTTTTGTGGTCGCGCACCTCGGTCGGCAGCGCCTCGATATCCTGGCGGCCGTCGGTCGTATCGGCTCGCACGGTCCATCGAAAGGTCCGGCCGATGCCGGCCTCGTCCAGCGCCACGGTTGTCCGCCACGCCTCGCAGCCGTCGTCGGCGATGACCCGCTCCATGACGGCGGGGACCCAGGTGCCATCATTGTACTGGCCGAAGACGTCCCAGCTTCCCATCAACCGCATGGCGGAGAACAGAAAGCGGCGGTCGTCGCCGGTGATCTCGTCCGGTCGCAGGCCGGTGCGCACCTCGAAATGAACCGGAAGCTTTGCCATGAGCCCAGCCCTTCTGCTTCGGCCTGCCCCCCCTGGGCGAGCGTTGCGATCGTGTTCAGCGCGCTACCACCCCCAGCGCCGCAGCGGGGGCGTGCCCTCGATCATGGCGACGTGCATTTCGCCCGTCAGATCGGAATCCGGCGTGCTGCGCCCGGTGACGAACGGCCAGTCCACGATGACGCTGGTGGGGTGGCCGAAGTTGCCGATGAAGGCGCCGTCGGGCGCGGTGGCGTCGCGCAGGATGTATTCCAGCGGATACGGCGGCGGCCCCATGTTGAAGTCGATCCACGCGCCCCGGCCGCGCATGAAGGCGGTGCCGTTTTTGTAGTCGTACTCCAGGCAGTGCCCCGTGACCCGCTTGCCGGCCAGGATGCTGCGGCGGTCCTCGATGGTGCGGGCGAAGGCCAGGCAGGCGACGCCGTAGCACAGGGCGGCGATGGGCTTGTCGGCGCGCAGGAACCCCAGGATCAGGTCGTGGACCCGCTGGTTGTTGACCATATCGACGATCGGGCCGCTGCCGCCCACCAGACACAACCCGTCGTAGACCGCGAGGTCGGCCCGGGCGGCCTCCAGGTCGGCGTGGTAGCGCTCCATGGCGCGCACCATCTGGGGGGCCGACCAGTACGGCCGCTCGGGAAACCAGGCGGACAGGTCGATCGGGTCCATCAGGCGCCGGCCCTGCGGATGGGCGGGGTCGTCAAGGTCGCGCACCAGCGCCGCCATCTCCGGCGTGGTCACCGACCGGCCCAGCGGCGGGTCGATGTAGTCCGGGTCCATGCTCACCGTGATCGCCGGCGGGCGGCGGCCGGTGGGCGTGCAAATGTCCACGTGATACCCGGCCCGGTCATAGTGACGCAGCGGGCCCACCAGTTCCTCGCCCCAAAAGCCGTGCTCCGACACCACCACCAGCACGCGGCGGGCGCCTTGCGTCGGGGCGGCGACCCGTGCGGGCGTTCGGGACGCCCGGGGCTGAGGGGCGGCGACCTGCGCGGCGATGGCGTCGGCCATCGCGCCGGCCTCGTGATAGGAGCGTCCGGTCACCACATCGTTGTCGATCACCACGCCGCTGTCGGACGGCGTATAGATCCCGCCCGCGTTGACCACATCGGCCAGCACAACCTCGTGACAGATGACCCGCCGCCCGGCCAGCAGCTCCGGCATGGGGGTGAGGATCCACAGGCCGTGACACAGGAACCCCTTGACGATGGCGGGGTTCATCATCGCCTTGCGGATGAAGCGCACGGCCGGCGGGGTGCGCACCCCCTCCGCCGAGACGGCCTGCCCGTCGGGCGTCTCGAAATAGCGCAGGCGGCAACTGGTGTAGTTGGCGGCCATGATGACGGCGGCATAGTCGTCGGGGTCGATGGCCTCCAGATCGAGGGTGACGGTCAGCGCCTCCGGCGTCTGGTCGGGTTCGGTCACGTCGCTCAGGAACGTGTTTTCGCTCTGTCCCCAAAGGCGGGAGACGAAATGCACCTCCGCCCCGTGGGCGGCGAAGCGGTCACGGTAGGCGGCCAGTTCGTCGGGCACGAACTCGCTTTCGACGAGGATGGCGACCTTGCGGTTCGCCAGGAGGGGTTCGGGCATCGCGGCGGGCCTTGTGTTCGGCGGGCGGAGGGCTCAGGGCAGGGCGCGGAAGACGACGGCGATCTGGGCCCCTTCCATGCCGTTCTTGATGGAGATCTGGAATTCGTCCGCCGCATCGGGAACCAGACCGGGGGTGCTGACCCCGTTGACCCGGACTTCCGTGATGCGCAGCTTGCCGGGCGGGAAGAAGTCGGGCAGCACGTTCAAGGACCGCACGCCGTTGCTCTTGTCGAGCCGGAAATACAGGCAGAACGTGGTGTCGCGGCCGCGGGCCTCTTTCGGGATCAGATAGGACCGGATGTAGAGGTGGGCCAGGAAGTTCAGCTCGAACGCATGGTATCCCGAGATGGAATGCCCGCCCTTGTCGGCGAACGTGCCCTCGATGATGGGCATGCCCGTGTCGTCTGTGCGGAAAAAGATGCCCTGCCGTTCGCGGTCCAGGAAATACAGGTTCCAGAAGGCCATCAGGTCGTGCGCTTCCCGGTAGTAGCGGCCCTCTTCCGGGAAGTGGTGGTGCAGGATCAGATAGGCGAGGATGCCCTGTTCCTGCTGCCAGAAGTCCTTGTGGGTGCCCCAGGTGAACTGGATCGGCATGCCGTTCGCAGGCTTGCGCTCCACGCAGTCGTAGACGCCGGGCCGGGTGCGGTCCAGACCCACCCGGATCATGTCGTCGCCAAGCTTTCTGGCGAGGGTGAGCGCCTCGTTCGCCCGCCGGCCGAAGTCTTGCGCCTCGGCGGTCTCGCGAAGACCCCGGTGCCGTTTCTCCCGCGCCTTGTAGTAGTTGGCGACCCGGCCCAGGTTCCAGGCGATCTTCAGGTTGTGCCCGACGACGGCCCGGTTCTGCTGCCATTCCCAGTCGTGGTCGGGCGTCCAGTCGGCGTGGAAGCGCTCGTTCACATAGGGGCAGGTGGGGTCCGGGAACTTGGTGACGATCAGGTCGGTGGTTTCCAGCAGGATCGCGCGGCAGGTCTCAAGCAGGGATTTCACGGCCTCGCTTGCATCGCCACCCAGGGGTTCCAGCGCCTGGATCAGGGTGATGAGATAGGCCGGGATGTGGTCGCCGATGGAGTTCCAGTTCTTCCGCGACTGGTTCTTTTTGTCGCCGAGCTGGATGCTGTCCGGCCGCATGGTGCCCGGATCGATGTGCGAGAAATAGCCGCCCAGCCCGGGGAACGGGGGATCGCGATCCGGGTCGTCCTGGCCGTCATGGAAGAAGGCCTGGAAGGTGCCGATGGTGCGCCGGATGTCGTCCAGCACCTCCCAGTCCAGCGTGATGCGGAAGTACTGGGTCAGGCCAGCGAGGGCATAGATCTGTTCATACAGCGGAATGGTGTTGAAGTCGTCGCCGTTCTGCGACGGCACCAGCAGGGTGACCGAGCCGTCCGCGTGCCGTTGCCGGCCATAGGCCCAGAACACGTACTTGCCGTCATGGCTGACCTGCCGGAAGGCTTCGCGCTGATAGGCCACACCGGCGCGCGCCGCCAGGAAATAGCGCTCGTTGCCGGTGAGCAGATACGCCGAGGCCAGGCCGTAGATCAGGCGCGCGAGGGTTGCGCATTCCTGGATCGAATTGTCCGTGGGCATGCCCTGGATGTTCAGGTTTGTGCGATAGAACTGCGAGAAGTCGTCGATGGTATAGCTGCGGCGGTGGTCGAACAGATTGTCCAGCCAGCGGTTGGCCATTTGCGAAATCTGAGACAGCCACCAGTGCGTTTCCTCGAACAGAACCCGGCCCGGCTGTGATGTGATGATGTTGATCTTTTGGGCCGCAAACAGCGTCGTATGATTGTGGTCCATGTAGGTGCCCTCGACCACCACATAGGTGTTGGACAGGACGTACTTGCGGATGCGGCCGGGGACGCTGTCGGGGGCCTCGTCCTTTGGTGCGTTTGTGGGGGTCGGCATGCTGTCGCGGTTGACGCCGTCCAGGTTCGTCATCACCGAGAACACGCAGGTGTCGTTGACTCGGACCGGCAGCGTGTGACCCGTGCGCAGGGACACGGAGAACGTCGCGTTTGGCGGATCGACGTCGATGACGACACCCGCCATGGTCGTGCGTTGGTAATATCCCTGCATGACCCCAATCCCCCCTTGAACAGTCATGGTCCGGCGCGATCGCGTCCGCAACTTAAAGGATCATGAAGTGCGGGCGAAAATGCAAGCTCTGAAAACAATCTTCAAAAAAAGCGCGTTATGGTCGCTTCTTTGGGTCCCGGGATGCGTCGGCTGGCGCGGGGTCGAACAATGCCGCGAGGTTATGGGGCGGGCGACTCGTCAACCATCAGCATCGGCGGCATGGAGCGTCCGTTGAACGGCGCCATCAGGGTCGAGAGGTAGGCGCCGCAGTGGCCAATGATCGCCAAGTCCCCTATCTGGGGGCGAGGCAGCGGCGCGCCCCGTGACACCACGTCGGCCGGGCCGTTGCTGGCCCCGTAGACCGTTGTCGGACCGGGGGCGGTGTCCAAGGGGTGCAGACCATCGCGGCCGGGGCGGAAAAACCCCACCGGATAGTCCTCGTACCGGGGCGCGACCACCCAGGGCGCGGCCAGCACCACCACCCGCCGCTCCGCGCGGTCATGCACGGCGGCGACCCGGGCGACGTAGACACCGGCCGGGGCGAGCACATGCTCACCCACCTCAACCGCCAGGGTCACGGTGCAGCCGCGCTGCCGCAGGGGCTCGGCCAGACGTGCCCGCGCCGCTTCCAGCAGGGCGGTTCCCAGGGAGGGCGCGGACTCGGTCAGGGGCCGGACGGGCCATCCTCCGCCCAGGCTGATGCGCAATGTGGCGGGCGGCTCGTCCAACGCTCCGACCGCTCCGGCGAGCACATCCAGCGCCGGTGCCGCCAACTCGTCCGGATCGTCTGGCGCGGTGACGCTGGCGTGCGCGTGCAACCCGGTCAGCGAGCATCCGGCGGCGCGCAGGTGCGTCAGCGCGGCGGGCAGGTCGGCCACCGCCAGGCCGAACTTTTCGCCGTAGGTTCCGGGGCCGGCCGACAGCCGCAACCCGGCCCCTCGGCCCGGATGACGGGCGCTCCAGAGCGCCACCTGGTCCAGCGAGTCCAGGTACGCGCGCGCGCCCAGCGAGGCCAGACGATCGAACAGCGCCGCGTCGCCCCAGGGCGAGGTCCAGGTGATGCGGTGGCCTTCGGCGCCGGTGGCCAGGGCCGCATCCAGTTCCTCGGATCCGCAGACGTCCAGATCGAGCCCCAGCGCGACGGCGGCGGCCAGGGCGTCGGGATGGGGCTGCGCCTTGACGGGGTAGGCGTAGGCATCCCACGCCGCGCGCAGTGCGGACAGCCGCGCCACCAGCGTCGGTCGGTGCAGCAGGAACGCGGGAGCTTCGAGGTGGGCCGCGCGGTTCAGGACCTCAGGCGGCGGGGACAAGGCCGGGGCAGGGGGCATGGTGTTGCGGCCCTCAATCCGCACCGGCGGTGAACCGGCGAATCAACGCACGCAGGGTCTCCCGCACCGGAAGCGTGACCGCCCCGTCGGGGTCGGTGACGCCACCGTCGAAGGTGACCTTGAAGAACTGGGCCTCCGGCTCGATGGCGTGACCGAAGCGCGGCAACTCTGTCAACGCCGCGCCGTCGGGCGCGGCGACCTCCACATGGGCACGGCCGATCGCCCGGTCACTCCGGTTGAAGACCATGATCTGGGATCGGGGTCGAACGGCCGCCGCGACGCGTTCGCGCAGCGGCGGACGGGTCACGGGGGCCAGGCCGGCAAAAGCCGCCATGTGCTCCAGCACGATATCGGTTTCGTTCATGTCCGCATCCTGGCGTGCGGCCAGGGCCGACGATGCGGTGAAGCGCGGGTTGATCTCGGTGAAGTACAGGTCCCCGTCGCTCAGCAGGAAGTCGGCCCCGAAACACCCCCGATACCCGGCCTGGGCCAGCCAGCCCCCCATGCGTGTCACGGCCTCGTCCAACTCGTCCAGCACGGCGGGATCCAGGCCGCGCGCAAAGGCGAAGTCGTTGCCACAGAACCCGAACGGGCGCGTGGTGCAGTCCGCCAGCCCGAGCAGTTGAAGCGACGGGGCCGAGGTGGTCACCGTGCCGTCCGCGAACACCACGGCGTTGACGCTCAGGGGCAGGGCGCCCTGCATGAACGTGGAGACGGAGACGATGCCCTCATCGGCGCGGTTGCAGAAGGCATGGATGTCGTCCAGGTCCCGCGCCAGGGTGATGGCGGCGCCGCCGGAGCCCGTCGCCATGCGGACCACGCACGGCAGGGGCTGCGAGCGGCCCATGATCTCCGGCCAGTCCACCACGCTGTAGTGCCGCCAGGGGATCACTCGCAGGCCAAGGGCCTCCATCCGGCTCTCGACCCAGGGCTTGTATTCGAACGCGCGCTGCTGGAGGTGCGGCAGGCCCCAGTAGAGGCAACTCCCGCCGCTGGGGTAGATCAGCGACGACAGGAAGGCGCTCGGCCGATAGCACATCAGCACGCTGGGCTGGCGCAGCAGGCGCAGCAGGCGCGTGCGCATGGACTCCAGCTTCGACGGCAGCATCGCGTCTATGTTGGCGGTGTTGAGATCGACACGACGGCCCCAGGTGTCCTCCAGGGTCAGCGTGATCCAGGCCGCCCCGTCGCCGGCCGCCGGCGCGATGATGCCGCCGGCGCAGGCCAGCTCCGGAAAGCCGGCCAGCGCCTCGCCATCGGAGGCGCGGTTGCCGAACCACACCACCCGCCGTCCATGGATCGCGCGGCGGATCTGATCGAGCCGGGCCGCCCGCCTCATGGGGCCCGCCCGGGCTCGGGCAAGGCGATACAGTTGTGCTGGCAGGGCACGCAGTCGGGACCTGGGCGCAGGCCGTAGCGGTCGGCGATCTCGGCCGTGGCCTCCCAGGCCGCGCGCAACAGGGCCAACGGGGGCGGGGGCGCGTTCGCCAGCGGCGTGCCCGGGCTGGGGCGGAACGGGCTCAACACCGGCTGGCACCCGCGCTCGCACAGCCAGCGGACGCCGGCGAGGGTTTCCTGCAGAGGCTCCAGGCCGACGATGAGGAGGGAGCGCACGCGTCCGGAACCGGGGAAGCGGCTGGCCGCCTCCTCGATGTGGTGGCCGAAGACGGCGCGCCCGATGGCGGCCTTCTGGGGGGCGATGCGGCGCTGGGCCGCCTCTCCGTACAGCTCCAGGTTGATGGACAGGCCGTGGACGCCGGCGTCGGCCAGGCCGGAGACGATGCCGTCGGTCGCCTCGCGCGGCGTGTACATGACATCGACGGGCAGCGGCAGGGCCTCGGCCAGAGCGGCACAGACGGCGGTTAGCGCCGGAACGTCCGGGCGGGCCGGGGTGCCACCGCTGACCAGGACATGGCGGACAGGAAGCACGGGATCGGCTAGCGCGATCCCGGCCGCTTCCAGCAGCCGCTCCAGCGGGTGGAAGACATAGTCGTCGGTATAGGCGTCGCAGAACTGGCAGCGGAAGGCGCAGCCCTGGACGGGAGAAAAGCGGGCCCGGTCGGCATGCGACATGACCACCGCGTCCACCGGCCGCCCCTGCGAGTCGCGCGCCCCGATGTAGCCGGGCAGGGGCAACGGGCGAACCGGCACGCACGCGCCGCCGTCGCGCAGGACGAAAGCGGGGACGTCTCCGTCTTCGCTCTCCACATCCAGGAGCCAGCGCGCGGAGGCGGCGAAGGGCCCGTCGAACGGGGCGTTGACGTAGCCGGCCCCGGGGACCTCCATCGTGATGCCGCCGGTCGTGGGGTACTCGAACACCGACAGCGGCCGGCCATCCGCCGTCATGGCCGCCGAGGCGTCCGGGCTCAGCCGCACCCCCTCGGCCAGCAGGGATAGCTTGAGGGAGAGGGGGTCAGGCATGTCAAGTGAGTTCGGTGGCATGGATGTGCAGTTCGGCCTTGCCCATTTCGCGCGGCTTGCGAACGGCTGCCCGCTCGTCGTCCACGCGCAGTTCGACCCGCTTGATCTCGACCTTCCGAGCGTTATCGTAGCTGGAGTCCGGGAAGACGACAATTTGGTTGAAGGCGGCTTCTTTCCGTTTTCCGGGAGCGCCCAGGCTGTCCGCGCCAATGCAATGCAGCGTTTTCCGGGTGACGTAATCGTCCTCGTCGCCGCTGCCTTCAAGGTTCGAGTAGACCGTCTCCCCCGTCAGGTTGAACTGATGCTGATGCCCATGCAGCAACATGTTCATGTTGTTGTTGAGGAAGGACTCCACAACCTTGCCCGAGTTTATCAGGTCGGCGAACAAAGACCCGTCGCCAAAGGCCGAGATGTTGTGGTGAAGCGCGCCGATCCGGATGTTGGGTTCCGGCTTGAATCGCGACACACCCTTCGGGAACGTTAATTCCGGAGCCTCTTCGGACTGTTTAACGAACTCCCTGAAAGGCTTATCCCTTTGCTTCCGGCGCGATCAACATATCGTAGGAGATTGGGCCTTTGGTGGTGGCGATGCCCAGG
>NZ_WIVE01000046.1 GCF_009601025.1 Roseospira navarrensis | reverse complement strand
GGTCCTGCTGGGAGGTCCAGGCGCGAACCGGACTCCCTCCCCTGGATAGGGGAGGGCTGGGGTGGGGTTGAAAAAAGGCTCGTGGGGTTGATGCGGCAAGTGGGGTCCGTGCGGAAATGAACGCGCCCCCCTCCCAACCTCCCCCCGAAGGGGGGAGGAGAACAGGCCGGCACCGGCCGCAACCGGTGTTCTCCCTCCATCCTGAGAATTGCTGGAGCCGCGCTCTTGGTGTTCTTCGTGTCTTGGTGGTGAATGATCCGCCGGCGCTGTCCGATCATCCAGCGCTCTCCCTGAAGACGTGTGACTCGGATGGCCCCACCTCCAGGGCGCCCCCCCAGGGAAGCCCCCCAGGGAAGCCCCCCAGGGAAGCCCCCCAGGGAAGCCCCCCAGGGAAGCCCCCTGTCGCCGCCGCTGACCAACCTGCTGCCGGATGATCTGGACAAGGCGGTGGAGCGGCGCGGCCATCGGTTCTGCCGGTCCGCGGGCGCGCGATCACGCCTCTGGGGTGGGGGGCAGCGGCTCGCCGTCGTCGTCGGGCGCATCGTCGCCGCGCAGCACGATCAGTTCTTCCAGCAGATCGATGGCGGCGTGCACGCTGGCGCGCCGCACATCGTCCCGGCTGCCCGCGAACACATAGCGTTTCGGCCGCACCAGCCCGTCGATGCGGGCGGCGGCCAGATACACCAGCCCGACGGGCTTGGTCTCGGTGGCGCCGCCGGGCCCGGCGATGCCGGTGATCGAGACGCCCAGGTCGGCCCCGCTGGTGGCCAGCGCGCCCAGGGCCATGGCGACGGCCGTTTCCTCGCTGACCGCGCCCACGGTGTCCAGAAGCTCCTGTTCCACGCCCAGGATCTGCGTCTTGGCGGCGTTGGTGTAGGTCACGTACCCCCGGTCCACCACCGCGCTCGACCCGGGAATGGCGGTCAGGCTGGCGGTCAGCAGGCCGCCCGTACAGGATTCGGCGGTGGCCAGAGTGAGGTTCCGCTCCCGGCACAGGCCGATCAGGGCGCGGGCGTGCGCGACCATGTCGTCTTCCACAAGGCTCATGCGATCAGACTCCGGATGGTGGACGCGGCCAGCACGACGACGGCGGCATAGACGCCGGCGGCCATGTCGTCGGCCATGATGCCGAGCCCGCCCGGCACCATCCGGTCGAGCCAGCCGACGGGCCAGGGCTTGGCGATGTCGAAAACGCGGAAGGCGACGAATCCGACGCCGAACAGCACCGGATCAAGCCCGGCGGGCACCAGGGCGAGCCACTGACCGGCCACCTCGTCGATCACCACCTCGCCGGGATCGTCCCGGCCGACGCTCCGTGCATAGACCGTGCTGGCCCAGAGTCCCACCGCGAACACCACCAGGGCGGCGGCGAGCAGGCCCCAAGGGCCACCCGCCCACGCGAAGCCCCAGGCGAAGGGCAGGGCGGCCAGGGACCCGGCGGTGCCCGGCGCCCAGGGGGACAGCCCGCTGCCGAACCACACGGCCAGCCACCCGGCCATGCCCTCGACGCGGCGAGGCGGGCCGGAGGGGGGCTCCGGTGCGGGGGCGCTTGATGGTGGTGTCATGGCGGCGGAAACCCGTGTGCGTGCAAAAGTGGCGATCATGCCCCGAGCGAGCTATTAACGAGCGAGTTCACCCAGGCCGATTCGGGGTTTTGGTCCCGGGTCGGCTGCCAGGGCACCTCAGCCGGTTCGAATAACCCATACGGCATGAAACACTTTTCTCCATCGCCTTGCAAAGGGGGGATTTTAGCCATATTCCTTCGTCGCCCCGGGACGGGCGCGCCACGCCCAGTCCCGGCGCTCTGACTTTTTATGCCGAAGGTCAGAGATGGTGCCGTGAGTCCCGACCCCATCCGGCGTACACTGTCCGGCCAGGGGGGGCAGGGGCCTGTGACGATTGGCACGCCGCGAGGGCGCGCCTATCCGATAGGATATAGATCGGTCGTGGAGCGCGCCGCCGGGGCGTGATCGTCGGGCCGGGACCAGACAGAGGAAGACACAGAGACATGTCGGAGTACGATCCCCAACAGCTCAGCCTTCCCCCCTGGAAACGGGCCCTCCGCCGGGCCTTCCCCGAACGCCACATCATGATCCGGGCCGACAACGGCGGCTATCACGCCTGGACGCTGGGCAGCCTGAGCCAGGCCGTCGCGGCCGCCGGCGGTGTGGTGCTGCTGGGCATCGTGACCTACAGCCTGGCGATGGTGATCTGGGTGGATGCCGTCATCGACTCCAAGACCGCCGAGGTCAACGAGGCCCAGGACAACTACAAGCAGCTTCTGGCCGAAGTGGCGCTGTACCGGGATCAGGTGGCGGAGGTCACCCGCAGCCTGGAGAACAACCACGCCGTCATCGCCCGCTACGTGGACTCCGACGCGCCCGACACCGGCGAGGCCCAGCCGCAGGCGGCCGAACCCGGTCCGGTGAAGGCGGGCTGGGAGGCCGAGGCCGGCCGCGCGCGCGATGCCCTGCTGGCCCAGTTGGCCGAGATGGAGCAGGGCATGGCCGAGCTGTCGGAGGCGCACCAGCTTCTGGCCCGCTTCGACGATTTCGAGCTGGAAATGCGCAAGATGGTCCTGCAACGGGACCTGGCCCTGGAAGAGAACAAGGCCCTGACGCAGCGCGTCGGCTCGCTTGAGGACCTTGTCATCGAGATGGAAACCGCCCAGGCCGCTCTGCTGAACCATTTCGGCGTGGTCGCCCAGACCCGCATCGCCGACATCGAGGACAGTCTGTCCGAGGTCGGGCTGGACGTGGACAGCCTGCTGAACAGCCTCGTCGTCAATCAGGACGGTCAGGGTGGTCCGTTCGTGCCCGCCGACCTGCCCATCCTGGACAAGCCCGTGTTCAAGGATACGGTCGTCAGCCTGAATTCGCATGTGGATCGGCTGGACGCGCTGCGCGACCTGACGGACCATCTGCCGCTGACGCGCCCGATCATTTCGGGCTACCGGCTCAGCAGCCGGTTCGGCGTGCGCCGCGACCCGATCAATGGCCGCCTGGGCCGTCACGAGGGCCTGGACTTCGCCGCCCCCAGCGGGACGCAGATCATCGCGCCGGCCGCGGGAAAGGTGGTTTACGCTGGCTGGCGCGGCCGGTATGGTCGAACGCTTGAGATCAGCCACGGGATGGGGATCATCACCCGCTACGCGCACCTGTCCAGCATCTCGGTGAAGGCGGGCGATCTCGTGACCCGGGGCGACGACATTGCCGCCGTCGGCAATTCCGGCCGCAGCACCGGCTCCCATCTGCATTACGAAATCCGGGTCAATGGAGTGGCCCGCAACCCCGCCAAGTTCATGAAGGCCGGCCAGCATGTTTTCAAGGGCTAACCAGAAACCCGCCCCGTCCCCCTCGGCGAGCACCACGCCGACGGTGCCCGACCGCAAGCCGGACCGGCGGACGGGAAGCGAAGCCGGCCCCGAACGGGCGGTGCCCTCCATCGTCAGTGCCGACCTGACCGTGACCGGCGATCTGGTCAGCGCGGGCGAAATCCAGATCGACGGCCGGGTGGAAGGCGACATCAAGTGCGCCTCGCTCATCATCGGGATCGCCGGCGCGGTCACCGGCGAGGTCAGCGCCCAGACGGTGCGGATGCACGGCACGGTGAGCGGTCAGGTCATCGCCAAGTCGGTCTTTCTGGCCAGCACCGCCCGCATGGTCGGGGACGTGACCCACGAAAGCCTCGCCATCGAACCCGGCGCCTTCATGGAAGGGCATTGCCGGCGCATGGCGGAGATGCCGGACCTGAACCTGCCGAACGGCAAGGCTCCCGCCGAGGCCGTCGATCCGCCGCGCCTGACCGGCACCGCAGGCGCCGCCGACCCGGACGCGGCCACCACCGACGCGGCGGAGAGCGCCGACACCGAGGCCGACGCCGACACCAAGGCTCGCGCGAAGTAAACGCCCGGCCGGGCTCGTCCCGGTTCGTCGCCGATCAGGTCAACAGACTACGGATCGGGTGGAGGCTCCCCGCACATCGGGGCCATTCGCCGTTTGCGGAGCGTCAGGGTTCCGACTCCAGATGCTAGGGGTGTCATGGTTCGTGCCCCCTCACGAGATCCTTCGCACCCTTAGGGTGCTCAGGATGACAAACTCTATACAAAAATGGGTCATCCTGAGGGAGCCCCCGCGACCATCGTTCCGATGGTCGCACGCCTTTGCGGCGACGCGACGCGTCGCCGGGGGCGACCGAAGGACCTCGTGAGGCGGGTTCGACCCCTGCAGTGTCACAGCACGGCAATCCGGGTTCGGACCCCTGTTGCGGCCCTGACACGTTCATCGTCGGCCAGTCTCAATCGAACCGGCGCACGTCCTCGATCACCTTGCCGTCGTTGGGCAGGCTGTCCGGCGGCACGATCTCGATCACGCCCTTCAGCTTGGTGACGGCCTGCACGGCCTCCGAGACGCGCGCGGCCAGCGCGTCGTCGGGCCCCTCGGCGCTCTCGCAGCGCAGGGTCATGACGTCGTTGGACTGGGTGTCGTGCGAGACCACCAGCCGACCGCGCCCGAGCGCCGGGAAGCGCTTCATGACGGCCGCCACTTGCTCGGGGTGGACGAACATGCCCTTGACCTTGGTGGTCTGGTCGGCGCGACCCATCCAGCCCTTGATGCGCATGTTGGTGCGGCCGCACGGGCTCTCGCCCGGCAGCACGGCCGACATGTCGCCGGTGGCGAAGCGGATCAGCGGATACTCGGGCGTGAACGAGGTGACGACCACTTCGCCCACCTCGCCCGGCGGCACGGGATCGCCGGTGCCGGGGCGCACGATCTCGACGATCACCCCCTCGTCCACCACCATGCCTTCCACGGCGCCGTCCGGTCCCGGGCTCTCGAAGGCGATCAGGCCCAGGTCGGCGGTGGCGTAGCACTGATGGACCTGGATGCCGGCATCCCGGAAGGCGGCGCGCTGCGGCGGCAGGAACGCCTCGCCGGAGACCAGCCCCTTGGTCAGGCGGGGCAGGGCCACGCCCATCTCGGCGGCCTTCTCCAGGATGATGCGCAGGAACGACGGCGTGCCCACATAGCCAGCCACGTCCAGCCCGACCATGGCGTTGACCTGCTGTTCCGTGTTGCCCACCCCGGCGGGGAAGACGGGGCAGCCCAGCGAGCGGCAGGCGTCGTCGAAGATCCAGCCGCCCGGCGTGAAGTGATAGGAAAAGCAGTTCTGCACCATGTCGCCGCGCCGGAAGCCGGCCGCGAACAGCGCGCGCCCCAGGCGCCAGTAGCCGGTGCGGGCCCCCTCGGGGTCGTTGATGGGGCCGGGCGATTGCAGGATGCGCCCGATGCTGCCCCAGTCGGAGACCAGCCCGCCGAGCGGCGGATGATCCGCCTGCAGCCGGATCAGGTCGCTCTTGCGGGTCACCGGCAGACGGGCCAGGGCGGCCGGGTCGGTCACCGAATCCGGATCCACATCCGCCAGCATGCGCCCGAAGTGGGCCGCGCTGCCCTTGGCGATGGCGATCAGGCCGGGCAGGGCCGCGAACTGCTCCTCCAGGCGCTGGGCCTCCGGGCGGGTTTCCAGGTCGTCGAAGTACTTCATGGGGCGCGGTCCCTGTGTCCTGTCGGAATGCGAACGGTGCGGGCACACCCAAGAGCATCCGGTCCCGGGCGTTGTTGCAATCGGCAGCGCGACGGCGCCGACGAGAAACCTAGATCCACCGCTTCCGGCGCTTGTAGGACTTGAGGTTCTTGAACGACTTGCGGTGTTCGCCGCCGCCGCCGAGGTAGAACTCCTTGACGTCCTCGTTGTCCAGAAGGTCGGCCTGGGTGCCGTCCATGACGACCTTGCCCGATTCCATGATGTAGCCGTAGGAGGCCGCCCCCAGCGCCATCTTGGCGTTCTGCTCCACCAGCAGGGTGGTCATGCCCAGTTCCTTGTTGAGCTTGCGCACGATGTGGAACACCTCCTTCACCAGGAGGGGCGCCAGCCCCATGGACGGCTCGTCCAGCAGGATCAGCTTGGGCCGGGCCATCATGGCGCGGCCGATGGCGAGCATCTGCTGTTCGCCGCCCGACAGGTAGCCGGCGAGGCCGGTGCGCTCCCGCAGGCGGGGGAAGTAGTCCAGCACCATCTCCAGGTCGCGCTTGACGGCGGCCGCGCCGTCCTTGCGGGTGTAGGCGCCGAGGCGGAGGTTCTCGATGACCGTCATGTCCTCGACGATGCGCCGGCCCTCCATCACCTGGAAGATGCCCCTGCGGACGATCTGCTCGGGGGCCATGTTGGCGATGTTCTCGCCCATGAAGCGGACCTCGCCGCGCGTGACCTCGCCGTTCTCGGTGCGCAGCAGGCCGGAGATCGCCTTGAGCGTGGTGGTCTTGCCGGCGCCGTTGGGGCCCAGCAGGGTGACGATGTCGCCCTCCGGCACGTCCAGGCTGACGCCGCGCAGGACCAGGATGACGTCGTCGTAGACGACCTCGATGTTGTTGACCGAGAGGATCGGTTCGCGCGCCGGCGTGGCGGCGGGGGTCTCGGCGGCGGCGGCGGATGCGGACATGAAGGGCCTCGACGCGATCAGGTCAGGATGAACGGCAGGGACGAGCCGGGCGGACGACGCGGCGGGGCGCGCCGGCCCGTTCTTCGGATCGGGGACGGAGCCGCATGACCCCGTCCCCGGCCGATCCTACCAGCCCAGCCAGTCGTCGCGGCGGGGCAGGGTGGTCTGCGTGACGCGCTCGATGCCGACATCACCGCCGTCGTTGGTGCCGCGGTAGATGTTCACGGTCATCGTGCCGCGGTGGTCCTCGGCGGTCCAGGTGGAGGGGATGCACACACCTTCCAGGCCTTCCGGAACCCAATCCTGCTTGGCGTACATGCCCTGCTTGATGTTCGGGCCGGTGATGCCGCCGTTGGCCTTGGCCCACTCCATCGCCTCCTTCATGTAGTAGGCGGTGCAGATGCCGCGGATGTAGTGGTGGGTGCGGAACTCCACGCTGGGATCGGCCATTTCGGAGATGGCGCGCACGGTTTCCATGCCCGGCGCGTCGGAGCCCCAGAAGGCGTTCGCCGCAACGAAGATCAGGTTGCGGTCGGTGTCGCCGATGGCGGCCATGGTTTCGCGGTCGCCGCCCCAGATGTTGGCCATGAACTGCACGTCGGTGCCGACGGTGTCACAGGACTTGAACAGCGAGACCACCGACGGACCCAGGTTGCCGATGTAGGCGTAGTTGGCGCCGTTTTCCTTGATGGTCAGGCACTGCGCCTTGAAGTCGCCCGGCTTCAGCGAGACCACGACCGGGTTCAGCACCTCGAAGCCCAGTTCCTCGGCATAGGCCGCGCAGGCTTCCTTGGGCGCGTTGGGGTAGGGGTGGTTGTCGCCGGTGTGGACGAACTTCGGCGTGCCCTCGCCGCCGTTGGCTTGCCAGTCCTCCATCGCCCACTGCGCCAGGGCGCGGCAGCCGTCGGAGTAGGACGGGCCGTAGAAGAAGTTGTAGGGCGCCGGCTTCTGGGTGTTGGGGTTCTTGCCGGTCGGGTCGGTCAGGTGGCCCGAGTAGGACGCCGACCAGACGGGGATCTCGTCCTTGGCGACGAAGCTGATGAGCGCTTCGGTGTCGCCCGTGCCCCAACCCTGCATGGCGACCATGTCCTGTTGGGTCCACTTCTTGTAGAACGAAATGGCGCGCGGCACCTCGTAGGCGTAGTCCACGCTGTCCATCTCGATGGTGGTGCCGTCGATCCCGCCGTTGGCGTTGATATAGGCCACGGAGTCACGGATGGCCGGGCCGTAGAACTTGCCCACGAAGCCGGTCGCGCCGGTGATGTCCATCAGGTGGCCGACGAAGACGGACTCCTGCGCCTGGGCCGCGGTGCTGGCCGCGGCCATGATGCCCAGGCTGGTGGCACAGGCCAGGGTGAAGGTCTTGCGCATGGGATGTTTCCTCCAGGTTCCGATTAAGACAGTTGTTTGTCTTGTTGGTGGTTCACGGCCGATCTTGCGCCGGCCTAGTACGAGAACGGATAGAGCTTCCAGTAGGCCTTGATGAGGCGCCATCGGTGCGCCAGACCGTCCGGCTCGAAGATGAGGAACAGGATGATTGCCGCGCCGATGGCCATTTCCTTGAAGTAGGCCAGGCCGTTGGTAATCATCGGCGTGTTGCCCCATTCGGTCGAGGCGATGATGTCCACGCCGCCCGCCATGACCTCGGGCAGCAGGACCATGAAGATGGTGCCCAGCATGGCGCCCATCACCGAGCCCAGTCCGCCGATGATGATGATGCCGAGGAACTGGATCGACAAGAGAATGGTGAAGCCCTCGGCGGACACGAAGCCGAGGTAGTGCCCGTACAGCGCCCCGCCGATGCCGGCATAGAACGACGAGATGCCGAACGACAGGATGCGGTATTTGGTCAGGTTGATGCCCATCACCTCGGCCGAGAGGTAGTGGTCCCGCACGGCCACGAACGCCCGCCCGTCGCGGCTGCGCATCAGGTTGGCGGCCAGCACGAACAGGATGATGGTCAGAGACAGGGCGAACAGAAAGAACTTCTGGTCGGTGTCGAAGGTCACCCCGAACAACTCGATGCTGTTGGCGAGCGAGCCGTAGGACCCGCCCGTGAACCAGTCCAGCCGGATGAACAGATCCTCGATGATGAACTGGGCGGCCAGGGTGGCGATGGCCAGATACAGGCCCTTGATGCGCGCCGCGGGGCTGCCGAACAGCAGGCCGACGGCGGCGGCAATCAGGCCGGCCAGCGGGATCGAGAGCACCACCGGGATGCCGTAGGTGTTGTTCAGATAGGCCGAGCCGAAGGCGCCGATGCCGAAGAAGGCGGCATGGCCCAGCGAGATCTGCCCGGTAAAGCCCACCAGGATGTTCAGGCCCAGGGCGGCGATGCCCCAGTAGCAGGCCTGGATGGCAAGGCTGAGGTACTGGGCGTTGTAGAACGGCGCGAACAGGCTGCTCAGGACCGGCGCCTCTTCCACCCCCGGCGCCAGAACGGGGATCAGCACCATCACGTACAGCGCCATCAGGAACAGCACCATCGCCCAGCGGCTGTTCCGGGTGTCGAAGATCACAGTGTCCTGCTTGTAGGTGGTGCGGAAGTCACCGCAGGGTCGCAGGCTCATGGTGGCCATCGTTGGGTCTCCTTCGTCTTGCCCGCGATCCTAGACGCGCTCGATATCCTTGGTGCCGAACAGACCGTACGGCTTGATGACCAGGATGATGATGAGCACCCAGAACGGCGCGATGGTCAGCATGTTGCCCCAGTACAGGAACTGGCCGTCCACATACTCGGCCATGTTTTCCAGCACGCCCACGATCAGGCCGCCCACGACTGCGCCGATGATGGAATCCAGCCCGCCCAGGATGACGGCCGGGAAGACCTTGATGCCGATGAAGGACAGGGCCGATGACACGCCGTTGACCATGCCCACCACCACACCGGCCAGGGCCGAGACCATGGCCGAGATGGCCCACGCCATGGCGAACACCTGCTTGACCGAGATGCCCAGCGACTGGGCGACCTGCTGGTTGAAGGCGGTCGCGCGCATGGCCAGGCCGTAGCGGCTGTATTTGAAGAAGTAGAAGAAGCCGGCCATGATGACGATGGAGATCACGAAGCTCATCAGATAGGCCGGCTGGACGTAGAGCCCGCCGATATTGATCGAGCTTGTGCTGAAGACTTCGGGGAAGCCCACCGCGTTCTGCCCGAACAGCCAGTTGACCAGGGCGCGCATGAAGATGGACAACCCGATGGTGACCATGATGACCGAGATGATCGGCTCGCCGATCATGGGTCTCAGCACGACCATCTGGATGAAGATACCGAGCCCCGCCATGAACACCAGGGTGATCAGGAAGCCGAACACGAAGGGGATCTGGAACTGGACCAGGATGTACCAGCAAATCCAGGCCCCGATCAGCAGGAACTCGCCCTGGGCGAAGTTCACCACCTGCGTGGACTTGTAGATCAGCACGAAACACATCGCGACCACGCCATACAGCGTGCCGACGATGATCCCGTTGATCAGAAGTTGAAAGAACAGATCCATTCCGATCCTCCCTGGCGCCCGTGCTTTTTCTTTTGGCTTCGGGCTTTTTATGCGTGCCGTCCGGCCCGTCCCCGCGGGCTTAGCGGGCTGAAGCGTGCGGTCCGACGGGGCCCCGTGGCGTCACGGTCCCGGGGCCGTTCGCCGCCGGCCGATCACTCCGCCGCCTGTCGGCCGGCCGGATCGTCCGGCGGCAGCAGGGTTTCGACCCGCAGCGTGGTCTGGATGCGGGCCGTGCTGCCGTCCTGGAACGTGATCGTGGTGTCCACGTCGATCGCATCCCGGCCGGCGTAGATCGCCTCGATCTCGCGCGCGTACTTTTCCGCGATCACGCCCCGGCGCACCTTGCGGGTGCGGGTCAGTTCGCCGTCGTCCGGGTCCAGTTCCTTGTAGAGCAGCAGGAACTTCCGGATGCGCTGGGCCTCCGGCAGGGTCTCGTTGACGCGCTCCACCTCGTCGCGCAGCAGCGCGTAGACCTCCGGCTGGGCCGACAGGTTGGTGTAGTTGGTGAACGAGATGTTTTTCTGCTCGGCCCACTTGGAGACGATCGACCACCGGATGCAGATCATGGCGGACAGATAGGGCAGGTCGCGGCCCAGGATGACCGCCTCGGCGACGAAGGCCGAGAACTTCAGCTTGTTCTCGATGTACTGCGGCGAGAACCGCACGCCGGCCGAGGTATTGGCCAGATCCTTGACGCGGTCGATGACCACCAGGTGACCGTTCGACGTGTTGATGTAGCCGGCGTCGCCGGTATACAGCCAGCCGTCTCGCTTGTCGGCGTCGGTGGCCTCCTGGTTCTGGTAGTAGCCCAGGAACATGCCCTGGCTGCGGCCGACGATTTCGCCCACCCCCTCTTCGTCCGGGTCATCGATCCTCAGCGCGGACTGGTCGAAGGCCGTGCCGACGGTCTCCGGGTCGATGTCGTCGTTGCGGTGGATGGTGTAGGCGCCGGCCAACTCGGTCTGGCCGTATAGCTGCTTCAGGGGCACGCCCATGGCGTGGAAGAACTTGAAGGTCTCCGGCCCCATGGCGGCGCCGCCGGTGGCGGCCGAGGTCAGGAACGAGAACCCGTAGCGGTCTCGCAGCGCCCGGAACAAAATGAAGTCCGCGAACCAGGAGCGCCGTTTCTCCGCCGCCGCTTTCTTGCCGATCGACATGCCCCACTTGAACATGAGCTGCTTGAATCTCGTGCTGTCCATCATGCGGGCGCGCACTTCGGCGGCGATGCTCTCCCACACGCGCGGGGCCAGCAGGACGAAGGTGGGGCCGATCTCCCGCAGATCGGCCATCGTGGTTTCCTCGTCCTCGACGAAGTTGATGATGTTGCGCGCGATCAACTGCTGGCCGATGACGTAGACCTGCTCCATGATCCAGGGCAGCGGCAGCACCGAGACATAATCGTCGCCCGGGCACTTCGGGTCGGCATTCAGATAGTCCAGGCAGTGGCGCAGGAAGGGACCGGACTGCAGCATGGCCAGCTTCGGCTTGCTGGTGGTGCCGGAGGTCGTGCACAGGATCGACACGTCCTCACCCGAGCCCTTTTCCACCTCGGCGTCGTACAGCCCGGGCTCGGCCCGATCCAGCGCCTCGCCCTTGCGGCAGAGGTCCTCCTCGGAGATCAGGCGCGGATCGTCGTACTTCCGCATGCCGCGCGGGTCGCAATAGACGATGACCCGGACCGTGGGAATCTGGTCGCCCAGTTCCAGCAGCTTGTCCACCTGCTCCTCGTCCTCGCAGAGGATCGCCGTGATCCCCGCATAGGTGATGAGGTAGGCGGCCTCTTCGCCCAGCACGTCCTTGTAGACACCCAGCGAGGTGGCCCCGATGGCGTGGGCCGCCACTTCGCCCCACACCCATTCCGGCCGGTTGGCGCCCAGCAGGCCCACGCAGTCGCCGCGCGCGATGCCCATGGCGCGCAGGCCGAGCGCATAGCGGCGGACCTTGTGCTGGTAGTCGGCGAAGGTGAATTCGTTCCAGATGCCGAATTCCTTCTCGCGCATCACCACTTCGGATCCGAAGGCGCGGGCGTTGTGGGCCAGCAGTTTGGGGAAGGTGTCGTACCGGGCGACGTCCGCGAATTCCGGCGTCGTCTTCTGGTTCCGCTTGCGGGCCATCAGGCGACCTCCTCGTCATCGTCGGTGAAGACAAGGCCGCCGTCGTCTTCGCCCAGATAGGCGGTCTTGACCCGCGGGTTGTTCATGATCTCGTCGGGCAGGCCCTCGGCGATCTTCTGGCCGAAGTCCAGCACGGCCACCCGGTGCGAGATGTCCATCACCACGCCCATGTCGTGCTCGATCATGATGACCGAGATGCCCCACTCCTCGTTCAGGTCGATAATGAAGCGGGCCATGTCCTCCTTCTCCTCCAGGTTCATGCCCGCCATGGGCTCGTCCAGGAGGATCAGGTCGGGATTCAGCGCGATCGCGCGCGCCAGCTCCACGCGCTTGCGCAGGCCATAGGGCAGGGTGCCCGCCATCGCCTTGCGGATGTGGGTGATTTCCAGGAAGTCGATGATGTCCTCGACATCCCGCCGGTGGGCCAGTTCCTCGCGCTGGGCGAGGCCCCAGTAGAGCGCGCCCCGCAGGAACCCGTTCTTCAGCAGGTGGTGGCGCCCGACCATGATGTTGTCCAGGACGCTCATGTGCCCGAACAGGGCGAGGTTCTGGAACGTGCGGCCGATGCCCAGGTCGGCGCGCTGGTTCGGCTTCAGGCCGGTGACCTCGCGCCCCTTGAAGATGACGCGCCCCTCGGTCGGTGTGTACCGGCCGGAGATGCAGTTCATCATGGATGTCTTGCCGGCCCCGTTCGGACCGATGATCGCGAACAGTTCGCCCTTCGCAACGGAAAACGTCACGTCGGACAACGCGCGAACGCCCCCGAACTGCAGGGAGACACCCTGCACGTCGAGAATGGCCGTCTCTTCGGACATGCCGTTTCCTTCCTCCCTGCGCCCTTGTGCCGGGTTTGCCGATCGCGGGCCGGTTCTTCTTCTTTTGATACGTGGCACCGGCCATGACGGCTCTTTTGTGCCCTGTTTGAGTAGGTGGTACCCTGGTTTCATCGGCGGGGTCAAGCGGGTCAACCGCCTGGAATTCCTGACCGCGCGGCCGGTTCGGGCGCGGCCGATGGAGGCCGTTGAAGACGTTACGGAATTTTCGGCCGGCGGTCTGAAAACGGGGAACAACCCACTCGAACGGTCAGGCTGACGGCGCGCGATACCTGGACTCCGCCCCGGGAATGGTTTAAGCGACCAAAATCCAGTCACCGGGTCAGGTATGGGTGCGGCCACAGGGCCTGCATCCGGCCCCACCCGATCAGCACGACAGTAATGGAGGACGCCCGTGGGAGCCACAGGTCATGACACCCTGAAGGCCCGTCGTACCCTCTCGGTCGGAGACGTTTCGTACGACTACTTTTCCCTGGCCGACGCGGGCCTGGGCGACATTTCGCGGCTGCCGTTCTCGCTCAAGGTGCTGCTGGAGAATCTGTTGCGGCACGAGGATGGCCGCACCGTCACCGTGGACGACGTCAAGGCGGTGGCCGCCTGGCTGGAGACGCGCAACTCGACTCGCGAGATCGCCTACCGCCCCGCGCGCGTGCTGATGCAGGACTTCACGGGCGTGCCGGCCGTCGTCGATCTGGCCGCCATGCGCGAGGCCATGACGGCCCTGGGCGGCGATCCCAACCGCATCAACCCGCTGTCGCCGGTGGATCTGGTCATCGACCATTCTGTCATGGTCGATTTCTACGCCAGCCCCGATGCCCTGAAGCGCAATACCGATCTGGAGTTCGAGCGCAACCGCGAGCGCTATGCGTTCCTGCGCTGGGGCCAGAAGGCGTTCGACAACTTCCGCGTCGTGCCGCCGGGCGTGGGCATCTGCCATCAGGTGAACCTGGAGTACCTGGCCCGCACCGTCTGGTCCAGCGAAGACCAGACCGGCAAGACGGTGGCCTATCCGGACACCCTGGTCGGCACGGACAGCCACACCACCATGATCAACGGCCTGGGCGTGCTGGGCTGGGGCGTGGGCGGTATCGAGGCCGAGGCCGCCATGCTCGGCCAGCCGGTCTCCATGCTGATCCCGGAGGTCATCGGGTTCAAGCTGACCGGGGCCCTCAAGGAGGGCACGACCGCCACCGATCTGGTGCTGACGGTCACGCAGATGCTGCGCGCCAAGGGCGTGGTCGGCAAGTTCGTGGAGTACTTCGGCCCGGGCCTCGCCAGCATGCCGCTGGCCGACCGGGCGACCATCGCCAACATGGCGCCCGAGTACGGGGCGACCTGCGGCATCTTCCCCATCGACGCCGAGACGCTGCGCTACCTGCGCGACACCGGGCGCGACGACGCGCAGGTGGCGCTGGTGGAGGCCTACGCCAAGGCCCAGGGCATGTGGCGCGACGACTCGACGCCCGAGCCGGTCTACACCGACACCCTGGAACTGGACCTGTCCGACGTGGAACCCTCGCTGGCCGGTCCGCGCCGCCCGCAGGACCGCATTGCGCTGTCCGGGGCCGCCGGCGCGTTCGCCGAGGCGCTCAAGGACATGGCCGGGCAGGGGACACCCCGCAGCGTGGCCGTCGAGGGCGCGGACTACACCCTGTCGGACGGCGACGTGGTGATCGCGGCCATCACGTCGTGCACCAACACGTCCAATCCCTCCGTGCTGATGGCCGCCGGCCTGCTGGCCCGCAACGCCGTGGCCAAGGGCCTGACCCGCAAGCCGTGGGTCAAGACCTCGCTGGCGCCGGGGTCCCAGGTCGTGACCGACTACCTGGAGAAGGCCGGGCTGCTGGAGTGTCTGGACCAGCTTGGCTTCAACATCGCCGGGTATGGCTGCACCACCTGCATCGGCAACAGCGGCCCGCTGGATGCCCCCATTGCCGCCGCCATCGACGACAACGGACTGGTCGCGGGCGCCGTGCTGTCCGGCAACCGCAACTTCGAGGGCCGCATCAGCCCGCAGGTGCGGGCCAACTACCTGGCCTCGCCGCCGCTGGTGGTGGCCTATGCCATCGCCGGGACGATGACCAGGGACCTGGTCACCGAGCCGCTGGGCGAGGATTCGGACGGCAACCCGGTCTACCTGAAGGACATCTGGCCGAGCGCCCACGAGGTCGCCGAGGCGGTGACCACGAACGTTCGCCCCGAGATGTTCAACACCCGCTACGGCAACGTGTTCGAGGGGCCGGAGCAGTGGAAGGCCATTGAGGTGGCCGAGGGCGAAACCTATCAGTGGTCGCCCGGCTCGACCTACGTGCAGAACCCGCCGTATTTCGAGGGCATGGACATGGCCCCGAAGCCGCCGCAAGACATCGTGGGCGCCCGCCCGCTGGCGGTGCTGGCCGACAGTGTGACCACCGACCACATCTCGCCGGCCGGTTCGATCAAGGGCGACAGCCCGGCCGGGCACTACCTCCAGGGCCATCAGGTGCCCGTGCGCGAGTTCAACAGCTACGGCTCGCGGCGCGGCAACCACGAGGTCATGATGCGGGGCACCTTCGCCAACATCCGCATCAAGAACGAGATGGTGCCGGGCAGCGAAGGCGGCGTCACCAAGCACCTGCCCGAGGGCACGGTGATGCCGATCTACGATGCCGCCATGGCCTACAAGGCCGAGGGCGTGCCCCTGGTGGTGGTCGCCGGCAAGGAGTACGGCACCGGCTCGTCGCGCGACTGGGCGGCCAAGGGCACCGTGCTGCTGGGCGTGAAGGCGGTGATCGTGGAGAGCTTCGAGCGCATCCATCGCTCGAACCTGGTCGGGATGGGCGTGCTGCCGCTCCAGTTCAAGGAGGGCACCGACCGCAAGTCGCTGGGCTTGGACGGGTCGGAGACGTTCACCATCACCGGGGTGGCCGACATCACGCCGCGCCAGGATGTGACCGTGACGATCACCCGCGCCGACGGGTCGAGCGAGGAGATCGTGACGACCTGCCGCATCGACACGCTGGACGAGCTGGAATACTTCCGCAACGGCGGCATTCTGCAGTACGTCCTGCGCTCGCTCGCGGCGGCCTAGGGCTCGGAGGCGTCGGGGGCATCGGCCCCCGGCGGGATCCACCTCTACGCCTTGTCCGGTCCCCGCTTCGCCCGCAGGCGGTCCCAGTAGTCCAGCCGCTTGCGGATCTCGCGTTCGAACCCCCGATCCGGCGGGTCATAGAAGCGGGTGCGGCCCATCTCCTCCGGGAAGTAGTCCTGGCCGGAGAAGCCATCCTCGGCGTCGTGGTCGTAGGCGTAGCCGGCCCCGTACCCCAGCTCCTTCATCATCTTCGTGGGCGCGTTGAGGATATGCTTGGGCGGCATCAGGCTGCCGGTCTTGCGGGCCGCCTTGGCCGCCGTCTTGAACGCGACGTAGTTGGCGTTGCTCTTGGGGGCCGTGCCCAGATAGACGACAAGCTGGTTGATGGCGAGGTCGCCTTCCGGGCTGCCGAGGCGGTCATAGGTCTCCCATGCCGCGATCGCCTGGGTCAGGGCACCGGGGTCCGCAAGGCCGATGTCCTCGACCGCGAACCGGGTCAGCCGGCGCAGGATGTAGGCCGGGTCCTCGCCGCCCGCCAGCATGCGCGCCAGCCAGTACAGGGCGGCATCCGTGTCCGACCCGCGCAACGACTTATGCAGCGCGGAGATCAGGTTGTAATGCTCCTCCCGGTCCTTGTCGTAGACCGGCGCGCGGCGCTGGGCGACCCGGGTCAGCCCCTCCGGGTCCAGCGGCGCCATGGCCTCGCCCTCCGCCGCGCGGATGGCGAACAGCGCCTCGGCCAGGGTCAGCAGATAGCGCCCGTCGCCGTCCGCCATGCCGCGCAACGCCGCGCGGGCCGCGTCGGTCAGCGGCAGGGGCAGGCCGGCGGCTGCCTCGGCCCGCGACAGCAGCACCTCAAGGCCCGCGTCGTCCAGGCGGTTCAGCACGAACACCCGCATCCGCGACAGCAGGGCGGCGTTCAGCTCGAAGCTGGGGTTCTCGGTCGTGGCCCCCACGAGCACCACCGTGCCGTCCTCGACGTAGGGCAGGAACCCGTCCTGCTGGGCGCGGTTGAAGCGGTGGATCTCGTCCACGAACAGCAGGGTGCCCCGACCCTCCCGCGTGCGCCGCTCGCGCGCGCCCTGAAACACCTTGCGCAGGTCGGCGACCCCCGAGAACACCGCCGACAGCGGCTCGAACTGCAGGTCCACGTGGCGCGCCAACAGGCGGGCCATGGTGGTCTTGCCGCAGCCGGGCGGGCCCCAGAACACGAGGGAGGCCAGCCGGCCCGCGTCCAGCATCTTGCGTAGCGGGCCGTCCGCGCCGAGCAGGTGATCCTGCCCCACCACATCGTCGAGAGTGCGCGGCCGCAGCCGGTCCGCCAGCGGGCGCGACGGATCGTCCGGGTCCGGATCACCGGGCGAGGATCCGGCTGAAGCGGGCGCGGCGGCGCCGAACAGATCGCTCATCCGCCGATCACCAGCTTGGCCGGGCGGCCCTCGCGGATCACGTCCAGGCGCCAGGGCGGCCCGGTGCGGCTCATCAGGCTGGCCAGTTCGCGCACGGTGGCCGGTTCCTGCCCGTTGACCGCCCGGATCACGTCGCCCGGACGCAGGCCGTAGCGCGGGGCCGGGCTGCGCTGTCCCATCTCCAGCACCACCACCGCGCCCTGACCGTGCAGCAGGTCCATCTCCTCGGCGAGGGCCGGGTTCAGGTTGGCCACCAGGGTATCGTTCAGGGGATGGCGGCCGCGCAGCCAGATGGGATTGCGGGGCGGGACCTCGGGCGGCGCTTCCAGCGCCACGTCCACGTCGCGTTCCTGGCCGTCGCGCAGGATGCGCAGCGTGGCCGTGCCGCCCACCGTGCTGGCGCCGATGCGGAAGCGCAGCGCCTCCTCGTCGTCCACCGGGCGGCCGTCGAAGGCCAGGATGACGTCGCCCCGTTGCAGGCCGGCGGCGCGGGCGGGTCCCTCATCCCGCACCTCCGACAGCAGCACGCCGGCCGGGCGCGCCAGCCCCAGCGAGCGCGCGATATCGGGCGTCACGGTCTGGCCGTCCAGACCGAGCCACGGTCGCGTGACCGTGCCGCCCGCCAGCAGGCTGTCCACCACCACCCGCGCCATGTCCGACGGCACCGCGAAGCCGATGCCCACGTTGCCGCCGTCGCGGCTGTAGATGGCGGTGTTGATGCCCACCAGCCGCCCGGCCATGTCCACCAGCGCGCCGCCGGAGTTGCCGGGGTTGATGGCGGCATCGGTCTGGATGAAGGACTGATAGTCGCCCAGGCCGCCGGTCGTCCGCGCCAGGGCGGAGACGATGCCCATGGTCACCGTCTGGCCGACGCCGAATGGATTGCCGATGGCGATCACCAGATCGCCCACGGCCAGCGTATCCGAATCCCCCAGCGACAGCGCGGGCAGGGACTCGCCCTTCGGGTCGATGGTCAGCACGGCCAGATCGGTGCGCGCGTCGGTGCCCAGCAATTGCGCGTCGAACTCGCGACGGTCGTTGAGCACCACCTTGATCTCGTCCGCGCCTTCGATGACGTGGTTGTTGGTCAGGATCACGCCGTCGGGCCGCACGATCACGCCGGAGCCGAGCGCGTTCTCCACCCGCTCGCGCGGTCGCGAGGGCCCCATCGGCCCGCCGAAGAAGTGCCGGAACATGGGGTCGCGGAACAGCGGCGGCATGGCCCGTTCCTGCACCACGCGGCGGCTGTAGATGTTGACCACGGCCGGGGCCGCTTCCTCTACCACCGGCGCGAAGGACAGTTTGATCTCGGCGCGGGAGGCCGGCACCTCCTGGGCGCGGACGGTTGGTGGGGCGAGCCAAAGGGCCAGCGCCAGCACGGGCAGGAGGAACAGGGTCGCGGCGGACCGGGGTCGGGCACGCATCGGGCAGTCACCTTCGGCTTGCGGAACCCGACCAGATCTAGGACGCACGGTCCGTCGGGGCAATCGCCGCGTCCAGGCGGGCCGGGTCCAGAAGCATCAGGCCGGGGCCGGCGGTCCACACCAGGGCGCAGACGATCGCCCGGTCCGGGTACACCTGGGACAGCACGGCGCGGTACAGCGCCATCTGTCGCAGATACGCGTCCGGCACCCGGGCCGGATCGGTGGGGGCGGGCCGGCTGGTCTTGAAGTCCACCACGGTCACCCGGTCGTCGGCCACGTGCAGGCGGTCCACCTGACCCGACACGACGGCGGTGGCGACGATCCCGACGATGGGCACCTCGGCCCGCGAGCCGGGCCCGAACACGGCGGCAAGATCGGGATGGTCCAGCACGCCGAGGACCTCTTCCGCCAAGGTCTCGATGGTCGCGGCGTCCAGCCCGTGCTGGGCGCGCGCCAGCCACGCCCGGGCCGCCGCGGGACGGTCCGGCGCGGGGAGGGCCGGCAGGTGCTGCAGCAGGCGGTGGACCAGCACGCCCCGGCGGAACGGATGCGCGCCCGGGCCGTCGGCCAGCGGCGAGACCGGCGGCGGGTCCGCCGGCGTCTCGGACGGCGCCAGCGGCCGCGACGGCCGGGGCTCCGCTCTTGGGGCACTCCAAAGCCAGGCCGGATCGCCCGCGTCTTTGTCCTCCGCTGGCCCGGTGTCGGTGGCGTCCGGTCGCGGCGGCCGGGTCTGGTCCGTGCGGTGGCGCAGCACCTGGGCGGCGTCCTCCTCCAGGCCGCAGGCCTCCAGGGCCGGGTCGTGTTCGATCGCGGCGAAGCCGTCCAGCGCGCGCGTGACAAGACTGTACCACGCCCCATCCGGTGCCGCCTTCCGAGTGTTCCAGCCGCAGACGATCAGGCGGTCCTCGGCCCGGGTCATGGCCACATAGAGCAGGCGGCGATATTCCCGCTCCTGGGCCGCGATCCGCTCGGCCTCCAGCGCCTGGGTGACGGCCTCGCGGTCAGCGGCGCGCGGCGGCCACAGCATCAGGGCGCTGTCGTCGTCGGAGTCTCCGTCGAAATAGACGTGCGTGTCCCCCCGGTGGGGCAGGCTCAGGGTGTCGGGCAGGATCACCACCGGGGCCTGAAGGCCCTTGGAGCCGTGCACGGTCATCACCCGCACCGCCTGGCCGCCGTGCTCCAGGTCGCGCTTGATCTCGGTGCCGGCGACGGCCAGCGCGCGCAGGAACCCGCCCAGCGAGGGCGGCTGGTCGCGGTCGTGGGCCAGGGCGAGGGCCATGAATTCGTCGATGGTGTCATCCGCTTCCGGCCCCAGCCGCGCGAGCAGGCGGCGTCGTCCGTCCCGCTGCTCCAGCACATGGGCGAACAGTTCGTGCGGCGGCAGTACATCCACCCGGTCCATGAGGTCGGACAGGACCGCCCAGGCCGCGCCGAAGGCATCGTCCGCGCCCGCCCGGGCCTCCAGTCGGTGCCACAGGCGTTCGGCCTTGTCGCGGCCGTGGGCCAGTTCAAAAAGCTGGTCCTCGGTCAGGCCGATCAGCGGCCCCTTCAGAACCGTGGCAAGGCTGAGGTCGTCCTCGGGCAGCAGCAGGGCGTTGCCCAGCGCCATCAGGTCCATGACGGCGATCTGGTCGGCCAGCACCATGCGGTCGGCGCCCGCGACCGGCACGCCCAGGGTCTTGAGCGCGCGGGTCAGGTCGGTGACGAAGCCCGTGCGGCGGCGCACCAGCACCAGGATATCGCCGGCGCGGATGGGGCGGTCCCGGGCCTCCAGCCGCTCGCCGCTCGCGATCATGCGGTGGATGCGCACCGCCAGCACCCGCGCGAGCCGCGTCGGGGCGCTCTCCACCCGCAGGCGCTCCACCGGGGGCTTCCAGGGCTCGGGGTCGGGCACATCCGGCGGGTCTATGGGCCGCCACAGCTCCACCATGCCCGCCATGCCGACGCGGGCGGGGGTGTGGGTGACGTCCTCCGCCTCCGCCACCACGCCGTCGCGGGCGTCGGGCTGGCGGAAGACCCGGTTGACGGCCTCCAGCACCGCTGCCGTGGAGCGGAACGAGACATGCAGGCCCACGTCCTCGAACCGTGCGCCGGTCGCCCGCACGCGCGCCGAGACCCGCTCGCGCATGGCCTCGAACCCCGCCGGGTCCGCGCCCTGGAAGCTGTAGATGGACTGCTTGCGGTCGCCCACGGCGAACACGGTGCGGCGGGGCGGCACGCCGTCGCCGCCCGGTCCCTCGCGGCCCAGACCGGCGTGGAACTCCTCGGTCAGTGCGCGCGCGACGGCCCACTGGTCCGGGCTGGTGTCCTGCGCCTCGTCGATCAACAGGTGGTCAAGGCCGCCGTCCAGCTTGTAGAGCACCCAGGCCGCGCCCTCGGCGCGCTCCAGCAGGGCGCGGGTGTGCTGGATCAGGTCGTCGAAGTCCAGCAGGGCGCGGGCCTGCTTCTGGGCCGCGAGCAGCGCAAGATAGCGGTCGGCCACGGTCAGCAGGGCGCCGGAGGCGGTGGCGATCGCGGCGGCCTTGCGGGCGTCGCGCAGGCGGATCAGGCGGGCCTGTTCGGCCTCCAGGGCCGGCAGAACGTCCGGCCGCTGGGTGCGGATCCCCTTGGTGGTCAGCTTGTCCACCGCGCGCGGCTCGCCCTTGCTGTCGAAGAAGGTCTTTTCGTGGGCCGCCAGCAGCGCGGGGCGCTCCTCTGGCGAGGCCGCCAGGAAGGCCGCCAGCGCCTCCGCCTTGCCCTGGTCGGTCTTGGTGCCGCCCGCCAGCGCCTCCGCCGCCGCCAGCAGGCCCGGCCGGTCAAAGGCATCGTCGGCGCAGGCGGCCCGGGTCAGGCTTTCCGGCGTGTCGTCTTCGGTCACGCCCAGCCGGGCGCAAGTGGCCGCGCGCACCGCCGCCAGTCCGCCGCGCGCCGCGAACAGCCGGCGCAGGCGCGGACCGGCCTTGCGCATGGCGGCCATCAGCTTGGGAAAGCGGTCCTCCGAGACCCGGGCGGTCACGGTGTCGAGCGCGGCGGTCAGCGGATCGTCGTCCGTGGCTCCCAGGCGGGCCGATTCCAGCACCGCGCGCAGGGCCGCTTCCTCGGCGTCGCGCGCCATGCGGTCGTCCATGACCTGGAAGCCGGGCGAAAGGCCGGCCTCCAGCGGGAAGCGGCGCAACACCGACTGGCAAAAGGCATGGATGGTCTGGATCCGCATGCCGCCGGGCGTGTCCAGCACGCGCGCGAACAGGCGCCGGGCGCGGGTCATGCGCTCGGCGTCGGGGCGCGTGCCGGAGAGCGCCTCCAGCGCGCGGGCCAGAGAGGGGTCGTCCGTGACCGCCCAGGCGGCGAGCTTTTCGGCCAGGCGGTTGGCCATCTCCGCCGCCGCCGCCTTGGTGAAGGTCAGGCACAGGATGCGCTCGGGCGCCGTGCCCTCCAGCAGCAGGTTCAGCACCCGGTCGGTGAGCACTTTGGTCTTGCCCGAGCCGGCGCTCGCCGCCACCCAGGCGGAGACGGCCGGGTCGGCGGCGCGGCGCTGCTCGCGCCCGGCCAGGGCAACGGGATCGACGGGGGCGGCGTTGGGGGCGTCGGGGGCGGTCATCCGTCGCCCTCCTCGTCGCCGGCGCTGGACCACTCGGCCACCCGCGCGAGGTGCTCATAGTCGGAATAGCGCGGCGCCTTGTCCGGCACCGGCCGGGCGGGGTAGGGCGTCTCCGGCCGGGCGTACAGGTTCACCATGGCCTTCAGGCCGGCCAGGGCCTCGGCCGCCAGGGTCTCGGGGTCGTCGGTGATGCGCCGGACCTCGCCCGGAGTCTCCACGGCCCCGCGCAGCCGCCAGTATTCCAGCCCGGAGACCGTCCCCGCCGGCACCCCCGGAAAGGCCCCGGCGGTCAGCATGGCGGCCTCAAGGGGCAACTGGGGCGCATAGCCGGCGGCGACCTCCTTCTTCCCCGGTGGCAGGCCGGTCTTGTAGTCGATGACCACCAGCGAGCCGTCGCCCAGCACGTCGATGCGGTCGGCGGTGCCGGTCAGGGTGAAGGGCCGCTCCGTGTCGGTCAGGTCGAGCGCGCCCTTCACCTCCACATGCACCCGCGCCAGGGCCCCCGCGCGGGTGCGCTCCTGGTCGGCGATCCAGGCGGCCGTCCGCAGATAGCGCGGCCACCACACGGCATCGGCATGGGCGTTCTCGCGGATCTCGGAAAAGGCCGCCTGTCCGGCGGCGATCAGTTCGCCCTCAACGTCCCCGGGCAGGGTGGTAGGCCAGGCCTCGCGGAACCGCTCCAGCGCGGCGTGGACCAGGGTGCCGAAGTCGCGCACGTCCAAGGGGCGGTCCAGATCCTCCAGCTTCTCCAGCCCCAGCACGTACTGGGCATAGATGGCGTAGGGATCGCGGCGCCACGCCTCGACGCGGGTGACGGACAGGCGCGTGGGGCGCGCCTCGACCGGCGGCGCGGGCGCGGGCGGCGGCACCGGGGCGGCGGGCGTCACGGCGCGCAGGCGGTCCGCCCAGTCGAGCCAGGGACCGCGCGCCGCCGCTGCCCACGCGTCCGACAGGCCGGCGGCGGTGGCCACGGCCTCCAGCCGCAGCAGCCAGCGGGACGGCACGGTCGGCGTGCCCTCCACCCGCTCGGCGCGGGTCAGGGCCACCCGGGGCGCGCCCATGGCTTGGGTGAAGTCATGCGCCGAGAGGCCGACGCGCTGCTCCGGCGCGGGCAGGCCGAAGGCCGCCTGCATGGGGCGGCTCATCCAGGGGTCAGCCTCGACGGCCGGGGGCCAGGTGCCCTCGTTCAGGCCGCCGAGGATCATCAGGTCGGCGTGCCAGGCGCGCGCCTCCATCGGCCCCAGGATGGACAGGCGCGGGTGTCCGCCCTGGGGCGGGCGCACCACCTGCCCCAGCATCAGGGCGTCGAACAGGCCCGGATAATGCCGGGGCGCCATCGGCGGCAGGCCCTCGGTCGCGGTGGTCAGCTCGGCCGCGAAGGCGGCGGCGGTCTCGCCGGCGGCCCCGGCCCACAGGCGCAGGGGCCCGGGCTCGTCGCGGGTGGCGGCCAGCGCCTCGGCCGCCTCCATGTGGGCGTGGACCAGGGCGGCGGGCGGCACGTCCGGCCCGCCCATCATGGCCAGCAGCGGCCCCAACCGAGTCTCAAGCGTATCGAGCAGGCGCATCACGGCCGACTCGTCCTTGGCCCCGCGCTGGCGGGCGATGCGGCGCAAACCGCCGAGTCCGCCCGGCGGCCGGGGTCCGCGCAGGACGCGGGTTTCCAGCCGCCGCACGGTACGCCGGAAGCCGCCCAAGCCCCACCCGGCGGCGGCCAGGGGATGGCGCAGCAGGTCGAGCAGCGGGCCGGGCGCCAGATCGCTTGCGACCGCCGCCGCCAGCAGGCGCAGGAAGGCCCCCGGCGGGGTCACGGCCAGCGGCTGGCCGGCGGAGTCGTCCACTCTCACGTCCCACCGACTCAACAGCGCCGCCACCCGCCGGGCAAGGTCGCGGTCCAGGGTCACCAGGGCGGCGGTGCGCTCGGGGGTTTCCAGCGTCTCGCGCATCATCAGGGCGATGGCCTCGGCCTCCTCGCGCGGGCCGGGGCAGGTGACGCGGGCGATGCCCTCCAGAGCGTCCGGGGGCACGGGCGCCGTGCCGTGCCAGGCGTGGACGGTTTCGGCGGGGCGCATGGCCTCCGCCACCAGCCGGCGGCGGTCCGCCGCGCCCGGCGGGGGAGCGGGGCCGTCGTCGGGTGTGGGCCAGTCCGGCACGTCCCGCCGGGCCACGCCCAGCCGCGCCAGCAGGCGGCGCAGGCCGAACTGCGGGTGCGTCCAGTCCAGGGCGTCCCAGCTTTCGGGGTCCATGTCGCGGTCGAGCCCGGGCAGCACGACCGTTCCATTGGGCAGCGTGGCCACCACCGCCAGCAGGTCCGCCGTCGCCGGGATCGAGCCCGTGGAGCCGGCCGCGATCACCGGACCGGGCGGCGGGGCGCGGCGCCACGCCTCGGCCTGGGCGGCCATCAGGCGGTCGCGGCGGTCGGCCGGGTCGAGGGCGCCTTCGGCCTCCAGAATCCCGGGCCACAGCTCGGTGACGATGCGCAGGAAGTCCAGGGTGATGGCCCAGTGTGTCGCGTAGCGGTCGGGCGCGAGCCCGGCCAGCCCGTCGAACGACAGCCGTTCGGTCTGCACCCGGTCCAGCAGCCGGGCGAGGTCGCGGGCCAGACGGGCGGCCATTTCCGGCGTGGGCGGGGCGCCGTCCGGTCCCAGCGGCCGGGCCTGGATCAGGCGGGCCAGCAGCAGGCGGCGGCGCAGGTCCGGAATGGCGGGCGGCAGGTCGGCCATGCCCGCGAGATCCTCGCCCAGGGCCGGCGCGCCCGCCAGCGCCAGTTCGTCCTCGTCCACGTCGCCCAGAGGGACCATGCGCGGCAGCAGCAGGGCCCGGCCGCCGCCCCGGCGCAGGAAGGCCTCGCGCAGCATGCGGCAGGCGCGCCGGGTGGGCAGCAGGACGGTGACGTCCGCGAGTCGCAGGGGATCACCCCCGTGGCGGTCCAGCACGCCGGCGGCCAGCACGTCCACGAAGGGGCGCGTTGGGGCGATGGTATAGACGTGGGGCCGATCCGGCATGCGGTGGGGATTCGCGATGAGACCTATTGGTCGCTGCAGATGTTGGGTTCGCCCAGCCTTTCCTCGGCGAGGGCGAGCGCTGAAGGTGTGCCCACATGATACCACTCGCCATCGTGGGGGACCGCATACAAACGGCCCTCGTCCATGGCGCGGTTGAACAGCAGGTTGAGTGAGAACGGGTCGTCCGGCGTGTCCTCGAACAGGGCGGCCGTGGTGATGAGCACGCCGGCATGCACGAACGGGGCGATCTCGTGGGCCTTGCGGCGGCGCGGGCGGCCCCAGCCGTCCAGGAAGAAGTCGCCGCGCCCGTCGTAGCCGTTGGCGCCGGCCAGCCGCAGCACCAGCAGCAGCATGTCCATGCGCGCGGGATCCCAGGCCTCGGCGAGGCGGGTCAGCGCCGGCTGAATGCCGTCCAGCCACAGGACGTCGCCGTTGACGACGTAGAAGGCTCCGTCGCCCAGGTGCGGCAGGGCCTGCTTGACCCCGCCGCCGGTGTCCATCAGGCGCGCCGTTTCGTCCGAGAACACGATTCGGGGCGAGGTCCGGCGGGCGAGATGGGCGCGCACCTCGTCAGCCAGGTGGTGGACATTGACCACGCAGGTTTCGAGGCCCACCGCCGCCATGCGATCCAGGGTCCAGTCGATGACCGGCACGCCGCGCACCTTCACCAGCGGCTTGGGGGTGCGCATGGTGATGGGGCGCATACGCCGGCCCAGGCCCGCCGCCAGGACCATCGCCCGGCGCGGGATGTCGGCATCGCCGACCGGCGGGATGTCCACATTGTGGGGCTGCTGGTGCGTCTTCATGTCGGGATGAGCCTCCGCTCGGGCGGGATGTGATCGTCGATCCAGGCCCGCACCTCGGCCAGGGCCGGATGGGCCAGCGCGGCGTCCAGCAGGCGCCAGACGCGGGCGATGTGGGGCAGGTAATGGGGTTTGCCGTCGCGCCGCGCCAGCCGGGTGAACACGCCGATCACCTTGGCATGGCGCTGGGCGGCGAGCACGGCCCAACTGGCGTCGAACGCCGCAAGGTCCAGGTCCGGACGGGCGCCGTGGTAGCGCGCCCGCATGGCTGCGACAAGGTCCGGGTCGATGTCGCGCCGGGCGTCCTCCAGCAGCGACACGAGATCATAGGTGACGGGGCCCGCGACGGCGTCCTGGAAATCCAGCAGGCCGCAGCGGGCGACGCCGGTCCGGTCGTCCAGGACCAGCAGGTTGTCCACATGGAAGTCGCGCAGCACCAATGTGTCCGGCACGGCCCGCGCCACCGGGAAGACCGCGCGCCAGCGGGCCTCGTAGTCATCGAGCGCGGCCGCGTCGGGCGCGCCGCCCAGAACGGCGGGCATGTACCAGTCCGTCAGCAGGCGCGCTTCCGCCAGCAGGCGGGTGTCGTCGTAGGGCGGCACGAGGTCCGGCGGCAGCACGGTGTCCGTCGGCTGACCGTGCAGATGGGTGAGCAGGTCCACGGCCAGGGTGTACAGCCCGGGCTCGTCCGCGCCCTCGGCGAGGCAGCGGGTAAAGGTGGTGTCGCCCAGGTCTTCCAGCAGCAGGAATCCGTGAGCCGGGTCCTCGGCCAGGATCGAGGGGGCCGAGTACCCGAGCGCCGTCAGGTGGCGGGCGACGCGCACGAACGGACGAACGTCCTCCTGCGGCGGCGGGGCGTCCATCAGAACGGCGCGCCCCCGGGGACCCGCGAGCCGGTCATAGGTGCGGAACGAGGCGTCCCCGGCCAGCAGGGTGCGCGCGGCATCGCCCCAGCCGGCCAGGGTGAGGAACGCGGTCCGGGCCGTGTTGCGGTCGTTTTGCATCAGGCGGCGAAGTCCTTGCGGAGAGCGGACAGGGCGTCGGCGCGACGGGTCCAGGCTCCGGCCGGCGCAAGCGTCACCCGGCGGGCGGTCGGGCCGGTGGTGCCCAGGGTGATGTCCAGGCGGTCGCGCGGCAGCCAGCCGGCCAGCCGGTCGGGCCACTCCATCAGGGTGATGCCGTCGGCCAGGGCGTCTTCCAGGTCCAGTTCCAGGGCCTCGGCCGGATCCTCCAGGCGGTACAGGTCGTAGTGATACACAGGCGTGCCGTCCGGGGTGTCGTACATCTGCACCAGGGTGAAGGTGGGGCTGGGCACGTCCTCGTCCGGATCGCCGGTCAGGGCGCGGACGATGGCACGGGCCAGCGCGGTCTTGCCCGCGCCCAGGTCGCCGCGCAGGGCCACCATGTCGCCCCGCCGCAGCAGGTCGGCCAGGGCCCCGCCCAGGCGGACGGTGGCGGGCTCGTCGGGGAGCGACAGGGTCAAGGCCGTGTCAGCGTGCGGCAAGGTGGGCTCGGTCATGATGCGGTTTTAACGGGCCGCCGGACGGCCCGCAATGTCACCTGTCCGGCGGCAGGGTTGCGTCCCCCAGGTGGGGCGGCTATGTCAGTCCGCCTGCCGCATGTCCCCGATCCGCTGAAGAGGCCCCGCCATGTCAGACCCCGCCGTTCACCGCACGGATGCCGTTGTCATCGGCGCCGGCCCGGTCGGGCTGTTCACCATCTTCCAACTGGGCATGGCGCGCATCCGCTGCCACGTGGTGGATGTGCTCGACGCGCCGGGCGGTCAGTTGACGGCGCTCTATCCGGAAAAGCCGATCTACGACATCCCCGCCTTCCCCAAGGTGTTGGCCGGCGACCTGGTGGACCACCTGATGGAGCAGGCGGCGCCGTTCGCGCCCACCTTCCATCTGGGCCAGCGGGTGGAGGCGTTGACCCGCACGCCGGACGACGACGCCTGGCGGCTGACCACCAGCACCGGCACCGTGCTGGAGGCCCGCGCGGTCATCATCGCCGCCGGCGCCGGCGCGTTCGGGCCCAACCGCCCGCCGCTCAAGGGGATCGAGCAGTTCGAGGGCACGGGCGTCTTCTACATGGTGGCCAAGCGCGAGGCGTTCCGGGACCGGCACATCGTCATCGCCGGCGGTGGCGACTCGGCGGTGGACTGGGCGTTGTCGCTGTCCGAGGTGGCCGCCTCGGTCAAGGTGGTCCACCGACGGGCGAAGTTCCGGGCCGCGCCGGAAAGCGTGGCCCGCCTGCACGAACTGGCCGAGTCGGGGGCGTTGGAGCTGGTCACGCCCTATCAGTTGCATGGTCTGGAAGGCGAGGGCGCCGCCCTGTCCGCCGTCATCGTCGCGGACCTGGACGGCAACACCCGCCGGCTGGAGGCGGATCGCCTGCTGCCGTTCTTCGGGCTGGCCACCAATCTGGGGCCGATCGCGGAGTGGGGCCTCAGGCTCGACCACCAGCGCATCGTCGTGGACCCGGCCACCTGCGAGACCAGCGTGCCGGGCCTCTTCGCCGTGGGCGATGTGGCCAGCTACCCCGGCAAGCTGAAACTGATCCTGACCGGGTTCGCCGAGGCGTCCATGGCGGCCCATGCCGCCTACGGGGTCGTGAATCCGGGCCAGGTCCTCCACTTTGAGCACTCCACTTCAACCGGCGTGGCAGCCCTGGCGGGGTGATGAGGCGAGGGCCGAGAATTCAGTGATTTCAACATTTTGGCGATCGATTCTCAAGTGGTGACTTAGTAAACAAACGATCAACAAAAAACATTTTACGAAAATCCCGGGGTCAGTATAGTAAGCGCGCCGTCGTGGAAAGCCCGGGTGGCGGATCGGTCTTTCGGGCCGTCCTGACAGGGCCGCCCCGGTGTTTGTGACGGGGCGTACTGACAGCCGCGCCGGGTTCCTGTTTTCCTGAAGTGTCCGAGCCGTGCCCACCGGCACGGCCGGGGCGCCGGTCCGAGGGGGACCGCGCCTGCTCATGTACCGTGTGGACCATGATTGTTCGTCTTCTGATCGAAGGACTGGTGGCCCTAAGCCGCCCTGTCTCCGCCGCGACGCTGCGCGGCCCCGCGCCCCGGACCCGCACCGGCCGGGGCCGGCGATCACGTCCCGCGCCCACCTTCCGGGGTCGCCCGGACCTGATGCTGCTGACCGGCGCCATGACCGCGCCGTCCGCGCTGCCGCACCGTGCGGTGCGGGGGCGCACGGTGACCGTGCCCGGCCTGGGGCGGCGAACGGCGGCCTGAACCCCGACCGCGCGGGCTTCGTCCGCTTCTAGGGCCATTTTCTAGGGATTGAGCGGCGTCGGCTCGCAGAACTGGCCCATCGCCTGCAACCTGTCGCACAGCCGCGTCGGCCCGCCCGGAATCGCCACCGGCCCGGCCTTCAGGCGGATGAAGGTGCCGCGCTCGGGCAACGCGATCTCCTCGAAATGGGGCGTCATTTCACGCAGAAGGCCGGCGTAGCGCGCGCTCAGGGCCTCCCACCCGGCGCGAGCCGAGTCCATGCTGCGATAGGACGCGAGGTGGACGTAGTCGCCCGGCGCGATCGGGCGCGTCTCGGCCACCTCGGCGTCGGAGGCTGCGGCCGCCCCGGTCACGCCGGTGAAGCGCTGGGTGGCCGGGTCCTCGCGATTGGCGTTGGGCGGGCCCACGGGCGCGGGCGGTGTGGGGCGCGTAGTGGGCAGCAGGGGGCGCGGCGCGCCTGACGCATCGACCGCCTCCGTCGGTGCCGGCGTGTCGGCCTCGCCGTCCGCCATGGCGGCCGGGCCGGGCTCGGCCGCGTCCTCGGGCGCGCCGGCGGGACGGGCCGGCGGCAGCAGACGCGCGGCGGCGGCGGGATCATCCGGCATCAGCGCCCCGGCCCGCGCCGCCAGCGCGGACCGCTCGGCGGAATACTCGGACGGCGTGATGAGACCGCGCCGCAGTGCGTCCGTCAGGCGCTCCCCGTGCCGCCGGACGGCGCGGGCGCTGTCCGGGGTGCGGTCCGCCTGGTCGCGGACCTGCGGATCGGCGGGCAGCAGGGCATCCAGGATCGTGGCCCGCTCGTCCGCGTGCTCACGCGCGGAGATGGCCCCGCGCTCGAAGGTGCGGGCGAGATCCCGCAGGCGCCCGACCACGGCCGTGGGCCGGGGGGCGGGCCGCGCCAGACCCGCCGCCGGCGGTGGCTCGGTCAGGGGCGTCAGGGCGCCGATGTTGTCCTCCCGACGGTCCCGGTATTCCATGTCGGTGATGAGGTCCTGGGCGTACAGGCGCTCCAGGGTCTCGAACCGGCCCGAGACGTTCTCCCACACCGCGTCGGGGGCGCTGGGGGACGCGGGGGCCTGCGGGGTCTCCATGGCCGTCGGTCCCGTCACGCCCGGGACGCGCGCGAATCCCGGCCCCACCGGGGTGGGGGGCAACCGGGACAGGCGCTGCTCGGCGATCTCCACGATCGGGCGCGGCGAGGCCTCGATATCCATCGGCGTCAGGTTGATCGAGGCGGTGGGGTTCAGCTCCAGAATGGCCGCATAGGCTTCGGTGGCGACGGCCGGCTGTCCGGCCCGCTCCGACAGCAGGCCCCAGATGAGCAGGGCATAGGGGTTGCGCGGGTTGTCCCGCAGCGCCCGCGCGGCCCAGGCCTCGGCCTGGCCCAGGTCGCCCCGGGACATGGCGGCCAGCGCCGAATCCGCCGCCGGGGCGGGCGGCGTGGCCATCTCGATCATGCCGCCCTCGCCGACCGCGCAGCCGCCGATCAGGGCGCTCAGCGCAAGGGCGGCGACGATGTGCCGGGGGCGCCGCCCGCGCGGCCACCGGGTGGGCGCGGGTCCCGCGGTCGTATCAGTGGACATGATGAGCCGGGTCCTTTCTGTCCGTGCTTCCGGTCCGGGCGGACCCGGTGGTCGGCACGCCCCGCCGGGGCAACGGGGGCGGGGCGGCGCCTCGGTCCGCCATGCGGCAACAGAAAGCGGGCGCCGCCCATCGGACGGCCACCATTCGCATGCAGGTTCAATATATTTGGGCAACAGCCGGAAATCAATGGTTTTTTGTCTTTCGAGGGGTGCTCCCCGAACGCGGGTGCGTTTGATGTCGGGGCGGGCGTGTCATATATTTGTCATGAAGCGCCGGTTGGGACCGGCGGTGTCACGGAAGAGGCTGGATCCACCATGAGCCATGTCGTCGAGACCGACCAGCCGCCCCCGCGCGCGGCGGGGGTCGGGGCCGATCCCCAGCAGGCGGAGCCGGCCGCGCCCGTGAAAGGTCAGGTGCCGGATCTGCGCCCGGCCATGACCGTGGCGGGCGGCTTTCAGGCCATCGCGCGGGCCTGTCTGGCCCAGATGGTGGCGAACGCGGGGGCCGTGCTGGATGGCCGCGACCCCGAGGGCGTCCACCAGATGCGGGTCGGCACCCGCAGGCTGCGCTCCGCCATGGCCCTGTTCAAGACCGTGATCGCGGGGCCGGACCTGGACGGGATCCGGGCCGACTTGCGCTGGCTGATGGGCGCGCTCGGACCCGCGCGGGACGCGGATGTGTTCGAAGCGGAGATCGTGGGCCCGGTCCGCGCCGGTCTGCCGGGGAGCGCCGACCTGGACGCGCTGGCGCGCGTGGTCGCGGCGCGGCGGCGCGAGGCCAACCGGGTGGCCCGCGCGGCGGTCGCGGACCCGCGGTTCGCCGTGCTGGCGGCGCGCATTGAGACCTGGATCGAGGCCGGGGACTGGCTCACCGCCCCGGACCGGCCGGTGCGCGACGAGTCCATCGCGCCGTTCGCGCGGCAGAGGCTGGAGCGCCGCTGGCGGCCGGTGGCGAAGGGAACCGGCCGCTTCCGGCGCCTGTCCCCCCGGGACCGCCACCGTCTGCGCATTCAGATCAAGAAGCTGCGCTATGCCACCGAGTTCCTCGGCAGCCTGTTCCCGGGCAAGGCGCTGGCAAGGGTCCACAAGGATCTGGCCCGGGCCCAGGATGACCTTGGGGCGCTCAACGACGTCGCCGTGGCGCGCGGTGTGCTGCGCGAGATCGCCGGGGTCCAGGACGCGAAACCGATGGCGGGGCCGTCTGACGGCGCGGCGCAGGCGTCGGCGGACCTGGCGTGGGCGGCCGGTCTGGTGGCCGGCTGGCATGAGCGCGATGCGCGGGACCGCCTGGAGTCAGCCCGGCGCACCCTGAAGGACCTGGCCCGGCGGGAACCGGCCTGGTGATGGGGTCGGGGCGATGGCGCCGGGCGGTCGGCGTGCTGTCCGCGCCGCCCCCCGTCCGCGCACACGAAAACGGGGACGCCCGGTTGTGGACGTCCCCATTTTCGTGACGGATCGCGCTGGACGAGCCGGATCAGGCCGCTTCGGCCGGGGCCGTCGCCTTGACCACCAGCCGCTTGATCCGACGCAGCTCCGGCGTCAGATCGGCATTGGCCGTCTTGCGCAGAAAGGCGTCGATGCCGCCCATGTGTTCGATGGTGCGCAGGCCGTGGGTGGACACGCGCACGCGGATCGTACGGTTCAGGGACTCGCTCATGAGCGAGGTGACCTGAAGATTCGGCAGGAAACGGCGCTTCGACTTGATGTTGGAGTGGCTGACGTTGTTGCCAGTCTGCACGCCCTTGCCCGTCACGGCGCAACGTCGGGCCATGGTCTTGTCCTCTCGTGGTCGCGGTGTACGTTGAATTGGAGCGCAGGTGTCTAATGGGAAAGGCGCGCAGGGTCAAGGTTTTTTGGCAGCGTCCCAGGGCTCCGAACCCGGATGACAGGGGTGTCATGGTTCGTGCCCCATCACGAGATCCTTCGCGCCCTAGGGGCGCCCAGGATGATACTATCTATTATAAGTGGTGTCATCAACTCAGTTTGTGGCGGGTTCGGGCTGAGGCCGGAGGACCGCGTTTGCGATGGTGACGAGCTTTCTGGCCACGGCGAGGAGTGCGCCTTTTGGTGTCTTTTTGTTTCCGATAAGCCGTTCGTAGAAGGCCTTGAGGTCGGGGTTGTATCGCACGGCGGAGAGGGCGGCCATGAAG
>NZ_WIVE01000045.1 GCF_009601025.1 Roseospira navarrensis | reverse complement strand
GGGCCGTTTCCGGGCGGGGCGCTGATCCACCACAGCGACCGGGGTGTGCAGTATCTGTCGCTGAAGTACACCGAGCGGCTGACCGACGCCGGCGTGAAACCGTCCGTGGGCAGCGTCGGTGACAGCGACGACAACGCCCTGGCCGAGACCGTCAATGGCCTCTACAAGGCCGAGGTCATCAACCCGCGCGGCCCCTGGTCCGAGTCAAGGCCGTCGAGTTCGCCACCCTCGAATGGGTGGACTGGTTCAACCATCGCCGCCTGCTGGAGCCGATCGGATACAGACCCCCCGCCGAGGCCGAAGCCCGCGATCATGAGACCCTCAAGGAGACCACGATGGCGGCGTAGGTCTCACACCAACCAGCCTCCGGCAAACCCGGGGCGGTTCAGGTTTTGTCCTGGCTCGTCAGAACAATAGCCAGACGCCGCTTCGCGGCGCCGGTACAGCCGCACCGGCCGCCTAGCCTAAGAGGTCACGTCATAGGCCGGGCGGGTTCAGCCCTCCTCCCAGAACCGCAATCGGTTGCCGAAGGGGTCGGTGGCCTCCATGACGTGACCGCCCCAGGGCGCGGGGTCCAGGCCCGGCCGGTTGAACCCGTAGCCCTTGGCCGAGATCTCCGCGTGATAGGCGGCCAGCCCCGTCGCCGCCACGAACACCGTGCCGCCCGGTGTGCAGTCGCCGTGGTGCTCGGTCAGGTGCAGCCGCATCCCGCCCCGGGAGACCTGCATGTAGAGCGGCGTTGCCTCCTCCAGCCGGTGACGCCAGTCCACCGCAAACCCCAGGAACCCGCCATAGAAGTCCAGCGCCTTCGCCTCGTCGAAGATGCGCAGGATCGGAATCGCGGTGAAGGTGGCGGGCATGATCGAACCCTTTCCATGATGGCCGGTCGTCGGGCCGGGGCGAATCGTGCGACCCTGCGCTGACGGCGGCCATGGCGGCCAGCGAGGATGAACCAGGACGTGCGAGGGGGCGGCCCATGTTTCAAGTGCTGTCTGGAGTCTGGGCGCTGCTGCTTGGCATCGTGCTCATCATGCTGGGCAACGGCATGCATTTCACCCTGATCGGCCTGCGCGGCGGGATCGAGGGCTTCTCGGCCGCCGAACTGGCCATCGTCACGTCGGGATACTTCGTCGGCTTCCTGTCGGGCGCGCGCCTGACCCCGGCGCTGATCCGCCGGGTCGGACATGTGCGCGTGTTCGCGGCGCTGGGCAGCTTCATGTCCGCCGGGCTGATCGCCTTCACGCTGCTGGCCGAGCCGTGGGCCTGGACGCTGCTGCGCATCCTCGTGGGCTTCTGCATGTCCGGCATCTACGTCACCGCCGAAAGCTGGCTGAACAACGCCAGCACCAACGAGACGCGGGGCAAGGTGCTGTCGGCCTACATGATCGCCCAGACGCTGGGGATCATCGGGGCGCAGGGCCTGTTGACGCTGGGTGATGCCGCCACGGCCGCGCTGTTCATCGGGGCGTCGATCCTGGTGTCGATCTCGTTCGCGCCGATCCTGCTGACCGTCAGCCCGATGCCGGCGGTCGAAGTCGCCCGCCCCATGTCGCTGCGCAATCTGTTTTCCGGGTCGCCGCTGGGGACCGTGGGGATCTTCCTGCTGGGGAGCGTCTATGCCACGCAATCGGGCATGGGCGCGGTGTTCGGCAGCGAAATCGGCCTGTCGGCGGATCAGATCGCCCTGTTCGTGGCCATGCTGTTCGCGGGCGCCCTGGTGCTGCAATACCCCATCGGATGGCTGTCCGATCGGGTGGACCGGCGCAAGCTGATCTTCGGCGCGGCGGCCCTTGGGGGCGCCTCCTGCACGCTGGGCTGGCTCGGCGGTGGTGGTCTGTGGTCCCTGATGGCGGCCGCGTTCCTGGCCGGCGGGGTGACGACGCCGCTCTACGCCCTGCTGCTGGCCTATACCAACGACTTCCTTTCGGCCGAGGAGATGCCGGCGGCCTCCGGCGGGCTGGTGTTCACCTTCGGGCTGGGGGCCATCACCGGGCCGCTGCTCACCGGCTGGGCCATGCAGGCGCTGGGGCCGTTCGCGTTCTGGCTGGTGCTGGGCGCGACATTCGGGGTCACGGCGCTGTATGCGCTCTATCGCATGACCCAGCGCGCCACGCTGTCCGTGGACGAGACCGAAAGCTATCTGGGTGTGCTGCCCACCGCCTCGCCCGTGGCCGTCGAGGCGGCCGGCACCTGGGCCGCCGAACAGGCCGAGGCCGCCCGCGAGGAGGCGGCGGAAGCTGCGGAGGCAGAGGCGGAGGCGGAGGCAGAGGCAGAGGCAGAGGCAGAGGCGGATGACTCCCCACCGTCATCCTGAGGCCGCAGCGCGGCCGAAGGGCCTCGGGCCGGGGGGGGCGCCTCTGCCGCGCCACTCACGCCGCCCGAGATCCCTCCGCCCCTGCGGGGCGTTCGGGATGACACGGGAACCCGCGCTACACCGCCGGTTCGCGCGTGTTGCGGAACCGCAGGTCCGGGAATTCGTCCTGCGCCTTGTTCAGGTGCCAGGCGTTGCGGGCCATGAACACGGGCGCGCCGTCGTGGTCCTCGGCGACGGCGGACTGGTTGGCGTCGATGAACTTCTTCACGAGGCGCGGATCATCGCCCTCGATCCAGCGCGCGGCATGGAGCGGCGTGGATTCAAAGATCACCGGCACATCGTATTCCGTGCGGATGCGGTCGGCCATGACATCGAACTGCAGCGAGCCCACGACGCCGACGATCCAGTCCGCGCCGATCATGGGCTTGAACACGCTGGCGACACCTTCTTCGGCGAGCTGCTGCAACGCCTTGCCGAGATGCTTGCTCTTCAGCGGGTCCTTGGGCCGCGCCTTCTGCAGCATTTCCGGCGCGAAGGCCGGGATGCCGGTGAAGCGCAGCGCCTCGCCCTCGGTCAGCGCGTCGCCGATGCGCAGGTTGCCGTGGTTGGGCACGCCGATGATATCGCCGGCGTGGGCTTCCTCGGCCACCTCCCGATCGCGGGCCAGGAACAGCACCGGGTTGTGCATGACCATGGCCTTGCCGGTGCGCACGTGGGTCAGCTTCATGCCGCGCTTGAAGTGGCCCGAGCACAGCCGCACGAAGGCGATGCGGTCGCGGTGCTTGGGGTCCATGTTCGCCTGGATCTTGAACACGAAGCCGGAGACCTTGGACTCGTCCGGGGCCACGGCGCGGTCCGCGGTGGGCTGGGCGCGCGGCGGCGGGGCCATGGAGGCCAGCCCCTCCAGCAACTCGCGCACCCCGAAGGTGTTGATGGCCGAGCCGAAGAAGACCGGCGTCATGTGGCCTTCGCGGTAGGCCTGGAGCGAGAACTCCGGGCACAGGCCGCGCGCCATCTCCACCTCCTCGCGCAGGGTGTCGGCCGCGCCCACCGGCAGCATGGTGTCCAGCTTGGGGTCGTCCAGGCCGGAGCAGGACTCGCCCTCGTGCGGCAGGCCGCCCTTGGAGCCCTTCTCCAGCAGCACCAGCTTGTCACGGAACAGGTCGTAGCAGCCCTTGAACGCCTTGCCCATGCCGATGGGCCAGCTCGCCGGGGTCACGTCCAGGGCCAGCGCCTGTTCGATCTCGTCCAGGATGTCGAACGGATCGCGGGCCTCGCGGTCCATCTTGTTGACGAAGGTGACGATGGGCACGTCGCGCAGCCGGCACACCTCGAACAGCTTGCGGGTCTGTTCCTCGATGCCCTTGGCGGCGTCGATCACCATCACCGCCGAGTCCACGGCGGTCAGGGTGCGGTAGGTGTCCTCGCTGAAGTCCTCGTGGCCCGGGGTGTCGAGCAGGTTGAAGACGCAGTCGGCGTATTCATACGTCATGACCGACGAGGCGACCGAAATGCCGCGCTCGCGCTCCACTTTCATCCAGTCGGAATGCGCCCGCCGCGCCTCGCCGCGCGCCTTGACCGCGCCGGCCATCTGGATGGCGCCCCCGAACAGCAGCAGCTTTTCCGTCAGCGTGGTCTTGCCCGCATCCGGGTGGCTGATGATGGCGAAGGTGCGACGGCGCGCGATGGTGTCGTCGGCGGGGCGCGCGTCGAGGGGGACGGCGGGCTGCGTCATGGTCGGACCGAAACCGTGTCTGGAAGAAAGGGCGCCGGACTCTGCGACCTTGCGCGCGCGAACGCGAGTCCTTTTTTTGCCGGCCGTTTTGGCCAGCACCCTTTTGGTTTGACCCGCCCGGACGGGCGGGGTCTGATCCCCTGGCAACAGACAGGAGGTCCGCCATGACCCGGCCGCTCGCCCGCGTGCTCATCGACGCCCTGGCCGATCACGGGGCGCACGAGGTGTTCGGCATCCCCGGGGACTTCGCGCTGCCGTTCTTCCGTCACCTGGAGCGGGCGGCCGACCGCCTGCCGCTCTACACCCTGGCGCACGAACCGGGGGTGGGTTTCGCCGCCGACGCCGCGGCGCGCTGGCATGCCGGGCTGGGGGTGGCCTGCGTCACCTATGGGGCGGGCGCGCTGAACATGGTCAACCCGATCGCCGGGGCGTTCTCGGAGAAGTCGCCGGTGGTGGTGATCTCGGGTGCGCCCGGGGTGAACGAGTCGGCGCGCGGCCTGCTGCTGCATCATCAGGCCAAGACGCTGGACAGTCAGTTGCGGGTCTACCGCGAGATCACCTGCGACCAGGCGGTGCTGGATGATCCGCAGCGGGCCCCGGCGGAGATCGCGCGGGTGCTGCGGTCCTGTCGGGAGCAGAGCCGGCCGGTCTATATCGAGATTCCGCGCGATCAGGTGGATGTGCCCTGCGCGCCCGTGGACCCGCTGCCGCCGACCCCGGTGGAGGCGGCGGCGGTCGATGCCTGCGCCGACGAGGTGCTGGCGCGCCTCGATCGGGCGGACCGGCCGGTGCTGCTCGTGGGCGTGGAGGTGCGGCGCTTCGGGCTGGAAGCGCGGGTGGCGGATCTGGCCACGCGCCTGGGCATCCCGGTGGCGACCACGTTCATGGGCCGGGGCCTGCTGGCGGAGAGCGCGGCCCCGCTGGTGGGCACCTACATGGGTCTCGCCGGGCGCCCGGAGGTGCGGACGGTGGTCGAGGAGTCCGACGGCCTGCTGATGCTCGGCGTGCTGATGTCGGACACCAACTTCGGCGTCTCGGGCGAGCGCGTAGACCCGCGCGCCACCATGCTGGCGGCGGATCGATCGGTGCGGGTCGGGTTCCACGTCTATCCGGGCGTGCCGCTGGCCGATCTGATCGACGCCCTGCTGGCGCGGGCGCCGGGTCCCGGGGCCGGGCGCGCCGCGCCGGTGCTGCCCGCGCAGCCCGACCCGCCGCGCGGCCTGATCGCGGATGACGCTCCGGTGCATCCGCGCGACATCGCCGCCGGGGTCAACGATCTGTTCGCCGAAACCGGCCCCATGCCGGTGGCCGCCGACATGGGCGACTGCCTGTTTACGGCCATGGACATGGTGCAAACGCCGCTCGTGGCGCCGGGCTACTACGCGACCATGGGCTTCGGCGTGCCGGCGGGCATGGGGGTGGCGGCGGCCAGCGGGCGGCGGCCCCTCATCCTGGTGGGTGACGGCGCGTTTCAGATGACGGGCTGGGAACTGGCCACCTGCGCCCGGCACGGCTGGGCGCCCATTGTGGTGGTGTTCAACAACGCAAGCTGGGAGATGCTGCGCACCTTCCAGCCGGAGGGCCGTTACAACGACCTGGACGTGCTGCCTTTCGCGCGCCTGGCGGCCGGCCTGGGCGGGCGCGGGTACAGCGTGTCGACACGCGCGGAGCTGGCGGCCGCCCTGCGCGAGGCGCGGGCCGACACGTCGCGCTTCCAGCTTCTCGACGTGGCCATTGCTCGGGGCGAGATCTCGGACACCCTGGCCCGGTTCGTGGCCGCCATCAAGCAGGCGAACCGGCCGCTCGGGACGCGGTGACCCGTCATTGATGTGCGCGCACCCGTCGCGGCCAGGACCGCCCCCGCCGCGGCGGGGGAGCCCGCATGGCGTCAGGCGCTCGGGTCGTCGGCGTCGGACGGATCGTCCGCGGCTGTGCCCGGAGAGACGGCCGCGGTCAGGAACTCCAGGATCTTCTGGCGGACCGCGTCGTTCGGCAGCCGGTTGTAGGCCGTCATCAGGCGCAGGGCCTCGCTGGTCAGCGCCGGATCAACCTCGGCGTGCTGACCGGAAAAGCCGCGCTGCCGAAGAAGATCATCGTCGATATCCTGGAAGAAGAACGAGATCGGGACATCCAGGTGATTGGCAATGTCGAACAGCCTGGATGCAGACACACGGTTCGCCCCGCGTTCATACTTCTGAAGCTGCTGAAACGATATTCCGATGGACTGCGCCAGGTCCTGCTGCGTCAGACGCAGCATTGCGCGCCGCAAACGAATACGATCTCCAACGTGAACATCGATGGGATCGGGTCCTTCCCCTCTGGCCACAGTGGATCTCCCTCCCAGGGCACATGCCAACTTCGAGCACCAAAAACGCCGGTTGCCGCTTCTCAACCGGAATTTGATTCCAACCCGGAACCTTCAATCGCCCGACTTAAGAAGCCTATCGGTTTCTCGATTTGTTAGCAAGTCGCGAAATACAGTTGGATCATGTTCAGAAATCCCTAAGAACACATTAAGTTGCGACCATGCCGATTTCTGTGCGCGCCGAGCGCAACGAAAAGGCTCGCTGGCGGGGCCCGCCGTGGGGTGTGCGGCGGTTCATGGAGAGCGAAACCGGGACCCCGAAAACAACCAGGACACGGGCGAATGATGTGTCCGGCGGCCTGTTTCGCGCCAGGGCCCCGAACGGCATCGCGTGGTTGTATCGAAACGTCGCCTGGGGGTGCGACTGGGGCGGCGTCTGACCTGCAGAAGGCTTTAGGGCGCGCGCCCAATAACCGATGACTTGGATCACTTGCCCGGGAAGCGTGCGGTTCCGCATATACTTCGCATATATCGATGGATGCCCTTGCCTCATCATCGGCGATCCTGTCTTATGCTTTGCGGAGTTCCACGTTCTCAAGATGCGTATTGGTTGGCATGGTCCCGCCACCGGACGTATTGATGCTGCAGTTGAGGCGGCGGGGTTGAGGCGGTGGCTGTGGTTTCGCAGTCGATGGACGAGCACACCACCGCGATGGGTCACGCGGCAACAATGGCGCAGGGGCGCAGGGGCACGGAACGGGGCGTAGGGGCACGGAACGCCGGTGCGTGGGCCGGGCACGGGCGCCTGAGGAGTCGCCTCCCAGGCGAAGCACGGGCCGGGGCCGGCGTTCTGGAGAGGCCAGGGGGGCGACGGGTATGGCGGGGCGGTCGCGAATGCAACCGGACTGTGACAGAGAGACCTTCTGCCGGAACGGGGCAGGGCCGGGCGGACCGCGCCGGCGCCCCGGTTGGCGGGCGCCCGCCTCAGTGCACCCGCGATTCGTCGAGTCTCGACATCATCAGGGCGCCGCCGCTCTCGTCGGTGCGCAGGCAGGCGCTCTCGGCCGCGGACACGGCGGCGATAAAGGCGGCGATCCGTTCGGATGTTTCGGTGTCGCCGCTGCGGCGCGCGCTGTCCTGAAGGCGAATGGCCTCGAACAGCAAATCACCGATCCTGTTGCCGAGTTCCTGGTCGATGGTTCGGTCGTTCAACATGGACACCCTCTCTGCCCCCCCCGGGGCGTTCGGTCTCGTTGTCGGGACGGGATCGCCTCTGTACTGCTCGGGCGAAAAATAGAATGCACAGTCCTGACAATGATATCCCCGATTGGGACAAAACTTTTACGGCGCGATGGCAGGCCGCCATCAAGCGGGAGTTCGGGTCCGGCAATGTTGCCGCGCATAAATTGTCGCGGGAGGGAATTAATCCAACGACGGTCAAGTCCTGGTTCAAGAATGGCGGCCGCCCGACCGTCGCCAACCTGTGTCTGGTGGCGCGGGCCGCCCGGGATCCGTCCGCGTTCATGGTCGAGGTCTGCGGCGACGAGCCGTGGGCCCGGGAACTGGGGGTCGCCGTGCAACGGCGCCGACTGGCGTCGGCGGAACTGTCGTTCATGGCCGCCCGCGCGCCCGTGCAGACCGATCCCGGTGTCGTCATCCGGGCGCTGACGGGCCCGGTGCGGCGATATCGGCTGGTCACCGAGACCGGACAGGTTTCACCGTCGGCGGACTGTCCGGAAGAGGCGGCGCTGTCGTTCGTCGATCTGGACAGCGCCCTGCGCACGCCCGCGGTGGATCATGTCCTGCGGACACGCGGCTGGGTGCTGATCGAGGAAGAGGACGGGGACGACCAGCCGCTGATCGTGCGGTGCGATGCCCTGTCGGTCGCGGCGGGTGCGTGCGAAGCTCTGATCGACGTTCTGGAACGCGAACTGCCCCGCGCCGGCGCGGTGCTGCGGGTGTTCATCACCGACTGGGTCGATTTCCCCTGCGCCAACCTGTATCAGCTCGCGACCGAACTGGAGCGCATTCGCCAGATTCAGGCGTTCTGTTCGGCGGCCGATGCCGGCGCGTCGCAGACCGTGCGGTTCGATGGGATGAGCCCGGGCTCGGAGCGCCGGTCCCTCGACGAGATCCCGCAGAGCGGACGGGCGTTCATGCGGATCTGGAAAGAATCCGGTGGCATCGTGGACTCCGACCTGATCCAGCGGGTGGAGCAATCCGCCCTGTTCGACATGGGCGGCGTGTTCGGCGTGCAGGACCAGAGATTCCGAGTCGCCTATGTCGGTCCCAAACTCCGGCTCCCCGTGGGGATGACCCGCGAGCGGATCACCGGCCATGACCTGCTGGAAATACAGCCCTCCAGCGGCTTCGGCGCCATGGTGGCGTCGCACTACGCTTTGGCGGCCCGGGAGCGGGCGCCAGTGGTACATCTCGTGCGTGTTACGCGTCAGCGTTCATACCGGCGCGTAAGCTACCCCATCTTCGACCCGCGCGGTCGCAAGGTGGTGGCCATCATCGGGTTTTCCGATGCACGCAACACAGAGGTGTCCAATGACTCAGCACACACATAACAGCGCAATTCCGGTGCCGACGTTCCTGGAGGATGGGTTCGGTCGGGAACGCGAGGTGCAGCGGCGGGTGACGCGCGAGATCGTCCGCCGCGCCGTCCGGCTTCAGTCCCTGGGCCTTGAGATCGGCGTCAGCCGCGACTTCTGGCCGCTGGTCGAGGCGCCGGCCCAGGCGGGGGAAACCAACCAGCGCATGCCCCTGGTCGATCCCGCGTGTCAGTCGTCGCTGGAGGACGGCACCGCCTTCTGGGTGGGCTGCTGGCGGGACGGCCACATCGTGGCGACGACGGCCGTGCGGCTGCGGCCCGTGCCCACCAGCCTGCGGGAGGAGATGGAGAGCCTCCGCTTCTTCTACGACGACCCGGCGCTGGTCCCCGAGGGCACGTGGTGTCGGGTGGATGCCCCGTCCGCCCGCGCCATTTCCGGGCTGGTGATGTGCTCGGTCGGGGTCTGGACCGCCAAGGCGGAGTCCGGGCAGGGCCTGGCCGAGACGGTCTCGCAGCTTGCCAAGCTGATCGGCGTGGGCCTGTGGGATCCGGACTACCTCATCGGGTTCAGCATGATGGACCTGCTGCGGAAGTTCGCCTTCCACAAGTACTGGCACAGCACGGCCGAACTGGGCTTCATGCTGGCGGCCCCCCTGTGCACGCTGCCCGAGACGGCCTGCCTGCTGAGCACGACGCGGCGCGACTTCCGCGAGCAGCGCCTGGGGCTGAGCGGTCTCAGCGCCGTGCGACCCGCCGCCCATGCGCCGGATGATCCGGTGTGGCTCGACACCCTGACCCGTGCCGGGGTGAGTCCGGCCGGTCCGGGGGCGCGCACCCAGTAACCCCGTCGCGTCAGGAGGACGCGGACGGGACGGCGGGCGGCGTGGCCTCAGGGCCTGTCCCGTCCGCCGTCTCCGGCGCCAGCGGGGCCGTGGCCTGTGCCAGCCACGCGCGGGTGTCGTCGTCCACCAGGGGGCCGATCTCCCGCAACACGCGGGCGTGATAGGCGTCCAGCCACGTGCGTTCGGCCACGGTGAGGGCCGCGACATCGATCAGCCGCCGGTCGATGGGCGCCAGCGTCAGGGTCTCGAACCGCAGCAGGGGGATTTCGGCGCCCGCCGGCGGCTCGGTCACGGGGGCGACGGCCACCAGATTCTCGATCCGGATGCCGAACGCGCCCGTCTTGTAGTACCCGGGCTCGTTGGAGACGATCATGCCCGGGTCCAGGGCGACGCTGGACGGGCGGCGGGAGATCCGCTGCGGCCCCTCGTGCACCCCCAGGTAACTGCCGACGCCGTGGCCGGTGCCGTGCTCGAAGTCCACGCCGTCGGCCCACAGCGCCACCCGGGCCAGGGTGTCCAGGTGCGAGCCCGTGGTGCCGCGCGGGAAGGTGACGGTGGCCAGGGCGATGTGTCCCTTCAGCACCTGCGTGAACCGGCGGATCTGCTCCCGGGTCGGCGTGCCGATGGGAACGGTGCGGGTCACATCCGTGGTGCCGTCGCGGTACTGGGCGCCGCTGTCCACCAGATAGAGCATGTCCGGTTCGATGCGGCGGTCCGTCTCCGGCGTCACCCGGTAATGCACGATGGCGCCGTTCGGGCCGGCCCCGCTGATGGTCTCGAAGCTGGGGCCGCGAAACTGCTGGGCCTCGGCCCGCAGCGCATGCAGGGTCGCCACCGCCGACATCTCGGTCTGGGTGCCGCGCGGCCCCTCCTGGTCGAGCCAGCACAGGAACCGCACCAGGGCAGCGCCATCCCGCACATGGGCGGCGCGGGCGCCCTCCAGCTCGGCGGGCGTCTTGCGGGCCTTGGGCAGGGCGATCGGATCGGCGCCGAGCCGCACCGAGGCCCCCGCCCGCGACAGCCGGTCCCGCACCCATTGAGCGCAGGCATCGGCATCCAGCAGCACGCGGCGGCGCTGTCCACCCAGGGTGTCGAGTGCGTCCGCCAGGGCGGACGGGGCGCGCAGCGTGATGTCCGGCCCGAGCTGGGCCAGCACCGGCCGGGGCAGCTTGCGGCCGTCCATGAACAGATCCACGGCGCCGTCGCCGTGCAGGATGCCGAACCCGAGCGGCAGCGGCGTAAACGGGACATCCGCCCCGCGGATGTTCAGCAGCCACGCCAGCGATGCGGGATCGGTGATGACCATCGCCGTCGCGCCGGCGTCCCGCAGGTCCCGGGCGATCCGCTGGCGTTTGTCGGCGCTCGACCATCCCGCCAGCATGTCCGGATGCGGGATCACCGGGCCCAAGGGCGGCGGCGGGCGGTTCTGCCACAGCGTGTCGATGGGGTTGACGGGTAGGGGGACGCACTGCGCCCCGGCCTTTTCGCACACCCGATTGCGGCGATCCACCTCGCTGACCGTGTGAAGCCAGGGGTCGTATCCCAGCTTGTCGCCCCGCGCCAGGGTCTTCGCCAGCCAGTCGTTCACCGAGGTGTGGGCCAGCGGAACAATGTCCCACAGGCCGGTGTTCACCTGTTCGGCGGCCTGCAGGGTATAGCGCCCGTCCACGAACAGCGCCGCGCACCGGGGCGTGACCACAGCCACACCCGCCGAGCCCGTGAACCCCGTCAGCCAGGCCAGGCGCTCGGCGTTGCTGGCCACGAACTCGCCCTGATGGGCGTCGGCCCGGGGCACGACCATGCCGGTGACCTTGTGGCTGCGCAGGGACCGGCGCAGCGCGTCCAGGCGGCTGCCATCGCGGGCCCCGGACGGGTCGGGCGGCGGTGGCTCCAGGGCGCGCCGGGACTCCTTGAGCGCCTCGACCAGCGTGGCGGGGCGCGGGGGCACGGTGACCAGATCCATCCAGGCGTGGTCGGTGCCCCAGGGTGTGGCCGCAATGCCGGCCATCAGGGCCCGCAGGGCCTGACGCTCCGGGCAGGGCCGGTTGGCCTGTTCCAGCAGCGCGCAAAGGCGATCCAGAGCGGCATCGGCGATCTTTGAGGTGGCAGGCGGACCGCCCCGGCCCAGCGTGGAAGAGTGGGTCATCGTGTCTCATGTCCAGGGCGCCGGGGCGCGAACTCATCGAATTCTGTCACATGATCGGTTTGACCCGCCCGGTCAAGCGTGCGGGCGGGTTTTGATCGATGCGGCGGTGGGGGCCGGTCCGGTCTTCGACGCTCCCGGGCGAGGGGGTGAGGGACGCTGGCGGTTTCGTTGCCTAAGCGTTAGGCCCATCTTCGGTGGATCGCCTTAGAGATATGCAGAAGTGCCCTATGCACTCATGCGTGGCGCGCATCGCGGCGATGCCGGAATGACGCTGCATCGGGCGTCGGGCGACCCCCATACTCTTTCGTGTCGGGTGGGTGCGATCCGTGGGGTCGTTGCCCGCTCTGCGTGTTTATAGACCTGTGCGACAGGATTTCGTTCGCCCGCCTCCCCGCGACCGCCTGAAGGGCGGGGCGCCCCACGCCGGCACGAGACATCCGACCCGCCGCATCTCAAGGAGTGAGTGCAATGTGGCCCTATGAGAACACCTCCCGGGATGGCCTGGCCCTGCAGCAGGCCAACGCCATCGGCACCGTGCTGACGGCGCCGTTCGTGTCCGTGTCGGCTCCGCCCAGCCGCGGCGTGCCCGAACCGAAGGACCCGGTTGCCCGGCACCGCTGGCAGCCGGACGAGCTGCATGATCCGTCCAACGACGACTATTGGTACCGCCAGAGCGTGTTCGGCTGGATCGCGCGCAGCGTCCGCGCCTGGATGAACCGGATGGAACTGGCGAACACCCTGCGGGCGATGGACGACCACCAGTTGGCCGACATCGGCCTGACCCGCGGCGACATCGAAGAGGTCATCGCCGGACGCTACCGCCGCCGCGGCGGCGCGCGCTGACGATCGCCCGACCGGCGGGGGAGGGCGCCGGTCGGGCGAGGGTCATGAACATGCCAGGGCTGAACCGGACCGGAACGGGGCGCTTCGATGAAGCGCCCCGTTTGTCGTGTGCGCCCGTCAGGTTTGTTTTGACCGCCGATGAACCGGACTCGTCCGGCTCATCGGTTCCGCCGTTTTTTGGCGCCAGCCCAGCCGGCCAGTCCTATTGCAGCGCGGCCCGCTCCCGGTACAGGGCCAGGCCCCGCACCAGATCGATGGCGCGCGCGAGCTGGTAATCCTCAACCGGGCCGTCCAGGTTCTCGTCCGCGCCGTCCCCGTCGGCCTGCTCGCCGGACCCGCCGCCTTCGTCGTCCACGTCCAGGGCGTTGCGCAGATCGGCTTCGGTGCGCCGGCGGGAGTTGTCCATCAGCTCCAGCCGGGCGGCCGGCACCTCGATGTCCGGCGAAATGCCCTTGGCCTGGATGGACCGGCCCGACGGCGTGTAGTAGCGCGCCGTTGTGATCCGCATGGCGCCGTCTCCGCCCAGGGGCACGATGGTCTGGACCGAGCCCTTGCCGAAGCTCTGCGTGCCCACGACCAGGGCGCGCCCGTGGTCCTGCAGCGCGCCGGCCACGATCTCGGAGGCCGAGGCCGACCCGCCGTTGATGAGCACCACCATCGGCAGCCCGTCCGCCATGTCGCCGGAGCGGGCGTTGAAGCGCTGGGTGTCGTCCAGGTCGCGCGAGCGGGTGGAGACGATCTCGCCCTTGTCCAGGAAGGCGTCGGAGACCGCCACGGCCTGGTCCAGCAGACCACCCGGGTTGTTGCGAAGGTCCAGGACAAACCCTTTCAGATCGTCTCCGGCCTCGTCCTGCAGGGCGTCCACCGCTTCGCGCAGGCCGGTTTCGGTCTGCTCGGTGAACGAGGTGACGCGCAGATACCCGATGTCCTCGCCCTCCACGCGGCTGCGGACGGACTTGATGGTGATGACATCGCGCGTGATGGTGACATCGAACGGCTCGCCGGTCTGGCGGCGCACCGTCAGCACGATGTCGGTGCCCACCCGGCCGCGCATGCGGTCCACGGCCTCGTTGAGGGTCAGGCCGGTGACGGCTTCGCCGTCCAGGTGGGTGATGAAGTCGCCGGGTTCCAGACCGGCCCGGGCGGCCGGCGTGTCGTCGATGGGCGAGACCACCTTGACGAGCCCGTTTTCCATGGTGACTTCGATGCCCAGGCCGCCGAACTCGCCCTTCGTCTGGACCTGCATGTCCTTGAAGTGGTCGCGGTTCAAGTACCCGGAGTGGGGATCAAGCGACGTCAGCATGCCGTTGATGGCCGCTTCCATCAGCTCGCGGTCCTCCACCTGCTCCACGTAGTCACGCTTGACCCGTTCGAAGACGGTGGCGAAAAGTTCCATCAGCCGATAGGTCTCGTCGTCCCGAGCGGCTGCGTTGGGGGTGAAGGAGACGGTGCCGAGCACCATGAGGGCGAGTGCGCCCGAGGCAACTATCAGGAGGGTCTTGCGCATCATCCCTTTCCAGTGTCCGTTCCCGCCGCCATCCAGGGCAGGGGGTTGATGGGCCGGCCATCACGCCGGAGTTCCAGGTAGAGGGACGGGGCGTCCCGTCCCATGACACCGATCGGCTCTCCCGCGCGGACGGCCTGACCGACATGCCCGTCAAGCCGCTCCATACCGGCCAGCAGCGAATGATATCCGTCCGTATGTTCGATAATCAAGAGAAGGCCATAGCCGCGGAACGGGCCGGCGAAGGCCACCGTGCCATCATAGGGCGCCACGACCTGGGCGCCATCACGGGTGCGGATGGTCACCCCCTTGCTTGAACTGCCCACGGGATCGGGCTCGCCGTAGCGGGTCAGGACCTCGCCGCGCACGGGCATGGGCATCAGGCCCCGGCCGGTGGAGAAGGTGCGGGGCGGGGCGGGCGGGGGCAGCGGGACATTGGCGGCCGTGATCGTCGAGGCGGGCACGGCGGCGGTCAAGGGCGCTTCGGGGGCGGGCGTCTCGGGAGCGGGCGGATCGTCCGATGCGGTGGCCGTCTCCGCCGCGCGGGCGGCGGCGGCGGCCTCGGCCGCACGGCGGCGCGCTTCCGCCTCGGCCTGGGCCTGACGGCGCGCGTCCTCCGCCCGTTTCAGGGCGGCCAGCGCTTCGCGCCGCTTGCGTTCCTCTTCCAGGCGGTGGATCAGGTCCCTCAGGTCGTCGGCCTCGCGCCCCAGGCGCTCGACCCGCAGCGCGGCCTCGCGCTCCTGTTCCCGGGTGTGTCGTTGCAGGGCCGCCTTGCGGTCGAACAGAGCCTGCAGGCGGGCATGGGCGACGCGCAGAGCCTCCGCCTCGTCGGCGATCTCCGCCAGTTGGGCGGTGATGGCGGCATCCAGGCCGTGCAGTGTTTCCAGTTCGCTGGCCAGGGCGCGGGCGTTCTCCTGGATGCGCGGGATCGCCGCGCCCAGAAGGATGGCGCTGCGCACGGTGTCGGCCGGCGGTGCGGGCTGCACGATCAGGGCTTCGGTCGGCCGCCACGCCAGACGCTGGATGGCGGTGAGCACGTGGGTCATCTGGGTGTCGCGCATGGACAGGGCGGCGGACACCAGGGCGCGTTCCTCGCGCAGGGCGGACAGACGCCCCTCCAGGCGGGACAGGTTCTCCTCGGAATCCTGGACGGCGGCGGCGCTCTCGATCACCTGATCGCGGACCTGCCGCAGTTCGGCCGCCAGCGCCTCGCGCTTTTCGCGCAAAGCGTCCTGCGCCTGACGCTCGGCCTGCAGGCGCTCCTCGATCGTGCGCAACTCGGTCGCCGGGTCGGCGGGCAGAGCCGGCGACGCCCACAGGACTCCCCCCGCCATGGCGACGGCGACCCCGGCCAGAGCCGAGGCGCGGGACCGGCTGAATGGATGCGGGCCGGTCCTGATGGCGGTGGCGGGCGCGGGCCCGGTCATCCGCCTATCGGGCCATGCCCCCGGCGCGCAGACCATCCCGGCCCTCCTCCATCGAGACCAGGGACTGCCCGGTCATCTCCGCCGGCTGGGGCAGGCCCATCAGCGCCAGCAGCGTCGGCGAGACATCCGCCAGACGGCCATCATGCAGCGTTGCGCCCTGCGGCCCGTTGACCAGGACCGCGTCCACCTTGCCGACGGTGTGGGCGGTGTAGGGCTGGCCGGTCTCCGGATCGCGCATCATCTCCAGATTGCCGTGGTCGGCCGTGACCAGCATCACGCCGCCGGCGTCCCTGACGGCCTTTTCCAGACGCGTCAGGCAGCCGTCCACGGTGACGGCCGCTTTCATCGCGGCTTCCATGATGCCGGAGTGGCCCACCATGTCGCCGTTGGCGTAATTGACGATGATGGTGTCGAACTTGCTGGCCTCGATGGCCTCCACCAGACGGTCCGTGACCTCGGGCGCGCTCATCTCGGGCTGCAGGTCGTAGGTGGCCACCTTGGGGCTGGGCACCAGGATGCGTTCCTCGCCCGGGAACTGGGTTTCCTCGCCGCCATTGAAGAAGAACGTGACGTGCGCGTACTTCTCGGTTTCGGCGATGCGGAGTTGGGTCAGCCCCGCGTTGGCGATGACCTCGCCGAAGATGCCGGTCAGGGTCTCCGGCGGAAACAGGGTGTCCATCCAGGCGGTGTGCGCCTTGGAGTACTCGGCCATGCCGGCCGCCCCCGCGAACGAAACCACCCGCCGCCGCTCGAAGCCGTCGAAGTCGGGGTCCAGCAGGGCGGCCAGGATTTCCCGCGCCCGGTCGGCGCGGAAGTTGGCCATCAGCACGCCGTCGCCGTCGGCCATGCCGGCGTAGTCGCCGACCACCAGCGGCTTGATGAACTCGTCCGTCTCGCCGGCGTCATAGGCCGCCTGCATGCCCGCCAGCGGATCGTCGGCCCGGGCCGCGCCGTTGCCGTCCACCAGCGCGTTGTAGGCCAGCTCGACCCGGTCCCAGCGCTTGTCGCGGTCCATGGCGAAGTAGCGGCCGGAGATCACGCCCACGCGGCAGTTCGCCACGCCATCCACGTCCGCAAGGAACTTTTGCAGATAGCCCTTGCCGGCGGACGGCGGCGTGTCGCGCCCGTCCATCAGCGCATGGACCGCCACGGGCACGCCGGCGGCCGAAACGGCCTTCGCCAGCGCGACCATATGGTCCTGGTGCGAGTGCACGCCGCCGGGGGACATCAGGCCCATCAGGTGGCAGGTCCCGCCGCTCGCCTTGAGCTTGTCGATGAGCGCGGTCAGCGCCGGGATGGTGGCCAGCGAGCCGTCCTCCACCGCCGTGTCGATGCGCGGCAGGTCCTGCATCACCACCCGGCCGGCGCCCAGGTTCATGTGCCCGACCTCGGAATTGCCCATCTGCCCGCCGGGCAGGCCCACATCCCCGCCGCTGGTTTCGATCAGGGCGTGGGGATTCTCGCGCAGCAGCCGGTCCCAGGTGGGCGTGTCCGCCATCGCGAGCGCGTTGTCGGTCGGGTCGTCCCGATGCCCCCAGCCGTCGAGAATGCACAGAACGACGGGACGGGGGCGATGCGTGGTCTCGGTCATGGCGATCTCGTTGGTTCATCCGGTTGACGGGGCGCGGGTGACCGCGAGCGGGCGGCTCCGACACGGTCGGGCCGGGCGCCATGCGTCCGGCACGGTATCACGCTTCGCCCGGGGCCGTCATGCCGACCCGCACAGGCGCTTAAGTAGGACGCCGGGTCGCCTCCGTCACCCCCTGCCGACAGAAACCACGGACAGCGTATGGCGTGACGCCTCCCCCGCAGTTGGGGTATATTCCCACCGATCGGGGCGGCCGCGGGGTGCGGCGCGTCCCGCCCGGGGCGACCCTGAAGGCCCCGGACAGCTCCAGTCGGGGGACCCGAGACCATGCCCACCACGCGCCGCCCCTACAGTGCAGAACGGACCCGGGCGGGGTTCCAGGCCGGGCAGGACGCGCCCGTGAACGGCGGGCCGCATGGCCCCGAGACAGCCGCCATCCTGGATGCCATCGGGGCGCTGTCGCGTCGGCTGGACGGGGTCGAACGCCGTCTGCCCGGGGCCGAGGATGACGCCCCGGAGAAACCGGCTCCGGAGCCCATCCCCGAAGACCTCCTGCGGCAGGCGGAGGAAGCGCGGATGCTGCGGACGGAGATCATCGCCCTGGCCCGCAGCATCGAGGACACCAAGGTCGAGATCGCCAAGCTGCGCGATCAGCGTCCGGAGGGGGATCGCCTGACCGAGATGGCCCACGAGCTCGACGCGATCGTGGGCGCCACGGAAGGGGCGACGGACGGCATCCTGGATATCACGGAGGCGGTCACGCATCTGGTGTCCGAAATCCAGGCGCACAACGAGGACGGCTACGTCCGCCAGATCGCCGACGAGATCCAGGAAAAGCTGCTGGGCGTGTTCGAGCATTGCAACTTCCAGGACCTGACCGGCCAGCGCATCAGCAAGGTCGTCAACGCCATGAAGTTCATTGAAGAGCGGATCGACAGCATGATGGACATCTGGGGGCGCGACGGCTTCCTGGAATACCAGCAGAGCGAAGCGGCCGACGACACGTCCTCGCAGGACCAGCGCGACCAGGACCTTCTCAACGGTCCGCAGCGCCAGGGCGGCGGCATCTCCCAGGATGAGATCGACGCCCTGTTCGACTGAGGCCCCGCTTCGGAGTCCCGTTGACGTCTGGGCGCTCGCTCCTGGCTCGACCGGGCCGGGCTGCGGCCGTGTGCCCGATTCAGGGCAGGTCGCTGATCGTGCCTGCCATCTGGGCATAGCCCGCACGCCGAAAAAGGGCTATCGTGCTCCATCTCGGACGGGATGACGGAGGGTGTTGCGCCTCCGGCGGGATCCGGACGCCGGCGGACGGGGCGACCGTGCGAGACCACCGTGCCAAAGCGAGCGGACGCATCCGCCCCGCGCCACCCGGCTTGCCATGCGCCGCGCCGGGGGTGACGGAGCCGGGGTGTGGCCGGGCGCCGGCCGCGCACGGGAAGCAGAGGGGGCGAGGAGGCGACCACAATGAACCTGACACCGCGTGAAAAGGATAAACTTCTGGTGGCGATGGCGGCCATGGTCGCCCGCCGCCGGCTGGACCGGGGCGTGCGGCTGAACCATCCGGAGGCGGTGGCGCTCATCACGGACGCGGTCGTGGAGGGGGCCCGCGACGGCCGCGCCGTGGCGGACCTGATGCGCGAGGGCGGGCAGATCCTCTCCCGCGACCAGGTGATGGACGGCGTCCCCGAGATGATCCCTGAGATCCAGGTGGAAGCCACGTTCCCCGACGGCACCAAGCTGGTGACCGTCCATCAGCCGATTCGCTAGGGAGGGTCCCATGGCCATGATCCCGGGAGAAGTCCTGCCTGCCGCCGGCACCCTGACCCTGAACGCCAACCGCGAGACCATCACCCTCAGCGTCGCCAACGCGGGCGACCGTCCCATTGACGTGGGCAGCCACTATCACGTCGCCGAGGCCAATCCGGCGCTGTCGTTCGACCGCGAGGCCGCGCGCGGCTACCGGCTCGACATTCCCGCCGGCATGGCGGTCCGCTTCGAGCCCGGCGAGACCCGCGAGGTCACCCTGGTGCCGTACGAGGGGCGGCGCATGGTCTGGGGGTTCAGGGCCGAGGTTCAGGGCGCGCTGGAGGACTGAAACGAGATGGCGTACGAGATCGATCGCGGCAGTTATGCCGCTCTGTACGGACCGACCACCGGCGACCGGGTGCGTCTGGGCGACACGGACCTTGTGATCGAGGTCGAGCGGGATCATACCGTCGCCGGCGAGGAGGTTCTGTTCGGCGCCGGCCGGGTGATCCGCGACGGCATGGGGCAGTCGCAGGCGTGGCGCTCGCAGGGCGCCGTGGATACCGTCATCACCAATGTGCTGATCGTGGATGCGGGCGGCATCACCAAGGCGGATGTGGGGCTTCTGGACGGCAGGATCGAAGCCATCGGCAAGGCCGGCAACCCGGATACCCAGCCCGGCGTGACCATCACCATCGGGCCCGGCACCGACATCATCGCCGGCGAGGGCCGCATCCTGACCGCCGGGGGCGTGGACGCCAACACGCATTGGACCCGACCCCGGCAAGTGGAGGCCGCCCTGGCCTCCGGCATCACCACCATGCTGGGCGGCGGCACAGGTCCGTCGAACGGGTCCGCCGCGACCGGGGCCACGCCGGGGCCGTGGCACCTGCGGCGGATGCTGCAGGCCGCCGACGGCTTTCCGGTCAACATGGGATTCTATGGCAAGGGCAACGCCAGCCTGCCCGGCGCGCTTGAGGAACAGGTCTCGGCCGGGGCCATCGGCCTGAAGCTCCACGATGCGTGGGGCGCGACGCCCAGCGCCATCGAGACCGGGCTGTCCGTGGCCGAGCGTCTGAACGTCCAGGTCGCCATCCAGACCGACACCCTGAACGAGAGCGGGTACGTGGCCGACTGGGTCGCCGCGTTCCGGGGGCGCGCCGTCCATGCGTTTCATACGCCGGGTGCTGGCGGTGGGCTGGCGCCGGACGCCGTCCGCCTGTGCGGCGAGGCCAACGTGCTGCCCAGCTCCGCCGCGCTGACCCGGCCGCTGACGGTCAACAGCCGCGATGCGCTGTGCCACGGGCGCCGGGAGCGGGCGGCCCTGGTCGCGGCGGGTGCGCCGCGCGACTGCGACCCGGCGACCGGCATCGCGGCCGAGGACATCCTTCATGACATCGGCGCGCTGTCCATGATCGCGTCGGATGGCCGTCCTTCAGGCGGGTCGAGCGAGATCATCACCCGCACGTGGCAGACAGCCCACAAGATGAAGCGGCAGCGCGGCCGCCTGCCCGAGGAGACCGGCGACAACGACAATATTCGTGTGCGCCGCTATATCGCCAAGTACACGGTCAATCCGGCGCGGACGCACGGGATCGGGGATCACGTGGGCTCGGTCGCGCCGGGCCGGCTGGCGGACCTGGTGCTGTGGACGCCGGCCTTCTTCGGGGCAAAGCCGGACATGGTGCTGAAGGGCGGCAGCATCGCCATGGCCGGCGTCGGCGACCCCGACGGCGGCGTCTCCGGCCCGCAGCCCATGGCCGCCGAGCCCATGTTCGCCGCCTTCGGGCGCGCCCTGACCACCAGCAGCGTGACCTTCGTTTCGGCCGAGGCCATCGCCACCGTGCTGGGGGGCACCCTGGGTCTGCGGAAGACCTTGCTGCCGGTCTACGGCTGCCGCTCCGTGACCAAGGCCGACATGGTGCTCAACGACGCCATGCCGCACATCGAGGTCGATCCGGAGACCGCCACGGTGCGCGCCGACGGCGAGGCGCTGACCTGCGCGCCGGCGGACGAACTGCCGCTGGCGCAACGGTACTTCCTGTTCTGACGGTGCCGGAGGCGATGGAGGCGGACGAGTCCGCTTCCATCGACCGCCGATCGGACTCGTTAATGCCCGCTGGACTGGTTGCGCATGTTCGGCAGCAGGGTGGCGATCCAGCCGGAAAAGGCCTGCGGGTTGCGGGTCTGGATCCACACCGGGCCCGGCCCCGTGAACTCCATCACAAGACCCTCGCCGCTCGTGGCGCTGGTGAAGGCGCGCTTGAAGAAGCCGCCGGCGCCGGCGACCATGCGCGTCTCCAGCCCCATGCCGTCCTGATAGGCGACCATGTGCCCGCTGTCCACGACCAGCCGCTCGCCGGCCTCCAGGTCGCGCCGCACGATGGCGCCGAAGCTGGAGAGGAACACGGTGCCGGTGCCGGTGGCGCGCAGCATGAACAGGCCCTCGCCGCCCAGCAGGCCGCGCATGCCGCCCCACGAGGCGTCGATGGACACGCCGGGTGAACTGGCCAGGAACGAGCCGGCCTGCAGGATCAGCGGCGCGCTCTCGATCTCGGCGTCGCGGATGTCGCCCGGCATGGCGGGCGCGAGGGAGAGGCTGCCCGACCCGCTTTCCGCCGTGATGGTGGTGACGAAGAAGCTCTCTCCGCCCAGGGCCGAGCGGGCGAGGCCGCTGATCGCCCGCCCGAAGAACCCGCCGCCGCCACCGCCGCCGCCGATCGAGGTTTCCAGCGACAGGGACGGCGACATGGTGACCATGGCGCCGGATTCGCATTGGACCTGCTCGCCCTGCTCCATGGTCATCTCCAGCAGAGCGAAGGCGGGGCCGTGGGTGATCGTGTAATCCATGGTGGTGGGTCCTTCCGGGACGAATGGCACGACAGTCGGAGGAGCGTCCTGCATACCATGAACGCCCCGAGTCTGCGACCCATGCTGCTCCGCGCGGGGCAGCGCCCCGTTTTGCTTGCCCGGTTGCAGTTAATTTTATGAGAATCATTGGCAATGCTGCGCTCGGGCCTGAGAATATCTGATGAGGTCACTGATTCTTCATGGCAGTGTGGCGCGGTCTTCTTTAAAGTGTTTCTCAACAGCCCTCGCCCGCCGGTTGGTGCGGGGCATTCCGGTGTGCGCGTGACGGTTGAGCCTGCCGGAAAAGCAGAAAGGGGAAACGGTCATGGGCCTGAAGCTGTCGGTGTCGGCGAAACTGGTGCTTGCCAGCGCCTTTGTCCTGGTCGTGGGGCTGCTGATCGGCGGCGTCGTGATGGGCACGACGGCCCAGTCCGAGACCGAGGATCTGGCCCTCAGCGAAGGGCGTGCCCTCGGGCAGGCGATCGCCCGCGACATCCAGGCGGACCTGGAAGAGGGGCTCGTCATCGCCCGTGAGCTGTCCAAGACCTTCGCCACCCTGAAGGCCCAGGGGGTGACGGACCGCGCCGTGTTCGACGCCATCCTGGAAGAGACGATGAAGAGCAACCCGGCCCTCGCCGGGGCCTGGGCGGGCTATGAGCCGGATGCGCTGGACGGGCGGGACGAGGCCTTCGTGGGAGGCGGCCCGCAGACCGACGACTCGGGGCGTTACCTGAGCTACTGGTACGATTTCGGCGATGCCGCCGGGCTGACCCTGTACCATCTGGAATCCATGGAGTCGGCTGGGGATCAGGGCAAATACTATCAGGTGCCGCTGACCACGGGCCGGGAGTTCGTCACGGAACCGACGGTGTGGGACATTGACGGAACCATCGTGTTCCTGACCTCGCTGGCCGTGCCGATCAAGGACGGCGGCCGCACCATCGGTGTGGTCGGTGTCGACCTGAAGCTGTCCGACATCTGGGGCGCGCTGGCGGACACCCGGCCGCTGGGCTCCGGGTCCGTCTTCGTGATCTCCAACGCCGGCCAGTGGGTGGCCATGCCCGACGCGGACGCGCGCGGCAAGCCGGTGACGGAAACTCTGCCGGCGCTGCGATCGGCGCTGCCCGCGATCACGGCGGGCGAGGCGTTCGAGATGGCGTCCGAGGGCCTGAGCGACAGCCCGGTGCTGGCCCATGCCGACTACACCCACCTGTTCACGCCGATCCCGTTGGGCGAGTCCGACCTGTCCTGGTCGGTCATGGTCAACCTGCAGGATGCCGCCATCAACGCCCCGGCGAACCGGCTGGCCTGGATCCTGGCGATCACCGGGGCGGTGCTGCTGGTCGTGCTGGTCGCGGCCCTGTGGCTGGTGGGGCGGCGGCTCATCAACCGGCCCATGAGCGGGCTCGTGTCGGCCATCGCGGCGATCGAGAAGGGCGACACCACCGTGGCCATCAGCGGCCAGGACCGCACCGACGAGGTGGGGGCCATCTCCCGCGCGCTGGACTCGTTCAAGGCGAACCTCGCCCGCATGCGCGACATGGAGCAGGAGCGCCAGCGGGCCGAGGCCGAGGCCTCGGAGGAACGCCGACGCAACCGCCTGGAGATGGCGGATACCTTCGAGGCGTCGGTGGGCGAGATCATGGGCGGCGTGGCCCGCGCGGTTGAGGACATGGAGGCGGTCGCCCGCACCATGAGCGAGCGGGTGCAGACCGTGGACGAACAGGCCACATCGGTGGCCAGCGCGTCGGAAGAGGCCAGCACCAACGTGTCCACGGTGGCGTCGGCGACCGAGGAACTGACCTCGTCCATCGACGAGATCGGCTCGCAGGTCCAGCGCGCCTCGACCGTGGCGGCCGAAGCGGTGGATCAGGCGACGGACGCGGACCGGCGGGTCGGCTCGCTGGCCGAGGCCGCCGACCGCATCGGGCAGGTGGTCACCCTCATCACCGACATCGCGAACCAGACCAACCTTCTGGCCCTGAACGCCACTATCGAGGCGGCGCGCGCCGGGGACGCCGGCAAGGGCTTCGCCGTGGTCGCGAACGAGGTCAAGACCCTCGCCAGCCAGACCGCCAAGGCGACCGAGGAGATCAGCGGTCAGATCGGCGCCATCCAGTCCGAGACCCAGCAGACCGTGGGCGTCATCAAGGCGGTGTCGGAGACCATCGGCTCCATCAGCAGCATCGCCTCGGCCATCGCGGCGGCCATCGAGGAGCAGGGCGCGGCGACGCGCGAGATCGCCCGCAATGTCCAGCAGGCCTCGGAAGGGACCCATCACGTCTCGGAGACCATCGCGGCCGTCAGCGCGGAGACCACCAACAACCGGCGCTCGGCCGAGGATGTGCAGGCCGCCGCGCATGCCCTGTCGGAGCGGTCCGGCGCGCTGCAGGACCAGATCCGCTCCTTCCTGGCCACCGTGCGGGCCTGATCCCGCGCGCGGCCGGGCTCGGGATCAGGCGGCGGCCGGCCGCACGAAATGGGCGGTGTAGGCCAGCCGGCCGCCGTGGATGGTGGAGGGCCGGAATCCGGCCGCCTCCGCCCGGGCCGTGATCCGGCTCAGCCGCTGGAAGTGCGGGTCGAACACCAGTTCGGTGATCGACAGCACGCCGCCCGGGCGCAGGCTGTCGTGAACCCGCCGCAGCGCGGCCGCCTGATCCGGAATCTCGCCCAGCACGGTGACCAGAAGGGCCCGGTCGAAGGCGGCATCCGCCGGGACGGCCTCTTCCAGCGCGCCCGCCACCAGATGGACGGTCAGGTCCGCGCGCCCCTTCAGGCGGGCCCGCACCCGCTCCAGCATGGCCGGCTGGATGTCCACCGCCGTCACCACGCCGTGCGGTCCGACGGCCTCGGCGAGCGGGATCGTCAGGCGGCCCGGCCCGCAGCCGGCATCCAGCACGCGCATGCCCGGCGTCAGGTCCAGCGCCTCGACAATGAAGGCGGCCCGGTTGGTGCGCGTGAAGGGGTTGTCCATCTCCACCATCCAGCCCAGCCAGGACGGGCAGGGCAGCCGATGGCGTTTCGACAGCAGCCCCCAGGCCACGAACCAGACGAGGAACGCCGCCAGCAGGACCGCCCCGGCGAGCCCGGCCCAGGCGCTCAGGCTCATGCGCGGCGCTCCGCGTCCACCGCGCGGGCCACGGCGCGGTCGCGCTCGCGCTCCTGGCGCCACAGGACGGCGGCGGCGATCAGGATCGTGACCGTCGCCACCAGCACCAGCAGGGTGGCGAGCGCGTTGATCTCGGGGGTGACCCCCATGCGCACGGACGAGAACACCACCATCGGCAGCGTGGACGAGGCGGGGCCGGCGACGAAGCTCGCGATCACCAGATCATCCAGCGACAGGGTGAACGACAGCAGCCAGCCGGAGACCAGCGCCGGCGCCAGCATGGGCAGGGTGATGACCAGGAACGCCTTCAGCGGGCGCGCCCCCAGGTCCATCGCCGCTTCCTCCACGCTGCGGTCCAGCCCCACCAGCCGCGACTGTACGACGATGTTGACATAGGCCATGCAGAACGTGGTGTGGGCGATGGTGATGGTGTCCACCCCGCGCCCCTGCGGCCAGCCGATCAGGCCCTCCAGCGAGACGAACATCAACAGCAGCGACAGGCCGGTGATGACCTCGGGCATGACCAGGGGGGCGGTAATCATGCCGGTGAACAGCAGTCGGCCCCGGAACCGCCCGAAGCGGCCCATCATCAGGGCCGACAGCGTGCCGAGCACGGTGGCGATGGTCGCCGAGGTCACCGCGATCCGCAGCGAGACCAGGGCGGCGTCCAGCATCTGCTCGTTCCGGAACAGCTCAGCATACCACTTCAGCGAAAACCCGCCCCACACGGTCACAAGGCGGCTTTCGTTGAAGGAAAAGATCATCAGCAAAAGGATCGGCACGTACAGGAACGCGAAGCCGATCGCCAACATGACATAGGGGAACCGGGAGGCGCGTTTCATCTCACGACTCCTCCGCCCGTTCGGCCTGTTTCTGCTGGTAATGCTGGAACACCACGATGGGGATGACCAGGAAGATCAGCATGGCGATGGCCACGGCCGAGGCCACCGGCCAGTCTCGGTTGTTGAAGAACTCGCTCCACAGCACCTTGCCGATCATCAGGGTTCCGGCCCCGCCCAGCAGGTCGGGAATGACGAACTCGCCCACGGCCGGAATGAACACCAGCATGGATCCCGCCACGATCCCCGGCAGGGACAGCGGCAGGGTGACGGTCAGGAACGCCTTGAACGGCCGGCAGCCCAGGTCCGCCGCCGCCTCGATCAGGGACGTGTCCATCTTCTCCAGCGTGGCGTAAAGCGGCAGCACCATGAACGGCAGGTACGAATAGACGATGCCCACGTAGAGCGAGAATTCGGTGTTCAGCAGCGGCAACGGCTCATCGATCAGGCCCAGCGCCATCAGGCCGTTGTTGATGAGTCCGTTGTTCTTGAGGATCCCGATCCAGGCATAGACCCGGATCAGGAACGAGGTCCAGAACGGCAGGATGACCAGCAGCAGGAACACGGCGCGCAGCGACGGCTTCGACCGTGCGATGGCATAGGCCATGGGGTAGCCGATCAGGAGCGCGAACACCGTCGAGAAGAACGCCACCTTCAGCGAGTTCAGATAGGCGGTGATGTAAAGCGGGTCTTCCAGCAGGAACTGGTAGTTGCCCAGCGCCAGCCGGATTTGCAGATAGGTGCCGTCGATCCACTCCAGCAGCGGCGTGTAGGGCGGCAGCCCGAGGCGGAATTCGGCGAAGCTGATCTTCAGCACGATCAGGAACGGCAGCAGGAAGAACAGCAGCAGCCACAGATAGGGCACGCCGATCACCGTGCCCCGCCCGAAGCGGGCCGTCAGCCGCTGGAGCCTGGTCAGGCGGCGGTCGTCCCCGTCGCTCCACCCGGCCCGGGACCACGCCTGTTCCGCTTCCGACCGGGCCAGCGGGCCGGCGGCCGGGGGGGCGTCGCGCGGGCTGTCCGACGGCGCGCTCATCCCGTCACCACCACGACGTTGTCGTGCCGCCACGAGACGAACACGCGGTCGTCCCAGGTGATGTCGGGTTCCGCCATGCGCTCCAGGTTCTGGGTGGTCACCCGGGCCAGCGCCCCGCTGTCCAGGCGGACGTGATAGGTGGAGATGCCGCCCAGGTAGACGATGTCCTCGATGATGCCCTGGTCCCAGTTGTGCGCCCGGTCCGGCCGGGTGCGCGAGATCGCCAGCTTCTCCGGGCGCAGCGCGACCCAGACGGTCGCCCCCTCGCGGGCGCTGATGCCGTGGCCGACATAGACCGGATTGGCGAGCGCGTCGGAGCGGATCAGGATGTGGTCCGGCTCGTCCTCGATCAGGTCGCCCTGGAACATGTTCACGGTGCCGAAGAACTCGGCGACGAAGCGGGTGTTCGGGTATTCGTACAGGGCGTGGGGCGTATCCACCTGAATGATGCGCCCCGAGTCCATGATCGCCACGCGGTCGGCCATGGTCATGGCCTCTTCCTGGTCGTGGGTGACGACGACGAAGGTGGTGCCGACGCGCTCCTGGATGCCGACCAGTTCAAGCTGGGTCTGCTCGCGCAGCTTCTTGTCCAGCGCGGCCAGGGGCTCGTCGAGCAGCAGCACCTTGGGGTGCTTGGCCAGCGAGCGGGCAAGGGCGACCCGCTGACGCTGACCGCCGGACAGGTGGTGCGGTTTGCGTTTCGCGAACGGCGCCAGTTGCACCAGGTCCAGCATCTGGCGCACGCGGTCCCGGATCTCCGCCTTGGGCAGGCCGTCCTGACGCAGCCCGAAGGCCACGTTGGCCTCGACCGACATGTGAGGGAACAGGGCGTAGGACTGGAACATCATGTTGACCGGCCGGTCATAGGGCGCGACGTGGGTCATGTCCTGGCCGCCGATGAGGATGCGCCCGGCGGTCGGGCGCTCGAACCCGGCCAGCATGCGCAGCAGCGTGGTCTTGCCGCACCCGGACCCGCCCAAAAGGGCGAACAGCTCGCCCTCGCGAATGGTCAGCGAGACATGATCGACGGCGACGAACTCGCCGAAGGTCTTGACCACGTCATCGATCTCGATGATCGGCCGGGCCTCCGCCCGGCGCAGCACGGCCCCCGGGCGACTGCCTTCGGGGCGCGCGGCGGGGCCGGGCGCGCCGGCCTGAAGCACAGCGTCGGTCATGTCATGGTTCCCCCCCAAGACCGAGTCACGGCCTCCACAACCTCCCGAACCCCCTCCCGACCTCCCCCATGACTGGGGGAGGGCCGGGAGGTGCCGTCCGGCGACGTGCGATCCTCAGATCCCCGTCTTGAACTTGTTCCACAGGCGGGTGCGCATGCGGTCCACGGCCTGCGACGACGCACGGTCCGGGAACAGGCGCGCCATCACCTCGTCCGAGGGATAGATGCGCGGATCGTTCAGGATATCCGGGTCCATGTAGGGCTTGGCGGCGTCGTTGGCGTTGGCATAGGCCACGTAGTTGGAGATCGAGGCCGTCACTTCCGGTTCCAGCAGGTGGTTGATCATCTGGTGGGCTGCGTCCGGGTTCGGGGCGTCGGCCGGGATCACCAGCGTGTCGAACCACATCAGCGTGCCTTCCGACGGGATCACGTAGTCCACCGTCACGCCGTTGTCGGCCTCGGCCGCGCGGTCGGCGGCCTGCAGCACGTCGCCGGACCAGCCGATGGCGAAGCAGATGTCGCCGTTGGCCAGCGCGTTGATGTACTCGGACGAATGGAACTTGGTGACGTAGGGCCGGATGGGCATCAGCAGGTCTTCGACCTTCTGGAAATCCGCGCGGTCATCCGAGTTCGGGTCCAGGCCCAGATAGTTCAGCGCGATCGGCAGCAGCTCGGTCGGCGCATCCAGGATATGCACCCCGCAGTCCGACAGCTTTTCCAGGTATTCCGGCTTGAACAGGATCTCCAGGCTGTCCAGCGGGGCATCCGCGCCCAGGCGCTCGGTCACCATGTCCACGTTCATGCCCATGCCCGTGGTGCCCCACATGTAGATCGCGGCGTGCTCGTTGCCGGGATCGAGGGTCGCCAGGTACTCCATGAGCTGCGGGTTCAGGTTGGACAGGTTGGGGATCTTCTCCTTGTCCAGCGGCTGGAAGATGCCGGCCTTGACCTGGCGCTCCATGAAGATGCCGGTCGGCACCACCAGGTCATAGCCGGTGCTGCCGGCCAGCAGCTTGGCCTCCAGCACCTCGTTGGAATCGAACACGTCATAGGTGACGTCGATCCCGGTCTTCTCCTCGAAATTCGGGATCGTGTCCTCGGCGATGTAGTCGGACCAGTTGTAGAAGTGCAACGCGCCCTCGGCGAGGGCGGGGGGGGCGGCGACGGCAAGACCGGCGCACAGCGCGCCGGCGGTCAGGGGCAGACGACGAACGGGCATGAACACGCACTCCATCCTGAAAGGATCCGGTCGGGATCACGGACGTCAGAGGGTCAGAGGGTCAGGGGATCACGGGGCAAGGTCCAGGTCGGGCAGGTCCCGCTGGGTGCGATCGAGGGCCTCGGCCAGGGCCGACACCAGACGGTCGATCTGGGCGCGGCTGATGACCAGGGGCGGCGATAGGATCATGGTGTCCGCGACCGCACGGATGATGACGTTGGCGTTGAAGCAGTGGTCCCGGCAGCGTGTGCCGACCTTGCCGGCGGGCGAGAAGAAGGCATGGCTCGCACGGTCGCGGATCAGTTCCACCCCGGCCATCAGGCCGCGGCCCCGGACCTCGCCGACCAGGGGATGGTCGCGCAGCGTGCCCAGGCGCTCCATCAGGTAGGGACCGACATCCTCGCGCACGCGCTCCACCAAGCGTTCGCGGTCCATGATGCTAATGGTCTCCAGGGCCACCGCGCAAGCGGTCGGATGGCCGGAATAGGTGAAGCCGTGCACGAACTCGCCGCCCTTGTCGAACAGGGTGCGGGCGACGCGCTGGCCGACCATCACGGCGGCGATGGGCAGATAGCCCGACGACAGGCCCTTCGCCAGCGTCATGATGTCGGGCCGGATGCCGAAGGTCTGGCTGCCGAACCACTGCCCGGTCCGGCCGAAGCCGCAAATGACCTCGTCGGCGATCAGCAGCACGTCGTGGTGCACGCAGATGCGCTGGATCTCCGCCCAGTACCCCGGGGGTGGCACGATCAGGCCGCCGGCCCCCTGCACCGGCTCGGCGATGAACGCCGCCACCCGCCCGGGGCCGATGGCCTGGATGGCCTCGTCCAGCCAGCGGGCGGCCTCGAGTCCGAACACCTCCGGGTCCTGATCGTGTGCGTACTTGAAATGGTGTGGTTCGCGGATGTGATGGAAGTCGGGCAGGGGCGGGCCGCCCTGCTTGTGCATGGCGCTCATGCCGCCCATGGCGGCCGCCGCCACCGTCGAGCCGTGGTAGCCGTTCTGGCGCCCGATGATGACCCGGCGCTCGGGTCGGCCTTCCAGCGCCCAATACTGCCGCACCATGCGGATGACGGTGTCGTTGGCCTCCGAGCCGCTGTTGGTGAAAAAGACGTGGTCCAGGCCGTGCGGCGTGATCTCGGCCAGCCGCCGGGACAGCTCGATGGCGGGCGGGGTCGCCGTCTTGAAGAACAGGTTGTAGTAGGGCAGCTCGGCCATCTGCCGCGCCGCCGCGTCCACCAGCTCCCGGCGGCCGTAGCCCACGTTGACGCACCACAGGCCGGCCATGCCGTCGAGGATCTCGGTGCCCTCCGAATCCCAGAGCGAGCAGCCGTCGGCGCGGGTGATGATGCGGCTGCCCTCGGCCGCCAGCGCCTTGTAGTCCGTGAAGGGATGCAGGCTGTGGGCGGCGTCGAGGGCGCGCCAGTCCGCGGTCGATCGGGTGGGGAGACTGTCAGCAGTCACGGCGGCGGCAATCCTGGCTGTGGTGGGAACGGGGCGACACCCCCGCATCCTTTCTGACCCACGCGCGGGGTTTTGGGAAGAGGCCGGGATTTGATCGTCGGAACCGGAATGCATCGGGGGGCTGCGTTCGGCTATGGTCTGCCCTCGATCCCCCCTGGCGTCCCCCTGCCGTCGCCCTGAGTAAGGAGTTCCGTCGTCCATGTCCCCCGCCTTGCCGTTGTCGCCCGTGATGGGGGCCCGTGACTGGGCCTTGCTGCTCAGCCTGTCGCTGCTGTGGGGCGGATCCTTCTTCCTGAACGGTGTCGCGGTGCAGGCATTGCCGCCCCTGACCATCGTGGCCGCGCGGGTCGGCCTGGCCGCGCCCGTGCTGTGGCTGGCGGTGCGGGCGTTCGGCCACAGGATGCCTCGGGACCCCGGCGTCTGGGCGGCCTTCATCCTGATGGGTGTCCTGAACAACGCCATCCCCTTCAGCCTGATCGTCTGGGGGCAGTCCCACATTCCCTCGGGTCTGGCCTCGATCCTGAACGCCACCACGCCGCTGTTCACCGTGGTCGTGGCCGGCGCCCTGCTGGCGGACGAGCGCTTTACCGGGCGCCGGATCGTGGGGGTCGTGTTCGGCTTTCTGGGAGTCACGGTGCTGATCGGCGTCGATGCGCTGAACGTGGGTGGTCTGCCGTTTTTGCCGCAGTTGGCCATCCTGGGCGCGGCCCTGTCCTATGCCTGCTCCAGCGTGTTCGGCCGCCGCTTCCGGCGCTGGTCGATCGACCCGCTGGTGACGGCGGCGGGGCAGGTGACCGTCTCCGGCCTCATCATGGTGGGGCTGGCGGCAGTCGTGGACCGGCCGTGGACGCTGCCGATGCCCGATGTGTCGGTGCTGGCGGCCTTGGGCGCGCTGGCGGTGCTGTGCACGGCCCTGGCCTACGGACTGTTCTTCCGCATCCTGGCCTCGTCGGGGGCGACCAACGTGCAGCTTGTGACCTTCCTGGTGCCGGTCACCGCCATCCTGCTGGGGGCCCTGATCCTGGGCGAGACCCTGCGCAGCAACCACTTCGCCGGCATGGCGCTGATCGGCCTGGGTCTGCTGGCCATGGACGGCCGGCCGTGGCGGGCGCTGCGGTCCCTGTGGGGCGGCGCCGACCGGGGGGCGGCCGCATGATGGCGGCGGCGGCGTCTCAGGACGCCCGGGCCGAGGCCCGGTGGCAGGCGGTGCAGGCTCGGCGGCCGGCGGCGGACGACGGCTTTGTCTACGCCGTCGCGACCACCGGGATCTTCTGCCGGCCCGGCTGTGCATCGCGGCGACCCCGGCGCGAGCACGTCCGGTTCTTCGACACGGCCGAGGCCGCGGTTGCCGCCGGCTTCCGGCCGTGCCGCCGGTGCCGTCCGGACCACGGCGCGGCCGACCCGCAAGCCGAGGCGGTGGCCCGGGCGCGCCGCCGGCTGGAGGCCGACCCGGACGAGCCGTGCCTGGCGGATCTGGCGGCCGAGGCGGGACTCAGCCCCGGTCACTTCCGGCGGGTGTTCCAGGCCCGCGTGGGGCTGAGCCCGAAACAGTATGCAAAGGCGGTGCGCGCGGATCGGCTGCGCGCGGCCCTGGAGACGGGGGCGACGGTGACCGACGCGATTTTTGATGCGGGATATGGCGGGACGGCCCGGGCGCACGCGGATGCAGCGGCCGGACTCGGCATGACGGCCTCGGCCTACCGCAAGGGCGGAGCGGGCGAGGTGATCGACCACGCGCAGGCGGACTGCCGCCTGGGGCGGGTGCTGGTGGCGGCGACCCCGCGCGGGCTGTGCGCGGTCGCGTTCGGCGACGACGACGGCGCGCTGGTCGCGGACCTGAGGGCCCGGTTTCCGCGGGCCACGCTGCAGGCGGGCGGCCCGGCGGCCCGCGCCGTGCTGCCGACCGTGGTGCGGCTGGTCGCGGCGCCGGAAGAGGGAGGTTGGGACGGCGCACCGGACCCGCCGCCGCTCGATCTGCGCGGGACGGCGTTCCAGATGCGCGTCTGGGCCGAACTGCGGCGCATTCCCCCGGGCCAGACCCGCACCTATGCCGAACTGGCCGCGGCTGTCGGGCAGCCGTCCGCAACGCGCGCGGTCGCCAACGCCTGCGGGTCCAATCCGGTTGCCGCCGTGGTGCCCTGCCATCGGGTGGTGCGCAGCGACGGCGGCCTGGGCGGCTACCGCTGGGGTCTCGCCCGCAAACGCGCCCTGCTCGACGGAGAGGCGGAGGCGGATCGCGACGATGAGGACTGGGAGGCGGGTGCGGATCGGGGATGAGTGGGGCACTGCGCGCCTTCGGGGCGATTACGCCGGCGCGGCGACGCGGCGTCCGGCCTGGATCCTGACGAGTCAGGATGCAGGCAAACTGGTATCAGGTGTTCACCGGCGTCTGTGCGGCGGGCGGAACGGCTATGGATGGCACGTTGGCGGCGAATGGATTGCGCGCGAGGGCGCGAACCTTGGTGAACACGCCGCCATCGGCGATTATCGACCAAAGAAATCAGGAAGCCCAAGTCAAACACCTTTACGGGTATATTTTTAGAGTGTGAGATGCGTTGTCATCATTCTTAGATGACCCTATCAACGCCCTAGAGTATTGCAATCGCTCCATGCGGTGTTATGATTGCGTTTTCGAGGGGTTCCCATGATACCCTTAAGGATTTCATTTGGATACATCGTCGCGTTTTGGGCGCTTTGGCAGTTCGCGCGATTGTTCGAAGTCGCGCCGAACGTCAGTGCGTTCTATCCAGGCCCCGGGCTTACGATTGCATTCATAGCTGTCTTCGGCATCAAATATATACCAGCCGTCTTAGTTGCTGCCGTGCTTAGCACTATTCCGGATCTCTTTTTTTGGGAGATGGGACCTCAAGATTGGTGGCAAGGTATTCGCCAAGCGACGGTCTACCCGGCTGCGGGATACTGCCTTCAAGTAATCATGGGCACCGGCACAAATTTAAGGGTGGTTAAGAATGTGATTAATATATTTGTTGTAGGGCTTATCCCTTTGAGTCCGGGACCACATCATGTGGTGACAGGTGGCCTGAAACGGCGTAGAACATAACGTGAACGCACGCCATTTCCGGAGCCCGACCATGAGCAAGTTTCCTCGATCCCTGCTCGAATTCCAGC
>NZ_WIVE01000044.1 GCF_009601025.1 Roseospira navarrensis | reverse complement strand
GGCAGGATCCCATGCACCTGCCACGTGACGGGATCGCTGGTGGTCTCCAGGATCACCTCTCTCACATGGACACCCGGGCCGAAGACGTCCTCGAATGCGTCCGTTCGGGTGGGGACATCCGTCCGTTTCCGATCCGGCAGGCCGTACACCAGCCGCACGCTCATGGGGTCCGAGAGGTCGTCGAAGGTGACCATGCGCGGGTAGCCGGGATACGCATCGGGATCGAGCGCCGCGCGGTGGCCCGGCTCCAGCCATTTGTAGTACCAGATGCCTTCGGGCGTGCTCGCGCCGTGCCCGTCCGGCACCGGGAACGCCTGATAGAATGCGCTGTCCGAAATGTCGGAGATCAGGGCGAACAGCAGACCGCGCGCCCCCAGATCCACCACCACGGCCTCGCCCCGGATCTCGGCCGAAACGGTCGCTTCCGGTGGTCCGTACCGTCCGCCTGAGCGCACGGACAGCTCCCGCACGGCCGACCCGGACACCGGCCCTTCCGGCGTGTCCACCACCACGGTGATACGATAGCGCCAGGTCGCGCTGACGGAAGAGGAACTGGTCACGGCCAATCCGATCAGGACCGCCAGGCCCGCGCCCACGATCCCCAGCCCCACAAGACATCCGCGTTTCGCCATGGCCGCCGTCCGTCCGATGCGCTCTCAAATGGTCAGTTGTTGGATGGTCCTCTGGTTGAGAAAGCGCCCGAGCTCAGTGAGCTTGCGAGGGGCGTATCCGTCGTCAGGTCGTGAAACCGGTTGCCGTCGAACATTCTTGAGTAATACTCATCCAGCCACGGCAGGATCCCATGCACCTGCCACGTGACGGGATCGCTGGTGGTCTCCAGGATCACCTCTCTCACATGGACACCCGGGCCGAAGACGTCCTCGAATGCGTCCGTTCGGGTGGGGACATCCGTCCGTTTCCGATCCGGCAGGCCGTACACCAGCCGCACGCTCATGGGGTCCGAGAGGTCGTCAAAGGTGACCATGCGCGGGTAGCCGGGGTATTCGTCGGGGTCGAGCGTCGCGCGGTGGCCCGGCTCCAGCCATTTGTAGTACCAGATGCCCTCGGGCGTGCTTGCGCCGTGCCCGTCCGGCACCGGGAACGCCTGATAGAATGCGCTGTCCGAAATGTCGGAGATCAGGGCGAACAGCAGACCGCGCGCCTCCAGGTCCACCACCACGGCCTCGCCCCGGATCTCGGCCGATACGGTCGCTTCCGGTGGTCCGTACCGTCCGCCTGAGCGCACGGACAGCTCCCGCACGGCCGACCCGGACACCGGCCCTTCCGGCGTGTCCACCACCACGGTGATGCGATAGCGCCAGGTCGCGCTGACGGAAGAGGAGCTGGTCACGGCCAGCCCGATCAGGACCGCCAGGCCCGCGCCCACGATCCCCAGCGCCACAAGACATCCGCGTTTCGCCATGGCCGCCATCCGCCCGGTCCGCCTTGAATGACCCTGTGGACGGTGCGGGTTCAGCAGCGGCGCGTCAACTTATATCGTGTGTATATAGAGGACAGACCTCTATAGTCGCGGAGCCCGTTGGGTCGGTTCGCCGCGCCCGTTTCCCGCAGGGAAACGCGGCGGGCAACCCGCCGGAGGCGGGACCGCAAACGGCGGGGCCGCAGACGGCGAATGGCCCCGCGGCGCGGGGCGACTCCGCCCGACGCGATAATGGCGTCGGCCCTCTTCACAACGCCCGGATATGCGCGGGCCGCCAGCCCGGGCCGCTCAGGGCGGCCTGGGCGGCGGTCACCTCGGCGAGCAGGCGGTTCTTGTCCTTGGGCAGCGTCCCGGCCAGGGCGAGCGCGTTGGACGCATGGTTGGACCGGAAGATGACCGGGCGCGGCGGGTCCAGGTGCTCCAGGAACAGGCGCTGCTCGGCCAGCACGGCGGCGTCGTCCTGCGGGGTGAACGTGCGGCCGTCCCGGGTCATCTGCGCGAAGAAGGGCGCAAGGCGCTCCTCCTCCAGATACAGTTGCAGGGTGGACAGGTACGTGGGCGGCGCCCGGTTGATGAGCGCGGCCGTCTCGGTCATGTGCTCCCGCCAGCCCTCGGTGCCGGCCAGACCCAGGATCACGGTGGCCGAGACCTTGATGCCGGCCGCGCGGGCCTTGTCGATGGCTTTGGCGTGGCCGTTGGGCGAGGCCCCCTTCGTGATCCGGCGCAGCACATCGGCCGATCCGGACTCCACGCCAAGATAGACCAGCGACAGCTTGGCCGCCTTCAGCCCCTCCAACTCCACCGGGGTCTTCTTCAGCAGGTTGGCCGGCGTGGCATAGGCCGACACCCGCGTCAGCGCCGGAAAGCGCGCCCGCAGGTGGTCCAGGATGGCGTGCAGGTGGTCCGCCGGCAGCACCATGGCGTCGCCGTCCGCCAGGAAGATCCGGTCGGCCCCCGGCCAGGCGCGGGCGGCCGCGTCGATGTCGCGGCGCACGTCGTCCAGCGGGCGGGGGTGGTAGCGCTTGCTCCGGTACATGGAGCAGAAGGCGCAGCGGTTGAAGCTGCACCCGATGGTCGCCTGGATGATGAGGTTGCGGCCCTCCGACGGCGGCCGATAAAGCGGCATGTCATAGCTGAGCATGAGAGGTAAGGTCCTGTTCATCCCGGGCCTTCGACTCTGGCACCGATCCGCCGTGGGTCAAGGCCCGGTACAGGCCGTGGGGCGTAAGCACCCAGCGGGCATGCAGGCCGAGCAGCCGCTTGGCCACCTCGACGCAGGTGAGCGGCGCCCACGGCGCTTCGCGGCGCGGCGGGCAGCGGGTCGCGGTCTCCACCACGGTATGGCCCTGGGCGCGGAACCAGGCGGCGAGGCGATCGCCCGCGTCCTCGGGGACCACATCCAGCGTGACCCGGTGGGACAGCGGGTTGACAACGATCCAGTGGCCGGGCCGCCGCACGGCCACCATGACATGCCGGAACCCGGGGCGCAGCAGCCGCAGCCACCAGATCTCGCGGCCGTCGGTGAACACCACCAGCGCCGGGGCGGGCGGCGGCTCCAGCGTGTCCCCGGGAAGGATCACGCCACGATCCCCTTGCGGCGCAGCGGGGTGGCGAGCCGGTCCAGCGCCTCGGCCCACAGGGCGGCATCGCGCGCCTCCTCGGGCAGGCGCGCATCCGGCGGCGTCAGGCGGCGGCCGTGCCGGGTGAGCACCCGCAGATGCTCCGCCCGCAGCACCCGGTCCGCCGTCAGCCGACGCACGGCCCGCACGATGTCGTCGGGATCGCACGGTCGGGCGGCGGCCAGCGGGTCCCCGTCGAGGCGCGCGCCCTCGGCCCGGCAGAGCTGGGCGCGCTGGAGCCAGAACCACGCGGTCTCGGCCGAGTCGAAGGGCTCGGTCCGGCGCACGGGCAGGGGGCGGGGCACGTGGCGGGTGCGGCGGTCGGTGGGCATGGGGCGGTCTCCGGCGCGGGGGTGGGGAGACCCCTCACTGTTCCGGGCGGCGCGTCCGCAAGCAAACGCGAAGGGGGACCGCCCCTCTCCGATCCCCTGGCCGCTCCCCCGGCCCGTGTTGCCAGCGCATGACGTTTAGCCTCATGATTGCACGAACGGGGCGCGGGGGCGCCCGATGGGGGACTCGGAGCGGGCGGGCAGGCCATGGCAACGAGACGGGAGACACCCGAGGGGGCCGCGAAGCGGCCACCGGGCCTCGCGGCGGTGACGCTGTTCGGCGCGCTGGCGGAGGCCGACCGCGCGGCGGTGGAACGCCAGTGCCGCTGGCGTCTCTATGCGGCCCACGAACAGATCGTGGACCGCGAGGCCGAAACCCGCGACGTCCACTTCGTCGCCACCGGGACGGCGCGGATCATGATCTACACCGCATCCGGCCGGGAAGTGGCCCTGGACGACGTGGAGGCCGGGGGCTTCTTCGGCGAACTGGCCGCCTTCGACGGCGAGCCGCGCTCGGCCAGCGTGATGGCGGTGTGCGACAGTTGGATCGCGGCCCTGCCCGCGACGCGCTTCCTGGCGATGCTGGAGGCGCACCCCGCCGTCTCCATGGAGGTGATGCGGCGCATGTCCCGCATCATCCGGGCGGCGACGGACCGGATCGTGGAGCTGTCCACCCTGGGCGCCAACAACCGGGTCCAGGCGGAGGTGCTGCGCCAGGCCCTGGCCGCCGGTGCGGACGGGGACGGCCGCGCCGTCATCAGCCCGATCCCGATCCACGCCGACATCGCCAGCCGGGTTTCCACCACGCGGGAGACCGTGGCCCGCGTGCTGAACGACCTCGCCCGGCAGGGCTTCCTCAGCCGCGAGCGCGCGGGGCTGGTGGTGCACGATGTCGCCCGACTGGAACTGCTGGTGCAGGACCTGACATGATGGGGGCGGTCGCGGGGGCTTGATCCGCCCCCGTTTCTTCGCCCCTATCCTGATCCTGCCGTCCCGGAGGAGGTTTCCCGCTCATGCTCATGCACGCCGCCCGGTCCGTCCTGGTCGTGGTCGATATCCAGGAGCGCCTGTGCCCCGTCATGGACGACCCGCGCCGGGTGCTGTTCAACGCCGCCCGCTTGCTGAAAGGTGCTTCGCTGATGGAGGTGCCGGTGCTGTGCACCGAGCAGTATCCCAAGGGCCTGGGCCCGACCATGATCGACGTGCGCGAGCTGCTGCCCGAGGGCGCGGTGGTCGAAAAGACCAGCTTCGGCTCCATGGGCGAGCCCGCGTTCCGCGAGGCGCTCACCCGCACCGGCCGGGATCAGGTGGTGCTTCTGGGCACCGAGGCCCATGTGTGCGTGCTGCAGACCGCGCTGGGCCTGCGGGAGGCCGGGATCGACGTCTTCATGGTCGCGGACGCCTGCGGCTCGCGCCGGCCGGAGAGCGAGCGCGCCGGCCTGGAGCGCGCCCGCGATGCCGGCTGCGCCATCGTGACCACCGAGATGGTGCTGTTCGAGTGGGTCGCGGACAAGACCGACCCGCGCTTCCGGGAAATCTCGGCCCTGGTGAAGTGAGCCCGGCCGGATGAAACACTTGTGCCGGCAGCCGGCTTGGCTCATCTAACTGGTTCAGAGTCTGACAGCAGTTCGGAGCCCCGCCGCCATGACCACGCCGTGCATCATCACCGTCGCCATCACCGGATCGGTGCCGAAGAAGTCCGACAACCCGGCGGTGCCCGTCACGGTCAGCGAGCAGGTGGAGTCCACCCATGCGGCGTTCGAGGCCGGGGCCGCGCTGGCCCATCTGCACGTCCGCAACGACGACGGCTCGACCACCTCGGATCCCGAGAAGTTCGGCCGTCTGATCGAGGGCATCCGCGCCCACTGCCCGGGCATGATCGTGCAGGTCTCCACCGGCGGCCGCTCCGGCACGGGCGAGGAGCGCGGCGCCATGCTGCCCCTGAAGCCGGACATGGCGTCGCTGTCCACCGGCTCGTGCAACTTCCCCACCCGCATCTACGAGAACGCGCCGTCGTTCGTCACCTGGCTGGCGGGGCTGATGAAAGAGCATCGCATCAAGCCGGAAATCGAGGTCTTCGACCTGTCCATGCTGTTCAAGGCGGTGGAGATGGAGCAGGCGGGCGAGATCGTCGGACCGCTGCACGTGCAGTTCGTCATGGGGGTCAAGAACGCCATGCCCGTGGACCGCGAGACGTTCGACTTCTACGTCCGCACGATCCGGCGACTGGCGCCGGAGGCGACCTGGACCGGCGCCGGCATCGGCCGCCACCAGCTCACCTTGCATCACTGGTCGCTGGAGCACGGCGGCCACATCCGCACCGGCCTGGAGGACAACGTCCGCCTGGACAAGGACACCCTGGCGCCGTCCAACGCCGCGCTGGTGGAACGGGCGGCGACCCTGTGCGCCGAGTACGGCCGTCACCCCGCCACCCCGGCCGAGGCCCGCGCCCTGCTGCGCCTGCCGGCCGCCTGATCGGCCGGGCGGGCTACTCCAGCGACAGGGGGCGGCGCAGGCCCTCCTCGCGGCCACCGCCGGGCATCATCTGCCCGCCGGACACCCGCGGCTCGCGCACGCCGTCGCCGTCGGAATCCGCCCAGTCCAGCCGCTCGGTGAAGTGCAGGCTGCGGTTGAACAGCTCGGTGACGCCGTCCGGCGCCAGATCCAGGATCACGTGCCGGGTGGTGCTGCGCGACGTCATGTCCTGGATATGCACCGTCCCGTGGCCATTGCCGGTCAGGTCCGTGACGGGGTACCAGCGCGGGCCGTCCTCCGGCTGGCCGTCGGGCGCGGGCGGCAACGGCCCCCGCAGCGGCCATCGGTACATCACCCGGCCGTGCCGCAGCACCAGGGCGGTCGCGCCGCCCCTGCGATCCTCCGGAAACACCCAGAAGGCATAGCCGTCCGCCGTTTCCGATGCGGCCAGGGTCGCCGCCGGGATCCCCAGATCGTCCGGGGCCGGTCCCTGCGCCATCGCGGCGCTGGGCGCGAATGCGCCGATGGCCACACCGAGCGCGGCGGCGACCAGCCGAGAGCGCGCCCCGCGCGGGGTCATGCGGAGAACGCGGAACGGAGTCATGGGCAGCCTCCCTTGAGAGCGGGCGGCGGGACCGCCGGGGGCGATCCTCACCATGACGATGGAGTCTACAATATTGACCGAGGCACACAAGTCGGGTGTGATGCGGAACCGGCGCTATTCTGTCGCAATTTTAATAAATGCGCAAACGGAACGGGCGCGGTTTAATCGTTCTGCTTTGGAGTCAATCCAATGTTCCCCCGGTGTCTTCTTGTGGCCCTGGCCGCGCTCACGATCGCCCTGCCCGCCCATGCCCAGTCGTCCCAGATCAACCGGGATTGCGAGATCGACTATCGGCGCTGTGTGATGCAGGCCCGCTCGCATGGCGGCGACGACAGTCCCTGCGATGCCTATACGGCCTGTCAGGCGGCGAAACAGTGCGAGGCGATCCGGTGCGCCTGCAACCGCTCGGGCGGGGCCTCGGATCCCGCCCTGCAGCAGGAAGCCCAGATGACGTGCAATGCCGTGCTGAAACCGCACGGCGGCAATTCGTGCGACCGCTACATCGCGCCCTGCCGGGCCTGGTCCGACGCGCAGCATCAGGCGTCCCAGTCGTCCGGGGCATCCGGCGGGCCGGAAGACCTGCTGCGCCCGGATGAGCTTCCGCGTTAGGCAAATCCCGGCCGGTATAAAAAGGGGGTCATCATGGATTTCCGGGGGACCGGAAGGAGCCCCTCTGGCGTCGCGCTTCGAGCCTGAACCCCCTCCCAACCTCCCCCATGAATGGGGGAGGAGTCCCCGTTCACCAGGCGCCAGACGGACTCCCTCCCCATGGAATGGGGAGGGATTGTCTCGGGTGGCCGCTGCGGTCCAGAACCCACGCGACCCCGGGGTTCCGTGATGACCCTAGAACGGGAGCGGTCATCCCAATACCAACGGACATCGTCAGATGCCGTTGGGGGTGCTCAGGATGATGCGAAGGTGGCCGTGCAAGCGGACCCTCGCACCGCTGGCCTCACGCCACGTTGGCTTCCAGCCCGGGCGGCCGGTCGTCCACCAGCGCTTCCAGCTTGCCGATGGTGGGAATGGTGAGGGTGCGGCCCTTGCGGATCACGAAGCCGTCATGGGCCAGATCCAGCAGCACCCGCGCCACCGTCTCGCGGCTGGCCCCGACCCGGTTGCCCAGGTCCGCCTGGGTGGGCACGGGGTGGATGATGTGCGCCCCGCGCACCGCCTGACTGGGCATGGCCAGATTGATGAGCTCCTGACACACACGCTGGGTCACGCTCTGGGTGGAGAAGCTCTGCAGCCGCTCGTTGGAGGTCCGCACCAGCGTGGTCAGGCGCACCATGATGCGCCACGCCACGTCGGGGAATTTCATGACGATCTCATGGAAGCGCTCGGCCGAGAGCACCAGCACTTCGCAGTCCGTCCGCGCGGTGACGGCGGCCGAGCGACGGTGGCCGTCGATGGCGGCGATCTCGCCGAAGTGCTGCCCGGGGCCCAGTTCAGCGAAGGCGATCTCGCGCCCGTTGCGGGCGAAGATGGACACCGTCACCCGGCCCTGCAGGATGAACCAGACATCCCGATCCTGCGAGGTGATGTCGCAGATCACCTGCCGGGCCTTGAAACGCCGGTGCGAGAAGCGCCGGACAAGGTCCGTGCGGGTGGGCTGGTCCAATCCCTCGAAGATGGCGAAGGCGGCCAGGGGGTCGGTGATGGACACCACGGTTCGTGCTCCTGCGCGTCATGAATCCGGTCCGCGCGACGCCCCCCACCGACGCCGCGACCTTCCGCGTCCGACACACTCGCTCCAATTTTAGAGCATGTTTGAAGAGAATGCACGACTCCCCTCCCGGACCCGCGCGGGTCCGGGACTCCGGCCGTCGCCCGAACCGGCGCGTCAGGCCGACTCGAGCGCCCGGTCCAGGTCGGCGATCAGGTCGGCGGCGTCCTCGATGCCGATGGACAGCCGGATGACATCATCGCCGGCGCCGGCGGCCGCGCGCTGCTCCTCGGTGAGCTGGCGGTGGGTGGTGGAGGCCGGGTGCAGGATCAGGCTCCGCGTGTCGCCGATGTTCGCCAGATGGCTGAACACGTTCACGCTTTCGACCACCCGGATCCCCGACTCGAAGCCGCCCTTGACGCCGAACGTGAACACCGCGCCCGGGCCGCCGGGCAGGTACTTCTCGGCCAGCGCCTTGAACGGCGAGGTGGGCAGCCCGGCGTGGGAGACCCAGGCGACCTTGGGGTGCCCGGCGAGGTATTCCGCCACGGTCTTCGCGTTGGCCACGTGCTGGCGCATGCGAAGGGGCAGCGTTTCAATGCCCATGATGGTCAGATAGGCGTTCTGCGGGCTCAGGGTCGGGCCGAAGTCGCGCAGAGCGACCGCGCGGGCCTTGGTGGTAAAGGCGAAGTCCCCGAACGTCTCGTAGAAGGTCAGGCCGTGATAGGCCGGCTCCGGCTTCGCCAGCGAGGGGAACTTGTCGGACTTGGCCCAGTCGAACCGGCCCGATTCCACGATCGCCCCGCCCAGGGCGTTGCCGTGCCCGGAGAGGAACTTGGTCGTCGAGTGCGTGACGATGTCGGCGCCCCACTCCAGCGGCCGGCACAGATAGGGCGTGGCCATGGTGTTGTCCACGATCAGCGGGATCCCGGCCTCCTGCGCGATGGCCGCGACCGCCTCCAGGTCCACGACGATGCCCCCGGGGTTGGCCAGGACCTCGATGAAGATGGCCTTGCAGGTCTCCGTCAGGGCGCGGCGGAAATTCTCCGGGTCGGTCGGATCGACGAAGTGGCAGGTCCAGCCCAGCTTCTTGAACGACAGCCCGAACTGGGTGATCGACCCGCCGTAGAGGTTCCGGGCCGCGATGAACTCGTCGCCGGGCTCCAGCAGGGTGAAGAAGGTCAGGAACTGCGCCGCGTGGCCCGAGGCCGCGCAGCAGGCCGCGCGCCCGCCCTCCAGGTTGGCGATGCGCTCTTCCAGCACCGAGACCGTGGGGTTGGACAGCCGCGCGTAGACATGGCCGAAGTTGTGCAGGTTGAAGCGCGCGGCGGCCTGGTCCACGTCGTCGAAGACATACGAGGTGGTCTGGAAGATGGGCGTGCTGCGCGCCCCCGTGGTGGGGTCGGGGCTCGCCCCCGCGTGCACCGAGCGGGTGGCGAAGCCGTAGTCCGTCTTGCCGGCGGCGCCCGCGCCCTGGCCGGGGGCGCGCTTGGCCCGCGACGAGATGACGCCCGAGTTCACCCCGTACCAGCCCAGCTCGCCCCCCAGGCGGCCGTATTCGATCTTGGGGCAGCGGTCCATGATGACGGTCAGCCCGGCGGCTTCGGCCCGCTCGGCCGCCGCGTCATGGCGGATGCCGAGCTGCATCCAGATCACGCGCACGCCCTTGTCGGCGGCGACGGCCAGGGTCTCCTCGACGAGGTCCGGCACCGCGTCGGCGGCGCGGAACACGTCCACCATGTCGAACGGCTCCGGCACGTCGGCGAGGCTGGCGTGGACCGTCTCGCCCAGGATGGTGTTGCCGGCCTGGGTCGGGTTCACCGGGATGACCCGGTAGCCCTTCTCCTGCAGGTACTTCATGACGAAGTAGCTGGGCCGGTTGTAGTTGGCCGAGGTGCCCACCATGGCGATGGTCTTCACGTCGGCCAGGATGGCGCGGATCTGGGCGTCGGGGTAGCTGAGGGCGGCCTGGTGCGTCATCGGGGCGGGTCCTGTCCTGTGCGCGCGCGGAACGGGGCCCACTGAAGCGTGATGTGGCGGTGGGGTCAATGGGGGGCAGCAGGTTCGCTTACAATGTGTTGCGCAGAATATTACCGGCTACATATGATATGTTGAATCCGCGTTCATGCTGCCATATGCGAACAAACCCATGTCTGACCCCGATGTGACCGCCGACGATGTCCAGCGCTTCCTGAAAGAGGTGGCGAAGCGGGAGGTGTGTCCGTCGTGCCGGACAGCGGAGGAGCCAATTCTTCTCGAAGAAGACTCGTTCCAAACGAGGCTCGACTTGAGCCCACCTGAAAGCACACCTGACCAAGTCCATATCGTTCGAACGTTTCTTCCCGTCGGGGACCGCCAATATTCTTCAATTGGCACTGGGAACGGAAGATCCCGCTACAGAATTAGACTGCTTGCGGTCCTCTGCGCGAATTGCGGAAAAATGGATACTTATGCGCTGGACCGGATTTGGGATTGGGTGAAGAGAGAGCAAGATGCCTGAAACCTCCCCTCTTTGGCTCCGGGATGTTGTCGAAGGCGGCCGTGTATCCGGCCTTGCCGGCGGTGGGCCGCCATCGGATGATGGGGGCGGAGGTGAGCCGCCCATGCTGGAACAGCGCGTTCAGATCCTGGAAGAGCGGACCGGCCGCATCGAGAGCAAAGTCGATGCGATCACGGTCAAGGTTGAATTGATGGCTGACCAGCAGTCCGAGTTGCGCGCCGACATGCGGGCGATGATCGCCGACCTGCGGACAGAACAGAGCGCAGCATCCGAAGGGTTGCGCGCCGACATGCGCGCCCTGGCCAGCGATTTTCGGACCGACATGGCGGCCCAGACCGAAGCCTTCCGGACCGACATGAAGGCCATGGCCGGGAACCTGAAATCCGTCGAGGTCTCGCAGGCCGACATTCAGGGCCAGCTTGCCCGGATGCCGTCCACCTGGACCATGACGACGACGTTCATGGGGGTCTCGCTGGCCTTCGTGACGCTTCTGGTGGCCGGGATTGCGCTGATCCCGGTGATCCAGGGCTGGCTGTCCTGAGGCGCCGCCGCTTCACTCCAACCCTTCGTATCGTCAGGCCGTAGGGCGGAGTCGCTCCGCGCCGCGGGGCCATCCGCCGGATGCGGTCCCGCTCCCGGCGGGCTGCCCCCGCCGCGTCTCCATGCGGGGTACGGGCGGGGCGAACCCGCTCTACGGTCCTTCACTGAAGCGCGACGGGCCGGCCGGCCCGGACGGTAAGGCGCGCGCCCTCCACGGACCATCCCACGGCCACACGCCCCACGACCAGACGCATTGAGAACTCGTCCTTGAATTGCTATAGAGGCGTTATTGTACCTCTACTCGCAGTCACCGGGAGCCCGTGTCTCATGGAGCATGCACGACCCTCTGGGCTTGACGCCGTTGCCGCCGCGTTTGGACGTGTCCGGGCCCGCACCGCCCTCCCTCCGGCTCTTGCTGCCGTCGTCGCGCTTTGGGTGTTCCTCGGCGGCGGGGTGGCCCCGATGACCGACCCGGACGCCCCGCACCCCGCGTCGTCAGCGATCCTGGGCCTGGTCGCCGGGCCATCGCCGGCCCTGGCGCAGTCCCGCCCGCCGCCGCCGCGTCCGGGCCAGTTGAGCAGCCAGTTCAACCGGCAAGCCGCACCCATGCGCCCGCCCAACCGCCCGCCGGCCACCCTGCCCCGCGTGCAGACCCGTCCGCCAATCACTCGCCCGGGCGTGACCCGGCCGCAACCGCCGCGATGGGGCGGCCCCGGAACCACGCGCGGTCAGGCCCTGCGATGGTGGACGCAGCCCCGGCCCGTCCCCCAGCTCCGGCCACGGGGCGTGATCGCTCGAAGCGCGGACCGGACGGCGTTCCAGCAGCGCATGGATGCCCTGCGGCGGGCCGCCATGCCCCCCGGGCGCACGGGGCCCGGCCGGCCGGCGGCCAGCGAGCCGCGCCCCATCAAGAATCTCAGCATCGTCAATCCGCCGCATGGGGTGTTGGGATCTCACTTCAAGCCGGCGGCGCAGGGCCTCAGGCCTGGAGGTCCAGGCAACCGGCCGCCTCACGAGAGACTCAGGGACATCTTCAACCGCAGCTCCGGCGCGAACTAGCGCCATCCGGCGACCCACAGACGGAGACACAGACCCATGACCCGCGCGTTGCTTTTCGCTTCTGTTCTGACCGGGACCCTGGCGCTGACCGCCAGCGGCATCGCGGCAAGCGGCCCCGCGTCCCGGACTCTGCCCGGCCCCGCCCTGTCCGGCGCGCCGTCCCTGCTGTGGAAGGTGCAAGCCGACGGCAACCCGGAGCAGGCCTGTCGCTCGGCGCTGGAGCGCGCCGGCGTGACTCCCGCGCAGGGCGGGCTCCCCATCCTCGGCCCGGACGGGTCGGAGCGTCTGGACCGCTTCGTGTGCGACCTGGCCGCCAACGGCCACGAGGTCACGTCGGTCGAGTCCCTGGACGACGGCCGCACCCGCATGAAGATCCTGGAGGGCTCCGGCGCCTTCATCCACGTCACCCTGGACATGGTGGAGGCCCTGCCCAACCAGACCATGCTGGTCGGTCAGGCGCTGGGCGACGCCAACAGCCAGCCGCCCATCACGGTCGCCGACTGGCAGGCCTATGTGGGCGGCCTGATGACGGGTGGCGCCATTGATGCTGAAACGGCGCGGGCGCGGGCCGACGACTGCGACGCGCTGGCCGGCGATCCCGATGACCCACAACGGGCCGGACCGGGCGTCCCGGCGGAGTCGGTGGACGTCCAGGCCGCCTACGATGCCTGCTACGAGGCCGTCGCCGGGGGTGAACAGGCGCCGCGCCTGCTGTTCCAGTTGGGGCGCGTGCTGCTGCTCGGCGGTTATACCCAGGACGCCGTCGCCCCCCTGATCGAGGCGGCTGACCAGGACCACGCCGCCGCCAAGGGCTATCTCGCGGAACTGGTCGCGCAGGGGGCCGGCGGCCTCGAACCGGACCCGGAACTGGCCCAGGGCCTCCATCAGCAGGCGGCCGCGGCCGGGTTCGCGCCGTCCACCGAGATCCTGGAGGCCTCGCAAGCGGCGACCGCCCTGGACTATGACCGCTTCAACCGGCCCGACCTCATCAGGGCGCTGCATCAGGGCGACAAGGATGCGTTCTGGTCGGCCCGCTCCGGCCTGATGATGGAGGAGCATGGCGCGCCGCTGACCCTGATCCACTACTTCACAACCTTTGTGGAGCAGATGAGAAACCCCTACCACGGCATGGGGTGCCCCGGAAGCATGCGGGCGGGCATCATCCCCGCCCTGGAAAGACGGGCGTTGACCACCACCGATCCCATGGCCGGCCTGGGCGGCATGATGAGCGTCCTTGAGGGCATCATGCAGGACCCTGGAGTCGCCTCCGGAGATCCCAGAGGCATCATGGCTCCCATCGTGGAGGGTGAAGCGACCGTCGAAACCCTGCGGGAGGCCGGCGGCATGGATGCTCTGGCGCTCGTGCGGACCTTCGACTGCAATGATCCGGCGATGCAGACCATCCTGTCCAACCTGGACGCGTTCGTGCGGGAGGGCCCGTAATACCGGCCGACGGAAAGGTTCATCCTTTTCGTCGGCCGGCCGGCCCGACTGGGCCGGCGCCGCGAAGTGGCGGAGCCGCGCGCCCCAAAGAGGCGCTGCGGCGACAAAAACAAAGACTGATTCTGACAGGTCGTCGCAGCGACCCTGTGTCGAAGGAGTCATCCTCATCATCGGCCGGGATAATACTGCCCGGCCTTTGAAGCCCGTAGGGTGGAGTCGCCCCGCGACACGGGGCAATCCGCCGGATGCTGGGGTGTCGCGGCGGCGTGCGCCTGTGGCGCGAAGCCGCCCGACGGCCTGATCCTGAGACCCGGCGCCCCTCACATCATCAGCGGATCGGGAGCCGTTTCGGCGCGGGGCACCAGCAGGTAGGTGCGGCCCGGGCTGGCCATGCGGCCGGCCTTCTCGAACGCGGCCTCGCCGCTGCCCCAGAACACATCGCCCCGGTTGATGCCCTTGATGGCCGAACCCACGTCCTGGGCGGCCATCAGCCGGCGCAGCGGCAGGCCGTCCGGGTCGGTGGTCTCCAGCCACACCAGCCCGCCCAGCGGCACGAACCGGGGGTCCACCGCCAGACTGCGCAGCGGCGTGAGCGGCACCCCCAGCGCGCCGATGGGGCCGTCCCCGGCGATCTCGCGGAAAAAGATGTAGCGCGGGTTCTCGCGCATCAGGGCCTGACCCTGCGCCGGGTTCTCGCGCAGCCACGCCCGGATCGCCGGCATCGAGGACCCGTCGGCCAGCCCGCGTTCGCGCACCAGCCGCCCGATGCCCACGAACGTCTGGCCGTTGTTGGCGGCATAGCCGATGCGGGTGCGGGTGCCGTCGGGCAGGGTCACCTGCCCCGACCCCTGAATATGCAGAATGTGCAGGTCCACCGGGTCCTTGGCCCAGAACAGCACGGGGGCGACGCGGGCGATGGCGCCGTCCTCGATGGCCGCGCGGTCGTGGTAGGGCGCCAGGTGTCCGTCCACCCGCATGCGGCCCTGGCCGGACTCCATCACCAGGTCCGTGGGCGGGCCGTGCACCGGAATTTGATAGGCCCCGCCCCGGCTGCGCGCGGCCTCGATGTGGGCTTCGTAATAGCCGGTGAACAGGCCGTCCGCGTCGCGGTCCGTGCTGACCACGGCGTGGGCCTCGAAGGTGCGGAGCAGGTAGTCCCGGAACGCCTTGGGCTCCCCCCGGGGCACCGTGGCCAGCGCGTTGCAGGCCGCCTGCCAGTCGCCCACGCGGCGGGTGACGGCGACCAGCGCCGGATGACCCTGGATCGCCATCGGCCGGTCGGCCGGAAGCTGGGTCAGCTTGTCACAGGACCGCTCCAGGGCCGGCCGCGCCTCGGCCACGGCGTCGGTATGCCAGCCGGGCAGGGCCTGCAGGCTGATGGGGGTATAGCGGGGCTCGGGCGGCGGCGGCACGCGCGGCACGCAGGACAGCGCGACGGCGCCCAGGCCGACCGCCACGGTCACACCGACACCGACCGAGACGCGCCGACGCAGCCCGGCCGGTCTGCGTTCCCAGGCGCGCAGCAGGCGTTCCGACCGCACGCGGGTCTTGCGCGACAGCCGCCGCGCGGTTCGCCCGATGGGACGGGACAGCGCGCCGGGAGAGAGGCTCTTCAGTCGGTCGGGATCAAGGCGGGAGGGTCGCAGGGACGCCGGCCGGGACAATCGCGCCCTGGCGCCGGTCACAACGCCTGTTACGACACCGGGCGCGGCCTGCCGGGCCTGGGCGAGGCCGCCGACAACGCTGGCCTTGAGGGCCTTCAGGTGCGCGCCGGCCCCGGCGGAGCGGCGCAGGGCATCGCGGACGCGGGCACCGGGGGCGAGAACCCTGCGCCAGTCCATCGCCCGCGGCTCAGTCGTCGTCGTCTGGGGTGCGGGTGGCCACCAGCGCCCAGTTGGGATCGCGGGACCCGGTATCGCGGGCGAAGGTCCAGATGTCGGTGACCCGGGCGATGTGGTCCGGATCGCCGTCCACCACCTTGCCGTCGCCGTCGCGCACCACGTTGACCTGATCGGTCTCGAAGCGGACGGTCACGGCGGCCGTGCGGTCTTCCACCCCGGCCTCGACGATGGCGATCTTCTTGAAGCCGAGCAGTTCGGTCTCCATGGACTCGCCGGCGGACTCCCGCTCGTCGATGGCGCTGGCGAAGCCGTCGTAGACGGCATCCGCCAGCAGCGGACGCAGGGTGTCCTTTTCGCCCCGGGCGAAGGCCTCCACGATCATTTCGAAGGCCGAGCGGGCGCCGCCCAGGAAGGCCTCGGGGTCGAAGTCGCGATCCACGCCGCGGATGGCCTCAAGGCCCGGCATGGCGGACCGATCAAAGCCGGCGCCCCGCGGGATGGGCGTGGCCGAGTCGTCGCCGGCCTCGTCCGCCTGACCGTCGCGACGGCCGGGCAGGTCGATGACGTTGTCGTCCCGCGCCTCGCGCTGGTTCGCCTGCGCGTCGAAGGGCGTACGGCGCGGCTTCTCGTTGCCCGTGCGCTTGCCCAGAACGCTGCGCAGACGCAGCACCAGGAACGCCGCGATCATGGCGAAGAAGATGATGTCGAGGAAGGGGAAGCTGTCGCCCATGGCCGATCGAAACTCGCCGAGTGGATCCCGGGGACGCGGTCGCCCACGCCCGGGACGTGATGTGCTCGCCAACGTGGCGGTCGAAAAGGGTCCGTGATGTCTGTCGGTCCGGACGGTGGCCCGGTCGGTCCGCTCCGCCTGATCCGCCAGTGTGCGGGACCGGCGGACCCGGATCAACCCGCGATCTGCGCGCATCGGAACCAGAGCGCCGATCCGACAGGCGGTACATAAGAAGTGCCGGGGATCGGAGCAAGGCGAAATCGGGGTGGGTGTCAAGGATTCCCTTGCCACGCCCGGTCCGGTCGGCGACCGTGTCGGCCTCCGTCCGTCCGAGAGAGTCGAGAGATCCATGCCCTTTCTGCTGCTTCTGGCCTTCATCGGCGTCCCGCTGCTCGAAATCGCGGTGTTCATCCAGGTCGGGGGCCTCGTCGGCCTGGGCTGGACGCTGGCCCTGGTGATCCTGACGGCGATCATCGGCACCCTGCTGCTGCGCGCCCAGGGCGTCGCGACCCTGAACCGGGCGCGCACCAGCCTGGACCGGGGCGAAATGCCGGTGCGCGAGGTGTTCGACGGCGCCTGCCTGCTGGTGGGCGGCGCGCTGCTGCTGACCCCGGGCTTCGTCACCGACACCCTGGGCTTCCTGTTGCTGCTGCCGCCGGTGCGGAGCTGGCTGCTGACCAGACTGAAGCAGAGCGGCCGCCTGCACGTCCACGGCGCGGGCATGCACATGGGTGGCGGCATGGGCGGCGGCAGGCCGGGGCAGGGTCCCCGCCCGGGCGGCCGGGGTCCGGTGATCGACGGCGACTACGAGGACATCGGCGACCGCGACGACAGCCGGCCCGACCTGGGCGAGCCCGGACCGCCGCGCCCCACCCGCTGGGGCGGCCTTGGCGGCGCGGGGGGCGGCGATGACGGCGGCGCGTCCTTCGATCCGCCGCACCGGGACGACTGATCCCGGTCGGCCCCGCACGTGGAGCCGAGCAACAGGCTCAGGTGAACGGGATCGCGCCAGCCTGTCTTTGCTGCGGGTCTGGGGCTCGTGCGCGAGATCCTTCAGGCGCGTCGCGCCTTCAGGATGACATCCTGTAATTTTAGTTTGTCATCCCGAGTGAGCGAAGCGAGACGAGGGATCTCGAGAGGCGTGCCCTGACGGCGCGGAAGGCACCGTCAGGGACCCGTGACCTCTTCGCGCCCGCCCGCGGGGCGGCTCGGTTGCCCGCCGCGGGGCATCATGCTAGGTCACCTGGCGTTGCGCGGCCGCCGCCGGGCGCGGACGCCGCGCCGCATCGTCTCGGTCCGACGGCCTCGATCGAGGCCCGTTGGAGTCCGTCGCCGACCCGAATTCTGCCCCTTCCCAGTCACGATCACGCGGGAGTGAGTGAACGATGAGCGATCCGCAGCCCCAGGCTCAGCCGGGCGCCGGCCAGGAAGCGCCGCCCCTGGTCATCAATGCCCAGTATGTCCGCGACCTGTCCTTCGAGGCCCCGAACGCCCCCGGCATCTTCGCCGAGATGCGCTCGTCGCCGGAAATCAACGTCAGCGTGGATGTCCAGGCCACCACCCTGGACGAGGCCCGCAAGCTCTACGAAGTGCGCCTGAAGCTCAATGCCGAGGGCAAGGTGGGCGAGAAGACCGCCTTCATCGCCGAGCTGGAATACGGCAGCGCCGTGACCATCAACGCCCAGCAGCCGGATCACCTGAACCCGCTGCTGTTCATCGAGGTGCCGCGCCACATGTTCCCGTTCGCGCGCAGCATCCTCTCGGACATGACGCGCGACGGCGGCTTCCCGCCGGTGGTGCTGCAGCCGATCGACTTCGTGGCGCTGTTCCGCCGCCGCGTGGAAGCCATGCAGAAGCAGCAGCAACAGCAGCAGGCCGGCGACCAGGGCCCCGCCGGCACGGCCTGACGGGCCGCGTGGCGCGCCGGGCCTCCGCCGCCCGGCGTCGCCGCAATGCCCCTGAAATTTTCCCGTTGACACGGGGTGGGCCGACCGCTAGAAACCCGGCCTCCAACGCCCCGTTGCCCCATTGCCCAGGTGGCGGAATTGGTAGACGCGCAGGTTTCAGGTACCTGTGGCCGAAAGGCCGTGGAAGTTCGAGTCTTCTCCTGGGCACCATCATCGCGGGCGCGGCCCGCCCCGGCCGGACGGACCTTCCCGACCGAACGGGGCGCGGGTCCGGGCCAGGGCCGCCCCCCGGGTCGCCGGGTGCGTTCGATCCGTCCCCATCCGATCCCGGGCCTGGCGCTGCATGTGCCGGGCCTGTTTTGGTTTGGGGCCGACGATCCGGCTCGGGATCCGAAGGCGGGCCGGGCGGAGCCACCACCTTGAGCGAGGCCACGAGCGAGGTCATGGGCGCCATCCTTCTTCACGAGCACGATCTGCCCGCCGACGTCGCCTTTTCCGGCAGCGTGGCCGTCGATACCGAGACCATGGGGCTGAAGCTGCACCGCGACCGCCTGTGTCTGGTGCAACTGTCCGCCGGCGACGGCACCTGTCATCTGGTGCGCGTGGCGCCCGAGGGGCCGGCCCCCAACCTGTGCGCCCTGATGGCCGACCCGTCGGTGGTCAAGATCTTCCACTTCGCCCGCTTCGACGTGGCCATGCTGCTGGCCCGCTTCGGCGTGCTGACGGCCCCGATCTACTGCACCAAGATCGCGTCCAAGCTCAGCCGCACCAACACCGACGCCCACGGCCTGCGCGCCCTGTGCAAGGAACTGTTGGGGGTCGAGATCTCCAAGCAGATGCAGACCTCGGACTGGGGCGCCCCGACCCTCTCGCCGGAGCAGCAGCAGTACGCCGCCAGCGACGTTCTTTACCTGCACCGCCTGCGCGACCACATGGACGCCCTGCTGGCGCGCGAGGGCCGGACCGATCTGGCCCGGGCCTGCTTCGACTTCCTGCCGCAGCGCGCCCGTCTGGACGTGGCCGGCTGGGCGGACGAGGATGTGTTCGCGCACTGATCCCGGCGGCGCCGGCCCGCGCCCTTCCCCCATCTCCGTTCCGCTCCCGAGGAAAGGGCCTCGATGACGTCCCCCGCCTCCCGGTCTTCCGCCCCTCCCGCCGACGGAGACGCCGCCGTGTCCCCCGAGACGCTGACCCCGGCCCGCGCCAGCGCGCGCCGGGTGCTGCTGGCCGAACGGGACGCGCTGGGCGATCTGGCGGACTCCCTGGGCCAGCCGTTCGACGCGGCCGTGGCCGCCCTGGCCGCCTGCCGGGGGCGGGTGACGGTCACCGGCATGGGCAAGAGCGGCCATGTGGCGCGCAAGATCGCGGCCACCATGGCCTCGACCGGGACCCTGGCCCAGTTCGTCCACCCGGCCGAGGCCAGTCACGGCGACCTGGGCATGATCGGCCGCGACGATGTGGTGCTCGCCCTGTCCAACTCCGGCAACACGCCGGAACTGTCGGACATCATTGCCTATACCCGCCGCTTCGGCATTCCCCTGATCGGCATGACCCGCCGGTCCGACGGCGCCCTAGCGCAGGCCGGCGACGTCTCGCTGGTGCTGCCCCCGCACCCGGAGGCCTGCCCGCTGGGCCTTGCGCCCACCACCTCCACCACGCTGATGATGGCGCTGGGCGATGCGCTCGCCGTGGCCCTGCTGGAGGCGCGCGGCTTCAGCGCCCGCGACTTCCAGGTGTTCCACCCGGGCGGCCGCCTGGGCAAGGCGCTGCTGCGCGTCGAGGAGGTCATGCACAAGGGCGAGGCGCTGCCGCTGGTCACGCCCGACACCCCCATGTCCCGCACCCTGATCGAGATGTCCCGCAAGGGCTTCGGCTGCGTCGGCATCGTCGAGAGCCTGAGCCCGGACGGCCCGCCCGGCCCGCTGTTGGGTATCGTCACGGACGGCGACCTGCGCCGGAACATGTCCGCCGATCTGGTGCAGCGCCCGGCGAAGGACATCATGACCCGCAACCCCCGGACCGTGCCGCCGACGCTGCTGGCCGCCGAGGCGCTGCATGTGATGAACGGCGAGGCGCGCCCCATCACCAACCTGTTCGTGCTGGACGAGGGCCGCCCGGTCGGCTTCATCCACATGCATGACCTGTTGCGGGCCGGCGTGGACTAGACCATTTTCCTCGGGTGGGGATTGCGCACGGGCCCCGGTCCACCCCGGCCGGGGGGGTGCCGGAGCCGCGTGCGCGCACACAGGGCAGGCGACCATGACCCGGGATGACTCTGGCAGCCTCGGCGCCGACCACGACGGTGGGCCGGCGCGGAAACCGCCGCTGGCCGCGGCGGGGGCCGCGCTGTCGGCGCCCGCGCGCCGGCCCGGTCCGGCCATGCGCCGCGCCCGGCACTATTCCCGATTCGTGGTGATGATGAAGCTGCTGCTGCCCAGCGTGGCGGTCGTGATGCTCGGCATCGTGCTGGCCTGGCCGCAGATCCGGGAGCGCACCGAGCAGCTCGACCTGGGCTTGCCCGACATGGACCCGCGCGACGCCAACCCCCGCGTTCTGGAGGGCCCGCGCTATCACGGCTTGGATGAACAGGACCAGCCCTATACCCTGATCGCCGAGACCGCCGAGGAACTGGAAGGGCATCCGGACTGGGTCGATCTGGTCGAGCCCGTGGGCGACATCTCGCTGCACAGCGGCCGCTGGGTCTCGCTGGAGGGCAACACGGGGCTGTATTCCAAGATCGAGCGCACGCTGGATCTGAGCGGAGACGTCATGCTGTACCGGGACGACGGGTTCGAGTTCCATACCGAGGGGGCGTTCATCGACCTCCGCACCAGCAGCGCCCGCGGCTCGCGGCCGGTGCGCGGCCAGGGGCCGGGCCGCACCATCCGGTCCGAGGGCTTCGACATGCAGGACGGCGGCGCCGTGGTCACCTTCACCGGCAAGGCCCGCCTGCTGATGGACGATGCGGGCGGAGGGATCGCGCCATGAGGCGGGTGTTCATTCTGCTGGCGGCGGGCCTGATGGCGCTGCCCGGGCTGTCCGGAGTGGCAACCATGGCCCCGCCCGCCTGGGCTCAACAGGCCGCCATCGGCGCCGACGGCGCCGGCGAGGACGATCCGCCCATCGAGGTGCTGGCGGACGACGGCATCGAATGGCGCCGCGACGAACAGGTCTACATCGCGCGCGGCAACGCCGTGGCCATCCAGGGCGACAGCCGCGTTTACGGCGACGTGCTGGTGGCGCACTACCGCGAATCGGCGGAAGGCACCAACGAGATCTACCGGATGGAAGCGCGCGGCAACGCCCGCATCGAAAGCCCCGAACGCACCGTCACGGGACAGACCGCCGTATACAATGTGGATACCGGCATCCTGGTGGTGCGCGGCGAGCCCCTGAGCATGGTGACCCCCGAAGAGACCGTGACCGCCCGCGACAGCCTGGAGTACTGGTCCAACGACCGCCTGGCCGTGGCGCGCGGCGACGCCAAGGCGGTGCGCGTCAACGGCGACATCGTCGAGGCCGAGGTGTTGACCGGGCTGTTCGCCGAAGCCGAGACCGAGAGCGAAGGCGGGGGCGACGATGCGGGTGACGGGGCCGCGTCGGCTCCACCCCCCGCCGCATCCGACGGGACCGAGGGGGAGACTCCGGCCGGCGCGCCCGACACCGGCGGCCTGGAACGGCTGGAGGCGTTCGATAACGTGGTGATCCGCACGACCGAGGAGGTTGTTCGCGGGGCCCGCGCCGTCTATGACGTGGCGTCGGGCATGGCCACGGTGGTCGGGGATGTGACCATCACCACCGAAACCGATCAGTTGGCCGGCCAACGGGCCGTCGTGGACATGAACACCGGCGTGAGCACCCTGCATTCGGGCGACGGCGCCGACGGCGACGGCCGGGCCCGGGCGCTGATCGCGCCGCAGCGTCCCGCCCCGGCGCCCGATCCCGGGACCGCCGGACCCACCGGGGCCATTGGCCCGGGGTCGGCCGAGTGACCGCACCGCGCCGACGGGGCCGAAAGGAGGAAGGTTTGAACCGCTCCGAACGCTGGCTGGAAGAAGACCAGGCGGAGTCCGGGATCCCGCACGCCAGGGGCATCCTGTCGGCCCGGGGACTGGGCAAGCGCTATCGGCGCCGCGCCATCCTGTCCGGGGTCAGCCTGTCCGTGCGGCGGGGCGAGGCCGTCGGCCTGCTGGGCCCCAACGGCGCCGGCAAGACCACCTGCTTTTATTGCATGACCGGATTGGTGATGCCCGACGCCGGCGTCATCGAGCTGGACGGCCAGGACGTCACCGCCCTGCCCATGTACCGCCGCGCCCGCCTGGGGGTCGGCTACCTGCCGCAGGAGGCCTCGATCTTCCGGGGTCTGAACGTGGAGGAGAACCTGCGCGCCGTGCTGGAGGTGGTGGAACGGGACCGCAACGCGCGCGAGGACGCGCTGACCAACCTGCTGTCGGAGTTCTCCATTTCCCATCTGCGCCATTCGCCGTCGCTGTCGCTGTCGGGCGGCGAACGCCGCCGGGTGGAGATCGCCCGCGCCCTGGCGACGCGGCCGTCGTTCATCCTGCTCGACGAACCGCTGGCCGGTATCGACCCCATCGCCGTCAACGACATCCGCGAGCTGGTCGGCCACCTGAAGGACCAGGGCCTCGGCGTGCTCATCACCGACCACAACGTCCGGGAAACCCTGGACATCGTGGACCGGGCCTACATACTCCACGAAGGGCGCGTGATGATGGAGGGGGCGCCGTCGGAGATCGTCGCTCACGAGGGCGTGCGCCGGGTCTACCTGGGCGAACGCTTCAGCCTGTAGGCCCGCGCGGGACGGGGCGGCGGAGGCGATGAGCCGGACCCGTCCGGGGCATCGCCGATCAGGATACAATGAGGGACTGGGCGCCCATGGGACTGTCACCCCGGCTCGACCTGCGGCAGGCGCAAAGCCTGGTCATGACCCCGCAACTGCAGCAGGCCATCAAGCTGCTGCAGATGTCGAACCTGGATCTGACCGCCTACGTCGAGCAGGAACTGGAGCGCAACCCGCTGCTGGAGCGGGACGAGCGGGCCGCGTTCGATACGCCGCCCGAACGCGCCGAGGTGCGCCCGGACGCCGAGTCCGCCGTCATCGTGGACCGCGGCGGCGGCGAGGGCGCGGACGGCCCCTCCCCCCTCGACCAGGACTACAACACCGACCGCGACGAGGCCGGCGCGGGCGACATGGCCGGCCCGGTCAACGGCGACGCCGAAGGCGGGCTCGATGCCCTGGGCCTGTCGCTGGGCGCCTGGGGCGGGGGCGGCGGCGGCTCGCGCGACTTCATGGACGACGAGCGCGGCCTGGAAGAGACCCTCAGCCGGCCGGAGTCGCTGCGCGAGCACCTGAGCGAGCAGATCGCGCTCGACCTCGACGACCCGGCCGACCGGCTGATCGCCACCCATCTGCTGGGCCTGCTGGACGCCTGCGGCTATCTGACGGCCTCGGTGGCGGAGGTGGCGGCCACCCTGGGCGCGCCCGAGGATCAGGTGGCGGGGGTGCTGGCCCGATTGCAGCGCTGCGACCCGCCGGGGCTGTTCGCGCGCTCGCTGAAGGAATGCCTCGCGCTGCAACTCGCCGATCGCAACCGGCTCGACCCGGCCATGGTCGCGCTGCTGGACAACCTGGACCTGCTGGCCCGGCGCGACATGGCGGCGCTCATGCGGGTCTGCGGCGTCGATGCCGAGGACCTGCGCGAGATGATCGCCGAGGTCCGCGCGCTCGATCCCAAGCCCGCCCTGCGCTTCGAGGGCGAGCCGATCCAGACCGTGGTGCCGGACGTGGTCATGCGCCCGAACCCCGAGGGCGGCTGGGTGATCGAACTGAACGCCGACACCCTGCCCCGCGTGCTGGTCAACCGCCGCTACCTGGCCCGCGTCAAGCCGGCGGCCAAGGGCGACAAGGCGGTGCAGGCGTTCCTGGGCGAGAGCCTCCAGACCGCCAACTGGCTGGTCAAGGCGCTGGACCAGCGCGCCACCACCATCATCAAGGTCGCGGGCGAGATCGTGCGCCAGCAGGACGCTTTCCTGGCGCACGGCATCCAGCACCTGCGCCCGCTCATCCTGCGCGACGTGGCCAGCGTGATCGGCATGCACGAAAGCACCGTCAGCCGGGTGACCAGCAACAAGTACATCGCCACGCCGCGCGGCCTGATCGAGCTGAAGTACTTCTTCACCCAGGCCATCAACAGCAGCGCGGGCGGCGAGGCGCACTCGGCCGAGGCGGTGCGGGCCCGCATCAAGGCGCTGATCGACGCCGAGCCGCCGGCCAAGGTGCTGTCGGACGACCGGATCGTGACCATCCTTAAGGGCGAGGGCGTGGACATCGCGCGGCGCACGGTGGCGAAGTACCGGGAGTCGCTGCGCATCCCCTCGTCGGTGCAGCGCCGGCGCGAGAAGATGGCCATGGCGGGCGGCTGACCGCGCGAGGGGCGCGCAACGGCCGCCGCGAAGCGGCGGAGGCCATGAACCGGACCTGTCCGGTTCATGGCCGATCCATCTCACCAATCGTGGCCGTCTGCGGGGCCGTCGTCCGGGCCGTTGGCGGGCGTGCCGGAGGACAGGCGGGCCAGGATCTCGTCAAGCTGGGCGAGGCTCTGCCACGTCACGGTCACGGTGCCGCCGCCGCTGCTCTTCTGGTCGATGGACACGGTCATGCCGAGCTGCGCGCCCAGGTCGCGTTCCAGGGCCAGGGTATCGGCGTCCTTGTCCACGGCCGCGCCCTCCCGCGACCGGCGGGGCCGCGCCTGGGCGGGGCGATTGGCCGCCTGCCGGGCCAGCGCTTCGGTCTGGCGCACGTTCAGGCCCTTGCGCACCACCTCCTCGGCGAAGATCGTCGGGTTCTCCAGGGTCAGCAGGGCGCGGGCGTGACCGGCGCTGAGCGCGCCCTCCGACACCATGTCGCGGACGCCCACCGGCAGTTGCAACAGGCGCATGGCGTTGGCCACATGGCTGCGGCTCTTGCCGACCACCTCGGCCAGATCCTCCTGGGAGTGGTCGAACTCGTCCACCAGGCGGCGATAGCCCTCGGCCTCCTCGATGGGGTTCAGGTCGGCGCGCTGCAGGTTCTCGACGAGCGCGACCTCCAGGGTCTCGCGGTCGTCCAGGTCCCGCAGCAGCACCGGCACCTCGTGCAGGCCGGCGCGCTGGGCGGCGCGCCAGCGGCGCTCGCCGGCGACGATCTCGAACGCCCCGGGGCTGTTCGGATCCGGGCGCGCCAGCAGCGGCTGAAGCACGCCGCGCACGCGCAGGCTTTCAGCCAGTTCGTCCAGGCCCGCCTCGTCGAAGGTGCGCCGGGGCTGGTACGGGCTGGGCGCCAGCCGGTCCACGGGGATCAGACGCACGCCGCGCCCCGCCCCGCCGCTGGCCGTGCCGGGGTCCGCCGCGCCGCTGTCGCTGGTCTCCGGGGTTTCGGCCGGCATGTCCTCTCCGAACAGCGCGGACAGGCCGCGCCCCAGGGTCTGTCGTTTCGCCATGGGCCTATGCCGCCAGTGTCTTGTGCTGGCGGAGCAACTCGCCCGCCAGTTGGATGTAGGCCTTGGACCCGGCGCATCCGGTATCGTACAGCAGCACCGGCTTGCCGTGCGACGGGGCTTCCGAGACGCGCACGTTGCGGGGGATCACCGTGCGGTAGACCTTGTCGCCGAAGTAGCCGCGCACATCCTCCGCCACGGTCTCCGACAGGTTGTTGCGCTTGTCGAACATGGTCAGCACGATGCCCTGGAGGGTCAGGGCCGGGTTGAAGCGGCCCTTCACCCGTTCGATGGTCCGGGTCAACTGGCTGATGCCCTCCAGGGCAAAGAACTCGCACTGCAGCGGAATCAGCACCGCGTGGGCCGCCACCAGCCCGTTGATGGTGAGCAGCCCGAGGGCCGGCGGGCAGTCGATCAGGATGTAGTCCACCCCCGCTTCGGGCAGGCCGCGCGTGAGCGCGTCGGCCAGCCGGTGTTCGCGCCGGTCGGCCTGCACCAGCTCCACCTCCGCGCCCGCCAGATCCGGGCCGGCGGGAATGACCGTCAGGCCCGGAACCTCGGTCGCAAGGCCCGCGCGCTCCAGGGTCAGGTCCCCGGACAGCAGGCGGTAGGTGTCCTGGCGCCGCGCCTCGCGCGGGATGCCGAATCCGGTCGAGGCGTTGCCCTGGGGGTCCAGGTCGATGACCAGCACGCGCTTGCGCGTGGCGGCCAGGGCGGTCGCCAGATTGATGGCGGTGGTGGTCTTGCCCACACCGCCCTTCTGGTTGGCGATGGCCAGGATGTGCGGCCGGGCGTCAGGTGTCGGTGGCGACACGGCGGATCTCCCGAAGGATGAGGATGGTCCCGGGCCCGCCGCCATCACCCGCCCCCCCTGCGACGGCGGGGGCCTGAGATGAGGAGGCGCGGGCGGAAACGTCGGGGGCCGGGCGACGTGTGACGCGCATGATCCACCGATCGGCGCAGGCGGTCAATTCGTCGTCGGCGGTGCGGCCCTTGGGCAGCAGCGCGGTGCCCTCCGGCGCGAGGTGACGGGTCACCATCGGCAGCAGATCCGTGAGCGGGGCCAGGGCTCTTGCCGTCACCACGTGGGCGGCGAGCGGGTCCAGGGCCTCGATCCGGTGGGCATGGACCGTCACCGGCGTTTCGGTCACCCGGGCGGCCTCGCGCAGAAAGGCGGCCTTGCGCTGGTCCGATTCGACCAGGTGGACGTCGGGCGCGCCCAGAATGGCGAGCACCAGCCCGGGAAAGCCGGCCCCCGATCCCAGGTCGGCGAGTCGGCGCGCGTCGGCGGGGATCAGGGGGAGCAGCGCAGCCGACTCGACGATATGGCGGTCCCAGGCGTCCGGCAGCGTGGCCGGACCGATCAGGTTGATCCGCTGGGTCCAGGTGGCCAGCAGCTCCACCAGGGTGGTCAGACGGGCCAGCGAGTCGTGGGCGACGGCGGCGGGGTCCAGATCGAGCGCGGCGGCCAGACGGGCGCGCCGTTCCGCCTCCGGCGGCAGCTCCAGCGCGGGCGGGGACCGCCGACCAGGGCCGGGACCGCGCCCGTCCCGGGCCGCGCGGGTGTGCGGATCACGGGGTGGACGGCGGTCGCCGGCACGACGGCCCGGGGGCGGCCCTCCGGAGGGCGGACGGGAACGGGAGGGAGCCATGGGAACGCGGGTCCTCGACGGGCAGATGACGCAGGGGAAGGAGGCGGGGCCGTCATACCCGAGACGGCCCGGCCTGTCTGCCCCTGCGGTGGCGCGGATTGCGGGACGGCCGGGTGGACGCCCCTTGGTGCCTTGGTGTCTTGGTGGTGAACGCCGCCACCCGGGCGGAACAAGAACCACCAAGACACGGAGACACCAAGGCGTCGGCTCACATCCGCCCGGACATCGTGGCCCGGGTCCGGCGAGGCAACGGACCCCCGCCACGGCGACGCACGACGGGGCGGCGGGTGACGCCCGCTTCGTGTCCTCTGTGGCTCTGTGGTGAATTCCGCCACCCGGGCGGCACAAGAACCACCACGGCACGGAGACACCAAGGCGTCGGCTCACATCCGCCCGGACATCATGGCCCGGCGACAGACGCGAGTCGGCCCGAGCCGTCAGGCCGAGCGGCGGCGCGTGTAGGCCAGCAGGGCCGTGACCGCGGCCGGAGTCATGCCCGGCAGGCGGGCGGCGGCGCCCAGGGTCGCGGGGCGGGCGCGGGTCAGCACCTGGCGGACCTCGTTGGACAGGCTGCCGATGGCGGCGAAGTCCAGGTCCTCGGGCAGGCGCAAATCCTCGTCGCGGCGATAGGCGGCGATGTCCCGGTCCATGCGGGCCAGGTAGCGATCATAGCGCGCGGCGACCTCCACATGGCCCGCGATCTCGGGCGCGATGCCGGCCAGCTCGGGCCACAGCGTGGTCAGGCGCTCCAGGGTCACGTCCGGCTGGGCCAGCAAGTCGAAGGCGGTGCGGCGCTGGCCGTCCTGGTTCACCGTCCAGCCGGCGCGGGCCAGGTCGGCCGGGGTCATGGACAGGGACCGGGTCAACGCCTCGGCGGCGGCCAGCCCGTCGCGCTTCACGGTCCAGGCCGTGGCGCGGACCGGACCCACCACGCCAACGGCAAGGCCCCGATCCGTCAGCCGCTGGTCGGCGTTGTCGGCGCGCAGACGCAGCCGGTACTCGGCCCGGCTGGTGAACATCCGGTAGGGCTCGGTCACACCGCGCATCACCAGGTCGTCCACCATGACGCCCAGATAGCCCTCGGCCCGGTCCAGGGTGAAGGCGGGCCGGTCAGCTCGCCCGGCGACCGGATCGGCGCCCCCCTGCCCCGCCACCAGCGCGGCATTGACCCCGGCCTGCAGGCCGAGCGCACCGGCCTCTTCGTAGCCGGTGGTGCCGTTGATCTGGCCGGCCAGGAACAGGCCGGGCACCGTGGCGACCTCCAGGGTCGGGCGCAGCACGCGGGGGTCCACGTGGTCGTATTCGATGGCGTACCCGGGCTGGAGGATGGCGGCGTGCTCCAGGCCGGGGATGGTGGCCACCAGGGCCGCCTGCACCTCGGCCGGCAGGCTGGTGGAGATGCCGTTGGGATAGATGGTCGGGTCGTCGAGGCCCTCGGGCTCCAGGAAGATCTGGTGATGGTCGCGGTCGGCAAAGCGGACGATCTTGTCCTCGATGCTGGGACAGTAGCGCGGGCCGACGCTCTCGATCCGGCCGCCATACAACGCCGAGCGGCCCAGGTTGTCGCGGATCACGGCGTGGGTCGCCGGGGTGGTGGCGGTGATGTGGCAGGGGATCTGGGGGACCGTGATGCGGTCCGTCAGGGTGGAGAACGGCTCGGGCGGGGTGTCGCCGGGCTGCGCCTGCAGCACCGCCCAATCGATGGTGCGGCCGTCCAGGCGGGGTGGCGTGCCGGTCTTCAGCCGCCCGAGCGGCAGGCCCAGCCGGGACAGGGCAGCCGACAGGCCCACGGCGGGCGGACAGCCGACGCGGCCGCCGGGCTCGGTCTCGGCCCCCCGGTGGATCAGGCCGCGCAGGAAGGTGCCGGTGGTCAGCACCACCGCGCCCGCGCGCAGCACGCGGCCGTCGGCCAGCACCACGCCGGCAACCCGGTGGCGACCGTCGGGGCCGGGTTCGGTCAGCAGGTCCTCGACCGCGCCTTCGACGACGGCGAGGTTCGGGGTCTCGACCAGCAGGGTCTGGATGGCCGCGCGGTACAGGCGGCGGTCGGCCTGGGCGCGCGGGCCGCGCACGGCGGGGCCCTTGGACCGATTGAGCACGCGGAACTGGAGGCCGGAGCGGTCGATGGCCCGCGCCATCAGGCCGTCCAGGGCGTCGATCTCGCGCGCCAGGTGTCCCTTGCCCAGGCCGCCGATGGCCGGGTTGCAGGACATGACGCCGATGGCGGCCCGGTCGTGCGTGACCAGAACCGTGCGCGCCCCCATGCGGGCGGCGGCGGCGGCGGCCTCGGTGCCGGCATGGCCGCCGCCCACCACCAGCACGTCGGTCGGGTGGAGTTCGGCGGTGGCGGGGGACAGGCACAAGGCCGCCAGCGGATCGTCGTGGGGCGGAAGGGGCGGAGCGGTCATGGGGCGCGGTTCAGTCCGGACGAAGGATGGGGCGCGGAGGCACGGTCTGTGCGGGGAAGATCGGGGCGCCGGACCGCGCCGTCAAGCGGACGCGCGCCGCGCACGGTTCATATCCATCGGCGGCGCGTGTGACGCGCCGCGGTCCATGCGTGGAAGAGGAGCCAGCACCGGCGAGTCTTTTTTTCTCGCCGCAGCGCCCCTGCGGGGCGCGCGGCTCCGCGGCTTCGCCGCGCCGGCGCAGTCGCGCCGGGTGGGGGCAAGGCAGCGCCCCCCGCAGATGTTTCACGTGAAACGCCGATCAGGGTCATAACCCCGGGCCCATCCTGTTTCACGTGAAACATGCGCCCGCGGACCGACGGGGCACCCGCCCCTTGTTTCACGTGAAACATGCCCCGGCCGCAAGCCCGCGACCGAGCCCGCCGACTACGGCAGCAGCACCGTCGAGCCGGTCGTCTTGCGCCCCTCCAGATCGCGCTGGGCCTGCGCCGCCTCCTTCAGCGGATAGGTCTGGTTGACCGCGATCTGCACCGCGCCGGACGCCACGACCCCGAACAGGTCCTCGGCGGCGGCCACCAGTTCGGCCCGGGTCGCGGTGTAGTCCATCAGCTTCGGCCGGGTCAGGAACAACGAGCCCTTGGCGTTCAGCGTGAGCGGCGAAATGGCCGGCACCGGCCCGGAGGCGTTTCCATACGTCACCATCATGCCGCGCCGGGCGAGGCAGTCCAGAGACCCCTCGAACACATCCTTGCCGACGCCGTCATAGACCACCGGCACGCCGGCCCCGCCGGTGATCTCCTTCACCCGGGCCACGAAGTCCTCGTCCCGGTACAGGATGGTATGATCGCAGCCGTTGGCCTTGGCCAACTCGGCTTTCTCCGGCGAGCCCACGGTGCCGATCACCGTGGCCCCGATATGCTTCAGCCACTGGCAGGCGATCAGACCCACCCCGCCGGCGGCGGCATGGAACAGCACGGTCATGCCCGGTTCCACCGGGAACAGGCGGCGGATCAGGTACTGCACCGTCAACCCCTGCAGCATCATGGCGGCGGCGGTGGGGTCGTCGATGCCGTCCGGAATCCTGACCAGCGACCCGGGCGCCATCACCCGCGCCTCGCTGTACGAGCCGATGGGGCCGGTGCCATAGGCCACCCGGTCCCCGACCGCCAACTCGGTCACCCCCTCGCCCACCGCCTCGATGACGCCGGCGCCCTCCATGCCGATGCCCGACGGCAGCGGCATGGGATAGAGCCCGCTGCGGTGATAGGTGTCCAGGAAGTTCAGGCCGACCGCCGTGTGGCGCACCCGCACCTGCCCGGGACCGGGGTCGCCGACCTCGACGGCCTCCCAGCGCAGGACCTCGGGGCCGCCGGTCTCGTGAAAGCGGATGGCGTGAACGGTGGACATGGTGTGGGGTCTCCCTTCCGAACATGTGCGGGGTGCGCCCGGGCCGGTCGCGTCAGGCCTGGGCCGATCGCCTCTGTGGTAGCATATCTGGAGGACGTCGGGACCCGATCTGCCGGGTGCCGGGACGCGGCGGAGTCCCTGCCCCGCACGGGTCCGGGTCAGGGCCGATCGGGATCATCCCTCATCACGCCGCGAGCCGGGCGGCCAGCGCGTCGGGGTCGGTCACCGGCTCCGAGCACACCGGGCCCCGGCAGACATAGGCGGTCGGACGGCCCGCCACCATGCCCTTGCCGTGGGCCGGGTGCCCCGCGGGCAGCGCGGCCGCCGGATCGATCCGCGCCACGACGACGCCTTCCGCCGGGGTCTCCGCCACCACGCGGGCGAGCGTATCGGTGGCCGCATCCCCGGGCGGGCCGACCAGCACCACCTGGGTGCCGGCTTCCAGCAGGTCCAGCGCCTCCAGCAGCGTGGCCGAATGGGGGAAGACCTGCGCCAGCGTGCCGGCGAAGGCCCGCACCGTCCCTTCGGCCAGGTCCCGATAGCGGGTCTCGCCGGTCAGCAGGAACAGCCGCGCCAGCGCCACCGCCATGGCCCCGTTGCCCGATGGCGTGGGGTTGTCCACCGCGCTGCGGGTGCGCACGATCAGGTCGTCCGCATCGTGGGCGGTCAGGAAGAAGCCGCCGGCCGCATCGTCGTGGTACAGGGCCACAGCGGTCTCGACCCAGGCCCGGGCGTGATCGAGGGTGGCCCCCTGCCCCGTGGCCTCGTACAGGGCCAGACCGGCCAGCGCCATCTGGGCGTAGTCGTCCAGCACGGCCGCCCGCTGCAGCCGCCCCAGCCGCCAGGCGTGGCCCAGCCGCCGGCACCCGTCGCCGTCGGTCCAGGTCATGGTGTCCACCACGCCCTGGAAGGCCTCCTCGGCCCGGGCCACCCAGTCCGGCCGGTCGAACGCCTGCCCGGCGCGCACCAGGGCGGCGATGGTCAGGCCGGTCCAGTCCGCCAGCACCTTGTCGTCGCGGGCCGGCCGCACCCGCTGGTCCCGCACCGCCAGCAGCCGCGCCCGGGCATCCGCCAATCGGGCGGCCAGGGGATCGGCGTCCGGGGCCACGCCGTCCTCCTCCGGGGCCGGCCCGGGCTGGGGACCCGAGCGGTTGAGAATCACCCGACCCTCCCAGTTGCCTTCGGGGGTCACGTCATAGGCGCGCTTGAACAGAGCGGCCGTCTCCGGGTCCTGGCCCAGACCGGCGTCGATCTCCGCTTCGGTCCAGACATAGAAGCGGCCCTCCTCGCCCTCGCTGTCCGCATCCAGGGCGGCGGCGAACCCGCCGTTGTCCGCCCGCATCTCGCGCTCCAGCCAGGCCACCGTTTCCTCGGCCCGCGCCCGGAACAGAGGCGTGCGGTCGGCGGTCCACACCCGGGTCAGCAGGTCGAGGAACAGGGCGTTGTCGTACAGCATCTTCTCGAAGTGCGGCACCAGCCATGTTTCGTCCGTCGCATAGCGCGCCAGCCCGCCGCCCAGGTGATCCCAGATGCCGCCCTGGCTCATGCGCTCCAGGGTGCGCCGGACGGCATCGCCCGGCGCCGCCTCGCCGGTGCGGCGGTGGGTCCGCCACAGGAAGGCGAAGGCATAGGCCATGGGGAACTTGGGCGCCCCCTGCAGCCCGCCGTGGACCGGGTCCACGTGCCCGGCCAGCCGCCGCGCCCAGCCGTCCAGGTCGGCCAGCGTCGGCAGCGGCGTCCCCGGGGTTGCCGCCCCGGCGCGGGCGTGGCTCTCCAGGCCCTCGCGCAGGCTGGCGGCGGCGCGGTCCACCTGCCCGTCGCCGGCGTGGTAGATCTCGGCCACCCGCCGCAGCACATCGGGAAAGCCCATGCGGCCGTACCGGGCCTGCGGCGGGAAGTAGGTGCCGCCGGTGAACGGCGTGCCGTCCGGCGTGAGGAACATGGTCAGCGGCCAGCCGCCCTGCTCGCCCATCATGGCCAGCGCGGCCATGTACAGGGCATCCACATCCGGTCGCTCCTCCCGATCCACCTTGATGCAGACGAACCGCTCGTTCATCAGCGCGGCGATCGCGGGATCCTCGAAGCTCTCGTGCGCCATCACGTGGCACCAGTGACAGGCGGCATAGCCGATCGACAGCAGCACCGGCGTGTCCGAGGCCCGGGCGGCGGCGAACGCCTCCGGCCCCCAGGCGTACCAGTGCACGGGGTTGTCCTTGTGCTGCAGCAGATAGGGGCTGGTCTCGGCCCCCAGGCGGTTGTGGGTCATCGGTGGCGGTCCTCGTCGCGGCGGCGGGCGGTCGACCGGGGTGTTGGCGTTTGACTCCCCGGATGCGATCGCTCAGGGTTGGGGATAAGGTTGGAACGGTCCCCCCGCCCTGCAACCGGGGACCGTCCCCGGGACCGTCCCCGGGAGGGCCAGGGAGACGCCGGCATGAAGCTGCACATCGACGTGGACTGCACCCCGGAAGAGGCCCGCGCCTTCCTCGGCCTGCCCGACGTGCAGCCGATGCAGACGGCGCTGATGGCCCAGCTTCAGGAACGGCTGGAGGCCAATCTGGCGGCGACCGATCCGGAGGTGCTGTTCAAGACCTGGCTGCCGCACCAGATCGGCAACCTGGAGCAGTTGCAGAAATTCTTCTGGCAGCAGTTCGCCCAGGCCGCCAGCCGCGCCACCGGCGGGTCCGGTCACAGCGGCGACCGGGAGTGAGCCGCGTCCCCCTGACCGGGCAAAAGAACCACCAAGACACGGAGACACCAAGGCGTCGGCGCTCATCCGCTCGGACAACAGGTGCCCGCGCCCGG
>NZ_WIVE01000043.1 GCF_009601025.1 Roseospira navarrensis | reverse complement strand
CCGTGGGGCGCGCCCCACGGATGGGCATGCAGGTGCGCCCCCTCGTGCAAAATTTCCAGACATCAGGTTACACAGCCACCTGACCCGCCCCCGGCGAGACCGACCGTACGCCTCTCTCCATCACTGATCGCCCGGGCCGCGTCCTGCGCCCGGGCGCTTTTTTGTGGTGCGCCAGGCATGGCGCGTCGTCGCAAAATTTTTCTGGACGTGCGAATAGTTCGCAATTACAGTGCCCACATTGTTCATGGGGATGCTGGGTGCCGCCCTGCTTGAGATGCGGCAGTCTGGCATGCAAGCCGAACTGGGGCGCGCGATGGCGGGAGCCGGACAGGACACGGATGGTGACATGACGGGCGCGTCGGGCTGGCGTCGGGCCCTGCGGGCCGGGCTCGGTCGCGGGGCCGGCCAAGGATGGGGCTGGGGCCGCGGCGGAGCCGGACGCCGTCAGCGCGGGTCCGCGGACTGTGGCGCCGACGGCCCGGCCGAGGGGCTCCCTCATGGGCCCCGCGGCGGCCGGGGGCGAGGACGGGGCCACGGGACCGGCAAAGGCAACGGTAACGGCAACGGCAACGGGCAGGGCTTCGGCAAGGGCCTGGGTCCCGGTCCGCACTTCACCGGCCCGTCGCTGGGCGACCTGTCGCCCGGGCAGTCCTGCCGCATCGTCGCCCTGCACGGGCGCGGCCCCATCCGCCAGCGCCTGATGGACCTGGGGCTTGTGCCGCATATGACCGTCTCGGTGGTGCGCCGCGCGCCCCTGGGCGACCCCATCCAGGTGCAGGCCGGGGACGCCGTGGTGACCCTCCGCCGCGCCGAAGCCGCCCGCGTCGAGATCACCTGCGAGGCGGCGGCCGGACCGGCCGACTCCGCCGATGGCTGAGGGCCCCGCCCGCCGCCGCGCCGACCGCCTGCGCGTGGCGCTGGCGGGGCAGCCCAACTGCGGCAAGTCCACCCTGTTCAATGCGCTGACCGGCCTTCAGCAGCACATTGCCAACTATCCCGGCGTGACCGTGGACAAGAAGAGCGGCGCCTACCGCGACGGCGACCGCACGGTGGAACTCGTCGATCTGCCGGGGACCTACAACCTCACATCCTACTCGCTGGAAGAGCGGGTGGCGCGGGCCTTCCTGATGGAGGACCGGCCGGATGTGGTGGTGAACGTGGTCGATGCCTCCAACCTGCGGCGCGGCCTGTACCTGACGTTCCAGCTTCTGGAAATGGGCCTGCCCGTGGTGGTGGCGCTCAACATGATGGACGTGGCCGAGCGTCACGGGCTGACCGTGGACCTGAAGGCCCTGTCCGCCCGCCTGTGTGCCCCGGTCGTGCCGCTGGTCGGGCACAAGGGGTCCGGCCGCGAGGCCCTGCGCGCCGCCATCCGCGAGGCCGCGGACGGGCCCGCCCGGCCGCCGGCCACCCTGAACTACGGCCCGATGGAAGAGTCCGTCGCCGTGCTGCAGGGGCGCCTTGCGGCGCAACCGGGGCTGGAAGCCGCCGTGTCCACCCGCTGGCTGGCGGTCAAGCTGCTGGAGGGCGACGCCGAGGCCGCCCGCATGCTGGCCCGGCACATGGCCAACCCGCACGGCGCCCTGGACCAGGCGGCCCGCGCCGCCGAGATCTTCGAGACCCGCCATGGCCTGCCGCCCGGCGACCACGCCGCCGGCTGCCGCGACCACCTGGCGGGGGACATCCTGGCCACCTGCGTCACCCGGGCCGACATGCGGCGTGTGCCCCTCACCGAACGCATCGACCGCGTGCTTCTGAACCGCTGGCTCGCGCCGGCGTTCCTGGTGCTGACGGTGTGGTTGATCTACGAGCTGTCCATCGTCCAGGGCATGCGCCTGACGGACGTGACCTGGCCGGTTCTGGCCTGGGTGCGCGATCTGGCGGGGGATCACCTGCTGCCCGCCGCCGGCTTCCTGCACGATCCGCTGATCCGCTCCATGGGCCTGTGGATCCTCGATTCGGCCAACGCGCTGCTGAACTACGTGCCGATCTTCCTGATCCTGTTCGCCCTGATCGCGATCCTGGAGGACAGCGGCTACATGGCCCGGATCGCCTTCATCCTGGACCGCATCCTGCACCGCTTCGGGCTGCACGGGCAGTCCACGCTGCCGTTCATCCTCGCCGGCGTGTTCGCGGGCGGCTGCGCCGTGCCCGGCGTGATGGCGACCAAGGGCATTCCCGACCAGCGCGCCCGGCTGGCCACGGTGCTGACCGTGCCGTTCATGAACTGTCTGGCGAAAATTCCGCTCTACGCCCTGTTCATCAACATCTACTTCGCCGAGGCCCAGGGCCTCGTGCTGTTCTACCTGTCCACCTTCACCGTCATCGCGGCCCTGCTGGTGGCCAAGCTGCTGTCGGTCACCGTGCTGCGCGACATGGAAACCGCGCCGTTCGTGATGGAGCTGCCGCACTACCACCTGCCGACCCTGCGGGGCGTGCTGCGCCGGGCCATCGACCGGACGTGGCTGTACATCCGCAAGGTGGGCTCGGTGGTGATCGCGGTGGCGACCGTGGTCTATGTGCTGCTGCAGTTGCCGGGGCTCGATCCCGAGACCCAGGCCGGCTTCCACGCCCGGGGCGAGGCCGCGCTGGCGGACTTCCGCGCGTCCGTGGCCGGCACCGATCTGGCGCCGGTGGCGGCGGACCGCGAGTCCCTGCTCGCCCTGTTGCGGGCCCACGCCGACGGGCGCACCGACATCGCCGAGCCCCGGGCGGCGGCCGCGCTGGACCGGCTGGCGGAGACCCGGGAGACCCTGCGCAAGCAGATGGAGGACGCCCGCCTTCTGAACAGCCTGCTTGGGCGTCTGGGCCACGGCCTGGAGCCGGTGACCCAGGTGGCCGGGTTCGACTGGAAGATCAACGTGGCGCTGCTGAGCGCCTTCACGGCGCGCGAGAACAGCGTGGCGACCCTGGGCGTGCTGTACCCCGAGGGCGAGTCCGAAAACCGGCCGCTGGAAGAGCGCATGGCCGAGGCCCAGGCGGCGGCCGGCATGACCGCGCTGACCGGCATGGCCGTGCTGCTGTTCTTCGCCCTCTACCCGCCGTGCATGGCGACGGTGATCGCCATCCGGATCGAGACCGGCTCCACCCTGTGGACGCTGTTTTCCATCGCCTTCCCCACCGTGCTGGGGTTCACCGTGGCGGCCAGCGCCTATTCGATCGGGTCGGCGCTGGACCTGAGCGGCCTTGAGATGCTGACGGCGGTCTATCTGGTGGCCCTTGGCCTGCTGCTGGCGGTGGGGCTGGCCTGGCGCCCGGCCCGGCATGCCGCACGGACCGAGGTGGCGTCATGAGTGGCGAGGTGACGGATGGCGTCTCCGCCGCGTCCGCCCCTGTCCCTGCCGATCCGGCGCTGGTGGACCTGGGGCGCGAGGCGGCGCTGGGACCGTGGGAGCTGGCGTTGGGCATCGCCGTGGTGCTGCTGGCGCTGGTCGTGCTGTGGCGCGGCCTGCGTGGCCGGCTGCGCGGGTCGCGGGCGTGTGCCGGTTGCGGCTCGGCCGCCGGATGCCCGGCGGCGCGCCTCGACGGCGCCTCGGCCGCCTGCGGGGGCGAGGATCACCAGCATCCAGGGGCGTGATCCGGTCCGGCGTGAGCGGAAGCCGGATCAGAGCACCGGCGCGGCGGTGTACGGGTTCGCGGCGGGCTCGGCCCCATCGGGGCGCGTGCCCGGCGGCGGCGCCTCGCCCTTCAGACGCACATGGGGGACGACCTCCCGCACCCCTCGCATGTCGCGGGCATAGGCGATGGCGCGGTCCAGCTCCGCCTGATCCTGGGCGACCCCCATCAGGTAGACCGTGCCGTTGACCACATCCACGCTGTAGTTGATGGCCCGGATCGAGCGATCGAACATCAGCCGCGTTTCCAGCTTGGTGGCGATGGCGGCGTCCGCCGTCTCGTCCACCAGGGTGGAGGTGTCGTCGATCTTGATTTCGTTGATGACGTCGCGCACGCCCGGCGCCTGCCAGGCCAGCCGGACCGCGTCGATGCGGGTCTGGGGGTCCGGCACCGCCCCGGTCAGCAGCACCCGCTGCTCGCGCACGGTCATGTCCACGCGCTGGTACAGGTCCACGTCGTGCGACAGCCACAGGCGGTTGATCTCCGCCTGGAGCGCCGCATCGCTGGCATAGCCGGACAGGCCGCGTTCCTCGCTGGCGGCCCGGGCCACGGTGGCGCCCGCGCCGACCGCCATGCCCACCGGGCTGCACCCCGCGAGCGCAGTCCCGGCCAGTCCGAGCAGCAGGCCCGCCGCGAGCGCCCCGCGCCGCCCCCGGCGGCACGGCCGGAGGCGGCGGGCGCGCCCCGCGAACGGGGCGGTCGCTATTGCGTGATGAGCTCGGGACCCATCATCATCGTGGGCAGGAAAGTGGACAGCCACGGCACGTACGTCACCAGGATGAGGAACACGATCAGGATCATCAGGAACGGGAACGCGGCCTTGACCACGCTGAACATGGGCATGCCCGCCACCCCGGAGGTCACGAACAGGTTCAGGCCCACGGGCGGGGTAATCATGCCGATTTCCATGTTCACCACCATGATGATGCCCAGGTGGATCGGGTCGATCCCGAGTTCAATGGCGATCGGGAACACCAGCGGGGCCACGATCACGATCAGGCCCGACGGCTCCATGAACTGGCCGCCGATCAGCAGGATCAGGTTGACGATCACCAGGAACATGATGGGGCCGAAGCCGGCATCCAGCATCGCCCCCGCGATCATCTGCGGGATCTGCTCCTCGGTCAGCACGTGCTTGAGGATCAGCGCGTTGGCGATGATGAACATCAGCATGATGGTCAGCTTGCCGGCGTCGTACAGGGAATTGCGCGTGTCCTCGTGCCAGAGCACCTGCACGATCTTGTAGGGGATCTTGTGGACCGGCCCGATGCCCTGCGAGAACGGCCCCATGTCCCGATAGACGAAGTTGGCGATCAGGAAGGCATAGACGGCGGCCACCGCGGCGGCCTCGGTGGGCGTGAACACGCCGCCGTAGATGCCGCCCAGGATGATGACGATCAGGAACAGGCCCCACGAGGCATCCCAGGCCGCCGACAGGATCTCGCGCCAGCCGGCCCAGTCCTGGGCCGGCAGGTTGCGGATGCGGGCGATCACGTAGATCCCGATCATCAGCATCAGGCCGGCCAGCAGGCCCGGGATGACGCCGGCCAGGAACATGCGCCCGACCGAGACGTCCACGGACGCCGCGTACACCACCATCACGATGGACGGCGGGATCAGGATGCCCAGGGTGCCCGCGTTACAGATGACACCGGCGGCGAAATCGCGGGTGTAGCCGACCTGGCGCATGCCGGCGATCACGATGGTGCCGATCGCCACCACGGTGGCGGGCGACGATCCGGACAGGGCGGCGAACAGCATGCAGGCGAACACGCCCGCGATGGCCAGACCGCCCTTGAAGTGGCCCACGCAGGCGATGGCGAAGCGGATGATGCGCCGGGCCACGCCGCCGGTGGACATGAAGGCGGACGCCAGAATGAAGAACGGGATCGCCAGCAGGGTGTAGTGCCCGTCGAAGGCGCTGAACAGGGTCTGCGCGATGGAGCCCAGCGAGGCGTCGGAATAGATCATCAGGAAGATGGTGCTGGACAGGCCCAGCGACACGGCGATGGGCACGCCGAGCAGCATGAACCCGATGACCATGACGAACAGAAAGACGACGGACATGGTCTCAACCCTCCCCGGCCTGATCGCGCCGGCGCGTTTCTTCCGAGGCTTCGGCGACCATCTCGTCGGCCTCGTGGCTCGCGATCAGCATGCTGCGGCGTTCGGTCAGGATGTGCCAGCCGGCCTGCAGGAAGCGCAGGGTCAGCAGGACCATCCCGATGGGCAGCGCGGCATAAGGAATGAACCGGGGCATCTTTTCGTACTCTTCGCCCTCGTTGAACCATTCCGCCATCAGATCGGGGAAGAACACCATCGGAATGTCGTTCACCTCGTACCACGACCGCTGGGTCGCGAACGGCCACCAGTACTGGAAGGCCCCGACCAGCAACAGCACGCTGAAGACCACGCACAGGACGACGGACAGCAGGATCACGGCCTTGCGGATGCCCAGTGGCAGCAGGTTCTGGATCAGGTCCACGCCGATGTGCGCCGAGATCTTCACGCAGTGCGAGGCGCCCAGCAGCACCAGCCAGGCGAACAGGAACACCGTGGTTTCAAGGGCCCACAGGATGTTGGAATTGAACACGTAGCGCGCGACCACGTTGGAGAACGTCACGATCGTCATCAGCCCGAGGGCGATGGCGATTCCGGTCCGTTCGATCCGGTCCACGAAGTCGCTGTGATGTGCGGCTGAACTGGACTGCATCACGCATCCTCCCCCGACATGGCCCCCGGCTCGACCCCGGGGTGCTCAAGGCAACGACGGCGCCCCCGTTGGTCTTCCGAGGGCGCCGTCGTTCCGATGGCCGTTGCCGGCTCGTTCGGTCTTAGTTCGCGACGTTGTAGGACAGAGCGGCGTTCAGCAGGTCCTCGCCGATGTCATCCATGAACTGCTCCCACACCGGGCGCATGGCCTCGACCCACTGGGCCCGCTGCTCGGGGGTCAGGGTGCGGACGACGCCGCCGGCCTCGACGATGAGCTGCTTGTTGCGCTGGTTGACGTTGTAGGACTCGGCGTTCCGGGTCTCGGTCACCTCGGCCAGGATGGTGGCGAGCTGGTCGCGCACGTCATCGGGCAGGCCGTCCCACCACTCGGCGGAGGTCACAACCAGATAGTCCAGGATGCCGTGGTTGGTTTCGGTGATGCCGTCCTGCACCTCGAAGAACTTCTGGCCGTAGATGTTGGACCAGGTGTTCTCCTGGCCGTCCACGACGCCCTGCTGCAGCGCGCCGTACACCTCGGAGAAGGCCATCTTCTGCGGGTTGGCGCCCAGCGCCTCGAACTGCGCCTGCAGCACGTCGGACGCCTGGATGCGGAACTTCAGGCCTTCGGCGTCCTCGGGCAGCAGCAGCGGCTCGTTGGCCGACATCTGCTTCATGCCGTTGTGCCAGAAGGCGACGCCCAGCAGGCCGCGCCGCTGCATGGATTCCATCAGGGCCTGACCGTCCTCGGAGTTCTGGAAGCGGTTGACCGCCTCGATGTCCTCGAACACGAACGGCAGATCGAACAGGCGGAACTTCTTGGTGAACTTCTCGAACTTGGACAGGGACGGCGCGGCCATCTGCACGTCGCCGGCCAGCATGGCCTCCAGCACCTTGTCGTCGTTGTAGAGGGTGGAGTTCGGATAGACCTCCATGCAGGCCTTGCCGTCCATCTCCTCGTTCACCCGATCGGCCAGCAGGGACGCCGCGATGCCCTTCGGGTGCTTGTCGGTGTTGGTGACGTGGCTGAACTTGATGACGATCTCACCCTCGTCGCAGGCCGCCCAGGCGGCCGAGGCCGGAGCCAGGGCCAGACCGAGCGCGACGCCGGCCGTGGCCAGCGTGGTCTTGAGATGTTTCATGGTGGTTCCTCCCTAAAAACCTCGGGTTCGCACCGTCCAGACGGTCCGGAACGATCCGGATCAGGCCCGGGACGGGATCACTCTTTCGACGGAGGGAGGCCGCGTGGCGTGCGCCGCGTCAAAGCCCCCCCTTGCGCCGACTTCCGTGCACCATAGTGGGATTCCTGATCCACGCAAAGCAAGGATCTGGTCCCGGACGGGCCTCCGGGCGAATTGTTGTTTCAATCCCGGAGCAAATGGGGGTGGTCCAGCGTCAGGGCTGCGCGAAGCGCGGGGGGTGAGGCGAGGGCACCACCATCGCGGCGTCGCACACCCGGGCGGCATCATTCCTCTGCCGGGGGCAGAGGGATCGGCGGGTCGCCGACCTGGCTGTCCAGCGGCAAGGTGCGTCCGCTGCGCGCGGCCTCCAGGCTGAGGGCGTTGAGGGTCGCCGTGGCCTGCCGGTCCGCCTCGGCGCGCTGCCGGACGCGGGCCGCGCGGGCGGGATCGGGCGCGCCCGTCGAGGCCGGTGCGGCCTGGACAGGCGCAGGGTCGGGACGGGGCGGCGCGGCCGGCTTGGCGGTGGGTGGCGGTGGCACGGACCGGGACCCGTCCGAGGCGGATGCGGCGGCCTCCGGACCAGGGTCCGCCGCCGGATCGAGGGCCGCGACGGCGGCCGGCGGGATCTCGGGGGCCGGCGGCGGCTCTTCTGTGGGTGGTTCGGCATCCGCGACGGGGGGGACCGGCTCCGGCTGACGGTCCGGTTCGGGTGCCGCGTCCGGTGCCGAGTCCGGTTCGGGTGGCGTCGGCGCCTCGGCCGTCTCAGGGGACGGCGCGGCCATTTCAGGGGCCGTCGGTTCGTCGGCCGACTCGTTCGTCTCCGCCGGTGCAGGAGCCATCACCGTATCCTGGGGGGCCTCGGTCGCGCGGTCGTCCGCCTCTCCGGGCGTGGGGGCCTGACCCGCCCAGGGATCGGCCAGGGGCGGGGCGGGGACCGGGTCCGGATCCGTCGGTGCGGGCGGTGGTGGCGCGGCGGAGTCCATCGGCAGGGCCGCGACGCTCTCGGGCGCGGGGTTCGCATCGCCCGGCGCGCCGGGCGCGGCGTCCTCCGGATCCGGCGGGCGCACGTCCGCGCGCGGCGTCTCGGCGTCGGTGCGAGATCCGGTCTGCGCGCGCAGGGCCTGCAGGCGGGCCAGCACCTCGGCGACCCGTTCGTCCTCGGGCACGGTCCGGGGGGCCGGCGGGATGGCCGGGGGCTCCAGGTGCGGCCCGGCGTCGGGTGTCGTCGCCGGTGCGTCCGGAGGCGGCTGCGGGTCCGGCGCGCCGGTCGTTCCGCCCTGCGTCATGGCGGCGGGGGGCATGTCCGCGGCCGTCGTGTCGTCCGTCGCGGCGGCCGCCGTGTCGTCCGTCGTGTCGTCCGTCGGGGCGTCCTGAGCGGGTGGCGCGTTCTCGAACGACGTTACATCCGGCGCGGGCGCGGCGGCCTCCTCTGTTTGCGCGGTGTCCTCGCCGGTCAGCAGGGCCGAGCCGCGGTCAGCAAGCGTCCGGGCCACGTCGCCCACCCGGTCGAGCGCGGCCGGGTCCCGCACGAGCAGCCACCCGCCGCCGCCCAAGAGCGCCACCAGCGCGAGCCCGGCGGCCACGCGCCGCCACCGCCCCGACCGCTCGCCCCCGTCGTCGCGGCCCGGCAGCGTGCGGGGCGGACGGTCCCCGACCTCGGCGCGCAGGGTGGCGGGCGCGGCCGGGTCCGCCGGTGTCGCCTCCGGCATCAGGCGCTCGATGGCCTCGCTCGCCTGCTGCACGCCCACCCGGGGCAGGGCGTCCTCGGCGGTCAGGGCCAGGGCGGCGTCGCACAGCGCGTTGATCCGCCCGGGCACGCCCTGGGCGGCCTGCGCGATCAGGGCCTTGGCCTCGGCCGTGATCGGGTCGAAGTCCACGTCCATGCGCCGGGCGAGCATGATGCGGTGGTCCATGTACTCCACCGCCTGGGCCGCCGTGAACGGCCCGATCCGCACCGTCGCCGCCAGCCCTCCGGCGAGGGTGCGCAGGGTGGGGCGCTCCAGCATGTCGGAGAGGGTGTCGGGGCCCGCCAGCGCGACCTGAAGCGGCGGCTGGCCGCCGTCGCGCACCAAGGAGGTCGCCAGCACGGCCAGCGCATCCAAGCCCACCACGCCGAGGGCCTGGGCCTCGTCCACGATCAAAAGCCCCTGCTGGCCCCGCGCCCAGCGGTCTTCCAGGAAAATGCGCAGGGTGCGCTGGGTCTCCGACGGCGCGCCGTCCGCGGGCAGGCCAAAGGCCCGGCACAGGGCCGCCGATGCGTCCCAGCGGGCGCCCTGGTGGGCTGCCTCCAGGCCGTTCAGATACCCGACGGCGCGACGGTCCTTCAGGCGTCGGGCCAGGAAGTGGACGGTCAGGCTCTTGCCCACACCGGCCGGGCCGATCAGGGCCACGATCCAGCCTTCCGGCTCCGCCGCCGCGTCGGTGGCCGCCGTCAGGGCCGTGCCCAGCGCGCCTTCCACCGCCTCCACCGGATCGGGGCCGCCGTCCGGGACATAGGGGACCGCCGGCCGGGCGGCCTCGGAGAACGGCGCCCGCCGAAACCCGAACGGATCCAGGTAGGCCGGCGCCTCGGGGTCGGTCGGGCCGGGAGCGGCCTCGCCCCCGCCGGGTTCGGCGACCGGCGGGGGGGCCGGGGTCTGGAGGGACTCGGGGGGCTCGGCGGGCCTGTCTGGATCGCTCATCGTGGCACCGTATACACCTGCGGCGTCTCCACCGCGCCTATTGCGGGGGCGGGGCGCCGCCCCCCATCATCAGCGCCGCCGCCGGGGTTCCGTTGATGAGCACCCCCTGTTGCGGCGAGATCTCGATGTCATAGAGATGCGAGCCCGGCGAGTCCTGACGGGCCAGGCCGCGCAGCGCCACCAGCACGAGCAGCGGCTGCTGCATGGTCGGGTCGGTCTTGGCCCGCTCCTGCAACAGCGCCATGGTCTCGTCCAGGCCGGACACGGACAGCGAGAAGCCGCCCGCCACCTGCTGCGGCATCATGCCGGAGACCGCCACGTTGCCGCCGCCCTCGACCCGATAGGCCGGGGCGCCGATGGTCAGGGACTCCAGGTCGAACACCGGACGGTGCGTCTGCAGCAGGCGCGCCATTTCCGCTTCCATGTCGGCTTCGGACGCGCCCGGGTTCATCGGGTCGCCCATGCCCATGCGCGACAGCGCCGGGATCGGCAGCCGGCTGCCGTCCAGCGTGAAGCTGGCCTCGCTGGGGATGATCTCCGGGGGCGCGGCCATGGCGGCCATGGGCCCCAGGTCCAGGCCCTTCATGTCCATGGACAGGGTGGCGTCCGTCACGTCCACGCCCGGTGCGGCCGCCGGCATGCCGAAGTCCAGGCCGAAGGCCGCCAGCCCGCCCATGGGGTTCATGTCGGTGCCGATGGCGACGTCCTCGATGCGGATCTTGGCGGTGCCGCCTGCGACCGTCGCGGTCTCGTTGATGGCGCTCAGGATCTCCAGGATCTTCAGGAACGGCGCGTCGCTGGCCATGGCGTCCACGCCGCGCGCATCGAGTTCCGCCTGGAACGCCTCCAGCGACTGCGCGGCCATTTCGCGCAGGGCCGGCAGGTCCAGATCCTCGGTCATGGTGTCCACATCGACCAGCCCGATGCTGACCGGCGGGCCGGCCTCGGCGTCGTTGATCTCCAGGCCGGTCATCATCAGCCGCGACGGCCCGTCGGCGAAGCCGCGCTCATCCTCCTCCAGGCCGCCGGTCAGTTCCATCCGCTCCAGGGCGAACACGGGCTGGCCGCGCTCGCGCACGTTCAACCCCGACATCAGGATTTCGCTGTTCACGGAGCCCAGCCGCATGTCGCGGATCAGGCCGGCATACAGGCCGAACATGCGCGACATCAGCTCCGGCGGCGGCGGTTCCGGCATTTCGGCGTCGGCGTTCGCCTGACTGTAGACCTGCATCTCGTTGGCCAGGGGCATGAACGCGCCCATGAAGGCCCGCAGGCGCTCCGTGCCCAGCCCCTCGCCCTCGGTGGACATGCGCAACGCGCCCAGATCCACCTGATTCTCAAGGGTCGCGCCCCGCGTGCGCAGGCCGTCCAGGGAGAACGCGAAGCGGCCGGAGGGCGTGCCGCCGGCGACCTCGCTGGCGGTCATCTCCATGCCGATGGTGTCGAAGGTCACCGACTCGGCGGGCGACAGATAGATCTCGATGCCGGAGAGATCCAAGCTGGCCTCGCTGGTCCCCAGCACTTCGGTGCTGTAGACGCGGCCCATGCGGTCCATCATCTGCTCGTAGGTCGGCAGGCGCGGGTCCGTGCCCATCATGCGGAACAGATCCATGTATCCGGCCGGCACGTCGTCATAGGTCAGCGTGGCATCCATCCCGGTGATCGCGATGGTCGGGTCGTGCTCGCCCTGGGCGATGCCGACGTCGGTCATCTGCGCGGCCAGATCGGCGTTGAAGCGGCCACTGTCCGAGACGGTGGACTCCAGCGTCAGGGTGCCGTCGCCGATGGTGAAGACGACCGGGTCCCGGGTGTCCTCCGCCACCGAGACCGAAATCCCTTTCAGGGTCAGGCTGTCGTCGCCGAAGAACGGCTGGTCCGGGCGGATCAGGCCGCGGGCCGAGATGGTGTCATAGGTGATTTCGCCGACCTTGCCTTCTTCCGAGAACACGGTGATCGGCGCATCCAGGCGATACTGGTACTCGATGTCGCCGTCGGGCCGGTTGCTGGCGCCCACCTCCAGGTCGCCCACCGAGATCAGCGTCGGGAAGCCGGCGGCCGAGTAGACCCGCAGCGTCAGTTCCGGAAAGGTGATGAAGGCGCCGCCCTCCGGCGTCTCCTCGGCGGTGATCGGCCCGTCCGTGGCGAACACGTCGCCCTGGGTGGCGGAGAACATCAGGCGCAGCGACAGCAGGATCCGCTCGCGCACCTGGGCGGCCAGCAGGCCGACGCCGACGTCCGGGTTGAGCGCGGGATCAAGCACGGGCAGGGCGGGCAGGTTGGCCGCCACCCGCGAGCCCTGGGACTTGCGCGGGGCCTCGGACTGGGCGACGGCGGGCGGCGCGGCCACGGCGGCGACCGCGAGCCCGGCCGCGACGCCGGCGGCCGCGCCCTTCCAGAGCGCCGGGCGGCGGGGGCGAGGGGCCGGCACGGCCCCGGGATCGGCAAGACGGCGGGAAATCGTGCGAAGCATACCGTGGCCCTTCCCTGTTCCTGTTGCTTTCATGCGCCGGGGATTTTTCCGCGCGCCGGTGGCGCGGACAGCGGCTCACCCGGCCCGCATGGTAAACCGAGCGGGGCCGTCAGCCAACGCCCATGGCGTGGCCGTTCCGAGACAGCCCGTCGTCCGGCAAAGCATCGGCGGCGGGCGGGGGCGACGTTGACGTATCCCCCCCCGCTCCCTAGATTTTCGCTCTCTTCGGATCGACGCGGTCCGAACCCTTGACAGGCTTGATGACCCGCACATGGCCGCTTCGCCCACGACACCGATGTCCCCCAGGATGGACCTGGACGCCCGCTCGCGCGAGGTGTTCCAGCGCCTGGTCGATACCTTCGTGGAGACCGGGGAGCCGGTCGGCTCGCGCACCCTGTCGCGCAAGATGTCGGTCGGTGTCTCGCCCGCCACGATCCGCAACGTCATGGCCGACCTGGAGCACGAGGGTCTTCTGTACGCCCCCCATGCCTCGGCCGGGCGTCTGCCCACCGAGCTGGGCCTGCGCATGTTCGTCAACGGGCTGCTGGAGGTGGGGGCCATCGACGCCGAGGAGCGGACGCGCATCGAGACCATGTGCCAGGCCGCCGGCCGCAGCATGGAAGGCATGCTGGAGGAGGCCACGTCCCTGCTCTCCGGCCTGTCCAGTTGCGCCGGGCTGGTGATCGCGCCCAAGGCCGACGCGCCGGTGAAGCATATCGAGTTCGTGCACCTGGGGCCGGGCCGCGCCCTGGTGGTGATCGTCGAGGCCAACGGCGTGGTGGAAAACCGGGTGGTGGAGGTGCCGCCCGGCGTGCCCCTGTCGGCGCTGGCCGAGGCCACCAACTACCTCAACGCCCGGCTGGCCGAACGCACCCTGGACGAGGCCCGCGAGGCCGTGCTGGGCGAGTTGGAAACAGACCGCAGCCTGCTCGACGACCTGTCGCGCAAGGTGGTGGCCGCCGGCCTCGCCACCTGGTCCGACGACCGCAGCGGCGCCGCCCTGATCGTGCGCGGGCAGGGCAATCTGCTGAACGACGTCAGCGCGGCCCAGGACCTGGACCGCATCCGCGCCCTGTTCGACGTGCTGGAGGCCAAGGAACAGGTGCTGCGCATGCTGGACCTTGTGATCGGCGCCGAGGGGGTTCAGATCTTCATCGGGGCCGAAAACGATCTGTTCACGCTGGCCGGGTGCTCGATGATCGTGGCGCCCTACCGCAATGGCCGCGAGGAGATCGTCGGCGCCATCGGCGTCGTCGGCCCGACCCGCATCAACTACCGGCGCATCGTGCCGCTGGTGGACTACACCGCGAAGGTGATCGGCCGCCTGATCGGATGACCGGCCGCAAGGCCGGCGCTCCCTTCGATCGCTTCGCTCTTCCCCGACCTGGACAGACAAACGGACACGCCATGACCCAGAGCACCGCCAACGACCCGTCCCGCCCCGACACGGCGCCCGACGCGGACGACGGCCGCACCCCGGCCGAGGATGCCGCCGCCACCGTGGGGGCGGACGACACCCTGCACTTCGACGAGGCCGCGCCCGGCGCGGCGGCCGAGGCTGAGGCCGGGGCCGGGGCCGGAGACGGCGCCGTTGACCTGGACGCCCGTTGCGCCGAACTGGAAGCCGAGGTGGACAAGCTGCGCCGCGACTACCTGGGCGCGCTCGCCGAGGCCCAGAACGCCAAGCGCATGGCCGACAAGCGCATCCAGGACAACACCAAGTACGCCGTCTCCAATCTGGCCAAGGCCGTGCTGCCGGTGGCCGACAACCTGGAACGCGCCACCGCCGCCGCGCCCGAGGAGGCGCGCAACGCCGATCCGAACCTGAAGAACCTCGCCGTCGGCGTGGAGATGACCGCGCGCGAGCTGCTGACCGCGCTCGGCCAGTACGGCGTCAAGCGGATCGAGGCCCTGAACCAGCCGTTCGACCCCAACCTGCATCAGGCCATGCAGGAGATGGAGAACCCCGACGTGCCCGCCGGCACCGTGGTGCAGGTCTACCAGGAGGGCTACGTCATCCATGACCGCCTGCTGCGGCCGGCCATGGTGGTCGTGTCCAAGGGCGGGCCGAAGCGCCAGCCGGCGGCCCCGGCCGACGCGCAGGCCGCGCCGGAAGCACAGGGCGTCGATACCAGCGCGTGACGGCGCGGCCTTGGGCCCGGGCCTGCCCCGGGTCTATACTGACCCCGCGACCGCCCCGCATGCACGGAGGGTCCGGACCATGACTCATGCCCCCGCTCCCGGTGCGATCCGCCCGCCCGCCGTCGCCGGGATGTTCTATGGCGACGAGGCGGACGGCCTGCGCCGCACCGTCACCGCGCTGCTGGACCGGGGCCGCGCCGCGCGCCCGGCCGATGCGCCGGTGCCGAAGGCGATCATCGCGCCCCATGCCGGACACGTGTACTCCGGGGCCACCGCCGCGCTGGCCTATGCCCGGCTGGAACCGGCCCGCGAGCGGCTGCGGCGCGTGGTGATGCTCGGCCCGTCCCACCGCATGCCGGTGGGTGGTCTGGCGCTGTCCGGGGCCGAGGCCTGGCGCACGCCCCTGGGCGACGCGCCGCTGGATCAGGCGTGGGCGCGGCCGCGCCTGGAGGGGATCCCCGACGTCGAGGTGTTCGACAAGGCCCACGCCGCCGAGCACAGCCTTGAGGTCCACGTGCCGTTCCTGCAGGTCATGCTGCCCGATGTGGCGCTGGTGCCGCTGGTGGTCGGCCGCGCCGCGCCCGATCTGGTGGCGCGGGTGCTGGAGGCCCTGTGGGACGGCCCGGAAACGGCCATCCTCGTCAGTTCGGACCTGAGCCATTTCCTGGACTACGACACCGGCCGCGCCAAGGATGCCCGCACCGCCGCCGCCATCGAGTCCCTGGACCCGGAGGCCATCGGGCCGCACGAGGCCTGCGGCTGCATGGGCGTCAACGGGCTGCTGACGCTCGCCCGGCGGCGCGGCCTGACGGTCGAGCGCCTGGGCGTATGCAACAGCGGCGACACCGCCGGCACCCGCGACCGGGTGGTGGGCTACGGGTCCTGGGCCTTCCACGAGGCCGACCCGCCCGCGGCGGCCTCCGACGACGATCCCATCGCCGCCACCGCTGATCTGGTGGAGCGGCACGGCGCGGATCTGCTGCGCCTCGCCGCGCTGGGGCTGGCGCACGGGGTCCACCACGGCGCGCCGCCGCCCGTGGATCTGGACGCTGAGCCCGAGGCGCTGCGCGCGTCCGGCGCCGCCTTCGTCACGCTCACCCGGACCTCGGACGACGCCCTGCGCGGCTGCATCGGCTCGGTGGAGGCGCGCCGCTCGCTGGCCCGGGACGTGGCCGAGCACGGCTTCAACGCCGGGGTCCGCGACACCCGCTTCCCGCCGGTGCGCGCGGCCGAGCTGCCGGGCCTGCGGGTCTCGGTCTCGGTGCTGACCCCGTCCGTGCCCATGCCGGTGCGGGATCGGGCCGACCTGCTGGCCCGCCTGCGCCCCGGCGTGGATGGCCTGATCCTGGAGGAAGAGGGCGGCCGCCGCGCCCTGTTCCTGCCGCAGGTCTGGGAGCAGTTGCCCGACCCCGAGACGTTTCTCGCCCATCTGATGCGCAAGGCCCGGCTGCGCGATGACCACTGGTCGGACACGATCCGGTTCGCCCGCTTCGAGACGCGGGGCGTGAAGGGCGCGCCGTGGGACGCGACTGGGGCGGCCCAAGCGGAGCCGGGGGCCGCCTCATGAGCGAGCCCAACCGCGACTCGCCGCCGCTGTGGAAGATGATTACGGGCACGATCATCGCCCTTGGGGCTTCGACGGCCATCGTCATCTATCTGGACAGCATTTCGGAGAAGACCGGCACCAAGCCGGGCGAGTCCACCGTGACGGCCGACGGCTGGACCACGGAGTTGCCGGCGCAGTTCGCGGGCACCTGGATCGCCGGCAACGACTGCACCAGCGACAGCGCGCCCCTGATCGTGTTGTCCAACGGCGGCTATCGCTGGCGCGACGGGCCGACCAACTGGGGCTTCGCGCGCGGCCGCTACCGCTACGACAGCCCGGTGACCCACCGGATCGAGTTCCGCTTGAACAAGCTCAACAGCCCGCACTCGGGCACCACGGACTACACCATCACGGTGTCCGGCTCGGTTCTGAAAAAGTACAATCTGAAAAGCGGGACCATGGAGGAATACAACAAATGCGAGGGCGGGGCCGGGAGCTGACGGTCCCGCCGAGGCCGGGCGGGAGTTGTACTCCCGCCCGGAACCGGTTCATGAACCGAAGGGAAAAACGGTCCGGACGGGGCTGCAAGCCCCGTCCGGCACGGTCAAGCCAGTTCGTACGGCGTGTTGAGATGCGCGAAGCGGATCGGCTCTGGCCGTGGGAGGGCTGCGGCGGCAAGGGGCCTGGACAGCGACCGGGCCGAATGCCGCGCTTGTCCCCGCCCGCCTTCATTCCCTGCCCTGTGAGACACCCCGCCCATGTGCACTCTGATCCTGCTGCGCCGCCCCGATCACCCCTGGCCGCTCGTCATCGCCGCCAACCGCGACGAGATGCGCGACCGGCCGTGGACCGCCCCCGGCCGCCACTGGCCCGACCGCCCGGAAGTGGTCGCGGGCCTGGACGATCTGGCCGGCGGCTCCTGGCTCGGCCTGAACGACCACGGCGTGGTCGCCGCGCTGCTGAACCGCAAGGGCACGCTGGGGCCGCAGGCCGGCAAGCGCAGCCGGGGCGAGCTGGTGCTGGAGGCGCTGGACCACGCCGACGCCGTGGACGCGGCCGAGGCGCTGGGCCACCTGAACCCGGAGGCCTACCGGCCCTTCAACCTCATCGTCGCGGACACCCGCGACGCCTTCTGGATCCGGGTGGCGGAGGACGGCCGGGTGGGTGTGGAGCCCCTGCCGGAGGGCCTGTCCATGGTGACGGCGGGCGACCTGAACGACATCCGGGATGCCCGCATCGCCGCCAACCTGGATCGCTGGCGGGCGGCACCCTGGCCGGACCCGGACCTGCCGGGCGATGACGGCTGGGAGGCATGGACGCGGCTTCAGGGCCTGGGGCCGGACCCGGACGCCGCGACGCCGGGGGCGGGCATGTGCTTCGCCTATGACAGTGGGTTCGGCACCGTCTGCGCCAGCCAGATCGCCGTGCCCGCGCCCGCCCTGGACCCGCGCCCGCCCGTGCTGCGCTTCGCCGCCGGCCCGCCCGACCGCACGCCGTTCCGGCCGCTGGAGGGGTAGGGGCGTCAACCGCGCGTGGCCAGGGGCTCGAACCGGCGGCGGTCCGGGCTGGCGCGCACCAGGCCCATGTCCACCAGGGTTTCGACCAGATCTTCCACGTCGCGGCGGCGCGCCCGGCGGAAGGTGCCGGCGATCTGGTCCACAGACACCGGCCCGCCGGCCGTGCCGAGCACCTGCCGCACGGCGGCGATGCGCGCCCGGGTGGGCTTCGGCCAGGGGCGCGGGGCTGCCCGCTCCGTCGGACCGAGGTCCAGTTCGGCCGCCGCCTCCGTCGCGGCCAGGGTCGCGCCGGTGGGATGCTGGAACGTTGGCCGCAGCCAGCGCACCCGGCCCTTGGCCTCCTCCGCGACGCGGTCCCGGTTCAGGTCCACCAGCCGCCCCAGCATGGCTTCGTCGTCCAGGCCCGCCGGCCAGCCGTAGGCCTCGGCCACGGCGCCGTCCAGATCGTCGTGGATCTCGCGCAGCACCTGCACCGTGCCCGTATCCTTGACGGCCTGCTCGGCCTCCGTCAGCGGGCGGCCGGCGCGCAGGGCCTCCAGCACGTTGTAGAGGCCCGTCAGGGTGAGGTCCGGGTGCGCGGCCTGTCTGTCCTTGCGCAACGCGTCCAGGTGCTCGGCCAGCGCGCGGATGCGGGCCGCCTGGGCCTCCGTCGCGGCCGGGAAGGGGAATCGGTCGAAGCAGTGGGATTTGACGTAGACCGGATCATTGCCGAAGCCCAGGCGTCCGCCCGCCGCCAGCGCCCAGGCGACATGCAGGCGCGAGGACAGCACGCCCAGCACATAGGCGTCGTCGTGGCCGATGGCGACCAGCTTGTTGTCGGGCCGCACGCGGGCGTCGAGGAACACGAACACCCGGTGCTTGGCGGTTTCCACCGTGGCGATGTAGCGCGGCAGGCCGTCCAGGGCGCGGCGCAGGTCGGTCCTGGGCTCGCCAAAGATCCACCAGGTGTCTCGATACGTCGCGCGGTTGTTCTGATCCCGCTCCGGTTTCACGGTCTCCAGCAGGTGCTGATAGATCTCCGGGTGGCGGTCGCGCACCGCCTCGGCGTCCTGGCCGAACAGGTCGATCACCATCCGGCCGCGGGTGCGCTGCATCAGGTCGCGGCCGTTCAGATAGGGATGGATGACGGTCTCGACTCCGGGACGGGTGCCCAGGCCGAGCGTCCGGGCGTGCTCCGGCGAGACGATGAAGCCGGACCCGTGCAGCTTCACGCCCGGCGAGCACAGGGCCGCGTTGGCCCGGAGCGGCCGGGCCAGGGTGAGGTTCGGCCCCAGGCGCAGGTTGGACCAGATCTTGCCCGTCCGCTGGGACAGGCTGACCAGATGGCCCAGCCCCGCCTTGCCGCGCGACGCGGATCCGGTCACGGTCAGCAGGCGGCCGGGGCGGTCGCCCGCCTCGCCCACCGTCATGGCGATGCGCACGGCGGCCCCTTCGCCCGCATCGACCCACGGATGGTCCGGAATGGCATAGACCAGCGACAGCGGCTGGCGGTGCCCGACGTGGCGTTCGACCACGCGCCGGTTGTAGGTCTGGGACATGGAATTCGTCGTGATGAACCCGAACCGCCGCACCTTGCCGGCCCGCGTCAGTTCGGCCGCGCGATGCCACCAGTACATGACCAGATCGGCGGCGTTCGGCAGGGCCTTGCCATAGACCGCCCACAGCGCCTCGGCATAGCCGTCGCCCAGTTCGTCCCGCAGGTCCTTGCCGCCCTGGAACGGCGGGTTGCCGACGATGAAGTCCGCCGGCGGCCAGGGCGCCGGGCCCGGCTGGACGTAGACGTGATCCCCGATCCGCTGCGTCTCGTCCGGCACCCGATGGCCGCTCGCCGGGTCGATCCGATACGACCGCCGGTCCCAGCGCGTCACCGGGCGGCCCGCCGCGTCGATGCGGGGGCGCCGGTCGCGCCAGACCAGCAGGGCGTCGCGGCACCGGATGTTGCCGTAGTCGTGCAGCACCGGGTCCGGCGGATTGGCGCGGCCGAATGCCCGCCGGTGCCATTGCAGGTAGCCGATCCACAGCACCATGTCGGCGATGGCGGCGGCGCGCGGGTTGACCTCCAGGCCCCGGAACTGCTGCGGCGACACCTCCAGGCCGTGGGCGCGCAGGCTCCATTGCCGCTCGCCGTAGGTGGCGGCGGCGGCGCAAACCTCGTCCTCCAGGCGCTTCATCAGGTCCAGCGCCACATACAGGAAGTTGCCCGTGCCGCAGGCCGGGTCCAGCACATTGACCGCGCACAGATGGGCGTGGAAGGCCTGGATCTCGGCCAGGGCCTCGTCGGGGCGGTCGGCCAACGCGGCGCGTTCGGCGGCGGCCTTGACCGTGTCCCACTCGTCGCGCAGGGGCTCCATGACCGTCGCCGCCACCAGCCGTTCCACATAGGCCCGGGGGGTGTAGTAGGCACCCAGGCGGTGACGCTCGCGCGGGTCCAGGGCGCGTTCCAGCAGGGTGCCGAAGATGGCCGGCTCCACGTCCTGCCAGTCGGCCGCCGCCGCCTCGATCAGCAGGTCGATCTGGTCGCGGGTCAGCGGCAGCGGGGTCTGGTCGCGGAAGAGGTGGCCGTTGAATCGCCGCACCGTCGCCCCGATGGCCGCCGAGAAAGCCGCTCCCGTGTCCATGTCGCGCCACAGGGCGGCGAGCATGTGGACCAGCGTGTCCGGGGCGTCGCGGTGGCTTCGCAGGAGAGTGGTGACGCTGGCTTCGGGCAGCAGGCCGGTGTCCTCGGCGAACAGGGTGAACAGGCCGCGCATCAGGAAGGCGGCGACGGCCTCCGGCGCGTGCCCGGCCGCCTCCAGCGAGCGCGCCAGGTCCGCCAGCCGGGCCGAGACCTCGCGCGTGACCTTCTCGGTGCGCCGGGCGGGGTCGAGCCCATCCGGGTTGGTCCAGGCCAGGCGCAGGCGCTCGCGCGGGGCGGGGTCCAGCAGGTCCGTCAGGTGGATGCGGTTGCGCCCCGCCGCCGGGAACGGGGCATAGGCCCGGCCGTTGCGCGAGAAGTTGGCGTACAGGTCGAAGCAATAGCCGATGTCGGCCACGATCAGCAGCGGCGGCCAGCCCTCGTCCTCCGGCAGGTGGTGGGCATAGGCCGAGGCCTGCATGAAGGCGGCGTGCATGGCCCGTTCCCAGGCCGGGGTGCCGCGCGGGGCCACGTTGCGCTTGCGGCGGGCGCGGGCCGAGACGGTGTCGCCGAACAGGTCACTCTGCGGGGGATGGCCGGGGGTCGAGCCCGCGTCGGGGCTGTCGGCGGCGCGGGCGCTGGCGCCCTGCTTGGCCTCCAGGATGAAGGTGTCGCGCCGGTACAGGTCGATGCGCCGCGTGGTGATGCCGCCGTCGGTGGAATGGACCCGCACCGCCTTCTCGAAACGGTAGGCGTCGGCGCCCGGCATGCCCTCGGACAGCACGGCCGGCAGGTCCAGCACCTGCGCCAGTTCGGTCAGGAACGCCTGGTAAGACGCCCGCTCGGCCGCTTCCGCCGGCGCCCAGCGGGCGATGAAGCGGCGCAACGGGGCGTCGTCGGGCCCGGTGGAGTCGGGGGCGCTGGACGGATCGGCGGGCGACATGGGCGGTGGCGGGTGTGGCGGGGGACGCACTGACGGGACGGCGGCGTGGCGCCGCTCTGTGGGGTCGGGATACTCCTATGATTCGCAAAAAGAGTCATTAGCAATCTAAAGGGGCGATCTGGTTGTTGACTCGTATGGTGTGCACGCGAAAACCCCGCCCCCGGCGGAGAGGGGACGGGGCGGGGCCAGGCAGACGTTGGGTCATTCCAGCCGACGGACCGGATCACCCTGTTTTGTCGGGGGGGACGACCCGGCTGGGGTGGGAGCACGGGTGACCCGGCCGCGACGCGGGCCTGAGGGACTGGGGGGGCGACCCGTCGATTCGATGAAAGGCCCATTATTGGGCGGTTTAAAGAGGAAAAACCCGAAAAAGTGTGTGGCGCTTGCGCCACGGCCCGGCCTGAAACGCCGCGCCTATTTCGAGAATTCGTTGCCGTAAACACTCTTGTGTTGGAGGGGCGCCGGGTCAGGGTCGCGCCCGAACACATTTTCATCAAATCTTTTTTTCCGCCGCGTGAAGGAAAGGGGCCCGCCTCCTGTCCGGGCCCGGAACAATGCTGCGGTGCAGCATGGGGGTTGCGCCGGGCCGTCCAGGTGGATACCTAGAGCAGTCTGCTTGTGACGCCGCGTCCATCAGAGCCCGCCATGCGGGCCAACGCGGCGTCACGGCACGGGCATGGGGCAGGAACGCCCCCCCCTGTCCGGTCCGCGTCCCGGTTCCATGGGCGCGATCCGGCGGGGATCGTCCGGACAATGACCAGCCCGGCCCGTCAGAGGCCAGAGGGGCCACGTCCGGATCAGAGGGCGGCCGCGTCGCCGCCGCAACCAGGGTGATCGGGTGCGAGCCAGGGAAGAGCCGAACGGCATCGTTCGGGCTTCCAGGGTCCGATTCACCATTTTTTCGCAGGCCCGATGGGCCGCGCTTTTCCGTGGAGCCTTTGGGTCCGCGACAGCTTCGAGAGGGTCACGCTGACCATGGATGCCACACGACGCCCCGTTCGCCGGATCCTCGGCGGTCTGCCGGCGCTGCTTCTCGCAGTCCTGCTGGTGGCCGGGGGACTGGTGCCGCGCGCCCAGGCCCTGGCGCCGGGCGCCGACATCCCGGCGGACATCCGGATCGACTGGGCCAACATGGTCGTCCCCAGGGACGAGTTGATCTGCCTGGCGCTCAATGACTACTGGGAGGCGCGCGGCGAGAGCACGCGCGGCCGCGTGGCGGTGGCGCAGGTCGTGCTGAACCGGGCCCGCGACCCGCGGTTCCCCGCAAGCATCTGCGGCGTGGTGACGGAAAACCGCTCGACCAAGCCGCGCCTGTGCCAGTTCTCGTGGAACTGCGACGGCCGCTCCGACACGCCGCACGAGGCGGCCGCCTGGCGCGCCTCGGTCCTGCTGGCGAAGTCGCTCCTGATGCGCAACAATGCCATCAGCGACCTGACCGGGGGTGCTCTGTGGTACCACAACCGTCACGTGGACCCGGGCTGGAGCGGCCGGCTGGAGTTCGCCACGCGGGTCGGCGATCACTACTTCTACCGCGAGGCCGGGCCGCGCGTGCAGCAGGCGGGCGCACCGCCCATGACCTTTGCGGACTGGACCGACGAGCAGGCTCGCACTCAGACCGGCGAGGACGGCGACCAGTTGGCGCGCTCCGAGGACCGTTGACCACAGGCACCCGTCCGGGGCCGGGCGGGTGGTTTCAGACACGGGGTGGGCCGCGGACACGGCTCGCCCCGTTTTTTGCATGCGAGGAGGGAGAGCCCGCACGGGCGCCCCTCCCTGAACGCATGGCACCGGCGAAGCGGTGCCATGGCGGCACCGGCCCTCTCGCCCACCCGGCCACCCGCAGGAGACTCGCGTGGGATGGCCGGGTGGGGGAGAGGGCCGGCCACGGACTTCAACGGTCCTCGGCAGAGGCCGTTGATATGACAGCACCGGAACCGGAACAAGGGACTCGAAATCTGATGGCGTACAGAGAAGGCGGCTACCGCGTGGCGGTGATCGGCGCCAGCGGCAACGTGGGGCGCGAGATGCTGGCCATTCTGGCCGAGCGCGGATTCCCGGCGAAGGAAGTCATCGCCCTGGCCTCGTCGCGCTCCGCCGGGCAGGAGGTTTCGTACGGCGAAGACGCCGTGCTGAAGATCCAGGACCTGGAGAAGTTCGACTTCACCGGCGTGGACATCGCTCTGTCGTCGCCCGGCGCGAAGGTCTCGGCCGTCCATGCGCCGCGCGCGGCCAAGGCCGGATGCGTCGTGATCGACAACACCTCGCAGTTCCGCATGGACCCGGACGTGCCGCTGGTGGTGCCCGAGGTCAACCCGGAGGCCATCGCCGGCTTCCGCAAGAAGGGCATCATCGCCAACCCGAACTGCTCGACCATCCAGATGGTCGTCGCGCTGAAGCCGTTGCACGCGGCGTTCGGGATCACGCGGCTGGTGGTCTCCACCTATCAGTCCACGTCCGGCGGCGGCAAGTCGGCCATGGACGAGCTGTTCAACCAGACGCGCGGCATCTTCATGAACCAGCCCTGGCGCGACCACCAGGACAACTTCCCGAAGCAGATCGCGTTCAACGCCATTCCGCACATCGATGTCTTCATGGACGACGGTGCGACCAAGGAGGAATGGAAGATGAACGTGGAGACGCGCAAGATCCTGGATCCGAAGATCAAGGTCCACGCCAACTGCGCGCGCGTTCCGTCGTTCATCGGCCATGCGGAATACATCAACATCGAGACCGAGAAGCCCATTGACGCCGAAAGCGCCCGCGCCGTGCTGCGCAAGGCCGAGGGGATCACGGTCGTGGACATGCGCGAGGCCGAGGGCTACGTCACCCCCGCCGAATGCGCCGGCGAGGACCCGGTCTACATCTCGCGCATCCGCGATGACGCGACGGTGGAAAACGGCCTGTCGTTCTGGTGCGTCTCGGACAACCTGCGCAAGGGGGCCGCGCTGAACACCGTGCAGATCGCCGAGGTGCTGTGCCGGGACTATCTGGACGCTTGACCCGTCCTGTTCCGCGCCTCACCTGGACTCCGGGGGCGCCCGCGCGGTAAAAGCGCGGGCCGCTTCCGGCGTTCCCCGCACGGTGTTACGGACCCAGTCAGACCATGCAGACCACCAGTCAGATCCGCCAGACCTTCCTCGACTTCTTCAAGCGCGAAGGCCACGAGCACGTCGCCTCCAGTCCGCTGGTGCCGCTCAACGATCCGACGTTGATGTTCACCAACGCGGGCATGGTGCAGTTCAAGAACGTGTTCACGGGCAACGAGACGCGGCCGTACAACCGGGCCGTGACCTCGCAGAAGTGCGTCCGGGCGGGCGGCAAGCATAACGATCTGGACAACGTGGGCCACACCGCGCGGCACCACACGTTCTTCGAGATGCTGGGCAACTTCTCGTTCGGGGACTACTTCAAGGAAGAGGCCATCGACTTCGCCTGGCGGCTGGTGACCAAGGAATACGGCCTGCCGGCCGAACGGCTGCTCATCACCGTGCATTCCACCGACGAAGAGGCCGCCGGCCTGTGGCGCAAGGTCGCCGGTCTTCCCGATGACCGGATCCTGCGCATCCCCACCTCGGACAACTTCTGGTCCATGGGCGAGACCGGCCCGTGCGGTCCGTGCTCGGAAATCTTCTACGATCACGGCGAGCACATCCCCGGCGGCCCGCCCGGCAGCCCGGACGAGGACGGGGACCGCTTCATCGAGATCTGGAACCTGGTGTTCATGCAGTTCGAGCAGATCACCAAGGACGAGCGCGTCGATCTGCCCCGGCCGTCCATCGACACCGGCATGGGCCTGGAGCGTATCGCCGCCGTGCTGCAGGGCAAGCACGACAACTACGACATTGACCTGATGCGCAACCTGATCGAGGCCATCGCGGCCGCCGGCGGCACCGATCCGGACGGGCCGCATCAGGTCAGCCACCGGGTCATCGCCGACCACATCCGCGCCTGCGGCTTCCTGATCGCGGACGGCGTGCTGCCCTCCAACGAGGGGCGCGGCTACGTGCTGCGCCGGATCATGCGCCGGGCCATGCGTCATGCCCACATGATGGGTGTGCGCGATCCGATTATGTACAAGCTGGTGCCCGCGCTGGTGAAGGAGATGGGCCAGCCCTTCACCGAGCTGGAGCGCGCCCAGGCGCTGATGACCGAAACCCTGAAGCTGGAGGAAAGCCGCTTCCGCCAGATGCTGGACCGGGGCCTGCGCCTTCTGTCCGACGAGACCGCGCATCTGCCCGAGGGCGGCACCCTGCCGGGCGAGGTGGCGTTCAAGCTGTATGATACCTACGGCTTCCCGCTCGACCTGACGCAGGACGCGCTGCGCGGCCAGGGCATGGCCGTGGACGAGGCCGGCTTCAAGGCCGCCATGGCGCGCCAGCGCGCCGAGGCCCGCAAGGCGTGGGCCGGCTCCGGCGACGCGGCCACCGAAAAGGTCTGGTTCGAACTGCGCGACCAGTTGGGCGGAACGGACTTCCTGGGCTACGCCACCGAAAGCGCGGAAGGCCAGATCACCGCCATCGTGGTGGACGGCAGCCCGGTCGAGGCGGCCACCCCCGGCGCCGAGGTGGCCGTCATCGCCAACCAGTCCCCGTTCTATGGGGAATCCGGCGGCCAGATGGGCGATACCGGCGTGATCGTGATCCCCGAGAAGGGCCGCGTGCGGGTGCGCGACACCCAGAAGAAGCTGGGCGACCTGATCGTGCACATCGGCACGGTGGAGGAGGGCGCCGTCTCGGTCGGCGACGAGGCGCGCTTCGACGTGGATGGCTCGCGCCGCTCGGCGCTCCGGGCGCACCACTCGGCCACCCACCTGCTGCACGAGGCGCTGCGCCGCGTGCTGGGCGCGCACGTCACGCAGAAGGGCTCGCTGGTGGCCGCCGACCGGCTGCGCTTCGACATCAGCCATCCCAAGCCGCTGACGGCCGAGGAGACGGCCCGCGTCGAGGCCATCGTCAACAGCCAGATCCGCGCCAACGAGGCCGTGACCACCCGCCTGATGGAGCCCGAAGCCGCCATCGAGGCCGGCGCCATGGCCCTGTTCGGCGAAAAGTACGGTGACGAGGTGCGCGTGGTCTCCATGGGGGTCATGGAAGCGACCACCGGCAAGCCCGTGTTCTCGGTCGAGCTGTGCGGCGGCACCCACGTGGGCCGCACCGGCGATATCGGCTTGCTGAAGATCGTGGGCGAGAGCGCGGTCTCGGCCGGCGTGCGCCGGATCGAGGCCGTGGTGGGCGACGCCGCGCTGTCCTGGCTGAACGAGCGCGACGCCATGCTGTCCCAGGTCGCGGAGGCGCTCAGGGCCTCGCCCGCCGAGGTGCCGGGGCGCGTCGCCGCGCTGCTGGAGGACCGCAAGCGGCTGGAGAAGGAGCTGGCCGACACCCGCAAGAAGCTGGCGCTCGGCGGCGGCGGGGGCGGCGCCGCCCCCGCCGACGAGACCGTGGCCGGGGTGACCTTTGCCGGGCGGCTGCTCCAGGACGTGCCGGCCAAGGACCTGAAGGGCATGGCCGACGAGATCAAGCAGCAGATCGGCTCCGGCGTGGTGGCCCTGGTCAACACCGCCGACGGCAAGGTCTCGCTGGTGGTTGGCGTGACCGACGACCTCAAGGGCACGCACGATGCCGTGGCGCTGGTGCGCGCCGGCTCGGCCGCCGTGGGCGGCAAGGGCGGCGGCGGCCGGCCCGACATGGCCCAGGCCGGCGGCCCGGACGCCGACAAGGCCGGCGAGGCCCTGGCCGCGATCAAGGCCGCGCTGGCGGGGGCGGCCTAGGCGCCGCCCGTCGGCGTCGGTCGGCCTCAAGGGCGCCCTGTCGCGCCCCGACCACCGACGCACGGGGCTCCGAGCCTGGATTGTCGCCCTGTGACACCGAGGGGGGTAACCCGTCTTCCGAGATCCTTCGGTCGCGCCGCTCCCTCAGGATGCCACACTTTTTATAGAATGTGTCGTCCTGAGCGCCCTTGGGGCGCGAAGGATCACGTGCGGAGGCCCGGACCATGGCAGCCCTGTCATCCGGATTCAGCACTCCGAGCCGACGCGCGCGATCCTTGACGGTTGAACCGATTTGGCCTTTAACACAGGGAGCGGGTTGAACGCGCGGGCCGGGACACGCCGGCCCGGCTGAGCGCGGCCGCACCCCGATCCGGGCTGGTCCGGACGGGATCGGCCCCGGCCCCTCCTGAGCGCGCGGCAAACGAAGGTTCGTCATGAAATCATGCCTGATCGTGGACGACTCCAAGGTCATCCGGATGGTGGCCAAGAAAATTCTGCAGGAGTTGAGTTTCGAGACCGAGGAGGCTGAGGACGGCCAGAGCGCACTCGACATCTGCAAGGATCACCTGCCCTCCGCCGTGCTGCTGGACTGGAACATGCCGGTCATGAGCGGGATCGAGTTTCTGCGACAGTTGCGGGCCCTGCCGGGCGGCGATGCGCCGGTGGTCGTGTTCTGCACCACCGAGAACGATATCGAGCATATCCAGGAAGCCATCGAGGCCGGCGCGAACGAGTACATCATGAAGCCGTTCGACAGCGAAATCCTCCAGGCGAAGTTCGCCCAGGTCGGTCTGATCGAGGAATAGACCCCGCCCCCTCTCAGGGCCGGACCGTTGGCATGGCCGGCGGACACGGCCGGGGCAGCGCCGCCGCACGCGAGACGACAGAGGATTCCGGATTGGCAGCTTCAACGTTCGGCAGGACAGGTCGCGGAACGAACGAGTTCGAAGACGATCCCTTGCGCGTGATGATCGTCGATGATTCGGCGGTGGTGCGCGGGCTGGAGTCCCGCATGCTGTCCGAGGATCCGAACATCACCGTGGTGGCCTCGGTCAGCAACGGCCAGCTCGCCGTTCAGGCCCTGGAACGCCACGACATCGAGGTGATCGTGCTCGACATCGAGATGCCGGTGCTCGACGGCCTGTCCGCACTGCCCAAGCTGCTGGCGCGCAATCCGAACCTGAAGATCATCATGGCGTCCACACTGACGCTGCGGAACGCCGAGATCAGCCTGCAGGCGCTGCAGGCCGGCGCGGCGGACTATGTGCCGAAGCCGGTGGCGTCGCGCGAGATCACGGGCGAAAGCGAGTTCAAGCGCGATCTGGTCGCCAAGGTCCGGGCGCTGGGCGCCGCGCATCGCCGCGAAAGCCGGTTCCGTCGGGGCGGGGCCGCGCCCGCACCGGCCACGCCGACCCGGGCGCGCGGCGGCGCCCCGGCGGCCCCGACCGCCCGCGCGCCGGGACAGGCCCGGCCGGCCGCGACGCCCACCCTGCGCCCCGCGCCGACGGTGGTGCTGCGTCGGCCGCCGCGCGTGCAGGAGGCCATTGACGTCATCGCCATCGGCAGTTCGACGGGCGGGCCGCAGGCCCTGTTCACCGTTCTGGGCGGATTGAAAGCCGCCGGCGGCGTGCGCCAGCCGGTGCTCATCACCCAGCACATGCCGGCCACCTTCACCACCATCCTGGCCGGGCACATCAGCCGCGCGTCCGGCATGGAGGCGCACGAGGCGAAGGACGGCGAGACCATTGTGGGCGGCCACGTCTATGTCGCACCGGGCGATTATCATATGGTCGTGGACACGAAGGGCGCGAACCGTATCATTCGCCTGAACCAGGACCCGCCGGAGAACTTCTGTCGTCCCGCCGTCGATCCGATGTTCCGCAGCGTGGCGCGCGTCTATGGCCGTCGCGTGCTGGGCGTGGTACTGACTGGAATGGGATCGGATGGCACCAAGGGGGGTGCGATGATCGTGGAGGCGGGCGGAACCATCGTGGCCCAGGACGAGGCGACCAGCGTCGTTTGGGGCATGCCCGGCGCGATCGCGCAGGCGGGGTTGTGCACGGCCGTTCTGCCTGTGGGCGAGATCGGCCCCTACATTTCGAAAATCGCAAGCAAGCGCTGATGTCATGAAACCGGACGACTTCGACTATGTTGCCAAGCTCCTGAAGGAGCGGTCCGGGCTGGTCCTGACGAAGGACAAGGCCTACCTGCTGGAAAGCCGGTTGATGCCGCTTGCTCGCAAGCGCGGGCTGAAGGGACTCGACGACCTGCTGGCCCTGGTGAGGAAGCGCGATACCACGGTCGAGAAGGCCGTGGTGGAGGCGATGACCACCAACGAGTCCTTCTTCTTCCGCGACAACAAGCCCTTCGACCAGTTCCGTTCCATCGTGCTGCCCAACCTGCTGAAGGCGCGGGCGAACAAGAAGTCGTTCCGTATCTGGTCGGCGGCCTGCTCCTCGGGGCAGGAGCCATACTCGCTGGCCATGATCCTGCGCGAGGAGGCGGCCAAGCTGGCCGGCTGGCGCGTGGAGATCGTGGGCACCGACCTGTCCACCGAGATCCTGGCGAAGGCGCGCGCCGGCGCGTACAGCCAGTTCGAGGTGCAGCGGGGCATGCCCATGACCCTGCTGGTCAAGTACTTCAAGAAGAAGGACGAGAACTGGGTCATCGACCCGTCGGTGTCGTCGATGGTCACGTTCAAGGAATGGAACCTGCTCGGCGACCTGCGCGCCCTCGGCCATTTCGACGTGGTGTTCTGCCGCAACGTGCTGATCTATTTCGATCAGCCGACCAAGGGCAAGGTGCTGCAGAGCATTTCCCAGATCATGGCGGACGACGGCGTGCTCTACCTGGGCGGCGCCGAGACGGTGCTGGGCATCTCGGAGCACTTCAAGCCCGTGCCCGGCCAGCGCGGCATCTATGCCGTCACCAAGGGCAACGGCACCTCTCTCGGCGCGCCGACCTGATCCGTCCGGCCGTCCGGCCTATGACCTCACGTGATGGGCCGGGCCGTCTCGATCAGTCCCCCACATAAAAAAGGGCAAAAACGTCTGGAACGACGCCCCCCCCTCCACTCGTTGTCTGGGCATGCCCCTGTCGGGGAGACCTTCACGAAGCCCGGCAGGCTGGACCACAGATGGACCAGACGAAAGGAGGACGCCATGAAACGCACGATTCAGACGATTGCGATGGCCGCCGCCACCACGACCATCATCGGCGGGGCCGCCATGGCGGAGATGTATGACTATCCGCGTGACACCACGGTGAACGGCCGGGTGACGGCCGTGAATGAGCAGGCCGGCACCTTCACGGTGGCCGACCGTTTCGGCGAAGTGGACGTGTACGTGAACCGTCTCGGCGACAACCCGCTGGATGATGTCGGTCGCGTGAAGATCGAGACGGACGACGTGGTGAGCGCCTCCGGCATGATCTCGGTCGATGAGGAGGATCAGGATCGCGAGATGCACGCCGGTCGCGTTTCGGTGCACATCGACGCCAGTTCCAAGGCGAACTGATCGCGCTCTCTTGATCCCATGAGCCGGACCCGACGGGGTGGGGCGCAAGCCCCGCCCCGTTTCCGTGTGGGCGTGGTGCGGACCGGCGACAGGCTTTGGCGGTCATCGTCAGATGCCGATCCGGATTACAAATAGGCGTCCCGGATCTCGGCCAGCCGGGTGGCGGCGTCGGCGAAGTCCTCCGGCGCGGCGGCGACCACGGCGGGCACGCCCCCCACCTCCAGCGTGTCCAGGATCACGGTGCCGGAGGCATTCAGGAACCGCACCGACCACACGCCATCCACGCCGCTCAGATCCATGTCGCAGGTGCCGTAGCCGCCCGCCCGCAGCGTCACGGGGCCCGGGCCGAGCGTGGCCTTCAGACAGGCCAGGTCGGCGGCATTCACCGGCAGCAGCGACAGGGTGACCACGTGGTTGGGCCGCCCGGGCTTATGGGCCGCGGCCCGACCGACGATCTCGGACAGCAGGGGCCATGCCGCCATCGTGCCGGTGGGGGGAGTCTCGTCCAACGCCAGGTCCGAGGCCGCGCGCCCGCCGCGCGCCGCCGCAACCACCCGGGGCATGGGGCCGGCCTCGATCCAGCGGCGGCGCGACTGCCCGTCGGGTCCGCGCCGATGCAGGCGCCACACGCCCGTCAGAACGGATTCCTGTACGGCGACCGTGCCGCCATCGGGCTCGCGCACCTCTCCGGACACCTCGCCCGTGCCCAGGATCTGATCCAGCAGCGTGAGTCCGTCCGGCCCGATGTCGGTGAGGTCGAACACGCTCGGCAGCGGGTCCGGCGGCGCATCCGGGGCGGGCACGGCGCGCATGCGCAGGTCGTCCAGCAGCGCCTCCACCAGCGCCAGCGCCTCCGGGGCCCGGGACACCAGGGCTTCGGCCTCGGCCAGGGCGCGGGCGCGGGCGACCGAGGCGGACAGCGCGCCGGGCGCGGCGGGATCCGGGGTCCCCGGCGCCGGCAGCGCGGGGCCGGCGGCCCAGTCTCCGGGGGGGCCCTCGGGGGGCGCGATGCTCATGACAGGGTCTCCCGCCGCAGATGGGCCGGCAGTTCCGGCTCGCGGTCCACCAGATCGGCGAACAGGTGATCCACCGCGCCGCCGGCCCGAACCTCCATCACGGCATCAAGGGCGCGGTCGATCTGGGCCGCCTCCTCGTCCGTCAGGGTCTGGAAGGCGGTGTCGCGATGCACCAGCACCCAGGAGCCCACGGGCGGATCGTCCACCAGCGCCAGGGAGACGGCGCGCGCCGTGTCGCGCCCGGCGCAGAGCGCGACCGTGCCGTGGGTTTCGAGAATGCGCATGGGAAGGCCGAGGCACATGGGACGGGTCCTGTGTTTGCGGTCCGATCAGGATCACGCGGGGGGAAAGGCGCGCGGGCGCCCCTCGAACGCGGCCAGGTCCAGGCCGGGGGCCAGCAGGCCGGCCGCGCCCTCGGGCAACGGATCCGGCCGGATCGGGGCGCCGAGTCCCCAGGCCGCCAGTTCCGCCACCGCGAGCCGCACGGCCTCGTCGAGCCGCGCCCGCACGGGCTCGGACAGCGGCCCGCCCCAGGTCTCCAGGTCGGCCGCCTGCACACCGATCAGGGTGAGCCGAGCGGGCGCCCCGCCCATCAGGTCGGCCGCCGACAGCACGTCCTGAAAGCCGGTCTGGTGCAGGCTCATCTTCTTCGCGCCGGTGAAGCGGGGCACGTCGGCCCCCCGCACCACGATCATTTCGCCGGGCGTCAGGCCGTAGTCCACGGCGTCGAACACCAGCAGGGCGTCGGCCGCCCGGACGTGCTGCACCAGATAGAGGCCCTGCGTGCCGCCATCCATCAGGGTGACCGCCTCCGGCAGGATGTGGTGGCGGTGCAGCGCCTCCACGCAGCGCACCCCGAAGCCCTCGTCGGCCCACAGCAGGTTGCCGATCCCAAGGACCAGGGTGCGGTTCGTTTGATCGTCGGTCATTCCGCCCTCTTGTCTTTCCGCCCTCGTGTCCTTCCGTTCGCGCGAGTCGGATCGATGGGCGCGATCCAAACCCCTTCCCCCGGAGGGGGGAGGTCGGGAGGGCGAAGTCACTGCGGACACAGGCTTGTCTTGCGGCGCATCAACCCCACCCCGCCCCTCCCCTATCCAGGGGAGGGAGTCCGGTTGGCGCCCGCCGCCCGAACCGCTCGATCCGTCACCCGACGGACCCGATGGTCGGACGCTCGCCTCAGTCATCCCGGTTATCCTTGAACATGCGCTCGCCCGAAATCATGGTCGAGATCATGGACTGACGGGACAGGATGTCTTCGCGGACGGCGGCGTAGATGTGGATCATGGTGTAGATCACGAACACCCACATGCCGACGTGATGCCAGGTGTGGACGGACTGACTGTTCGGGAAGATGTCGAACACCCAGCCGAACAGCGCGGATTGCCAGCTATCCTGTCCGGTGCCTTCCGAATACAGGGCGAAGCCCGTGACGATCATGAAGAACATGCCCAGCATGAACACCCAGAACATGACGAACTGGGCCAGCGGGTTGTGACCGACGTACTTCTTCGGCTCCGTGCGCATGAAGGCGTACCAGCTCGCCTCCCACAGCACGCCCTTCCAGTAGGTCGGGCTCCAGAGCGGCATCTTGAACAACTGGCGGGCGTGGCTGTTGCCGACCACGGCCCAATAGAGGCGGAAGATCCAGCCCACCGCCAGCACATAGCCGGCGCTGAAATGGATGAACCGGGTCGTGCCCATGACAAACGAGTCCGAGGCCTCGCCCGGCACGCTGGGCAGCGGGTTGGCGATCAGATAGCCGGTCACCGCCAGCACGGTGATCGCCAGCGCGTTGATCCAGTGCCACGCGCGCAGCGGGGCTTCGTAGACGTAAATCGATGTGCGGTCCACCGAGGCGTCCTCGGGCGCGGCGTCGGCGGCGTGGATGTCCCGGCCGGTGCGGATGGCCATGGCGTCCTCCCTTGTGGGTGGGTCTTGCGGCACCGGCTCAGCGCACCACGACGCTGGACCGCTCGCGGCCGTCCGGGGTCATGACGTGGGTCGAGCAGGCCAGACAGGGATCGAACGAGTGGATGGTCCGCAGGATCTCCAGCGGCTGTTCGGGGTCGTGCAGGGGGGTGTCCAGCAGGGCGGCCTCGAACGCGCCGATGTTGCCGGCCGGATCGCGCGGCGAGCCGTTCCAGGTGGTCGGGACCACACACTGATAATTCTTGATCTTGGTGTTCTCGATCTCGACCCAGTGGCCGAGCGCGCCGCGCGGGGCCTCGGTGAAGCCCGCGCCCCGGGCCGATTTCGGCCAGGTCGAGGGCGCCCACAGGTCGGTGTTGGCGGTCGCGGTGTCGCCGGCCTTGAGGGTAGCGATGAGCGTCTGGAACTCGGCCTTCAGCGCGTGGGCGGCCCACTGGCATTCCAGCCCGCGCGCCGCCGTGCGGCCGAGCGTCGAGAACAGCGCCGAGACCGGCACGTCCAGATGGCGCAGGGTGGCCTCCACCGGCTCCTTGAACTCCGGCTTGCCCTGGGCGTAGCCGATCACGAAGCGGGCCAGCGGCCCCACCTCCATGGCGTGGCCGCGCCAGCGCGGCGCCTTCAGCCAGGAATACTTCGCCGCCTCGTCCACGGCGTTGATCCGGGTGGCGTCGCCGTCGGTGTTGGGACCGAGTTGGAACGCCGGCTCGGTCACGCCGTCGAAGGGGTGCAGGCCCTGGCTCTCGTCCGGATAGCGGTACCAGGAGTGCATGACGAACTCCTGGATCTGCTGCGGATCCTTCAGGTCCACCTCGTGCACCGTGGACAGGTCGCCGCCGACGATGGCCCCGCGCGGCAGCATCAGGCTGTCGGCGGAATAGTCGTTGGGCCGCGCCGGCATGTCGCCGTAGGACAGCAGGTTCATGGACGACAGCCCGCCGCCGTGCATCCAGTCCTTGTAGACCGAGGCGATGGCCAGCAGGTCGGGGATGTAGACCTGCTCGATGAAGGCCACGCTCTGGTCGATGATGGAGCCGACCATGTTCAGCCGCTCCATGTTGATCGCGCCGACCGCCCCCGTGCCGTCCAGATTGATGGGACAGGGCACCCCGCCGACCAGCCAGTTGGGGTGCGGGTTCTTGCCGCCGAAGATGGCGTGGATCTTCACGATCTCCTTCTGGAAGTCGAGCGCCTCCAGGTAATGCGCGACGGCCATCAGGTTGGCCTCGGGCGGCAGCCGGTACGCGGGATGACCCCAGTACGCGTTGCGGAACGGTCCCAACTGGCCGGAGTCCACGAACGCCTTCAGCCGGCCCTGCAGGTCGCGGAAATACCCCGGCGAGGACATCGGCCACGACGAGATCGACTGGGCCAGCGCCGAGGTCTGCTTGGGGTCCGCCGACAGCGCCGAGACCACGTCCACCCAGTCCAGCGCGTGCAGATGGTAGAAGTGAACGAGATGATCGTGCACATACAGCGTCAACTGCATGATGTTGCGGATGGTGTTGGCGTTGGCCGGGATGTCGATGCCCAGCGCGTCCTCGACCGCGCGCACCGAGGTCAGGGCGTGCGTGCCCGTGCAGACGCCGCAGATGCGCTGGGTGAAGGCCCAGGCGTCGCGCGGATCGCGGCCCTTCAGGATCAGTTCCAGGCCGCGCCACATGGTGCCGGTCGAGACCGCGTTGCGCACAACGTTGTCGTCATCGACGTTCAGTTCCAGGCGCAGGTGGCCCTCGATCCGGGTGACCGGGTCCACCACCACGCGGCGGCCGGCGGTGTCCAGAGTGAAGCCGTTCGGCGTGCTCATCGTGCTCATGGGTCAGCGTTCCTCGTCTGGGCGGCCGTTCGGGGATCAACGCCCGGGTGTCAGCTCTTGTCCTGCTCATGCGCGGCGCGGGCGTCGGCGGCGTCCTTCTTGTCGCGCGCGGTCTTGATGATGCTGACCCCGGCGTGGGCGGCGATGGCCCCGCCGGTCACGGCGGCGGCGGTCAGGCCGAGGGTGTCGGCGTCGCCCTCGACCGGCAGCGGGTCGAGCGTGGACAGCCGGCTGTAGAACGGCCCCTTGTCCCAGAAGTCCTGTTCCGAACAGCCCAGGCAGCCGTGCCCGGACTGGATGGGGAACGAGACCCCTTCGTTCCAGCGCACGGTCGAGCACGCGTTGTAGGTGGTCGGCCCCTTGCACCCCAGCTTGTACAGGCAGTAGCCCTTGCGGGCCCCCTCGTCGTCCCAGGATTCGGCGTACTGGCCGGCGTCGAAGTGCGGCCGGCGGTAGCACTTGTCGTGGATGCGCTGGGAATAGAACATCTTCGGCCGGCCGTGGCGGTCCAGCGCCGGCAGGCGGCCGAAGGTGACCACATAGGTCAGCACGCCCGTCATCACCTCGGCGATGGGCGGGCAGCCGGGCACCTTGATGACCGGCGTATCGGTCACGACCTCGTGCACCGGCGTCGCCTGTGTGGGGTTGGGCTTGGCCGCCTGCACGCATCCCCAGGAGGCGCAGGACCCCCACGCGATCACCGCCATGGCCTCCGACGCCATCTCGGTCAGCGTGTCCTTGAAGGGGCGTCCGCCCGGCATGCAGTAGACGCCGCCGTCGGCCAGGGGCGGGTTGCCCTCCACGGCCAGGATATACTTGCCCTTGTGGGTCGTCCGCACCTCGTCGAGGATCGCCTCCGCCTGATGGCCCGCCGCCGCCAGGCTGTGTAACCTGATGTCTGGAAATTTTGCACGAGGGGGCGCACCTGCATGCCCATCCGTGGGGCGCGCCCCA
>NZ_WIVE01000042.1 GCF_009601025.1 Roseospira navarrensis | reverse complement strand
CGCAAGCATCTGCAAGCCTACCTCGATGAGTTCGTCTTCCGCTTCAACCGCCGCCGCACCCGGCACGCAGCCTTTCGATCCCTACTGGGCACCGTCACCACCAAAGGACCCATCACCTACGATATGTTGATCGCGCCGGAAGCAAAGGGATAAGCCTTTTGGAGCATTTTATATACTCTGCTGCAACAGAACGCTGACATTTAATACTTTTTTTCACGTAGGGCGTTCGGCTACAGCGCCAAAGCCCGCTTTACCTCGTCAATCAGCCCCGGCAGAGCATTCGCCACCGGGGCGGACAGCGGCGCGCCCAGGTCCCAGGCCGCGCCCTGCACCCCCAGCAGCACAAGCGAGGCCGGCAGGCGGCCGAGCACGCGGGCCGTCTCCACCGCCTCCGCCACGCCGAAGGCATGGGACGACGTGCGGAACGCCCGGGCCATCAGGGGGCCGCTGTCAGGGGTAAAACGCAACAGGGCGCCGGGCGGTTTGCCCGCGTCCATGGCGTCCAGCAGCACGACGCGCGCCCGGTCCTCCCACAGCGCGATCAGGCCCAGGCCCTCGCCGTGGTGGGCCACCCGGTCCACGCCGCCCCAGGCCTCGCCCTCCAGCCGCGCCAGCGCCGCAAGCCCCAGCGCGTCGTCGCCCCGGTCCGGCTGGCCGACACCGATCACAAGGGGACGCGCGCCGTCAGGCGTCGGCATCCGCGCGCAGGCGGGCGAGAGTCGGGCCGAACGCCTCCAGGACCAGACCGTACAGGGTGCGCTTGAAGGGCACGATCAGGTCCATCGTGCGCGCCGGCGGCACCCACTGCCAGGCGGAGAACTCGGGGTGCTCCGTCTCCAGGTTGACGTCCTCATCCCGGCCCAGGAAGCGCATGAGGTACCACTTCTGCTCCTGGCCCCGGAAGCGCCCGCGCCACAGCTTGGCGCGCAGATCCTCCGGCAGGTCGTAGCGCAGCCAGCCGTCCGTCTCGGCGAGGACCTCGGTCAGGTGGGGCGGAATGCCGGTCTCTTCTTCCAGCTCGCGGCGGGCGGTCGCCAGCGGGTCCTCGCCCTTGTCGATGCCCCCCTGGGGCATCTGCCAGGCGTCGCTTTTGAAGTCGATGCGCTGGGCGACGAAGACCAGCCCGTCGGCATTCACCAGCATGACGCCGACGCCGCGCCGGTAGCGGCCCTCCGTGTTCGGGGCTCCGTCAGCCATGGTCGGCCGCTCCGTGTTCGGCGCTGGACTCGCGGGTCGGGGGCGGGGTCGCCGGGCCCTCGGGCGCCGCCGCGCCGCCGGAGCGGCGCACCACGGCCGAGACGGGCACCAGGGCCACGCCCGCCGCCTCCAGGGTTTCGATCCACTCCCGCAGCTTGGTGAACCCCAGCGGCGAGGCCCGCATCACGCCCACCGCCGTGCCGCGCGCCTGGGCGAGCCGGGTGAGGTAGTCCAGCCGGGCCTCGATGCTTTCGGCGAAGCCGCGCCGGTCCACCACCACATCCACGGCGGTCAGCGCCGGCAGGGACCGCAGATTGGCGGCCAGCGACCGGGTGGAGCCCTGATGGACGTACAGCAGCCCGGACTGGCGCAGAGCCTTGAGCACCACCTCCATGTTCTCGGGCGAGGCCGCAAACCGGCCATCGCCGTCCGCCAGCACGCCGACATAGCCGTTGGCCTGGGCCATCAGTTGCTGCATGCGGTCCAGGGTCTCCGGCGGCGGCAGCATGGTCAGCAGGCCGAGCGGCCCAGGGTCGTTGGCGGGGAACGACTCCCGCTCCATGGGCAGGTCGATCATGGTTTCGTGACCGGACCGGCGGGCGATCACCATGCGGTCGCTCAGCTCCGGCGTGTAGGGCGAGAACGACAGCGTGACCTCGGGCGGCAGCTTGGTGGCGGCGGCCTCCAGCGCGTCGGCCATCATGCCCAGGCCCTTGACCACGATCGCCACCGCCGGGCGGTCGCCCGGCGCGGGGTCGGGCGCGGCGTAGACCTGCCAGGGCAGCGTGCCGTCCTCGCCGATGCGGGGCATCATGCCGTAGGGCCCGCTGGTCTGCAGCGCGGGCACCGGGGCCGGGCGCAGCGGATTGCCCTTGGTCCCCGCCGCCACGGGGATCAGGGCGTAGGACGGCACCGGCGGCGCGCCGTTCAGGCGGTTGGGCGTGTCCGGCTCGGCGGGCGAGCGCACGCCGTCCGGCACGGGCAGCACGCCCGGGACGTCCGGCAGGTCGAGGTCCGGCGCGGCCAGATCGACGCGGGCGCGGACCCCCTCCCGCGCGGGGGTTTCCCCGGTGCCGTCCTCGTCGGCCATGGTGTCGGACATCGGGTCGGCGGGCGATGGGTCGGTGGGCGACGGGTCGGCGGGCGACGGGTCCATGGTTGCGGCGGGAGGCTCCGACAGATCCATGGTCGGCACCGCCGGGCCGGCGTCCGCCGTCTGCGTCTCGGGGCCGGGATCCGGCGCGGCCTCGGCGGCCGCCGGGGTTGCGGGCGCCGCGTCCGGCGCGGTGTCGGCCTGCGCCTGAGCGGCCTCGTCCGGAGCCGGCGCGCTCTGTCCGGCCGGCTGGTCCTGAACCTGCCCCGGAGCCTGCCCCTCGGCCTGGCTGCCCCCGTTGAGCCAGGGGCGGCGCGCGGCCGAACGGTCGGTGGCGGCGGTGGCGTCGGCCATCACGGGCGCGGGTTCGGTCAGGGGCGGCAGAGTCATCAGCACCCGGCCGGGCTCGACATAGATCGCCCCGCTCTCGTCCGGCGCATCGGTCGCGGCCATGGGGACCGACTCCGGCGCGGATGCGCCGCCGCCGAACACGCCGGCCGCGTACAGGCCGTACCCGCCGCCCGCCACGGCGAGCGCCACCGCCGCCGCGATCAGGCCCCGGCGGCCGCCCGCGCGGGCGCGCAGCGGGGCGCCGTCGATGTCGGTGAGGCCGGACAACGGGTCGTCGCCGCTGCCCCCCCGGGCCCCGCGGCCCGCGCCGAACAGACGGGCGATCGCGCTCGGGGCCTTGCCCGCGCCGTGGTCGGGTCCGCCCAGGGCGTCGTCGATGTCCAGGTCCACGTCGGGGCGGGTCGGCGGCGGGGTGCGCGGAATGGCCAGATCGGGGTCGTAGCCCGGGGGCGGTGCGTCGTCGTCGTCCAGCGGATCAACGCCCCCCGATGGCACCGCGAACGGATCGCCCAGCGGGTCCCTGGACCGACCCGTCCGGCGCCCCTTGGATATGCCAGGCAGTTTCACGACCGAGGGCCTCCCTGCTGCGGACTGCGCGCTTCTGCGACGGTGGCATGGTACCCTAGTCGGGCCGGGAATGAAATCCGCCGATCCGGTTGCGTCCGCCCGATCGCTTGACCCGTCGGCCCCGACCGCCAACATGCGGAGCACACCGTTCCGTCCTCTGACCGACGAGAGACCGCCATGGCCCACGTGGAACTGTACACCACCCCCATCTGCCCGTTCTGCCACCGCGCCAAGCAGCTTCTGCAGCGCAAGGGGGCGGCCTATACCGAGCACAACGTGATGCTGAACCCGGGCAAGCGCGCCGAAATGGTCGATCGCGCCGGCGGCGCCCGCACCGTGCCGCAAATCTTCATCGACGGCCGGCACATCGGCGGCTGCGACGAGTTGTATGCGCTGGACGGCCAGGGCGGCCTGGATCCCATGCTGCGCGCGCAGGCCTCATGATGGCCGCCCCGGGGCAGTTCGCCGACCGCCGCCCGTTCCGCGCCGCCGTGGTGCAGGTCAACGCCGGCAACGACATGGACCACAACATCTGGCGCGCCCTGGATGCCGTCCGCCGCGCGCGCGCCGGCGGGGCCGAGATCGTCATGCTGCCCGAGAACGTGGCCATGATGGAGCTCGGCCGCGACAACGTGTTGCGTCAGGCCCGGCGGGAGCCGGACCACCCGGCGCTGGCCGCCTTCCGCGACGTGGCGCGGGAAACGGGCGCCTGGATCAACGCCGGCACGCTGGGCATCCTGATGGACGACGGCCGGGCCGCCAACCGGGCCTTCCTGATCGCCCCGGACGGGTCGGTGGCCGCCCGTTACGACAAGATCCACATGTTCGACGTGGACCTGAGCGAGTCGGAAAGCTATCGCGAGTCGGACACCTTCCAGCCCGGCGACCGCGCCGTGGTGGCCGATCTGCCGTGGACCCGGCTCGGCCTGACCGTGTGCTACGATGTGCGGTTCCCGTACCTGCACCGCGCCCTGGCTCAGGCGGGGGCCGAGGTGCTCTCGGTGCCGGCCGCGTTCACCGTGCCGACGGGCGAGGCGCACTGGCACGTGCTGTTGCGCGCCCGCGCCATCGAGACCGGAAGTTATGTCCTGGCCTCGGCGCAGTGCGGCGTGCATCCCCACGACCGGCGCACCTATGGCCATGCGCTGGTGGTCGATCCCTGGGGGCAGGTGCTGGCCGACGCGGGCGAGGCGGATTTCGAGATCCTGCACGTCACCATCGACCCCGCCCAGGTGGCCGAGGCGCGCCGCCGCATCCCCGCCCTGACCCACGACCGGACGTTCCAGGGACCTTAATGCGACGCGCCCACCCCTCACCCCGCTGGCACCCGCAGCGCGATGGTGAACCGGATCGCGTTCCAGCCCGGCGGATGCACGGCCGCCACCGTGGCCCGCAGCGCCTGGCCGTCGTCCATCAGGGCCGCGAACGGCGGGTTGCGGACCCGGGGTACGTAGCCGAGCTTCACACCCTGGGCCGTGAAGACCTCGATGGCGCGGGCATCGTGCGGGTTGGACGGCTCGCGCTTCAGCACCAGGGCGTCCCCCGGATGCAGGCTGTCCCGGACCCGGGCCGCCTCGTAATAGGCGGTGCCGGCCACGTGGGTTTCGATCAGGGGCAACCAGCGGGGCGGGGCGCCGGGGACGATCGAGGCCACGGCGGGCGCCGGCACGACGGCGCCAAGACCGAAAGAGGCCGCGCCTTCGAAAAGGCGGCGGCGGGAGACGGAAAGCGGGGGCATCGGACATCTCCGGATCAACAACGACCCGGATATCGTGCCGCGCAGCAATGACAGATCCGGTCACGTGTCCGCCCATGGTGGTTCGCACAGCGTCTCCGCCGAACGGCATAGACCCTTTTTCGCATCCGCAAAAGAATTGCGGGCTTGTCAAATTTCTGTCAGATTTTTGACGTCGGCCGGTCGTTTTGGGGACCGGCGGACCGTCTCCGGACCCGGATGGCTCCGGGCCCAGGATGTTTCGGCTGCATGTCAGCTATGCATGACAGTTCGGTGACATCCGGCCCGCCCGTCCGTTAGGCTTCGGTTCCACGTTACAGATGATCATCCCCACGGTTCGCCATGTTGACTGTCGGGGTTCAGTATTCGGCCGGCGCGCGTGCGTGTCCGGCCTGTTCATGCGTTCGCCCGCGGCCGGCCCGTTGATGCCGGACCCTGGGCGGGGCGCGCCCCGCACGCGGCCTCATCCGCCGAGGCCGTGCCGGGCCCGCCGCACACTTGCGAGAGACGCCGAGGAGGATGATACCGTGGGCATGACCGTTGAGGGCGTTTTGTTGACCCCGGAGGCGCGGGCGAACCTGCGTGCCGGGGGGACCTATCTCCGCCAGCTCCGCCAGGGGCGCGAGATCACCCGGACCGAACTGGCCGAGCAACTGCTGAGCGTGACCGAAGCCTTCGTCGCCGACGTGGAAGCCGGACACATCCGCCTGCCCGCGCACGAAATGGGCCGCTGGGCGATGGTCCTCGGGGTGCGCCGCGACGTGCTGGCCGACGCCCTGGGCCGCCTGTACGAGCCGCTGCCGTTCGACGCCCTGTGGGCCAAGGCCGCGGCCTGATCCGCGACCGTCCGTCTTCTTTGCCTGTGCAGAAAACCCGGCCGTCGTTCGAAGCGGCCGGGTTTCTGGTGTGCCGGGGGTGAACGCCGCCGGCGAGGCCGACGCCCGAGTCGGCCTCAATACACCCCGTCGCTGGGCCCCAGGCGCTGCAGGGTCTGGTTCAGGCGCTCCGCCTGCTCGCCCGTCAGGCTCGGGCCCATCCAGCCGTATTCCTTCAGCAGACCCATGCGGGCGTCGAGCGAGGGCGGCTTGACCCGATAGGCGCCCTCGGCCAGCCGCAGGCGCGCCTGCCCCGTGGTCATCAGGCGTCGGTCGCGCACCGGCGGCGCCTTGACGGCGGACGGGCCGGTGACCATCAGCAGGGTCGGCGGCACACCCTTGCCGGGGCGCTCCCGCTCGAACCGCTCCGCGATCGCGCCGCGGCGCTCCAGCAGGCGGGCGGCCTCGGGATTGCGGGCGAGGCGCGCCGCCTCGAACGCGGTCAGCCCCCGGGCATCCGGCCGGCCGATCGACGTTCCGCGCTGCAGCAACTCGCGCAGGATGCGGGTGTCGCGGCGCTCGGCGGCGATGGTCAGGGCCGTGCGGCCCTCGCGGTCCACGCTCAGGGGGTTGGCGCCGTCCTTCAGGAGGGCCGTGACCGCCGGACCGTCGCCACGCCGGACGGCGTCCAGCAGCGACAGGTCCTTGGGCCGCAGGCCCGGCCGCATCCCCTCGGGGCCACCACCGGCCCCGCCCAGCACGACCCGGCCCGCCGGACCCCGCGCCTCCACGGTGGCCTCGGGCGGCAGCACGAGGATATCGCCGAAGGACAGGCGCGTGCCGGGCTCCAGCGGCAGCACCACGTCCTTGCCGCGCGGCAGGATGCCGGCCCCGCGCGCGGTCAGGATCTCGGCGCCCTCCAGCCAGCCGAGCAGGGTCTCCGGATCCAGGCGGTCGAAGGGCCGCATGCCCCCGCCGCCGCAGCAGGGCAGGCCCAGTTCGCCGCCGCCCAGCAGGCCCCCGGGGCCATCCCTGGGGCCGCCCTCCAACCCGGGCAGACCGCCGCCCGCCTGCGCCCCGATGGAACAGCGCGGATCGCAGCGGGGAATGTCCGGCCGGCAGTCGTTGCCCAGGCGGATCGGACCCGGCACGCCGCCGCCGCCCAGCCCCGGCAGGTCGCCCCGCAGGCACTCGATGAGCGGATTCGGCACAAACTCGCAGATGTTCAGCACCCGAAGCACTTGATGGCCCCCGACGGACACCGTCACGCGGCACGGATCGCCCCGGTCCGCCACACCCGGGCCGCTGCCGGGCACGACGTCGTCCTCCAGGCAGTCGATGTAGCGGCTGGCGTCGGCGAGGGTGTCGGCGTAGCTCTCGCACATCTCCTGGTACGAGCAATCGTCGGGCTCGTTGCAGACCCGCAGGCGCGGAATCTCCAGCGGGCGGGCCGCGGAAATGCCGGTCAGCATGAACTGCGGCGACTGCAGCAATGCGCCGCAGACCTCGCGCAGCTTGCCCTCCAGGTCGGCGGGCGTGAACAGGGTGGTGGGCGCGGTCATCGGCACGGTCAGGCTGGTGTCCGCGCTGAACACGGCGCTCAGGGCCGCGATCTCCGCCAGTCCCGTGTCCTGCGCGGCCGTGTCCTCGATCCACCCTTGCTGGATCACCCAGTCCTTCAGGGTCAGGATGACGTCTTCCAGGATCAACGGCCGATAGGGGTTCTCGGCGTCATAGACCGCGATGGCGTCCATCAGGCGGTCGATCCAGTCGGTGGAGACCCCGGGCGGTTTCTCGCAGGTGCCGAGGGTGGCCTCCCACGCCAGCAGGGACTGGAAATCGACACCCCGTGTGCCGGTGCGATCCTGGGACCAGAACTGGCCGATATCCCGCATGAACGACGACGAGGGATACCCGGAGCCGCCGTACGGGTTCGGATCCGGCCAGTCCAGCGCCCGCGACACCATGGTGAGCAGGGTCAGCGGCGCGTGCCGGTGGATCACCTCGCCCTGCCCGTTGTGGAACAGGCGCGGGTCATTGGGATCGTCGAAGGCCGAATCGGGCAGGCGCGGGTCCTTGGCCACCCACGGATCCAGGATCATGGGCAGCACATAGGTGTCGTTCACCGTGTTGTCGGGCGCGCGCCGGTTGGTGTAGCCGCTGGTCAGCACGGTGGCGAGCAGGCTGCTCAGGGACCAGTCGTCGGCCAGAAACACGTTTTCGGTCAGGTTCCACAGGGCATCGCGCTGGGCCTCGTTGCGCGGGAAGTACAGCGCGATGGTCAGGCGCTCGCCGGTCAGGTCCTCCCACACATGGTCCACGACGGTCATGGCGACCTGATAGGCGAAGGCCACCGCCGCGTCATCGGGCATGGGCGGGGCATCCCCGCCCGAGGGCGTCAGCAGCAGGCCGTCCGTTCGGTAGCTCTCGATGCCCTGGCGCAGCGTGTCCTCCAGCGCGACCACGCCGAGGTCGTCGCCCGATAGCCCGGCGAAGGCGACCCCGGCCCCGCCGTTGGGCGACAGGGCGCGATAGCCCACCCGGTCGCTGGCCTGCTGGTCGGTCACGCAACTGGCGTCGATGTTCCAGGGGCGCAGCCCGGTGCCGCCGGTCTCCGCCTGATCGGAGCGGAACAGGTTGAAGGTGTTGGTCGGCATGCCGCCGCTCGCCGCCCCGAACAGGGCGCCCGACAGGTTGATGGGCGGCGCGTACAGCCGGTCCCAGCCCGAGCCCGGGCCGGTGACGGAAAAGGTCTCGTTGTGGCAGGCCAGGCAGCCGATGGAACGGGTCAGGTAGACGTGGGTGAAGGTGGTGCCCACGGTGGCGCGGGCCCGTTCCGGCGAGGTGAACCGACCTCGGGCCATCGCCATGGAGAACAGATGGGCCCGCATGACCACCGACAGGTCGTCTTCCTGCAACGCGGAGAGGATCACGTCGGCCATGTTGAAGCCGTCGCCGCCCACGGGCTCGCTGGCGGTGGCCGGATCCTGCGCAGCGATGAAGCGGGCCAGCGATCCGCCGTCGAACACGGGTGTGCCGTCCGATGTCCGCCGCATGGGCTCGGCGAAGCACGCACTGGCCTGCCGCCGCTGCCCGGCGCGCTGGACCTGAAGGTTGTCGAGCAACAGCCGCGACCAGTGGATATAGAACTCCTCGCGGCGGGTCAGCATCTTGACCATCGCGGCGCGCCCTTCCAGCGCGGCGATGTCGCCGAGCAGCTTGACCTCCAGAGCACCGCGCGGCTTGCGGCCCAGCAGCAGGGGCACGACCTCGCGCGCGAAGGCATAGTCGCCGTTGTCGTCGGGGATCGGCTCGGGGAAGGCCGCCGCCTGAGCCTGCGCCGAGGATGTCGGCAGGCCGAGGCCGAGGGCCAGCCCCAGCAGGAACACCGCGGCCAGGAGAGCCGGACGGCGGTGGGTCGAAGGAGCGATCTGCGACATCGTGGCCCCCGTGTCGTGCGGTCTAATACCGGCCCGACTGGGCCGGCGCCGCGAAGCGGCGGAGGCGATGAAACGGACGAGTCCGGGTCATCGCCGATCAGGAAAAGCAGGGCGGACAGCCGGGCGGGCTGGGTCCGGCGGCTCAAAGCCCGAGGATATCGGTGGCGATGGTCTGGGCGTTGCCGGTCTCGCTGCCGATGTTCACTTGCGGCCCGAAGTCCAGCGTGCCGAACAGCTCGCTTTCGAACGGCCAGACGCCGCCGGCCATCAGCAGGGTGCCCCGGATGTCGGTCGGCTTGTACCAGGCGCCGTCGGGCGCCGTGCCGTCCGAGCTGTCGCCCGGGTTGCTGGTCATGCCGCCGACGATCGCGCGGCTCGTGATCGGGCCGCCGATCAGGATCGCCACATAGCCCGCCGGCCAGTGCTCGCGGCCCCGGTCGTTGCCCTGGTAACTGGTGCGCCGGGGCGTGCGGCCGAACTCGGCGTTGATGACGATCATGGTGTCATCCAGGTTGATCCGCGTCGGATCGGTGCCGGTGGGATCGATGGCCTGGGACAGGTGATAGAGCATGTTGAACAGGTTGGCGTTGGTGGCCCGCACCTGCTCGAAGGCCGAACTGACCACGCTCGCGTGGGTGTCATAGGGTGGCTGGCTGCCGCCGGCGATCTTCTCCACGCCGCCGTCGGCGATCAGCACGTGCCGCGCGGGGTTGCCCGGATCGGTCAGCAGGCGGCGGGCCAGATCGATGGCCGTGGCCGGGCGGTTCGCCACATCGGCGGGGTCGGCGTCGCCGGCCTGCTTCAGGCAATAGGGCATGGTGTCCACGTCCAGCACCCCGCCCGAGAACAGGCTCACCAGCCCCGGCGCGTTATAGAGCGACTCCACGGCGGCATCGTAGGCGGTGAACTGGGCCGAGCGCACCGGCGGCACCATGGCGCCATGCCGGCGCAGGCGGTCGCGGTACTGCCCGCGCAGGGCGTCCAGCAGGTCGTCGCGCGCGGGCGACAGGCCGGGGCGGGAGAGCCGCGCCTCCAGGTCGCTGGCGCCGCCGATCTTGACCATCAGCGGTCGTGATCCGCCGGGATGCGTGCCGGTGGCCAGCGCCGCCGTGTCCGTCATGCCGAACTGGGCGATGTTGTTGGGCGAGAGCACATAGGCATGGGGGATGGTCCGGCCCGGGTCCAGCGTCATGCCGCGATGCTGGAAGGCCGCGCCCATGCCGGCGTGCCGCGGCGTGCCCAGACGCGAGCCGGTGATGGCGTAGGGAATGGCGGCCTCGTGGATCGGAATCGCGGGCGAGTCGTGCTTCTGCACCACCATGCGGGTGCGGTCCATGATCCCGGAGTCCCAAAGGGGCCGGGTCGCCGGTCCCCAGAAGATGTCGTTGCCCAGGCTGTCCTGACCGAACGAGACCACGCCTTCCGAGGTGGGGCGCTCCGATGCGGTGGCGGGACAGAGCCAGTCCGTGGCCGCCATCTCGGCGTCGAAGCCGCGCCAGTCGGGATTGGACGACGGCCCGCGCACCCAGAAATTCTCCCAGATCGACGGCGCGCCGTAGCAGTGGATCTCCAGGATTCGGCTGGGCGTGAAGCCCGCCGGCATCAGGCCGGACGGCACCTCGCCCCAGGTCGTGTTGCCGAGGGCGGCGCGGGGCAGGATGGCGGGGAACCCGGTCAGGGCCGCCACGGCGGCGGCGCCACTGCGGGCAAGGACGGACCTACGGGTCGGGTGCATGGCTCGGCCTCCCCCTCGCTCTCCCCCGGACGCGACCGCCGCGCAGGCCCACGCCTCCCGGTCTTCATTTCGTTCCCGAGATGGTGCCTGATGAAAAGCGCAGGTTCAAGCCCCGGACTCACTCCGCCAGGGCTCCGCACTGGGATTGCCGTTCCGTGACACGGTGGAAGGGGACCCCACCTCACGAGATCCTTCGGTCGCCCCCGGCGACGCGTCGCGTCGCCGCAAAGGCGCGCGACCATCGCACCGATGGTCGCGGGGGCTCCCTCAGGATCACCCCCTAAAATTGAAATGCGTCATCCTGAGCCGCCATCGGCGGCGAAGGATCTCGGGCGGTGACTCGACCCATGACACCCCTGTCATCCGGGTTCGGAGCCCGGACTCACTCCGCGGCGTGGGGCGGCGCCGTCTCCGTCCCGATGTCCTCGACCACATCCACCGGCAGGCCGCGTCCGGCCTCGGGCCAGGCCCCCCGCGCGACCCGCGGACGGACCGCCCGGCCCAGTCGCCGCAGGGCCCTGTCCAGCAGGGCCGGACCGGCGAGGTCCAGGCGACGGGCGAGCCGCTCCACGGCCTCGTCGCCGGCGGCGCCGTCCCGCACCGCCTGGGCGAGCGCCCCGGCGAGCAGGCGGGCGTCCTGGGTGTCGGCCGGGGTGCCCACCGAGCCCAGGGCCAGGGGCCGGGCCGCCGGACCCCGCGCGGCCAGCACCACCATCAACGCATCGAGCGGCATCAACGCGCCCAGCAGGCCGGCGGCGCCGAGCTGGCGCACCACCCCATCGGGAAACGGCGCGGGGCAGCCGGGGAACCGCCGCCACGTGCGCGCGGCCTCCAGCAGGGTTTCACCAGGGGACCCCGCCGCGACAGGGCCGGCGGGAAAGGGAATCACGGTCCGGGACATGGCGGGGATCTCTGTGATCTTGGGGCGCGGCCTCGGCGCGGGTTGAAAAAACCGGCGACCGGGCGGGGGAGACGGGCCCGGCCGCCGGAAGGTGGTCAAGGTTTCGCGACCCGGACCGGCGCGGCAGGCCGGTTGGCGCACAGACAGGCGCCGCGAGACCGGGGCCGCACCAGCCCTGACCCGCGCGACGGTACGTCACTTGCGAATAATTCGCAATATCAATTATACGAGACACGGGCGCTCACCGGCTCGTCGCGGCGCCGGCATCGGACCCAAGCGCTAAGAACGGCCTTCTTCATGCCGGACGGGGCTTGCAGCCCCGTCCGGACCGTTTCGCCCAATGGATGGGGATGAAAGCGCTCCGGGCGGGAGTGCAACTCCCGCCCGGCATTACAAACGACATCAGCCCGAAACAAGACATCGCGTGAAGGACAAGGCCCCCTTCGCCCCCTTCCGGATCGAACATCCCGTCTGCCCGTCCTCGTCACATGCCGCGGGTTCAGGACTGGCCCTCGGGACACGCCTCATGGACCGGCTGGCCGTCCACCTCGACGCGGTTCCGGCCGCCCCGCTTGGCCTGGTACAGCGCCCGGTCGGCCCGGTCGATCACGCTTTCGGCGGTCTCCCCATCCTGCAGCAGGGCGGCGCCAAGGCTCAGGGTCACACGATCGCCGGTCGCGAACGCCGCACTCTCCACCCCTGCCCGCAGCGCCTCCGCCAGGCGCACCGCGCCGTCCCGGTCGGTATCGGGCAGCAGAATCACGAACTCCTCGCCGCCCCACCGGGCCAGGATGTCGGTCTCCCGCAGACGATCGGTGAGCACGCGCACGATCTCCTGCAGCACCCGGTCTCCGACGCCGTGCCCGTGGCGGTCGTTGATCCCCTTGAAGTGATCCACATCCGCCAGGATGACCGACAGCGGCGCGCCCTGCCGCCGGCTGCGCAACACCTCATGATCCAGATGCCGCGCGCCCCGCTGGCGGTTGACGGCCCCGGTCAGCGAATCGTGGTTGGCCTGGTATTCCAGTTCCACCAGAAGCTCATGCTGGCGCGAGATGTCGTTGAGCATGGTCAGGCGGTAGGACGTGCCGCCGCTGGTGATGAGCGCCGTCGTCCATTCGCAGATCATGTTGCGCCCGTCGGGCAGCTTGACGCCCATCTCGATCGGATGGGTGCGGGCGCGGTCATCTGCGTCGCGCAGAATTTCCAGGCGGCCTTCCGCGTTCGGGAAGAACCCCAGCTCGACCGTGGTGCGTCCGATGACGTCCGCGCGGTCCATGTCGAGCAGGCGCAGGAACGCATTGTTGACATCCAGGAACCGGCCCGTCTGGGGATCGGTGATCGCCATCAGGGTGGCGTTGTCCAGGAACACCCGCTCGAACTTTTCGCGCAGCAGGGACAGCTCGGACAGGTCCCGGCTGGAGGTGAACAGTGCGGGCGCATCGTCCCACGTGCCGGCCACCACCCGGGTTTCCACCAGCACCGGCGCGCCCTCCCGGTGGCGCAGCAGGAACTGCACGCTGCGCGCCCGGCCCGAGGCAATGGCGCGGATGCGCGCACGGCCGTCGGCGCGGCTGCGGCGGGCCAGCAGGCGGAACACGGACCGGCCGAGCAGGTCGGCGCGCCGCCACCCCAGACGGTCGGTCACGGCGTCGTTCATCTCCCGCACCCGTCCGCGCCCATCCACCACCAGCAACAGGTCCTGGGACAGCGTGAAGAACGCCCGCAGGTTCTCCAGGCTCTGCTGCTCGCGCGCCCGCGCCGTGCGCTGCTCAGTGATGTCGTGGGCCACGCCGATGATGGCCTGAATCCGGCCGGCCTCGTCCACCAGAGCGGTGTCCTGCCACGCCAGCCAGCGCCAGCCGTGGACGGTCCAGGCGCGCTGCTCCAGGTGGACGCTGTGGGGCGGATCGACCAGCCGCGCCATGGCCGCGGCCGTGGCGGCCCGGTCCTCCTCGTGCACCAGCGGCATGAAGGTCTGACCGATCAGCTCGTCCGACGTGCGCCCGAAGGTCTCGCAGTAGGCCGGGTTGACGTAGAGGAACCGGCCCTCGGCATCGATCTTGACCATCAGGGCCGACTGCTGTTCCGCCAACAGGCGGTATTCCGCCTCCTTCTCGGCCAGCGCCCGGGCGGTTCGGCGGCGAGTCGTCACGTCCGTCCCCAGAAGGAGCACGCCGCAACAGCGCCCCTCACCGTCGCGCACCGGCTCCAGCCGAAGGGTGCACACGGCAGCGCTGCGCGGCGACTCCCCGCCCGCCGCGCCGATGGGGACGTCGGCCAGGTCGGCCGGACGCCCGGCGTCGACCGTCTCGTCCATCATCCACAGCAGGCTGTCCGGCAGGCCGAGCGCATCCACGCGCTGCCCGGCCAGGGTCTCGGCGGGCCGTCCGAGAAACGCGGCGAACGTCTCGTTGGCCCGGATCATGACCAGATCGGCCCCGACAAACGCCACCGGACACGCGTTTTGATGGAACAGCGCCTCCAGGACGGGCGCGGCGGCCAGTCCACGGCTGGGATCGGTGAAGGGCGGCGCACCGGACATGGGGACTGTCAGCCTTTCGCAATGTGGGAGATCACAGAGGCGCATCCCCAAAAGTTGTGCTTGCGCCAACGGAACCACCGAACCAGCCCCCAGACGCTATTTTAAAGTGCATACAACTGCAATATGCAAAAATTGAACTGCATCCATGTCAAAATGTAGGCGTTTCCCTGGCGGTCGCACGCCGTTCAGCCGTTCTCATTTGTGGCCGCGCTGCCTCCGAAGGGTCCTGCCGGGAGGTCCAGGCGCGACCCGAACTCCCTCCCCTGGATAGGGGAGGGCTGGGGTGGGGTTGAAAAAGCCCGTGGGGTTGATGCGGCAAGTGGGGGCCGCGCGGACATGAACGCGCCCCCCTCCCAACCTCCCCCCGAAGGGGGGAGGCGGAGAACAGGCCGGCACCGGCCGCAACCGGGGCTCTCCCTCCATCCTGAGAATTGCTGCACGCCGTTGACGCCCCTCCTCCAGGGTCCGCAGAATGCGCGGCCCGGCGGTTGCACCAACGGCGTCTGACGAGACACGTCAGCGGTCGTGCCGGCCCCGCCCGCCTGCCCGCCTCGCTCAGTCCTGGAGCCCGTCCCATGGGAGACCCTCGCCGCGCTGTCGCCGTCACCGGAGCGACCGGCTTCATCGGCCGCGCCCTGTGCCGACGCCTGCTGACCGCCGGCCGGCCCGTGGTGGCCCTGACGCGCGGCCCCGACCCCCAGGGGTTGCCGGACGGGGTTGAGGTCCGGCCGATCGGGGACCTTGCGGACGCCCCCGCCGCCCCCGACGCCCTGGAGGGCGTGGACGCCGTCGTTCATCTGGCCGCCAGGGTGCACGTGATGCGCCCGACTCCGGCCGATGCCGACGCCTTCCACCGCGTGAACGTGACCGCCACGGAACGACTCGCCGAGGCGGCCGCCGCGCGCGGCCTGCGCCGGATGGTGTTCGTCAGCACGGCCAAGGTTCACGGCGAGGGCGGCGCGGATACGGTCTATACGGCGGACGATCCGCTGACGCCCGAGGACGCCTACGGTCGCTCCAAGGCGACGGCCGAAACCGCCCTGCGCGGGGTCGAGTCTCGCACCGGCCTGCCGGTCACCATCCTCCGCCCGCCGCTGGTGTACGGCCCGGGCGTGCGCGCCAATGCCGCCGCCCTGGCGCGGCTGTGCGACACGCCGTGGCCCCTGCCCTTCGGGGCGGTGCGCAACGCCCGCAGCCTGATCGCGCTGGACACCCTGGCGGACGCCATCGCGGTCGCCCTGGACGCCCCGGCGGCGGCCGGCCGCAGCTATCTGGTGCGCGACGGCGAGGATGTCTCCACCGCCGAGTTGATCCGCCGCATCCGCCGCCTGCAGGGCCGGCCCGCGCGTCTGGTGCCGGTGCCGCCGGGCGTGTTGACGCTGGGACTGCGCGTGCTGGGCAAGGGGGGTGTCGCCGACCGCCTGTTCGGCTCGTTCCGGATCGACGACGCGCCCATCCGCCGGGACCTGGGATGGACCCCGCCGCTGACCCTGGACGAGGGACTGGCGCGCATGCTGGCGGGCGAGCCCCCTTCCTCGTGACCCCGCTCCTCGTGACACCACCCCGTCAGGATGCGGCGCCGGTTCCGCTGGAAACGCGGCCGTACCGATCCTCCAGCCGCACGATGTCGTCCTCGCCCAGATAGGTGCCCGACTGCACCTCGATCAGGTGCAGGGGGACCTTGCCCGGGTTCTCCAACTGGTGGACCTGCCCGGGGCGGATGAAGGTCGATTCGTTCTCGCCCAGCAGGACGGTTTCCTCGCCGCGCGTCACCCGCGCCATCCCATGGACGACGATCCAGTGCTCGGCGCGGTGGTAGTGCATCTGCAGCGACAGCCGCTCGCCCGGGTGCACCACGATGCGCTTGACCTGATAGCGCTCGCCCGCATCCACCCCGCGATAGCTGCCCCAGGGCCGGTGCACGGTGGTGTGCAGGCTGAATTCCTGGCGGCCGGCGGCCTTGAGGCGGTCCACCACCTGCTTGACGCCCTGCGCCCCGTGGCGCGGACAGACCAGCACGGCATCGTCGGTGGCGATGACGATCACGTCCGACAGCCCGCTGACGGCGACCAGCCCGGCCTCGGACTGAACGTAGCTCGACGCGGTGTCCTCCAGGATCACGTCGCCCCGGCTGACGTTGCCGTGGGCGTCCTTCTCGCCCAGGTCCCACAGCGACGACCAGGCGCCCAGGTCGCTCCACCCCATGTCCACCGGCACCACGGCGCCCCGGCGCGTGTGCTCCATGACGGCGTAGTCGATGGAGTCCGACGGCGCGGTGGCAAAGGCCGTGGCATCCAGACGCAGGAACGTGAGGTCGGACGCCGCGCCCTCCAGCGCGGCCCGGGCCGCCGCCAGGATGGCGGGCGCGTGGGCCTCCAGCTCGTCCAGATAGGCCCGCGCCGACAGCAGGAAGATGCCGCTGTTCCAGGAATAGGACCCGTCCGCCACATAGCCGCGCGCCGTCTCCTCGTCGGGCTTTTCCACGAATCGGTGCAGCGCGAACGCGCCATCCGCCCCGGGCAGCGGCGCCTCGGCCTGGATGTAGCCGTACCCCGTCTCCGGCGCGGTGGGCGTGATGCCGAAGGTCACCAGCCGGCCGGCCTCGGCGGCCTGTCGCCCCACCGTCAGCGCGGCGTGGAAGGCCGCGACGTCCTGGATGACATGGTCGGAGGGCAGCACCAGAAGCAGCGCGTCGGCCCCGCTTTCGGCCGCCGCCAGCGCGCGCAGGGCCGCGACCGCCACCGCCGGCGCGGTGTTGCGGCCCACCGGCTCCAGGATGATCGCCTCGGGCTCGCATCGGATGGCGCGCATCTGCTCGGCCACAAGGAAGCGGTGCTCGTCGTTGCAGACGATCAGGGGCGCGGCGAAGCCGGGTCCGCTCACCCGCGCCACCGTCTGCTGGATCAGCGAGTGCGCGCCCCCGGCCAGCGGCAGGAACTGCTTGGGATAGCCGGCGCGTGACAGCGGCCACAGGCGGGTCCCGGACCCTCCGGACAGCACGACGGGGATCAGCGGGCGCTCGGCGGACGTCGGAGAGGTCATGGGGCGGGATCCTGCTTTTTTTTTGCCGTTTGGGAAGACCTTGGGCCGGACCGGGGCCGGTGCGGACCTACGAGAGCCCGGCCGCGGCCCGCAGCGCGGCCGGGTCCAGACCCTCGCGGCTGACCTGGGCCGCGATCTCGTCCACCAGAGCGCCGAGGGCGGCCTGGTCGGGCGCCTCGGCCCGGGCCACCAGCACGGCCTGGGTGTTGGAGGCCCGCAGCAGCCACCACCCGCCATCGCGGGAAACGCGCACGCCGTCCACCTCGGACACCTCGGCGCCGGCGGCCTTCAGCCGGGCGCGCACGCCGTCCACCACGGCCGCTTTTTTCTCGTCCGGGCAGTCGATGCGCAGTTCGGGCGTGTTGAGGGGACGCGGGATGGTGTCGAACCAGTCCGCCAGCGTGCCCGGCAGCCGGGCCACCACGGACAGCAGCCGGACGGCCGCATACAGCGCATCGTCGAAGCCGTAATACCGATCCGCGAAGAAGACATGGCCGCTCATCTCGCCGGCCAGGGGCGCGCCCAGCTCGGCCATGCGGGTCTTGATGAGCGAATGGCCGGTGGCGGTGATGACCGGCTTGCCGCCCATGGCGGCGATCTCATCGAACAGGGTCTGGCTGGCCTTGACGTCGGCCAGGATCGGCGCGCCGGGGTGGGCCTCCAGCACCTCGCGCGCCAGCAACAGAAGGTACTGGTCGCCCCACAGGATGCGCCCCCGGCCGTCGATCACGCCGAGCCGGTCGCCGTCGCCGTCGAAGGCGATGCCCAGGTCGGCCCCCTGCTCGGCCACCGCCGCCTGAAGCTGACGCAGGGTGGCGGGATCGGTCGGGTCCGGGTGGTGGTTCGGGAAGCGCCCGTCGATGGCGGCGTTGATGACGGCATGGCGGCCCGGCAGGCGGGCGATCAGGCGTTCCGTCAGGACCCCGGCGGCGCCGTTGCCCGGGTCCCAGACCACCGACAGCGGCCGGCCGCCCGGCGTAAACCCGCCGTCCAGCGCGGCCAGATAGGCGTCGGAGACATCCTCGTCCCGCCGGGACCCCTGTCCGTCGGCCCAGGCGCCGTCGGCGGCAATGGCCCCCAGACGTTCAATATCGCCGCCGAAGAAGGGCTTGCCCGCCAGCATCATCTTGAAGCCGTTGTGGTCGGGCGGATTGTGCGAGCCCGTCACCTGGATCATGCCCGTGGTCTTCAGGTGGGCATGGGCGAAGTAGGCCATCGGCGTCGGACCGAGGCCGACCCGCACCGCCGACGCGCCGGCATCGCTCAGGCCCTCCACCAATGCGGCCTCCAGGGCCGGTGAGGACAGGCGGCCATCGAACCCGACCGCGACCGACGGACTGGCGTCCACGGCCGCCGCCTGGGTGGCGAAGGCGCGCCCGATGGCGCGGGCGTCGGCCTCTGACAGGGTCTCGCCGACAATGCCCCGGATGTCATAGCGGCGCAGAATACTGGGGTGGAAGACGTGCATGAAGGGCCGGTCCTTGGTTGATTCCGGCCCGCCCGGGCCGGCGCCGCGACGCGGCGGAGGCGATGGACCGGATGCGTCCGGATCCTCGCCGATCGATCAGAGTGGTCGTTCCACTTTTGACATGGCGGGCGCCGTGCCGTAAACGTTCATCTCATGAACATGGACTGCCCCCAGGCCTCCGATGGGCCGATCGCCACCGATGATGTCACCCTCGACCTTCTGAGGGCCATCGAGTCCGACCCGCGTCAGACTCAGCGCGGCCTTGCCACCCGCATGGGCATCGCGCTGGGCCTGACCAACGCGGTGCTGCGGCGCGCCGTGGCCAAGGGGCTGGTCAAGGTGAGCACGGCGCCGGCGCGGCGCTATGCCTATTACCTCACGCCCCAGGGATTCGCCGAGAAGTCCCGCCTGACCCTGCAGTTCATCGAACATTCGCTGCACGTCGTGCGCGAGACACGGGATGCCTTCGCGACCGAGGCCGCCACCTGCCAGCGCCAGGGCTGGACGCGCCTTGCCATTCTGGGCCCGGGCGAGATGGCCGATCTCGCGCTGATGGGCGCCCAGGAGGCGGGGATCCAGCCGGTCGCCCTGATCGTGCCGGAGCAGGCCGGACAGACAAGGTCCGGCGTCCCGGTGGTGGCCGATGTCGCGGCGGCGCGGGATCTGGCCGACGGGCGGACGCTGGATGCCCTCCTGCTGACGACGATGCTGGATGCGGCGACCCGGCGGGCAACGGCCGAATCCGCCGGCCTGGCGCCCGACCGACTGCTGGCGCCCGCCTTCCTGCGCCCGCCCGAGGCGTCGGAGCTGCCGGACCCGCCCCCGTTTGACGATGGATCGGACCGCGCGGGCCCATGACATGAAACGCTGGTACGCCGTCCATACCCAGGCCCGGGCCGAGGACAAGGCCACCTTCCACCTGCGTCGCCAGGGATACGAGGTGTACTGCCCCCGTCTGGCGCGGACGCGCCGGCACGCCCGCCGGGTCGAGACCGTCCTTCGGCCCCTGTTTCCGCGCTATCTGTTCACGTCGCTGGACGTGGACCGCCAGCCATGGCATGCAATCAACGGGACGGTCGGGGTCCAATCTTTGATCGGATGGGGCGAGCGGCCCGCACCGCTGCCGGACGGGCTGGTCGAAGCCCTGATGGTGCGGGAGTCCGAGGCGGGAGACGGACCGCCTCCCGCCCCGACCTTCCATCCCGGTGAACACGTGGTGATCGAGGACGGACCCTTCCGGGATCTGGTGGCCCGCTTCGAGACCATGGCGGACGCGGATCGGGTCACGGTGCTGCTCGATCTGCTGGGCCGCACGGTCCGCGTGACCACGCATCACACCGGCATCCGGCAGGCCGGGTAAGCCGGGCGCCCGGCGTTTCGGCGCGCGGGCGGGGATGCGAGAGCTTGAGCGTATGGCCTCCGGGTGCGGTTCACCCGGAGTGCGGTAGCGTGGACGAGTGATCCCGGCCGACGAAGCGGCGGAGGCGATGCAACGGACTAGGTATCTGCATGCCGGACGGGGCTTGCAGCCCAGTCCGGACAGCTTCGCCCAAGGATGGGGATGAAAACGGTCCGGCCGGGACTGCAACTCCCGCCCGGCACAAGGCCCGCCGCCCCATCACAGGCCGCCCCATCACCGAGAGTCTGGTTCCTGAAAGCGATGTTGACCCCATGACCACGCCCCTGTTGCGCCTCGCGGCATCACACCTGAAGGACGCCGCCGGTGGGGCCCGCGACCTGTGGCGCCTGCGCGGGTTCCTGCGGCGGCCGAAGGTCCCCGGATCCGGGACGCCCGCAGAGGCGCTGCGCGGCCTCCGGGGCCGCTATTTCGTCTCCACGGACCGGGGCATCTACCTCGCCACGCGCGCGGGGCTGTCGCCCGTGCTGCCCTTCGGCACCTTCGGCGTGGGGGTGGAGGACGGCACTCTGTATGCCTCCGTCAATCTCGCCAACTGGTCCCTCATCGTCGCGGGGGCGTTTCACGACACGCCCGACGGCATCCGCCTGGACCCCATGCGGGTCGTCTACCAGTTGGAAACCAAGTACCACTCCGACCGCATCCATCAGATCTACGTGCGGAACCGGACGATCTACGTCGCGAACACCAGGAAGAACAGCGTCGATCTCGTCGATGCGGACTCGGGTGCCCTGAAAACGAGCCTGTACCCGATCACGGATGCCTCGGGCTTTCCCATCAGCGCCGACCAGAACCACCTGAACAGCGTCTATGCCGCCGGGGATGTCCTCTGGTTCACAACCCACAACGGCGGGCATATCGGCTCCCTGCTGGGGTTCATGGACGGCACGGACGTGGTCACGGCCGGGTTCCCCAACCGGGGGGTCCACGACATCGTGCCCACATCGCAGGGGCTGGTCTTCTCGGACACCTTCGGGTCCAAGAAGGCGCGGGACCTGCGGGGCGGCGGCAACCTGTACATCGGACGCACGCCCCAGTTGCCCACCGACAGCGACCTGGGATACGTGGTGCGCGGCGTGGCCGGCCGCGGCGACGAGATGCTGATCGGCCACAGCCTGAACGCCAAGCGGCAGGACCGCTTCAAGGGCAACGGCGGCCTGCTGGTGGGCCCGCGCGGCGGGCCTTTCCAGTATCTCGCCACCCCGTTTTCGCAGGTCTACGACATCGTGCGGCTGGACGGCGGCAAGCTGGACGACGAGATCCCGGCCATGACCTCCGCCGAGGCCGAACGGCTGCTGGCGGACTCCGTCGGGCCCGTCACGCGGGCGGCCTACCACATCACAACGCCGTCCTCAGGCGAGTTCGTCTCGACCCACGAGACCGGGGAGCCCCGCGCGCCCGCCTCGGCGTCGGGCGCCTGACGGCGCCCGGGCGGGCGGCTTGCGTCCGCCGGGGACCCTTGGCATCCTTGCGCCGCGCTCATCGCGGGCGTCGAGCGGGACGGCGCGCCCCGTGCAGACCAACGACCTTTCAGGGATAACCGAGATGGCCGATTTCGAGATCAACGGGCGCCGCGTGGGCCCCGATCATCCCCCCTACGTGATCGCGGAAGCCTGCATCAATCACGAAGGCGACATCCGCATCGCGCGCGAGATGGTGTTCCACGCCCGCGCCGCCGGTGCCGACGCGATCAAGTTCCAGCTTCACGTGCTGGACGACGAGATGCTCCGCGATGCCCCGCAGTCGGCCAACTTCGACGATCCGCTGTACGACACGCTGGACCGCACCAACCTGAGCATCGCCGAGCACCTGGAACTCAAGGCGCTGTGCGAGCACATCGGCATCGACTACCTGTGCACCCCGTTCTCGGCCGCCTCCGCCGACCTGCTGGCGACCCAGATCGGCGTGCCCGCCTACAAGGTCGGGTCCGGGGAGTGCACCAACCATCCCCTTCAGCGCCACATCGCCGGCAAGGGCAAGCCGATGATCGTCTCGACCGGCATGACCGAATTGGGCGAAGTGGACGAGACGGTCGCGGTGCTGCGCGCCACCGGCACCCCGTTCGCGCTGACGCACTGCGTGTCGGCCTATCCCTGCCCCTATGACCGCGTCAACCTGGGGGTCATCCCGATCTACGCCGAGCGCTACGGCGTGCCCATCGGGCTCTCGGACCACAGCATCGGCATCTACACGTCGCTGGGCGCGGTGGCGCTGGGGGCCTGCATCATCGAGAAGCACTTCTCGCTGGACCGCACCCTGCCCGGCCCGGACCACAAGTCCTCCATCGAGCCGGACGAGCTGCGCGAGCTGGCGCGCGGCGCCCGCGCCGTCTGGGAAGCCCGGGGGGCCGAGCGAACCATCTTCCCCGAGGAGAAGGAAATCGTCGCCTGGGCGCGCGAAAGCGTGGTGTCGGTCAAGCCCATCGCCAAGGGCGCGACCATCACCGCCGACATGGTGTCGGTCAAGCGGCCCAGCCCCGGCCCGGGGGTGATCCCGGCTAAGGACCTGGAGGCCGTCATCGGCCAGACCGCCGCCGCCGACATCGGTCCGGATCGCCAGGTCCTGTGGGCGGACATCGGCCGATGAGCAAGCGGCGCATCCTCGTCACCCTGGAATCGCGGGCCACCTACGGCTATTCGCGCAACGTCATGCGGGCGATGCGGTCCGTGCCGGAGTTGGAGTGCCTGACCCTGGTCACGGGGATGCACCTGATGCCGGACATGGGCAACAGCGTGGACCTGATCCGCACCGACGGCTTTCCCGTCGATGCCGAAGTGCCCCTGGCGCCGGACGGCGGCGGAGCCGGCGCCTGGTCGAAGGCCATGGGAACGGCCATGGCCGGTTTCGCCGACGCCATGGAGCGGCTGGCGCCCGACGTCGTGCTGTTGTCGGGCGACCGCGCGGAGACCCTGACCCTGTGCGTGACGGCGGCCTACATGGGCTTGCCGGTCGCCCACATCCAGGCCGGCGACAAGTCCGGCCACATCGACGACGCCGCGCGCTACGCCATCGCCAAGCTGGCCCATGTGCATTTCGCCTCGTGCGAGGACAGCGCGCAGCGGCTGCGGAACCTGGGTGAGCAGGACTTCCGCATCCACAACACCGGCGCCCCGCAGTTGGACGACATCAACCGCGACTTCTCGGCCGATGCCGTGGAGATCGACGGCCGCGCCATCGACCTGTCGCGGCCCTATCTGCTGCTGGTCCAGCACCCCGTGATGGCGGAGCGCGAGGACGCCGGCGCCCAGATGAAGGCCACGCTGGATGCCTGCCTGGACAGCGGGCTGCCGGTGATCTGGATCTATCCCAACAGCGATCTGGGCTACGGCGAGATCGTCCGCGTCATCGAGACCTACAAGGCCCACCCGGCCATTACCGCCGTCGCCAACCTGGAGCGCGACACGTACTTCCAGTTGCTCTACAACGCGGCGGCGCTGGTCGGGAACTCGTCGAGCGGCATCCTGGAAGCGCCCTCGTTCCGCGTGCCGGTGGTCAACATCGGCAACCGCCAGCGCGGCCGCCCGCAGGCGAGCAATATCCTGAACTGCGACACCACCCAGGACGCCGTGCGGGCCGCCATCGGCACCGCGCTGACCGACGCGGCGTTCCGCCGGGCCTGCGACGGGGCCGTCAATCCCTACGGGGACGGCCAGTCCGGGCCCCGTATCTGCGCCATCCTGCGCGACCTGACCATCGACCGCCGTCTGATGGACAAGGAAACCACGTTCTGAGCGGCCGACCGTCCGGCGGCTGCGCCTCCCCCGGGAGGACCGCCGGGCGCGGCCGCGCGCGGAGTTGACCATGTCGCCTACCCTCCCCGCCGACGCCGCCCCGACCCGGCCGCGCCGCTGGCTGGTGACCGGGGCCGCCGGATTCATCGGCAGCACCCTGGCCCGCACCCTCGCCGAGCGCGGCGACACGGTCGTCGGCCTCGACAACTTCTTTTCCGGCCGGCGCGCCAACATCGAGCGGCTGGAGCGGGTCTGCGGCGACCGCTTCCACTTCATCGAGGGCGACATGCTCGACCCCGCGACCCTGGAGCGGGCCATCGCGGGGTGCGATGCGGTGGCGCATCTGGCGGCGCAGGTGGCGGTGATCCGGTCCATCGACCGGCCGGAGGAAACCCACGAGATCAACACCACCGGCTTCATGCGGGTGGCCCGCGCGGCCGGACAGGCCGGGGTGTCGCATCTGGTGTATGCCTCCAGTTGCGCCGTCTACGGCGACAACCCCGCGCTGCCGCTGCCGGAGACGGCCGAAACTCGCCCCATGAGCCCCTATGCCGCGAGCAAGCTGGCCAACGAGGCCTATGCCGGCGGCTTTTCGGTCCTGAACCCGGACCTGACCATGATCGGTCTGCGGTTCTTCAACGTGTTCGGGGCCTGGCAGGATCCCAGCGGCGGCTACGCGGCGGTCATCCCGCGCTGGACCGAGCGCCTGCTGAAGGGCGACCAGGCCATCCTGTTCGGCGACGGCAGCGCCACGCGGGATTTCGTCCACGTCGCCAACGTGTGCGACGCCATCCTGGCCGCCGCCGAGGCGGGGCCGGCGCAGGCGGGCGGCGTGTACAACGTGGCCACCGGCGTTGCAACCCGGCTGGACACGCTCTACACCGTGCTCAGCGGCCTGCTGGTGGAAGCGGGCCGGCTCCCTGAGCGCCCGGACCCCGACCACCGCCCCTGGCGGGCCGGCGAGATCCTGCATTCGTACGCCGACACCCGCGGCGCGGCCACCGCTCTGGGGTTCAGCGCCGCCGTGGACCTGGAACAGGGCCTGCGGCGCATGCTGACCGAGGAATACGGTCTGGCGCTGCTTGGTGCCTCTGATCCCAACGGCATCTGACGATGACCGTTGGAGTCCGTGGCCGGCCCTCTCCCCCACCCGGCCACCCAACGCGAGTATCCTGTGGGTGGCCGGGTGGGGGAGAGGGCCGGTGCCGCCCTGGCACCGCTTCGCGGTGCCATTCCTAAACGTTTGGGTGCCCGCTGTGGGGTGCCCAGGGTGGGTTGAGTCAAACTCATCGGCCGCTGGTATGATTTCTCAATGCTGAACGCAAAGGCCTGACCGTCCATGACCGAACGGATCTTCATCACTGGCGGCAGCGGCCTGATCGGCCTGACGCTGGCGCGTCACCTCGTGGATCATGGCTATGCCCTGACCCTGTTCGACCTGGGCGAGCAGTTCGCCCGGCGCCAGAAGGAGATTGAGGACCTTCAGGCGCGTGGCGACGTGGCCATTCAGGTCGGCACCATCATGGACCGCTGGTCGGTCACCCTGGCCGCGAAGGGCTGCACCGCCGTCGTCCATCTGGCGGCCATGCTGGGGGTGCGCCGCACCGAGGAAAACCGGCTGCTGTGCATGGACATCAACGTCAACGGCACCGAAAACGTGCTGAACGCCTGCGTCCAGAACGGCATCGGACATTTCGTGCTGGCGTCGTCCTCCGAGGTGTACGGCGAGCCCACATCCAATCCGGTCCATGAAGGCGTGGAGACGAAAGGCAAGACGGTCTACGCCGTCTCCAAGCTGGCGGCGGAGGAACTGACCAAGGGCTATCACCAGCTTCATCCGTCCATCGACTACACCATCGTCCGCTTCTTCAACACCTACGGTGAAGGCCAGGTCGCCCAGTTCGTGGTGTCCCGGTTCGTCAAGCGGGTCCTGGAGGGCAAGAACCCCCAGGTCTACGGCGACGGCTCGCAGGTCCGCTCCTTCTGCCATGTGCAGGATTCGGTCGAGGGGGTGCGGGCCATCCTGGAAAACCCGGTGGCCCGCAACCGGGTCTTCAACATCGGCAACTCGCGCGAGGTCTTCACGCTGACCGAAGCCGCCCGGAAGGTCATCGCCACCCTCAAGCCAGACTCCGGCCTGTCCGTGGATTACGTGCCCCTGGAAAGCTCCGACCGCGCGCCGGAACGGGAAATCCTCATCCGCTACTGCGACAACAGTCTGGCGGTGAAGGACCTCGGCTTCGCGCCGAAGGTGACGCTGGAGGAGGGCATCCGCCGCATCGCCGACAGCGTCATTCACGACAACTGGACGAACTGGTCCGAGACGTGACCGTGGCGATGCAAGACACCTTTCGGCCCACCGGAACGGGGGCGGACCGTGATTGACGGGAAACGCTTTCTGGCGGTCGTCCCGGCGCGCGGCGGCTCCAAGTCGGTGCCCGGCAAGAACATCCGCTCGCTGGGCGGGCGGCCGCTGCTGGCGCATACGCTGGCGCAGGCGGCGGCGGTGCCGGCGCTGGATGCCGTGGTGGTCTCGACGGACGACGAGACGATCGCCGCCACCGCCGCGCAATACGACGGGCGCGTGGTGCACCGGCCGGCCGACCTGGCGACGGACACCGCGCCGACCGAATGGGCGCTGCTGCACGCCCTGGACACGCTGGAGGCCGCCGGCGAGGCCTTCGACTACGTCATGGTGCTGGAACCCACCTCGCCCTTCCGCCGGCCCGCGACCATCGCCGCCTGCATGGACCACATCGTTGCCCATGACGGCCGCTCGCTGATGACCGTGACCGAAAGCCGCGCCAACATCGGCCGCGTCGCCGACGGTATGTTCCGGCCGCTGGTGCCCGGCGCGCCCCGGCGCCGTCAGGACCGGCAGGCGTTCCACATCGAAAGCAGCACCGTCTATGTCGCCCGGACGGACTTCCTGCGGGCCACCGGCTCGCTGGTCTGCGACGACTGGCTGGCCGTGGTGGTGGACGAGGCCGAGGCCGTGGACATCAACACACCGCTGGACTTCGCCCTCGCCGAAGCGATGCTCGCGCACGCGGAATCGGGGCGCGCGGACTCTGGCGGTGCGGACGGGGCGGCATCGGGATGACCGGGGGACAGGACACCATGGACGCACCGGCCTTTCCCCGCGTGGTGTCGTGCCGCAGCGATCGCCTGTCGCCGTGGACGGAGTTGATCGAGACCCGCATCCAGGACGCCCCGGCGGCGGAACCGCGCACGTTCCATTCCATGCGGACGGCCGACTACGTCGCCATTCTGGCGCTGACGCCCGACGGCCGCGTCCCGCTGGTGCGGCAGTACCGCCCGGCCGTGCAGGCCTGGTCGCTGGAACTGCCCGCCGGCCTGCTGGAACCCGGCGAGACCCCGGAGGACTGCGCGCGGCGCGAACTGGAGGAGGAAAGCGGCTTCTCCGCCGACCGCATCGTGCCGCTGGGCGCCATGTACGCCGATACCGGCCGCCTGAGTGCGCGGCTGCATGGCTTCTGGAGCGACTCGCTGCGCCCCGTGCCCGACTGGCAGCCCGAGGAGGGCGTGCTGGCGGACCCCCTGGACCTGGATGACTTCATGCAGCTTGTCGGGCGCGGCGAACTCGCCCTGGCGTCCCACGTCGCCCTGGTGGGGCTCGCCCTCACCCGTGGCCTTCTTCCGAGGCGTTGACCCCCATGCTGGTGCCCGAGAGTTTTCCTGACCGTTCGATCTGCATCCTGGGTCTCGGCTATGTCGGGCTCACCCTGGCCGCGACCATGGCCGATATCGGCTTTGACGTGCTGGGCGTTGAGGTCCGGCCCGAGGTCGTCGAGGGCCTGCGCCAGGGCCGGCCGCACTTCCACGAACCGGGGCTGGAGGACCAGCTTCGCCGGGTGCTCGACCGGGGGACGCTGCGGGTCGAGACGGCCATCCCGGACGATCACCGCTCCCGCGTGTTCATCATCACGGTGGGCACACCGCTGGGTCCCGACGGCCGGGCTCGTCTGGACATGATCGAGCGCGCAACCGGCGAGGTGGCCGCGGCCATGCCGGAGAACGCCCTGGTGCTTCTGCGCTCCACCGTGCGCCTGGGCACCACGCGCGCCGTGGCCGTGCCCATCCTGGAGACGGCGGGTGTGCCCTTCGATCTGGCGTTCTGCCCGGAACGCACCCTGGAAGGCGTGGCCCTCCAGGAACTGCGCGCGCTGCCGCAGATCGTCGGCGGCAGCACCATGGCGGCCACCATCCGCGCCGCGCAGTTGTTCCAGTTCGTCACCCCCACCATCGTGCGCGTGCGCGACCCCGAGACGGCCGAGATGATCAAGCTGGTGGACAACGCCCAGCGCGACGTGCAGTTCGCCTACGCCAACGAGGTCGCCCGTGTCTGCGACGCCATCGGCGTCAGCGCCCGCGAGGTGATCGCCGCCGGCAAGCTGGGCTATCCACGCACCAACCTGCCGATGCCCGGCCCGGTGGGCGGCCCCTGCCTGGAGAAGGATCCCTACATCCTGGCCGAGGGCCTGGAGCGCTACGGCATCGCGCCGGACATCACCCTGACCGCCCGCCGCCTGAACGAGCGCCAGCCGCAGGAGACCATGGACTTCCTGGCCGGCACCGCTCGCGCGCTGGGTGGGTTCCCCGAGCGCCCGGTCATCGCGCTGATGGGTCTTGCCTTCAAGGGGCGGCCGGCCACCGACGACCTGCGCGGCACCATGGCCCGGCCGATCCTGGCCGCCCTGCGCGGGCACTTCCCCGACGCCGAATACCGGGGCTATGACTCGGTCGTCCCGGCCGCCGGCATCCAGGCGATGGGACTGGCCCCGACCGGGACCTTGGCGGATGCCATGAACGGCGCGCACCTGGTGGTGATCGCCAACAATCATCCGGATTTCTCGGCCATGCCGATCGAGACCCTGAGCCACACGATGGCCCGCCCGGGGCTGATCTACGACTACTGGAACGGGTTTGACGGCCGCGAACTGTGCCTCGCCCCGGGATGCGCCTACTTCGCCCTGGGCAGCCACGGCGCCGTCCGCCCCACAACCGCCTGACGTTCTCTGTTCGAGGCTTTCATGTCTACACCCCTGACTCTGGTGACCGGCGGGACCGGCTTTCTCGGTGCCGCTCTCGTGCGCCGCCTCGTCGCCGACGGCGAGCGGGTCCGCGTTCTCGACAACAACTGGCGCGGGCGGCCCCGCCGACTGGGCGATGCCGCCGACGCGATCGATCTTGTGGTGGCGGACATCCGCGACCCCGAGGCCGTCAAGGCCGCAACCGCCGGCGTGGACCGCGTGGTGCATATGAGCGCCGTGAACGGCACCCGCTTCTTCTACGAACAGCCCGAACTGGTCATCGACGTGGCGGTGCGCGGCATCCTGAACGTCATCGATGCCTGCCGCGCCCACGGCGTGGACGATCTGGTGGTGGCGTCCAGCTCCGAGGCGTACCAGTCGCCGCAGCAGATTCCGACACCGGAAGACGTGCCCCTGGTCGTGCCGGACGTGCTCAATACCCGCTATTCCTACGGTGGCAGCAAGCTGGCCAGCGAGCTGATCGCGCTGAACTACGCGCTGGAGGGCCCGACGCGAACCATCGTGTTCCGCCCGCACAACGTGTACGGCCCGGACATGGGCTGGGAGCATGTCATTCCGGAGATCACCAGCCGCGCCATGCAGGCCATCGCGGCCGCCCCGGACGACGGGCCGGTGCCGTTCGAGATTCACGGCGACGGCCAGCAGACCCGGGCCTTCATCCATGTGGACGATTTCACCGACGGCCTGCTGGTGGCGATCCGCAAGGGCGAGCCCCGCAACGTCTATCACATCGGCAACCCGGACGAGGTCCGGATCGCCGACCTGACCCGGCAGGTGTTCGCCGTGTTCGGGCGCGAGCCCGACCTGCGGTCTCGTCCGGCCCCCGCCGGCGAGACGCGGCGCCGCTGCCCGGACATCGCCAAGCTCCGCGCCCTCGGGTTCACGCCGTCCGTGCCGCTCGCCCAGGGCCTGCCGCCGGTGGTCCAATGGTACCGTGACCACCAGGACCTCCGCTCCTCTTCCGCCTGATTGATGGGACCGACAGAGCCATGACCGCCAGCCATTCGCATCCAATCACGGCCTGCCAGATCTGCGGCTCGGCCGATCTGGCTTCGCTGCTGTTCCTGGGCTACGTGCCCCCGGTGAACACCATGCCGCCGCTGGGCGAGCGCGCCGACGAGCAGCCGGCCTTTCCACTGGAACTGCTGCGCTGCGGCGACTGCGGGCTGGTCCAGATCGGCCAGGAGGTTTCGGCGGAGGTGCTGTTCCCGCACTCCTATCCGTACCTCAGCGGCACGACGAAGATCCTCAGCCGCAACTTCGCCGACCTGCAGGCGGAGGCACAGGACATCCTGGGCCTGTCGGCCGATGACCTGGTGATCGATGTCGGCTCCAACGACGGCACCCTTCTGGCCAACTTCCACACGGCGGGCAACCGTGTGCTCGGCATCGAGCCCTCGCAGGCCGGCGACGTCGCCCGCCGCAACGGCATCGAGACGCTGACCGCCTATTTCGGGCGCGAGACCGCCGCCCGTGTCGCCGAAAGCCACGGCACGGCCAAGCTGGTGACTGCGGCCAACGTGTTCGCGCACATCGCCCAGCCGCACGAGGTGACCGCCGGCATTGTCGATCTGCTGGCCCCGGACGGCGTGTTCGTCTCGGAATCCCACTACCTGCTCGATCTGGTTCAGACCGTGCAGTACGACACGATCTACCACGAGCACCTGCGCTACTACGCGCTCGGCTCGTTGATGCGCCTGCTGGGCGATCACGGCCTGGAGGTGTTCCACGTCAAGCGCATCCCGACCCACGGCGGCTCGATCCGGGTCTATGCCGCGCGCCCGGGCACATACGACGTGCGCCCCTCGGTCGCCGAGCGGCTGGCCGACGAAGCGGCGGCCGGGATCACGGACGGCAGCGCCCTGCAGACCTTCCGCGAGGCCGTCGTGCGCTCCAAGGTCGAGCTGTATGCCCTGCTCAACGACATCCGCAAGCCCGGTGTGCGCATCGTGGGCATCGGCGCGCCGTCGCGCGCCAGCACGCTGATCGCCTACACCGGCCTGGATGACGGCATGGTCGAGGCGGTGCTGGAGGTCTCCAGCTCCCACAAGCTGAACAAGTACATTCCCGGAACCCGCATCCCCGTGGTGGACGAGGCCATGCTGTTCGATGAACAGCCGGACTATGCCCTGCTGCTGTCGTGGCACATCGCCGACGAACTGGCCGAGGTGCTGCGCAGGAAGGGCTATCGCGGTCGCTTCATCGCGCCGCTGCCCACGCCCCGGATCATCGAATGACGCCAGTCCGGGCCGGTCGCGGCGTGTCAGGGAGTCGGACGTTGCGCGTGGCCACGCTGGGCCTGGGGTTTGGCGCGGCGGCGCACGTGCCGGCCTTCGCCAGCCTGCCCGGCGTGGAGGTGGTCGGACTGGCCGGGCGGGACGCTGTCAAAGCGCAGGCCGCGGCCGACCGGATGGGTGTACCCCGGGGCGTGGCCGGGATCAGGGACCTGTTGGCCCTGGCGCCGGACATCGTCACCATCGCCGTCCCGCCGCGCGCCGTGGCGGCGGCGGTTCTGCCGGCCCTGGAGGCGGGCTGCGCGGTGTTCTGCGAAAAACCGCTTGGCCCGGACGTGGCCACCGCGCAGCGGCTGGCGGAGGCCGCGCGAGGTATCCCGACGGCGGTGGACTTCCAGTTCGCCATGCTGCCGGCCTTCGGGCGCCTGCACGATCTGGTGCGGACCGGCCGCCTGGGCCGGTTGCGTCACGTCCAGGTCACCTGGCTGGTGGAGTCCTATGCGCTGCGCAAGGGCCTGTCCAACTGGAAGACCGGGCAGGACGAGGGCGGCGTAATGACCCTGTTGGCCAGCCACCTGCTGTATCTGGCCGAATGGCTGTTCGGGCCGGTCTGCCGGATCCAGGCGCATCTGACGGCGACGGCCGCGCCGGAGGCCGGCTCGTCCGCCGACGATCTGGCCGAGGTGCGGCTTACCTTCGCGAACGGCGGCACGCTGTCGGCGGTCGTGGGCAACGCCAACCCCGGCCTGCACCGCCACCTGTGGCACGTGGTGGGGGCGGAGGGGTCGCTGGTCCTGGACAACCCGACGCCGGACTACATGCGCGGATTTTCCCTGACGGGCGCCGGGGTGCTGGCGGACGAACAGATGCACGACCCGGCCGAGAGCGAGGGCGACGGCCGCATCCCGCCGGTGCGGGCGCTGGCCGAACGCTTCGTGGCGGCGGTGCGCGGCCCCGATGCGGCGGGTCTCGTGCCCGGGTTCGCCGAGGGCCTTCGGGTGCAACATCTCATCGCGGCCGTGCAGGACAGTGCCGCACACGACCGGACCGTGAGCCAGACTGAGGATGGAACGTGGCCATGACGAGTTGGCAGGACAGGGTGCGCACAACGCTGTACCCCGTGTATCAGCAGGCCCCGGCGCCGGTGAAAAAGCTGTTCCGGTTCGGATCGGGTGTCGTCAACTCGCCGCTTCTGTCGGCCCGGCAGAAGTGGATCCGGGATTCCTATACGGCGTTCCAGCATGACGACCGCCGGCGGCTGTTCATGGGCATCGCCCAGTTCGCCCACACCAACCGGCCCATTGACGGCTATTACATGGAGTTCGGCTCGCACGAGGCCAACACCATGCGAATGGCCTGGGACAGCTTCCACCACCTTTTGGACTGGTCGTACATCGCCTTCGATTCCTTCGAGGGCCTGCCGAAGATCGACACCATCGACGAACAGGACGTCTGGGAAGAGGGCAAGCTGAAGACCGAGGAACGCCGGTTCACCGAGATCTGCGTGCGCCACGGCATCCCCCGGGACCGGCTGCGCACGGTCAAGGGCTTCTACGACGCCAGCCTGACACCGGCCCTGAAGACGGAATTGCTGCCCACCCGGGCCGCCGTCATCTATGTGGACTGCGACCTGTACGCCTCGACCGTGCCCGTCCTGGAGTTCTGCAAGGACTTCCTGCAGACGGGCACCATCATCGTGTTCGACGACTGGAACTGCTTCCACGGCGACCCGGACCGGGGTGAACGGCGCGCGTGGCGCGAATTCCGCGAGCGTCACCCGGCGCTGCGCTTTGAGCCGTTCATCGGCAACAGCATGCAGCAGGCGTTCATCTGCATCCACCCGGGCGACGGGGAGGCGGCAGTAGACAATGCGGTCGGGGACGCCCGATGACCACCAGCCCGTCCGCAGAGACCGGGGGGCGCCTGTGGCGCGACTAGCCTCGCAATCCGTGGTTTATCTTGGGGCCAGCCTGCTCAGCACGGCCGTGGCCCTGGCGGTCATTCCACTGGCCACCCGGATCATCGGGCCGGACGAGTACGGCGCCCTCGCCCTTGCGGTGGGCCTGGCCGGGCTGGTCACGGGGCTGGCGCAGGCCGCCCCCGGCTACGTGCTGCAGGAGTTCCTGCCGAGCGCCACGGGGGCGCGCGCCGCCGGGCTCGTCAGCACGGCCCTGGTGGCGGCGGCGGCGGCGGGCCTCGTGGGCGTGCTCCTGCTGGCGCCCCTCACCTACGCCGTGGCCCCGCTGCTGTTCGACCTGACGCCGGGCGGCATGGCCGGCCTTCAGATCGCCATCGTCGCCACCGCCCTGGCGGTGCCGTGGATGGTCTGCACGGACGTGCTGATCCTGCGGGGCCGCGCGATCACCTTCGCCGCGGGCACGGTGGGGCAGTCGGTGGTGAACGGCCTGACCACGCTGTGGTTCCTGTACGTGGTGCCGTGGCCGCACCTGGCCCTGTTCCTGGGCTACGCGGCCGGACAGGTGGCGCTGCTGGCGTTCAGTGTGTTCGCGCTGCGGCGGCAAGTCCGGATCCGGATCGAGCGATCCTGGTTCGCGGACATGCGCCGGTCCGCCCTGGCGCTCGGCGGCGCGCGCATGGCGGAGGTCGGGCGGTCCCTGTTCGAGCGCAGCTATATCGGCGCATGGGTCGGCGTGGGCGAGTTGGGCCTGTTCGCCCACGCCCAGTTGTATCGCAATCTGGCCATGCGGGGCCTGAAGTCCATTACCCTCGCCATCCATCCCCTGGCCCTGCGCGAGGCGGCGGAACCGGACCCGCCGTTCAAGACGTCGCTGGCGACGTGGCAGCTCGCACAAAGCGGCATCGCGCTGGGCTGCATCGGCTTCGCGCTGTTCGGCCGGGACGTCATCGGCCTGCTGACCAACGGCAAGTTCGTCGAGGCGACCCCGCTGGCCTTCCTTCTGCTGCTCGCGCTGCTGCTGCAGACGCTGGGCATCCGCGAACAGTATCTGCTGATCGCGCGGCTTCAGGGGGCGAAGGTGTCCCACGCGCTGACGATCAGCATCGCGGTGGCCATCGCGGCGATGGTGGCCGCCGTCCCGGTCCTCGGGGCCATCGCCGTGGCCGGGGCGCTGGTGCTGCAATCGCTGATCCAGCGCGCGATCATCGTCGTCTGGGCCCGGCGTGTGGCGCCCCTGCCCCTGCGCGAGGCCCATCTGGCGGTGGGGCTGGCGCTGAGCGTGGCGGCCTACCTCTGGGCCGATCTGGCCGCCCCCGGGCTGGTGGAGCGCGCGCTCGTTCTGGCGGCGATCGCCGCTGTCGGCGCGGTGCTGCTGCGCCACAACCTGCGCCAGTTCGTCGCCTTCCGTGAACGGGCACAGCCAGCCGCGCCGTCCTCGGCCCCCTAGCCTTTCCAGAGCAGAGCCTCGCCATGACACAACGACCGCACCTGCTGATCGCCTCGGGCGTCTGGCCCCATGTCGTCGCCAACCGCGAGGCGGCCAACGTCATCAGCCACGAGATCACGCACGAGCTGGCTCGGTCCGGCGCCTTCCGGATCACCTATGCCTTCGTCGGGCCGGAAGTCGCGGCGATCCCGGCGGCGGCCCAGACGGAGATCGAGGCCCTGCGCGCGCTGGGCGTGGAGTTCCTGGAGCCCGTGATCGTCCCCGCCACGTCCGCCGGCGCCCGTGGCCCGGCCAAACGCCTGATGTGCGCCCTGCGCGGCCGCCCCGAACGCATGCTGACGGGCATCGACGGCGGCCCGGCGCTGATGCGCGCGCTCGGCGACCGGCGGCCGGATGCGGCCCTCACCCTGTGGTCGGAGACCGCCACCAACCTTGTCAGCACCCTGCCGGTGCCACGCCGCTTCAGCTATGCGGGCAACCCCGACCACAAGGTGCTGGACGCCCGCCTGGACCTGGCCGAACGCCTGCACGGACGCTCCGCCCTTGCCAGCGCCCGCAACACGATCCGGCGCCAGATCACCAAGAGCGCGCACATGCGGGTCGTGCGACGGCTGGACCGGATGTGGAACGTGGCCGCCAACGACGCCGCCGACTACCGCGCGGCGGGGATCAAGGCCGTCTACCTGCAGAATATGTGGCCGGCCGCCGTCCGCCAGGACTGGGAGGCCGAGCGTGACGCCCGCGAGCAGACCGCGCCCGTCAAGATCGTCGGCAACGTCGGCAACCTGTTCGCCACCGGCAACAGTTACGGCCTGCTCACCCTGGGCTGCGAGATCCTGCCCGAACTCAAGCGCCTGCTGGGGGACGGCGGGTTCGAGATCCACCTGTTCGGCGGCGGCCAGCCGCATCCGGCGGTCGCGCCGCACCTGCGGGACCCGCACATCAGGATCCGGGGCTTCGTCGAGGACCTGGACGCCGAGATGCTGTCGGCGCCGGTCTTCCTGGTCGCCAACAACAGCCAGAAGTTCAAGGTCGGTCATACCCGCTTCCTGCACGCCTGGTCGCTGGGGGCGGCGGTGGTGGGCTTCGGCGACAGCCGCGAGGCCATGCCGGAGATCGAGCACGGCCGCAACGCCATGCTCGGCGAGACCCCGGCCGAGGTCGCCGGGCTGGTCGCCGATCTGGCCCGGGACGCCGTCCTGCGCCGCATGATCGGGCGCAACGGCGCGGCCATGCTCGACACCGTGTTTTCTCCGGCGCGAGTCGCGCGGGTCATCGCGGACGACATTTCGAGCGCCCTCTGAAGCAGTCTGGGCAGGCTTGGGTGCTGATCCGAAATGGCCAAGGCCGCCCCCTGCCGACTGAGCACACCTCTATCGATTCGGTCGAGGATTGGCATGAACCTTAAGAGTTATCTTTTCAAGCTTTCGCAGCCCATGAGGAAGCAGGTTGCTGACCTTCAGGCCCCCGTATTCATTTCGGGAAACGGGGAGAGCGGCACTCATGTCGTCCTTGACGTTTTCGCTCTCTCAGGCGCCTTCTCATATACTGGCACGTATGGTGACCGAAAGAAGGGTCTATTTGATCCGACCTACGGCTCGAAACCCAGCACGGGCTCACTCAAACCGATCGAAGGAATCCTTCATTATTGGTCAGGCGTCGGACTTCCCTGGGAACGGCCGGGGGAGTGGGAAATGCACGCACCGCTGACTCTCAAGGACTGCGGGAAACTTGACACGGAGGAAGTGCGGCGACGTTATGCGCGCGCAGGCGCGGCATTGCCTTGGGCTCGGAGTCACCAACCCAAGCCGCCGCTGGACAAGATGCCGACCTATGTCCTGATGACTGAAATTATTGATAGGGTCTTTCCCGAGGCGCGCCATGTCATTGTCGTCCGGGACCCGCGCGCCGTTTGGCGCTCAATCCTGCGGCGCTGGCGGGATCCGAGCTATGACCCGCACTTCCAAGGCTATCCAAGTGGATTTTATGGAAATGTCTTTCTGCCAGGACACGAGAAAGTATTAGAAGAGTCGGATGAAATCCGTATTGCCTTTACAACCACGCGCATCCTCGAGTTGGCCTTGGAGGTCAAAAAGAAGGCGCCAGACCGGGTGTTTTTAATTTGCTTTGAAGAACTCTGCGCAAACCCCAGGAGTATTTTAAAAAAAATAGAAAACAGATTCAGCTTCTCTTATGCCGACGAAATCGTAAATAAGGCTTATCCCTTTGCTTCCGGCGCGATCAACATATCGTAGGAGATTGGGCCTTTGGTGGTGGCGATGCCCAGGAG
>NZ_WIVE01000041.1 GCF_009601025.1 Roseospira navarrensis | reverse complement strand
GCGCCTTGCGATCCAAGCTCTTCATGGCCGCGCTCTCCGCCGTGCGATACAACCCCGACCTCAAGGCCTTCTACGAACGGCTTATCGGAAACAAAAAGACACCAAAAGGCGCACTCCTCGCCGTTGCCAGAAAGCTCGTCACCATCGCAAACGCGGTCCTCCGGCCTCAGCCCGAACCCGCCACAAACTGAGTTGATGACACTCTCTATTAAAAGCGTGTCCTCCTGAGGGAGCCCCCGCGACCATCGGTCCGATGGTCGCACGCCTTTGCGGCGACGCGACGCGTCGCCGGGGGCGACCGAAGGACCTCGTGTGAGGTGGGTTCGACCCCATCAGTGTCACAGAACGGTCATCCGGGTTCGGAGCCATGGGGGGCGCGGCAAATCCTTGACGGGCGCGCCATTCGATATGAGGCTGGATCATTCTGGAGGGTGTCCCCCGCCCTGATCCCCCCCCGCTCCGAACCCCCGCTCCGAACCCCGGGGGCCGGCCGATCCGGCGACGGTCCCGCGCATCGCTCCGTTCCCGTCCACCGCCCGGAGAGCCCCCATGCGCCTCGCCCGAGCCTTCGCGCCGCCGGCTCTCGCCCTGGCGGCCGCCCTCGCCGCCTGCGCCCTCCCGCCGGACGGCGCGTCGCCGCCCACCGACCAGCCGCTCTCGTATCTGGACCAGGGGTGGTCGCCGGCCCTGCGCCAGCAGTTCTATTACACGCCCCAGGGCTCGCACATGATGCCGGCGTCGTGGTTCGCGGCGCTGGAGCGACCGGACGGCGCGGGCCGGTTCGGCGACCCGGCGTACCTGGAACGGTTCGGCTTCCTGCCGCCGGACGGGGACGGCCCGGATGCGGCGCTCAATCCGGAGGGCTACCCGATCGGGCTCGCGGTGGAGCGGAAGGCGGACCAGATCGGCCTGACCTGTGCGGCCTGCCATACCGCCACGGTCGAGGTGAACGGCGCACCGATCCGCATCGACGGCGCGCCGGCGCATCTGGACTTCGACCGCTTCTATCAGGCGCTCGCCCGGGCGGTGTCGCTGACGGTGCGCGACCCCGAGCGGCTGGCCCGCTTCACCACCGCCCTGGGCGCCCTGGGCGCCCTGGGCGCCACCGACGCCGACGCGGCGCGGGCGCTGGCGGCGGAGCTGGCCGCCTTCGACCGCACCCTCGCCGCCGACGCCGTGATGCGCCGCCCGGCGCTGGACTCCGGGTTCGGTCGGGTCGATGCCCTGACCCAGATCGTCAATGCCCTGGCGGTGCGGGATCAGGCCGAACCATCCAACCTGCATCCGGTGGCCGCGCCCACCAGCTATCCCGCGCTGTGGCTGACACCGGAACTGGACTTCGTGCAGTGGAACCCGATCGCCGCCAGTCCCATCGCGCGCAACGGCGGTCAGGTGCTGGGCGTGTTCGGGCGCACGGCCCTGGGGCCGGACGCGGGGGCGGAGGCCTTCCGCTCCACCATGTTGCTGCCGGAGTTGGCGGCAATGGAAGAGTGGTTGCGCCAGTTGGAGCCGCCGGCCTGGGACGAGGCCCGCATGGGGGTCATCGACAGGACCCTGGCCGCCGAGGGCGAGGCCCTGGTCCGCGACTCCTGCGCCGGCTGCCACACCATGCCGCCCTACGCGCGCACGGATCCGGCGGACAACCCCTTCGGCAAGAGCTTCATCCGCATCGGCCGGGTGGATTTCCGCACCGTGGGCACCGATCCGAATTACGCCCAAAGCCTGCTGACCCGGCAGATCGCGACCAACGCCACCACGGCGCGGCTGTTCGACGGGGCCGAGGTGGTGCCCGCGCCCCTGTTCTTCGCCGGGACCGTGGCCGCCGCCGTCGAGCGGGCCATGGACGACGCCGACCTGTCGCCGCAGGAGAAGGTGGCGCTCAACGGTTTCCGGTTCGACCCGGGGCCGGACGGCCGGCCGGTGCCGACCCGTCCGCCCCGCCTGACCGACATGAAGGCCGGCCCGCTGGCCGGGGTCTGGGCGACGGGGCCCTACCTGCACAACGGGTCGGTACCCACCATCTACGAACTGCTGTCGCCGGTCGAGGAGCGCCGCACCGTGTTCTGGACCGGCGGCCGGGCGCTGGACCTGGAGCGGCTGGGCTATGAGAGCGGGGAGGCCCCGGGCCGGTTCCGCTTCGACACCCGTTTGCCCGGCAACGGCAACGGCGGCCACCTGTATCCCTCCGGCGGCCTGACCCCCGCCGAGCGATGGGCGATCATCGAGTACCTGAAGACGCAGTGATCGGAGCAGGGGCCGTCTCGGGCTTGCCGACCCGGACGAATGAGGCGAAAACAACGAAAATTGCGAAAAATGCGAATAATACGGAATTGACAAGGTTGACGAACAGGCAGAGAGTGAATAGGTCCAGGCTCTGCACCGCGGGTCCGGGGGCTGCCCGATTCTCTCAGGGCTCTGTTCCCGGCGGTGCCCCTGAAGCCAGGACCCTGATGTCATACAGGTTTTCGCGCCGCAAGGCGCCCACATGGATGCCGGCAAGACCACGGTTCGTCGCCTTTTGGGGGGAGGCATTGGCGCACACCGCGCCAGGACGACTCCGGCAGGTCTGGCAGCCCGGCAGGAATAGGAGTCCGAGGATGGAAGACGAGGATATGTCCAGTGCCGCGGCGACCCAGTTCGCACCGGAGTACGATGTGTGCCCGGAGATCGAGTTGCAGGAGCACCATAGCGCTATACCGGCCCGCGACGTACGCGTCCCTGAGGCGACCCGGAGCGAGGCGACATCTGCTGAAGATCGCGGGCGGGATGACCACACGGAAGGGGAAGTGCAGGCGCGCGGACCCGACGATTTGGAGGTCGCGGAGGAGGAATCCGACGACGCCTTGCTGACCGAGTTGCGTGGCATGGGCCGGCAGGTCACGCACGACATCCTGTCGCAGCCCGACTACCTATCCGGCACCGCGTTCGCCAAGCAGGTTGGCATGTCGCGGCAGGCTCTGGACAAACGCAGGCAGGACGGCACCGTGCTCGGCCTGCAAGGCGAGAAACGCGGCTACCGCTACCCGGCCTGGCAGATCATTCAGCATCCGGGCGGACCGACTTTGATCATGCCGGCCCTGAAGGAGGTTCTGCCTCGGTTGTTGGAGGCCCTGGGCGGACCATGGGCCGTGCACAGCTTCCTGTTCACGTCGCACGGATCGCTGCAGGGACGCACGCCCATACAGGCCTTGCGGTCGGGCGACAGCAACTCGGTGCTGGAACTTGTCGAAAATGCGCGATACGGTGGTGGGGTGTAGGCACACGGTCGCCCTGCCCCTGGGGGGGGCGATTCCCATCCCTGATGCGATTCGCCCCCACCACCGCGCAAGGCCATGACCACGATCTCGACCCCGCTCACGACAAACATCGCTGCACCGTCGCCGTACGCGACCGATCTCAATCAGGCCCTCCATTTCTCTATTCGAGAAAATCACCCTGTCTTTTACAGGGTGTATTACAACAAGGAGGGGGATAAGCAGCCACTCGGCTGCGGTTTTGGCTCATCCCGATTCAGCGACCCGCAAAGGCCGCCCCGCTTCGCCACGATCTATCTCGCGGTCGATTTTGAAACGGCGTTCGCCGAAACCATCGTCCGGCGCTCCCGCATCGGAAACCCCGGCGTGGTCCGCGAAGAACAAGAACTGAACTACTGGCAGGTCACCCGAGTCACGGTGAAGGAGCGCCTCAGGGTGCTCGCCCTGACCGACGGTGACCTTGTGCTAGCGGGTCTGCATCCGGACATCACGGGCGCCGATCCGCACACGCCCGGTCAGCATCTCGCCGGGATGGCGTTCGACGACGAGCGGCTCGACGGGGTGTGTTATCATTCCTATCTGACCCATCTGGCGTGTCTGGCCGTGTTCGACCGGGCCAGACACAAGCTTCAGGCCACGCCCCATGAAGCCATCATGCTGCCGCCCTGGCGACGCGAAACCCTGAAGCTCCTCAAGAGCTATCATGTCGGCCTCGTCTGACCGCCTCCGCGCCATCCTTTCGCGCCAAGTGCATCCCGTCCCGCGCCATAATCCTGCGGCCTGATGAGTCAGGGCGCGGGCCGGCGCCGTCTTGCGCGCCGCCGCGCCGCGCGGCAGGGTAGGTCCTACCCGGCCCATGCTCCGGGCCGCACGCCATCACTCCGAAAGGATGCCCCCCTTGGCAAACCGCATCGCGCTCGTGGACGACGACCAGAACATCCTGGCCTCGGTCTCCATCGCCCTGGAGGCCGAGGGCTACGCCGTGACCACCTACACCGACGGCGCCGAGGCCCTGCGCGGCCTGACCGCCGACCCGGTGGACCTGGCCGTGCTCGACATCAAGATGCCGCGCATGGACGGCATGGAGCTGCTGCAGCGCCTTCGCGCGCGCTCCAGCCTGCCGGTGATCTTCCTCACGTCCAAGGACGACGAGGTGGACGAGTTGATGGGCCTGCGCATGGGCGCGGACGACTACATCAAGAAGCCGTTCTCCCAGCGCCTGCTGATCGAGCGCATCCGCGCCATCATGCGCCGGGGCGAGGCCCGGCCCGACGGCGCGCAGGACCTGTCCGACAAGGCCCTGGTGCGCGGCGAACTGGTGATGGACCCGGAACGCCACCTCTGCACCTGGAAGGGCGACCCGGTCAACCTGACGGTGACCGAGTTCCTGCTGCTGCAGTCCCTCGCCCAGCGCCCCGGCCACGTGAAGAGCCGCGACCAGTTGATCGATGCGGCCTACGGCGAGAACATCTACGTCGATGACCGCACCATCGACAGCCACATCAAGCGGCTGCGCAAGAAGTTCCGCGAGGTGGACGGCGAGTTCTCGGATATCGAGACGCTGTACGGCGTCGGCTATCGGTACAAGGACAAGGCGTGAGAGCCCGCGGCCGGGACCGAACCCGAGATCGAGACCGCGAGCCCGACGCCGACCGGCCCGCCCCGGCGGCGCCGCGCCGCCGCCCCTGGACCGGATCGGTGCTGCGCTCGCGGCTGACGTGGCGCATCCTGGCCGTCAACCTGCTGGCGCCGATCCTGCTGGTCGGCGGCATGCTGTACCTGGACGACTACCGCGAGACCCTGACCCAGGCCCGCCTGCAGGCGCTGCGCACCGAGGCCGACCTGATCGCCGCCGCCGTCGCCGAGGGCTCGCTGACCTTCGAGGTCCACCCCGAGACCCGCAGTCTGGTGCCCGGTCAGGTCATCACCCCCGAGCTGGCCAGCCAGATCGTGCGCCGCCTGTCGGAACTGACGGGCATCCGCAGCCGCCTGTTCGACCTGGACGGCCAATTGGTCACGGACAGCCGGCGCGGGCCGGCCGGGCGCTTCCAGGTCTCGCCGCTGCCGCCGCTGCCCGAGCCCGACCCCATGCGGGACTGGGTGGACGAGGTGATGGTGACCGTCTCGGGCGCGCTCGATCGCGTGTACCGCCTGGTCATGCCGCGCGCCGAACTGCCACCCTACACCGAGACCGCCAACCCGGTCGCGGCGGACTATCAGGAGGTGCAGGCCGCCCTCGCCGGTCGCACCATGACCGGCGCCGTGCGCCGCAACACCGCCAACGACCGGGTGATCCTCAGCGTCGCCGTGCCGGTGCAGTACTTCAAGCAGGTGGTGGGGGCGCTCATGGTGTCGTCGGACGATGCCGACATCGAGGGCGACGTGCTGGCCCTGCGCCTCGCCATCCTGGAGATCTTCGCCGCCATCCTGGCGCTGACGGTGCTGATGTCGCTGTACCTGTCGGGCACCCTGGTGCGGCCGCTGACCCGGCTCGCGCGGGCCACGGACCGGGTGCGGCACGCCCACGGCGATCACCGCGACATCCCCGACTATTCGCGCCGCCGCGACGAACTGGGCGAGCTGTCGGCCGCCCTGATCGAGATGACGGCCGCCCTGTCCGCCCGCATGGACGCCATCGAGCGCTTCGCCGCCGACGTCGCCCACGAGATCAAGAACCCGCTCACCTCGCTGCGCAGCGCGGTGGAGACGGTGGCGCGGGTGACCGACCCGGACCAGCAGCGCCGGTTGATGAGCGTGATCCTGGACGACGTGGAGCGGCTGAACCGGCTGATCTCGGACATCTCCGACGCCTCGCGGCTGGACGCCGAACTGTCGCGCATCCAGTCCGAGCCGGTGGACCTGACCCGCCTGCTGGGCGCCCTCGCCGATGTCCACGCCACCACCGCGTCGCAGCGCGGGATTACGGTCCGCTTCGTGGGGCCGCGCGACGGCAGGCCGCTGATGGTCAACGGCATCGACAGCCGCCTGGGTCAGGTGTTCCAGAACCTGCTCGCCAATGCCATTTCCTTTAGTCCGGACGGCGGCACCGTCACCCTGACCGCCGCGCGCGAGGGCCGGTTCATCGTGGCCCGGGTGGACGACAGCGGACCGGGGCTGCCGCCGGGCAAGGAATCGGCCATCTTCGACCGCTTCTATTCCCAGCGGCCGGCGGGCGAGAAGTTCGGCACCCACTCCGGGCTGGGGCTGTCCATCTCGCGCCAGATCGTGGAAAGCCACCGGGGCGCCATCCGGGGCGAAACCCGCACCGACGGCGCCGGCCACGTCGCCGGCGCGCGCTTCACCGTCACCCTGCCGGCGCGGGATTAGGCGCCCCGCGTGGCCACCAGACGCACGCTCAGCGGCGCGAGCCCGGCCACGGTGGCTTCCAGGTGGTCGCCCGGGCCGCAGGCCGCCACGCCGGACGGCGTGCCGGTGAAGATCAGGTCACCCGCGCGCAGTTCCACGAACCGGGACAGGTGGTGGATGATGTCGGGCACCGACCAGATCATCTGCGACAGGTCGCCCTGCTGGCGGACCCTGCCGTTGACCGTCAGGCGGATCACGCCCGATGTGGGCGGGCCGTCCAGGCTTTCGGCCGGCGCCAGCACACCGACCGGCGCGCCCAGATCGAAGCCCTTGGCCATGTCCCAGGGTTCGCCCGCCGCCTTGGCCTTGGCCTGCAGGTCGCGCCGGGTCAGGTCGATCCCGGCCGCGTAGCCGAAGATGCAGGACACGGCGCGCGCCGCCGGGATGGCCAGTCCACCGCTCTTCAGCGCCACCACCAGTTCGACCTCGTGGTGCAGCTCGGTGGTGGCGGGCGGATAGGGCACATCGCCGCCCTCGGGCACGACCGCATCGGCTGGCTTGTTGAAGAAAATGGGCGGATGGCTGGTGGGATCGACGCCCATTTCGCGGGCGTGCTCGGCGTAGTTGCGGCCGACGCAGAAGACCCGGCGGACCGGGAACCGCCCGGTCTCACCCGCGACGGGCAGCGTGGTGCGGGGCGCGGGGGGAATCACGAAGGTGCTCATGGGCCGAATGCCTTTCGGGAACGATGCCTCGGATATAGCGCGCCGGGCGCCGAACGCAAAGGCATGGCGCGAATCGCCAACAGTTCTCAGGATGGAGGCAGAACACCGCTGCACCCGGCGCTGGACTGTTCTCCTCCCCCCGCCGGGGGGAGGTTGGGAGGGGGGCGAGGCGATGTCCGCACGGATCCCGCGTCCCGCATCAACCCCACGCGCTTTTTTTCAACCCCACGCGCTTTTTTTCAACCCCACCCCTGCCCTCCCCTATCCAGGGGAGGGAGGTAAGGTCGCACCCGGGACTCCCGGCGGTTGCCACCAGAAGCCACGCGGCCAAAATGAGAACTTCTGGCGGATCGCCCGGAGCGGCTGCCCCCTGTCCATCGAGCGGGGATCTGTGGGCATCCCCGTTCCAGGCCGGTCCCCCGCCGCGACGGCCGTGGTTCCCGGTCCTGTGCGTGGGCTGCAGGGGTGATGCCGGCCCGGGCAAACACCGGGCCGGACAGGGATTTCCCCCGTCCGGCCACGGACGTCCACGGTCATCGTCAGATGCCGTTGATCCTACATCGCCTTCAGGTGATCCGGGATGGTGATGCCCTGTTCCTCGAAGTACTTCGCGGCGCCCGGGTGCAGCGGCGCGGGCAGGCCGGCAATGGCCTTGTCCAGCGCCATCGCCTTGGTGGCCGGGTGGATGTTGTTCAGGAACGGCAGGTTTTCGTAGATCGTCTTGGTGATCTGGTAGACCGACTCCTCGTCCACACCCTCGTGCACGGCCAGGAAGTTCGGCTGGGCGATGGTGTTGATGTCCTCGGCCTGGTCCGGATAGGTGCCGGCCGGGATCACGAAGCGGGTCCACAGTTCGCCGTCGCCGTTGGCCTGAGCCATCTGCTCGTCGGTGAAGTCCAGGATGGTCAGCGCGTCGCCCGCGCCCGCGAACGCCTGGGTGATCGCACCCACGGGCGGGCCGGCGGGAATGTTGAAGCCGTCGATGGTGCCGTTCACGAAGGCTTCCGCGCTCGGCCCGTAGCCCAGATAGGCGACATCGAAGTGCGCATCCACGTCATAGCCCAGGTTGCCCAGGATCTCGCGGCCCGAGCCCTCGGTGCCGGAGTTCTTGCGGCCGATGGAGAAGCCCCGGCCCTCCAGACCGGCCATGTCGGAGATGGTGCCGCTCTCGGCCAGATCGGAACGGATGCCGAAGTGCTCCACGTTCTGCCACAGCATGGTGACGGAGCGCATCCACTCCTGCGGGCCGTCGCCTTCCACCGCGCCGGTGCCGTTCCAGGCCCACTTGCCGTACAGGCCCTGGAGAATGGCGAACTGCGCCTGATCCTCGCGCAGCAGCTTGACGTTCTCGCCCGAGCCGGCCGAGGTGATGGCCGACATGGAAATGCCGGTGCCGGGCTCCAGCTTCACCTTGGTCAGCGTCGCCAGCGCCACGCCCACCGGGTAGTAGGTGCCGCCGGTGGTGGCGGTGGCCAGCGTGTAGCTGGTCGAGTCCTGAGCCTGCGCAACGCTCGCGCCGGCGCCCAGGCCGGTGGCCAGCAGGGCAGCCGCGCCCATCGTTGTCAGGCGGGAGCCGAGGGTCTTTGCCATGGGTGTGATCCTCCCCGTTCGTGGTCTTGGGTGGAGCGCGGACGTCCATGCGGACCGCGCCCCGCGTGGGGATGATATGGCGTGCCTGTCGGGGATTTCGAGTAAAAACCTCGGAATTATCCGGTGGAAATCACGCCCCGGCCCGACTCCCGTCCAGCAGGGCGCGGGCGGCCCGGGCGATGTCGGCCGCCGGGTTGAGGGGCGCGCCCCGCCAGTCCTGCCACGGCGTGTCGTCGGTCAGGGGGCGGGCCGCGCCGGCCTGGACCAGCGACGCATGGAAGCGGGCGTGGGGGCCGCGCGCCCAGCCTTCGGGCGCGAAGACGTACAGCGGCCGGGCGGTGGTCGTCGCCTCGGTCAGCATGGACATGGAATCGCCGGTCACCACGGTCGCGTCGGCCAGCCCCAGGAACCCGAGATAGGGGTTCTCCGCCGGATCCTCGGTCCAGGGCAGCAGCAGGTGGGGCGCCCCGCCCTCGGCCAGTCCCCGGCGCAGGGCGGTCACGGCGTCCGGCCGCGTGCGCCGGCTGGTGGTCACCAGCAGCGACCCGCCGGCCCGCGCCGCCAGGGCGCCCGCCTGTCGCACCAGGGCCGCCGCCACCGTGCCGTCGAGTCGCCGCCGTCCGCTGTCGCCGCCCACCAGCACGGCGATCCAGGGCCGGGGCAGGGTCTCGACGCGCGCCCGCCAGTCCTGGGCCGCCGCGTCCAGACGATCGACGGTCAGAGGATGGGGGGCGCCGGTCACCACCAGCACGTTGGAGCGCGCCCGCAGGGTCTCTAGCGCCCGGTCGTGGTCCGGCACCGCGATCAGGTCGAAATCGTCGTGGCCGAAGCGCGGGTCCTGCACGTGCACCAGGCGCGGCGCCCAGCCGTCGCGGCGGCGGTAGAACCCAGCCAGCCCGCGCGCCACCGCCCCGGCGCGCCGGCCGGTGCTGACGACCAGCGCCGGCGGCGGCGCGTTGACGAGGCGTTCCTCGGACTCCAGGGTAATGCGAACATGCCCCACGGCCCGCTGCCACGGCCATTCGCGGCGGTAGGCGAGCGGGCAGTCCAGCGCGGGCAGGCCGAGCGCCTGCACGACGCCGCGAGTCTGGCTGTTGCTGCCGGCGAGCCCGTCCAGCAGCGCGAGCACGCGCGGCCGGTCGGGGGGCGGGAGCGGCCCGTCGGGGGAGGCTGGTGACGTCATGGCCGCCGCACTATACCCTGGGGTGGGTCCGCGTCCACTCCCGATGGTGCTTCGGGGTTGCCCCGCGCGGTCTCGCGCGCCACATACGGGGCGCGCATTTTCTTCAGACGATCTGTGCAGGAGCGGACTGACCATGGCGACCTACGACTATGACCTCGTCACCATCGGGGCCGGCTCCGGCGGCGTGCGCGCCAGCCGCATCGCCGCCAGCCGGTACGGCGCCAAGGTCGCCATCGTGGAGAACAGCCGCGTCGGCGGGACCTGCGTCATGCGCGGCTGCGTGCCCAAGAAGCTGCTGGTCTACGGCGCCCACTTCGCCGAGGACTTCGAGGACGCCGCCGGCTACGGCTGGACGCTGGACGGGGCGCGCCACGACTGGGGCGCGCTGGTCGAGAACAAGGAAACCGAGCTGAAGCGGCTGGAAGGCGTCTATCACCGCCTGCTGCGCGACGCCGGCGTGACCCTGCTGGAGGGGCGCGGCCGCATCGTCGATCCTCACACCGTCGAGGTGGACGGCAAGACCGTGACCGCCGGCACCATCCTGGTCGCCGTCGGCGGCTGGCCCACGATGCCCGACATCCCGGGCATCGAGCACGCCATCACCTCCAACGAGGCATTGGATCTGCCCGCCCGGCCGGAGCGCATCACCATCGTCGGCGGCGGCTATATCGCGGTGGAGTTCGCCGGCATCTTCAACGCGCTGGGCTCGACCGTGACCGAGGTCATCCGCGCCGGCCAGATCCTGCGCGGCTTCGACGAGGACGTGCGGTCCACCCTGGCCATAGAGATGGAGAAGAAGGGCATCCGCATCGTGCGCGAATGCCAGATCCGCTCGATCGAGAAGCGGGACGACGGCACGCTGTCGCTGCTCTCCGATTGTTCGGAGGAAATGGAGACCGACGCCGTCATGTACGCCACCGGACGCGCGCCCAACACGGCAAGCATCGGCCTGGAGGACGTGGGCGTGACCCTCGCCCCCGGCGGGGCCGTGGTGGTGGACCAGTGGAACCGCTCGTCGGTGGACAGCATCTACGCCATCGGCGACGTCACCGACCGCGTCAACCTGACCCCGGTCGCGATCAAGGAGGGCATGGCCTTCGCCGCCACGGTGTTCGGCAAGACCCCGACGCCGGTGGACTACGGCGCCATCCCCTCGGCCGTGTTCAGCCAGCCGCCCATCGGCACCGTCGGCCTGACCGAGGCCGAGGCCCGCAAGCAGGAGCCGGTGGACATCTACGTCTCGCGCTTCCGGCCCATGAAGTACACGCTGTCGGGCCGCGACGAGAAGACCATGATGAAGCTCATCGTCTCGCGCGAGACCGACAGGGTTCTTGGGGCCCACATGGTGGGCGTGGACGCGCCGGAGATCATCCAGGGCATCGGCATCGCGATCAAGGCGGGGGCGACCAAGGCGGACTTCGACGCCACCGTGGGCATCCACCCGACCGCCGCCGAGGAATTCGTGACCATGCGCGATCCGCTGCCGGACCCGTCGTTCGAGCATACGGAGTAGCCGGGTCAGGCCAGCCCCAGGAAGAGGACCAGGACGAAGGCGCGGGAAACCGCCGTCATGGTCGCGTCATCGGCCCGCCCGATCACCGCGCCGACCTTGTCCCGTTTCAGGGTCATGATCTTGTCCACCATGACTTGGGACGGTTTCCGCAGGCCGTTAGAGACGGTGGGCTCCACGTCCAGGCGCAGGAGTGGGGCATCGATGCGGGTCCCCGAGATCAGAACGACCGTGACGGTGGACGTGTTCACGAATTGGTCGGCCTGCACGACCAGGGCGGGGCGCGGTTTCCCGAAATCGCCGGGTATGGCCACGGTGACGAGATCGCCACGCCTCATAAGGGGTCCCAGTCATCAACATCGGCGAGCGCGGCCTCCATGAAGGCCGACAGATCGGGGTCGGCGGCGTCCGCCTCGGCAACAATCCGCGATTGCCGCCGGCATTCCTCCTCGAATCCCGGCCGCCGGGTATCAGGGACCCAGATCTGCACGGGACGCAGGCCGGCGGCGCGCAACGCGGCGCTTGCGGACTCGTTCGGCGTTGCTCATGGGCATCGTGAGTCTCCCGGACATCAACGGTCATCGTCAGATGCCGTTGGTATTACATGTGACATAATCGGGCGCCGGGCGTCGTTCAATCCGCCATCCGCACGCAGTTCCGGCCCGCCGCCTTGGCGGCGTACAGGGCGGCATCCGCCCGCGTCACCCACTCGGCCACCGACTGTCCCGGCCGGTGAACCGCCACGCCCAGACTGATGGTGACCGGCGCGATCCCGTCCAGGGTGGCCTCGGCCATGGCGGCGCGCAGGGTCTCGGCGAGATGCAGGGCGCCCGCGGCATCGGTGCCGGGCAGGATGGCCACGAACTCTTCGCCGCCCCAGCGGGCCAGGCGGTCGATCTCGCGCAGCCGGTCCTTCAGGCGCCGGGACACCTCGCGCAGGACCTGATCCCCGCCGGGGTGGCCGAGCGTGTCGTTGACCGTCTTGAAGTGGTCCACGTCGATCATGACGAGGGCGAGCGGCGTCCCCATGCGCTCGGCCCGCGCCGCTTCCTGGTCGAGGTCCCGGTTCCCCTGCTGCCGGTTGCGCAGCCCGGTCAGACCGTCGTGGGTGGCCCGATGCTCCAGTTCCGCCATCAACTCCCGCTGGCGGGTGACATCGGTCACCATGGTCAGCATGTAGGGGGTCTCGCCGCTGGTGATGAGGTGCCCGGTCATTTCGCCGATGAAGGGGCGGCCATCGGGCCGTGTGAACCGGAATTCGACCGGCCCTTGCGCCCCCGGTCGGGCGGCTTCGCGGGTCATGGCATTGCGGATCGTCTGGGTGGGGAACAGGCCCAGTTCGACCGAGGTTCGGCCGATGACCGCCTCCCGCCGCTGTCCGATGACATGCAGCAGGGCCTCGTTGGCCTCGACGAAGCGGCCGGTCTCCGGGTCGGTGATGGCCATCAGGGTGGCGTTGTTGGTGAAGGCCTTCTTGAACTTCTCTTCCGACAGGGCGAGCGCCGACAGGTCCCGGCTGGCCGTGAACAGCACCGGCGCGCCATTCCAGGTGCCCCGCGCGATGCGGGTTTCCGCCTGGACCGGCCGACCCGCAGATGTGGCCAGCGGGTGGGTGAGGATCTCCACGCGGCCGGCCTGCATGTCCCGCAGGTCAGTGTCCGCCTCGGCCTGCCTGTCCGCCGGGCGCAGCACGGCCATGGGCTGGCCGATCAACGCGGCGCGGGTCCAGCCCAGACGGTCCAGCAGGGTCTGGTTGGCCTCGACGATGCGGCCGTCGGCATCCACCACGGCGAGCAGGTCGCGCGACAGCGAGAAAAAGGCGTTCAGGTTCTCCAGGCTGCGCTGCAACGCCGCGTCGGCCTGCTTGCGGTCGGTGATGTCGCGGCCCACCTCGACCACGCCCTTGAGGCCACCGGCCTCGTCCTGCACCGGGAAGGCGCGGATCGACCAGACGCGCCCGTCCGGCGTGGTCTGTTCGGAGTCGGCGGGCTGGCCCGTCCGGAAGGCTTCAAGCACCGGGCAGCCGGGGCAGGGGCCGTCCCGCTCGCCCCAGACCGCATGGCAGGGCCGCCCGCACAGGGCGTCCTTGTCCGTGCCGACCGACCCGCCCGCCGCCACGTTGGTCCAGGTCATGCGCAGGTCATCGTGCTCGAAGAACGCGACCATGTCCGAGATGCTGGCGAGGATCAGCGCCTTGTCGTGCTCGCTCTGGTGCAGCGCGGCTTCGGCGGCCTTGCGTTCGGTCACGTCCACCAGGGTCACGGTCAGGCCGTCGATCACCCCGGCCGCATCGCGGATCGGCTGGATGGACACATCCCAGAACGTGGACCCGGCGCCGTCGCCCCGGATCGTGGGAACGGGCCGCGCGTCGGCCCGGAACGGTGCGCCGGTGGCCAGCACGCGCCGGCAGATCGCTTCCAGTTCGTCGTCGGGCGCAACCTCGAACAGGGCCCGGTCGATGAAGTCCGCCGCGTCGTGCCCGGTCAGGCGGGCATAGGCCTCGTTGACCCTGACGGCGGTCAGGCGTCGGTCCAGGCAGGCGACGGCATAAAGGCTCTGCGAGAAGAAGCGGTCCAGCAGCCCGGTGGACCGGCGCAGGCGGTGCAGATCCTCCATGTGATCGGAAATTTCCCGCATGGCGGTCAGGACGCCCACGCACACGCCGTCTTCGATGATCGGGTCCTTGCGCACCTCGACCCAGACCAGGCCCCGGCGGGTGGGAAGGAGCTGGTCGCGCGTCACCGTCCGGCCGCCGATCAACACCGTGCGGTCGTCCTGTTCCAGGACGGAGGCGATGTCCGCCGGAAACACGTCCCGGGCGGTTCTGCCTTCCACCTCGGCCGCGAGGCGCCCCAGCAGGCGGGTCATCGCCTCGTTGACCATCCGGATGGTGCCGGCGGCATCCTTGATGGACACCGGCGTGCTGAACGTCCGCAGGGCCGCGGTCAGCACGGACGCCGGCGACCAGAACGCCGCGCCTTGCCTGCCGGAGCCCGGGGAGTCGGGCGGGACGTGACTGTATTGATCCATGGCCGGAATCCCGGAGGCCGCGACCCAATCGACGGACCGCGTTGGTTAAACATCCCTCCTGAACGCGCCAATGGACGCAGCCACGGGGTCGCTCGATCGGCGGACCTGTGGCCCGTCGCCGATCGCACCACGAAATGCCGGTCGGTCTGGATCGGCTCAACTCTTGGGTATTCTTCGCGCTGTCCGCTCTATTTTGTTGCCCGTTTCTTGCCCGTATCCCAAAACAATTTTGCCGTTTTTTATCTATCTTGTCATCAGGTTTTTTCGACTCTCTCAACCGCGGGGATTTTTCCTGTGACCGTCTTTCACTGAATTGGCGGTGCGCCGCGTCCCGTGCCCGCGCCCGCGCCCTTGCCCGCGCGAGCCCCCGGCGCTCGCCGGCCCCTGGACGTTGTCCATACGCAGGCGTATACATGAACGGGTGCCCCGACCCACCGCCCGGCCAAAGGATTCCGCCCATGCCGCTCTCCCCGCCTCAGCCGCGTCGGCACATCCACACCCGCGATATCGACTGCCGGGGCTATCAGCGCGACGACGGCCTGTGGGACATCGAGGCCCGCATCGTGGACACCAAGACCTATACCTTCAGGAACCACGAGCGCGGCCACATCGCGGCCGGCGAGTCCCTGCACGACATGTCGCTCCGGGTTACGGTGGACGATGATCTGGTGATCCGCGAAGTCGAGGCCGTGACCGACAGTTCGCCCTTCTCGATCTGCGGCCATGTGACGCCCAACTACCAGCGCCTTGTCGGGCTGACCATCGGGGCGGGCTTCACGGGCCAGGTGCGCACGCTGCTGGGCCGGGGCGAGGGCTGCACCCATCTGGTGGACCTGCTCAAGCCGCTGGCGGCCACGGCCTATCAGACGCTGCACTTCCGCCGCGAGGAGAAGCGCAAGGCCGCCAACACCGGCGAGCGCCCGCGCATCATCGACACCTGCTACGCCCTGCGGTCGGACGGCCCCATCGTCGCCCGCGAATGGCCCGAGTTCCACACCGGCGAGGGGACCTGAGCCCATAGGGCAACACGTTCAGGGCCACGGGATCGCTCCTGCAGGTCTTTGCAAAGGGTGGGAGACTCGCGCCCGATATCCTTTAATTGTATTTTGTCATCCCGAGCGAGCGAAGCGAGCCGAGGGATCTCGAGAGCCGTGCGCCGACGGTGCGGAATGCGCCCTCATGTCAACGTGAACCCGTTGTCCTGCCTGACCCCCACACGGTTGCCAGCGCCCCCGCCCCCGGGCGATGCTGCCGGAGTGTGCAACGGCCATTCGGGGGGATGGGGCATCATGACGGTGGATGGCGCGCTGGGCGCGCGCGGGGCGGTGGCGGCGGGCCATCCCGAAACGGCGGCGGCCGCGGCCGAGATCCTGGCGGACGGCGGCACGGCCTTCGATGCGGTGGTGGCGGGGCTGGCGGCCTCGTTCGTGGCCGAGCCCGCGCTCAGCTCCCCGGGCGGCGGCGGCTTTCTGCTCGCCCATCCGGCCGGCGGCGATCCGCTGGTGCTGGACTTCTTCGCCCAGACGCCCGGCCGGGCCGCGCCGACGGAAGCCGCCACCGCGCTGGATTTCGCCCCCGTGCTGGCGGACTTCGGCACCACCACGCAGGAGTTTCACGTCGGCCGCGCCGCCGCCGCCGTGCCGGGCATGATCCCCGGCCTGTGCGCGATCCACGAGACGCTGGGGCGGCTGCCCTTCGCCCGCCTGCTGGAGCCGGGCATTCGGCTGGCCAAGGCGGGCGTGCCCCTGGCCCCCTTGCAGGCGCACATCCACGGGGTGATCGCGCCGATCCTGCTGCTGACGCCGGAGTCCCGGGCCGTGTTCGGCGATCCGGACGACCCCGCCCGGCCGCGTCCCGTGGGCTCGGTCGGGGCCATGCCGGACCTGGCCGCCATGCTGGAGGCGCTGGGCCGCGAGGGCGCGGCGCTGGTGCGCGACGGCCCCGTGGCGCAGGCCATGGCCGGGATGTGCGCCGAGGGCGGCCTGCTGACCCTGGAGGACCTGCGTCGCTACCGCGTGGCCCGGCGGGCCCCCCTGGACCGCCGCTTCCGGGGGGCGCGCGTGCTCACCAACCCGCCGCCGTCGGCGGGTGGAGCGCTGATCGCCTTCGGGCTCGCCCTGGCCGAGGCGGAGCGGGAGAGCGCGGGGGAGGGCGCACCCGACCCGCTGACCCTGGCCCGCATCCTCCACGTCACCGGGTTCGCGCGGGACGCGGCGGATCTGAACCTGGGCGCCGACGACGCCCGCGTGGCCGCGCTGCTCTCGGACCCCGAAATCGCCCGCTGGCGGGCCGACATGGCGGCGCGCGCCCACAAGACGGCCCTCAAGACGGGGGGCACCACGCACCTGTCGGTGCTGGACGCCGACGGCAACGCCGCCGCCTGCACGGTCTCGAACGGCGAGGGCTGCGGCCACATGGTGCCCGGCTGCGGCTTCATGCTGAACAACATGCTGGGCGAGGAGGACCTGAACCCCGCCGGCTTCTTCCGCTGGACGCCGGATACGCGGGTATCCTCCATGATGGCCCCCACGCTGGCGGAAGGGGCGGACGGCACCCGCATCGCCCTGGGGTCGGGCGGGTCGAACCGCATCCGCACCGCCCTGTTGCAGGTGCTCTGCCGCCTGCTGGCCGGAGGGGAGGCGCTGGCCAACGCCATCGCCGCGCCACGCCTGCATGTGGAGCGCGGCCACCTGGACGCCGAACCGGGCTTCGCCGATGCCGACGTGACCGCCCTCGCCCGCGCCTTCCCCGATCACCGCCTGTGGCCGAAATCGTCCATGTTCTTCGGCGGCGTCCATGCCGTGCTGCGCCATGCGGACGGCCGGGTGGAGGCCGCCGGCGACCCCCGGCGGGGCGGCGCGGTGCGGTTTACGGGGTGAGCGGCACGAGCCATGTGCCCTCTGCCAGCGCCCGCCGCACCAGCGGCGAGCGGGTGCCGTCCGTCCCGAAGGCGGCGCGGTCGATCCGCACGATGTCCACGGGCAGGCTGCGCCTGAGGAACGGCCGCCGGTCCAGGCGGTCCGGCCCAACCACCAGCAGGTCCACATCGGACCCGCCCTCGAACGCGCCGGTGGCGAGAGAGCCGAACAGCAACACCCCGGGCGGCGGATCAAGCCCCGCCACGGCCTCGCGGGCCGCGTCGGCCACCGATGCGCGCAGGGCCTCCAGCCGCCGGGCACGGGCGTGGGCGAGGGAGACCATTACTCTCCCTCCGCCGCCGCATCCAGATACCGGGCCGCCGAATCCACAACCTGCCGCGCCGTGGCACAGGCCTGCGCGGCCTGCCGACGCGTGATGCGCTCCGCCGGTGCACCGGCGTCGGGCGCCAGGGGATATCGCGCCACCACGTTCATCTGGGTCAACTCCGCAAGGTCGTCCAGCCGGTCGGGGGTGTCCAGAAGCTCCGTCAGGGCGCCGTCCTGTCGCAGCGCCGCGCTGAGCGTCACAAGGTCGTGCGTTCGCACCACGTCCTGGCCCAGCGCGAGCAGAACGGCTTTCAAGGCTTTTTCCGCTGCCTGCTGCGCGGCATAGCTGGCCCAGTCGTGGGCCGCGCCCTCCGCCAGCAGGCGTTCCGCGACGGCCAGATCGTGGTGTGCCTGAGCGAGCCAGGTGCGGCCGGCCCCGCTCATGAGGCCGCGGGGCCGGTGCCCTGGGGAGCTTCGCCCCCGGCCACCAGCGGGATCACGACCAGATTGCCGTCGCGCACCGCCGCCACCCGAACCGAGGTGCCCGCCGGCAGCATCAGCGAGACATCGTCGGCCACCGCCGACCACTCGCTGTCGCCGACGCGCACACGGGCGCGGCCGTCCCGCAGCGGCTGGGTCAGTGTCACCACCTGCCCGACATGGCGATGGGCCCGCCGGTTCAGCAGCGGGTGGTCCGTCGCCACCCGGCCCGGCCGCCACAGACGCCGACCGGCCACGGTCGCCCCCAGCGCCAGACCGGCGAACAGCAGCGCCTGCAGCTCCCAGGGCAGGGCCGGCACCACCATCAGGATCAGGCCCGTGACCCCGGCCGCCAGCCCGATCCACAGGAAGAACACGCCCGGCGCCACCAGCTCCAGCACCAGGAACACCCCCGCCAGGATCCACCAGTGCCAGAACAGCAGGGTTTCCGGCAGTGTCAGGTCGATCATGCCCGTGCCCTCCGTTCAGCCCGCGACGCCGGTCACGACGGCGTTGCCCACGGTCCGGTCGCGCCCGGCTCCGGTCCCGTGATCGGTGGAATGGAGGGCATGACCGAGGCGGAGGCCGCCCCGGTCCCGGGCGGTGCGGGCGGGGCCGACGGCGCGCGCCGGCGCGGGCCATCGCCGCCGCCACCGCCACCGCCGGAGGGATCGGGGCGCAGGGCCTCCTTGGCGATCTCCGCGATGCCGGCCAGCGAGCCCAGCACGCCGGTGGTCTCCATGGGCAGCAACAGGACCTTCTGGTTGGGCGCCACGGCAAGGCTCTGCAACGCCTCCACGTACTTCTGGGCGATGAAGTAGTTGACCGCGCCCATGCCGCCGGCGCCGATGGCCTCGCTCACCAGGGTGGTGGCGCGGGCCTCGGCCTCGGCCAGACGCTCGCGCGCCTCGGCGTCGCGCCAGGCGGCCTCGCGGCGGCCCTCGGCCTCCAGGATGGTCGCCTGCTTCTCGCCCTGGGCCACCAGGATCGCGGCGCGCTTGTCGCGCTCCGCCTTCATCTGCCGCCCCATCGACTCCACCAGGTCGCGCGGCGGCGAGATGTCCTTGATCTCGATGCGGGTGACCTTCACGCCCCACGGATTGGTCGCCAGGTCCACCACGGTCAGAAGCTGGGCGTTGATCTGGTCGCGCTGGGACAGCAGTTCGTCCAGGTCCATGCTGCCCATGACCGTGCGCAGGTTGGTCATGGTCAGGTTCAGGATGGCGAGTTCCAGTTGGCGGACCTCATAGGCCGCCTTGGGGGCATCGTGGACCTGATAGAACACCACGCCATCCACCTTCACCATGGCGTTGTCGCGGGTGATGACCTCCTGCTCGGGAACGTCGAGCACCTGTTCCATCATGTTGAGTTTCTGGCCGACCCGTTCGACGAACGGGACGATCAGGTGCAGGCCCGGCGTCAGGGTCTTGGTGTACTGGCCGAAGCGTTCCACCGTGAACTCCCACCCCTGGGGGACCAGCTTCACGCTGAGAACGATGAACACGATGGCCAGGACGACCAGCGTGACGACCAGGATCGACGTTTCCATCATGGGGCGGTCCTTTCCCGCGCGGTGTCTCGGCAAAACCTTACCATCAACCGGGACGTTGGCCTAGCGCCTCCCCCGGCGGGGGCAGGGCAACGGGTCCAGGTTAACATGACGGCCTGTTCCGCGCGGTCGGAGGGGGCCTCTCGAGATCCCTCGTATCGCTTCGCTCACTCGGGATGACGCACTAAAATTATAGGATGTCATCCTGAAGCCGCGAAGCGGCTGAAGGACCTCGAGCGCTGGTCTCCGACTCCCTGCAAAAGCCTGGAAGAGCGATCCCGTTAACCTGAGCCCGCCGCCGTGCCTGCCCGCCTTGCTGGCGTCGCGGGCGCAAGTGTCGTACACTCGCAACCGGCGGGACGCGGAACCAGCATACGGGTCAGTCACTTGTCATGAGTCTCGATCCGCAGTTCGATGACCCGCGCGCGGCCGTGCCCGGCCGCGTGCGGCGGTCCCGTCCGGTCGTCCTGATCTCCGGCGCCGTCATGATGGCGCTGATCGTGGGCGTGGTCGGCTACTGGACCTGGAACAGCTACGTCCAGGCCATGGCCCGCGCGGCCGATGTCACGCAGGCGTTCTCGATCGCCTACACGGCGTTCACGGACCGCACGCTGGACACGCTGGACGCCATGCTGACCGAGGTCGCAGCGTTCCACTCCGGGCCCGCGACAGGGGCCGACGCCACCTCCGACCACCGCCTGCGCGAGCGCATCAGCCACCACGATCTGGTCCGGGATGTGCTGGTCACGGCGGCGGACGGCACGGCCACGTTGTGGACGGGCGCCGGGCCGCCGCCGGACCTGGACCGCGAGACGGGCTATCGCGCGCACCGGGACAGCGGCGCCCGGCATGCCTGGGTCAGTCCGGTGCGGCCGGCCGACGCGCCGGCCGAGGGCTTCGTGTTCACGGTCATCCGCACCCTGCGGGCCGAGGACGGCGCCGTGCGCGGCAGCATCGCGGCCGTCATCGACCAGGGCGCCTTCGCCGCCACCTACCAGACCATCCTTCAGTCGGTGGATGCCTCGGTGACGCTGTTGCATGCCGACGGCACGGTGATGGTGCGCCTGCCCGATCCCGGCAACGCCATCGGACGGGTCATCGCCTCGGCGACCGGGCGCATGCCGTCCGGACCGCGCCCCGACACCCTGGTGGCCGACGACACCGTGGACGGCATGATGCGCATCATTTCCGTGCATCGGGTCGGAACCTATCCGCTGATGGCCGCCGCCACCGTGTCCCGGCATGCCGCGCTGGCCCCCTGGCGCCGGGACGTCGCCTGGGGCGTCGGCATCATCCTGGTCTCGGCCATGGCGGTGATCGCCCTGACCTACGCCCTGATCCGCATGGAGGCCCGGCAGACCGACGTCCGCCGCGCCCTGCGGCGGCAGAACACGCTGCTGACCGCCCTTCAGGACACGGCGTCGGACGGCATCCTGGTGGCCTCGCCCGACGGGCGCATCCTGACCTGGAACCGGCGGTTCGCCGACCTGTGGGGGCTGAGCGACGAGGTCCTGGCGCTGGGTCGGTCCGCCCTCCTGCGCGAGGCGGTACGGGACCGGCTGGTCGATCCGGAGGGCTTCGAGACCCGGATCCTGCACCTGTACCGCCATCTGGACGAGGACGAGCGCGAGGGCGTCGAGGTCCCCTTGCGCGACGGCCGGGTGCTGGAGCGGTACTCGCGCGCGCTGCGGCGGGAGGACGGAACGCCCTGGGGGCGCGCCTGGTTCTACCGCGACATCACCCAGCGCCGCGCCGACGAGCGGGCCCTGCGTCAGGCCAAGCAGGAGGCCGAGGAGGCCAACATGGCCAAGTCCCGCTTCCTGGCCGTGATGAGCCACGAAATCCGCACGCCCATGACCGGCGTGCTGGGCATGGCCGACCTGCTGCGGGCCTCGGGCCTGGGGCCGCGCCAGACCATCTATGCCGAGACGTTGCGGCGCTCGGCCGACACGCTGCTGTCGCTGCTCAACGACATCCTGGACTTCTCCAAGATCGAGGCCGGGCAGCTCGACCTGGACCTGGCGGACTTCGACCCGCGCCGGATCGTCGAGGACGTCATCCAGCTTTTCAGCGGCAACGCCTCGGAAAAGGGGCTGCGGCTGGACGCCGAGCTGACTCCCGCCGCCCCGCCCCTGGTGCGGGGCGATCCGTACCGTCTGCGGCAGGTGCTGTTCAATCTGGCCAGCAACGCGATCAAGTTCACCGAGACGGGATCGGTCACCCTCGTCATGGAACCGGACCGCCCCGGCCCGGACGGCGGGCTCATCCTGGCCTTCGCCGTGCGGGACACGGGCATCGGCCTGTCTGAGACGCAGCGGCGGATTCTGTTCCAGCCCTTCATCCAGGCCGACAACACCACCACGCGCCGGTTCGGCGGCACCGGCCTGGGGCTGGCCATCTGCAAGCGGCTGGTGACGCTGATGGGCGGCGACATCACGGTGGAGAGCGCGCCCGGCGCCGGCTCCACCTTCCGCTTCTGGGTGCCGGTGGCGGCCGGGCAGGGACGGGGCGGGGTCGCGCCCCTGGCTCCGGCCGGCGCCGATCTGGCGGCTCTGACGGGGCCGGACAGCCACCTGGTCCGGGCCGCGCCCGGCAGCCGCCTGCTGCTGGCCGAGGATACCGTGGCCAACCGGCTGCTGATCGCCACCGTGCTGGAGCGGATGGGCTTCGTCGTGGACGAGGTGGCCGACGGCCGCGCCGCGCTGGAGGCCGTGGCGGCGCGGCCGGACGCCTATGCCCTGGTGATCATGGACATGCAGATGCCCGTCATGGACGGCACCGAGGCGACCCGGGCCATCCGCGCCCTGCCGGGCGATCCGCCGCCGGTGATCGGCCTGACCGCCGATGCCGTGCGCGAGAACCGCGCCCGGTACATGGCGGCCGGGCTGGTGGATCTGCTGACCAAGCCGGTGGACTGGGAGCGGCTGGCGGGCATGGTCCGGGCCTGCGCGCGCGGGGTCACCTGGCTCGATCCGGCGCCGACGGCTGGACGCGAGACACCGGAGGGCGACGCCATCACCGGGGCGAACGATCCCGCCCCGGCCGCCGGGCCGCGGCCCGATCCGGCACCGGCCCACCGGCCCCTGCTGGACAGCGAAACCCTGGAAGCGCTGGTGGCGCGCCTGGGGCCGGCGCGTCTGCGTCCCATCGTTCATGCCATGCTGACCAGCGTGTCGGAGCAGGTGGGCGCCCTGGCCCGCGCGGCCGAGGCCGGGGACGCCGACCCGGAGGCCGTCGGCCGGATCGGCCATGCGCTCAAGGGCCTCGCCGGGCAGTTCGGCGCCGGCCCCCTGGCCGATGCCGGCGCGGCCCTGGATGCCGACCGGCCCGTGGGCGGGGATCCGTCGGCGCGCCTGCCGACGATCCAGGCGCTTGCCGACGAGACCCAGGCCGCCGTGGTGCGCTGGATGCGGGCCGCCCTCGACCGCGCGTCGTGATCGGCGCGCGGGCGTGATCCCGCATCGACAGGTCAAACCGTGTCGGATGCGGCATCAGGACACAAGCCGGACGGGATTATCGTGTCGGAACCGGGGTCTCGCCCGCATAGTCGTAGAAGCCCCGGCCGGTCTTGCGGCCCAGCCAGCCGGCCTCGACGTACTTCACCAGCAGCGGGCAGGGCCGGTACTTGGAATCGGCAAGGCCCTCGTACAGCACCTGCATGATCGCCAGCACGGTATCCAGACCCACGAAGTCCGCCAGTTCCAGCGGCCCCATCGGGTGGTTGGCGCCCAGCCGCATGGCGTTGTCGATGGCCTCGACACTGCCCACGCCCTCGTAGAGGGTGTAGACCGCCTCGTTGATCATCGGCATCAGGATGCGGTTGACGATGAAGGCGGGGAAATCCTCGGACGGCACCGAGGTCTTTTCCAGCTTTTCCACGACCACGCGGGTGAGCTGATAGGTGTCCTCGTTGGTGGCGATGCCCCGGATCAGCTCCACCAGCTTCATCAGCGGCACCGGGTTCATGAAGTGCATGCCGATGAACTTGCCCGGCCGGTCGGTCGAGGCCCCCAGGCGCGTGATCGAGATCGATGAGGTGTTGGAGGCGAGCACGCATTCCGGCGACAGGTGCGGACACAGGTCGGACAGGATCTGGCGCTTGACCTTTTCGTCCTCGGTCGCGGCCTCGACCACCAGATCGCAGTCGCCGAACTGCTCCATGCCCACGGCGGGGTGGATGCGGCCCAGCCCGGCGGCCTTGTCCTCGTCCGAGATCAGGCCGCGCCGGACCTGACGGGTCATGTTGTGGCCGATCACGCCCATGCCCTTGTCGAGCACGTCCTGACTGACGTCGGTCAGACGCACCTCAAAGCCGGCCAGGGCACAGACGTGACTGATTCCGGTGCCCATCTGGCCGGCGCCGATGACGCCAATCTTGCTGATCATGCCGTGATCCTTGTTGTCGGGGACCGTGCGGGCGGCCCCGGGGGACCCGCGCCGCACTGGCCCGTCTGGGAGATGCCGCCCGCCGGCCGATCAGTCCTAGCCCTTCGCCAGTTCGGCCTCCAGGGCCGGGACCGCCTCGAACAGGTCGGCCACCAGGCCATAGTCCGCCACCTGGAAGATCGGGGCTTCCTCGTCCTTGTTGATGGCGACGATGACCTTGGAGTCCTTCATGCCGGCCAGATGCTGGATCGCGCCGGAGATGCCGACGGCCACGTACAGGTCCGGGGCGACGATCTTGCCGGTCTGGCCCACCTGGAAGTCGTTGGGGGCGTAGCCCGCATCGACCGCCGCGCGGCTGGCGCCGACGGCGCCGCCCAACTGGTCGGCCAGCTTCTCGATGTGGTGGAAGTTCTCGCCCGAGCCCATGCCGCGCCCGCCGGAGACCACCACGCGGGCGCTGGTCAGTTCGGGCCGCTCGGACTTGCTCAGTTCCTGGCCGACGAAGCTGGACAGGCCCGGATCCTCGGCCGGGGCCAGATCCTCGACCGTCGCCGACCCGCTGCCGTGCTCGGCCTTGTCGAACGACGCCCCGCGCACGGTGATGATCTTGATGGCGTCCGCGCTCTTGACCGTCGCCATGGCGTTGCCGGCGTAGATCGGGCGCACGAAGGTGTCGGCATCCACCACGCCCGAGATGTCGGACAGCATGGCCACGTCCAGCAGGGCGGCGACGCGCGGCAGGGTGTTCTTGCCCATGGTCACGGCCGGCGCCAGCACGTGGGTGTAGTCCTTGGCGATCCCCAGGATCAGGGCCGCGAAGGACTCGGCCAGGTGGTGGGCGTACAGCGGCGAGTCGCAGCACAGCACCTTGGCGACGCCGGGCAGTTTCGCGGCGTCCTCGGCGGCGGCCTTGCAGCCCTCCCCGGCCACCAGCACGGTGACATCGCCGCCGATCTGGCCGGCCGCGGTCATGGTCGCAAGGGTGCTCTGGCGGACGGCCGTGGTGTCGTGGTCCGCGATGACGAGAATGCTCATGGCTCAGATCACCTTCGCTTCGTTGCGCAGCTTGTCCACCAGGGCGGCGACATCGGGCACCATCACGCCGGCCTGACGCGCCGGCGGGTCCTCGACGCTGACCGTGGTCAGGCGCGGCGCGGTGTCCACGCCCAGGTCGCCCAGTTCGATCGTCTCGATCGGCTTCTTCTTCGCTTTCATGATGTTGGGCAGCGAGGCATAGCGCGGCGTGTTCAGGCGCAGGTCCACGGTGCCGACGCAGGGCATCTTGACCGAGATGGTCTCCAGGCCGCCGTCGATCTCGCGGGTCATGGTGGCGCTGCCGTCACCCAGTTCGACCTTCGACAGGAAGGTGGCCTGGGGCCAGCCCAGCAGGCCGGCGAGCATCTGGCCGGTCTGGTTGCTGTCGTCGTCGATGGCCTGCTTGCCCATCAGCACCAGATCGGGGGCTTCCTTTTCGACCAGGGCCTTGAAGATCTTCGCCACACCCAGGGGCTGCACCTCGTCGTCCGTCTTGACCAGGATGCCCCGGTCGGCGCCCATGGCGAGGGCGGTGCGGATGGTCTCCTGACACGCCTGCGGGCCGATGGAGACGGCGACGATCTCGGTGGCCGTGCCGGCCTCCTTCAGGCGGACCGCTTCCTCGACGCCGATTTCGTCGAACGGGTTCATGGACATCTTGACGTTGGCCGTCTCAACGCCGGACTTGTCCGCCTTGACGCGGATCTTGACGTTGTAATCGACCACGCGCTTGACCGCGACCAGGACCTTCATGGCTCTCCCTGTCCTTTTTGCGCGCGGGGGGTCCCGGGGGCAGGCCGGTCGGTCCCCTCGCTGACTTCACCGATGGCCCCCCCGTGACGGGGGCCGAAACCACAGGCGCGCCACCCGCACCAGCCATGCCGGGCCGGTGCGGGTGGCGACCTGGATGTCTCGCTTGCCGGAGCCCGTCCGTCAAGCATGACATGGGTCCGGCAGCGAAACATCCGACATCGTGCCGGGGCTTCGCCGCCTGTTGTGCAATGCACAACCTACGAAGCCGCTCCGGCGCTGTCAAATTCCGGCGCCGTCGCGGCCAGACGCCCGCCGATCCGCACCGGCGCGATGGCCGTCGCGAGGCCGGTGCGGTCGTCGGTCTCGATCAGGATGCCGCAAACGGTGGCGGGGCCGCCGGCCGGGCTCAGACGCTCGGTCGGCATCTTGCGCACGAAGCGCTCGGTGGCGGGCCCCTTCACCATGCCGATGACCGAATCGTAGTCGCCGCACATGCCCGCGTCGGACTGGTAGGCGGTGCCGCCGGGCAGGATCTGGGCATCGGCGGTGGGCACATGGGTATGACCGCCGACCACGGCCGACACCCGGCCGTCCAGGAAATGGCCGATGGCCATCTTCTCGCTGGTGGCCTCGGCGTGCATGTCCACCAGGATGGCATGGGCGCCGCGCCCGGGCGGCCCGGCCAGGGGCGCGGCGGCGATCTCGCGTTGAACCACGGCGAAGGGGTCGTCCAGCGGGTCCATGAACAGGCGGCCCATCACCTGCACCACCAGCAGGCGGCGGCCCCTGGCGTCGGTCATCAGGATGGAGCCCGCGCCGGGCGTGCCGGGCGGGTAGTTGGCCGGCCGGATCAGGCGCGGTTCCTTGGCGATGAACGGGATGATGTCGCGCTGGTCCCAGGCATGGTTGCCCAGCGTGATGACATCCACGCCGGCGGCGAACAGGTCCTCGCAGATCTTCGGTGAGATGCCGAAACCGTGGGCCGCGTTCTCGCCGCAGGCCACCACCACATCGGGGGCGAGCCGGCGGCGCAGCGGCGGCAGCGCGTCGCGCACCGCGTCCCGGCCCGCGCGACCCACGATGTCGCCGAGGAAGAGAATGCGCATCACCGGGCCTCCGGATGGATCGTCCCGGCCTCGGTCACGATGGCGGCGAGCGGGATGTCATGGGGTTCGACGGGCACGCCGCCGGACGCGAGGGGCGCCTCCTGGCAGGCGTAGGCGTAGCCCAGGGCCGTGGCCCCGGCGCCCGGACCGGCCAGATGGCGATCATAGAAGCCGCCGCCGTAGCCCAGACGGACCCCGCGCCGGTCAAAGCCGACCAGCGGCACCAGCAGCCAGGCGGGTTCGACCCGGGGCGCGCTCTCGGGCGGCTGGCGCGTCTTGAAGGGGCCGTCCACCAGCGCATCCGGATCGCCGTCCCACAGCCGGAACACCAGCACGGGCGGCGCGCTCTTCGGCGGGGTCACCGGCAGCGCCACCGGATGCCCCCGCGCGGCCAGCGCGGCCAGCAGCGGGCGCGGGTCCAGCTCGCCCCGCATGGGCCAGAAGCCGGCGACCACGGCCCCGGGCGGCGGCGCGACGTCGGACAGCGCGTGATCGCGGGCGGCCCGGCCCGCCTGCTCCGCCCGCGCGGGACCTATGTTGGCCCGCGCCGTCAGCAGGTGGGCGCGCAGGGTGGCCTTGCGGGCGGCAAGGTCCGGCGTGGCGGTGTCGGCGGGAACAGCGGCGTGAGCCGGGGGGGGGACGGTCAAGGGTCCTCCGGTCGGGCCTTGATCGGAAGCGCGGAGCCACCCTGGCCGTTGGCGGTGCGACCTCCACATGGGCCGCGGCAACAACGTGGGCGCCGTGTGCCGGGACCAGGATCCCGACAGGGACAGCTCCCTTTCACAGACGTATAGCCCCCGGGAGTGTGCGTGCCTGACGCACCGGGCAGCCCCGCCCCCTCAACCTAGGTCCGCTCCAGCCGCTCGGCAAGGGATTCAATGCGCTGGGCCATCGCAACGATGGCCTGGGCGGCCTGCTCCTCGGCGGCGGCCTGATCGCGCTCGCGGGATTCCGCGGCCTCGGCGGCGGTCGCGGCGGTGTCGTGATGCGCCGCCAGATCATCGCGCTGGCGGCGGGCCTCGGCCAGGTCGTCGGCCAGGGTCAGGCCGACCATGACCAGGGCCATGCCCTCGCTGATGTGGCCCAGACGCTTGGTCAGGTCGCGCGCCTTGCCGTCGAGCAGCGCGGCCAGCGCGAGCACGTGCTCTTCCTCGCCCGCGCCGCAGGTGATGCGGTAGTCCCGTCCGTTGACCGAGATGCTGACCTGAGGCATGCGCCGCCTATCCTTCCAGCAGGGCCCGGAGTCGCGTCACGGTCCCGTCCAGCCGCCCGTCCACCTGCGCGACGACGGCCCGAAGCTGCTCGTACTCGTCGCGCAGACTGTCGTATTCCAGGCGCAGGGTGGCCAGCTCCACGTCCCGATCCCGGGCGGCCGCGTCGTCCTCGGCCCGCTGGGCTTCGCGGGCGACGAAGGCGGCCTCCAGGCGATCCATGGCCTGGTCGAGGGCTTGCAGGGCTGCGTCAACCGGGGGCACGGTGTGGCGTTCCTTGTGATGGTCCGGGGGCGGTCTGGCTTATGGTCCGTCGGGCGATCCGGGCGCGACCCCGGGGGCCGGTGGTTCGCTTGGGCTTTTTCTGTTCGATTTCATGGCTCTACTCTGCCATGCTTCGAGTGCAATTGAGAATAAGCGTGCAAAGGACTCGCGTCAATGGCGATGGACCCCGCACCGGGCCCGGCGACTCCGGTCCGGATCGACGCGCCCGCCGCCCTGCTGGCCGCCGCACGCGCCTGGACGGGTCCCGGCCCGCTGCCCGCGGCCGCGCCGCCGGACGCCCTGGGCACGCTGGGGCCGGGCTGGCCGCGCGCGCTGGCCGAGACCGTCGCGACCGCGTGGGCGGTGGCGGAGCCGGACCGGCCGCCGCCCGCCATCATCCTGCGGCTGCCGTGCGGCACGGCGACGGGCCTCGCCCTGGCCGCGCTGGCGGACTGGCCGGCCCCGGCGGGCTGGACCCTGACCCTGGTGTTCGACGGCGCGGCCGTCCCCGCCGCCGCCCTGGAGTCCCTGCGCCATCGGGCGGCGGCCCTCGGCGTTGGGGTTGAGGGCGCGCCGTCAGGAGGCCTGGAGCATGCGGGCGGTGAGTTTCGACAGGGCGGTGACCAGCCCTGACAGCCCCTCCCGCGATCCGATGGCGGCCCATTCCGAGCGGCGCAGGGCCACCTCGCTGATCGAGCCCTTCAGCAGCACGTCCACCACCTGGGGTCCCTCGGGTCCTTCGGCGACCACATAGGACAGCGGCACGGCCTCGTCGTCCGGCCGCGCGATCCGGGTGTGGACCAGCAGCGTCCCGGCGGGGCCGGGCGCGGTGCCGTCGATCACGAACCGCTCGCCGCCGAACCCGTCGAAACGGTCGGCGTGCACGGCCACGGAGTAGTCGGCGAAGGCATCCACCATGGCGGCCCGGTCCGAATCGGGCGCGTCCCGCCAGGCCCGGCCGGCGGCGGCCCGCGCCATGCGCTGGAAGTCGAAGGTGGCCCGCACGGGGCCGTCCAGCGCCTCGGCCCGGCCCCGGATGCCCAGGGCGTCCGCGCGCTGCATCACATCCAGCAGCGCCGCCTGATAGGACTCGATCAACGCGGTGGCGGCCGCCGGATCGGGCGCGGCCGCCCGGGCGGGCGCGCGCGGGGCGACGACAGCCAGCAGGCCGGCCGCGCCGGCGGCGCCCAGCATGAGACGGCGGGACAAGACGCGGGCGGCGGACAGGGACGGGGACGGGACCTCAACCATGCAGACGGACTCCGGATCGCGGGAACACAGGGGAGCGGACGCGCCACCCTGCCCCCGATCCATGGCGGAAATGGGACGGCTCGCCAAGGGGATCCGGACAACCGAAACAACGGGACCCGGACGCGCGACGGGGGACGCCGTTGCCGGCATCCCCCGTCACACCTTGCGCCCGCCGGTCCCCGGGGACCGGCGGCGAGTCTCTCAATCCGGGGCCTAGGCCGTGCGCGCGCCCCGCAGCCAGCGGGTCCCAAACAGGCCGCCCAGGGCGGTGACCATGAACCAGACCGCCGCCGGCAGCGGCGTGACGATGCCGGCCACGGCGTAGTCGCCGACCCCGCGATCGTCGTTGGTCAACGGCGCCAGAATGAAGGTCAGGGTGGTCGCCTTGACCGGGCCGAACGCCGCGTTCAGGTAGCCGATGTTCACGCCGTCCTTGGTCTCGGCGGCGGTGAAGACGGCGGAGGATTCATTCGCCGTGCCTTCGTCGAAGACGACCTGCGCCTGTTCCTTGATGTCCGCATCGTCCGGCGACACGAACAGGTCCAGGAAGATCAGCCCGGTGATGGTCTGCACCGTGTCGAAGGTCACGGTGATGCCTTCGTAGTACGTGGCGGTTTCCGAGATTTCGTCGTCGCCCACGCCCGCGCCGTCGCGCTTGCAGGCCAGCAGACCATCGGCGGCGCAGACGCCCGAGTCGGTCAGCTTTTCCACGAAGTTCAGCGCCCGGGCCGTGCGATTGGCCGGGTCGGTGTTGCTCGCATAGGACCACCAGCCATCGATGGTGTACGTGCCCATGTCGATGGAGCTGGTGGACTTGCCGTCGATCGGCGCCACGCCGCTCGTGAAGTCGTAGACGGCCGCGCCGGCACTGCCCGCGGAGCCAAGAGCCAGCGCCGCGCCGACGGCCGCCGCCCCCATGTAAGCCTTGACGTTCATGTCATCTCTCCTGTGTCCACTTGCGCGTCCGATGCCGAACCCTTTCGGTCCCAATTCCCGTTGCCCCCCGGGCCGGGCCGCCGAGTGGCCTGCTGCCACCCCGCCCTGTCCGTGGACCGCCACCCCGCGCCGGAACTGGCCTTCTGCGAAGCATCATCTCACTGTCAAACCAAATTAGCCGGTCGAAGCGCAAAATGCTATCCATCTAAAGGTGAGGTCACCTTATGGAGGGGTCCGGATTCGTGGGAAATGCAGGCCGATCAGGCGGCTTACAAGGCACGATGCGGCCGACCTGAATAGTCGGGTATCACCAAAGTCGAGCAAAAAAATATAAAAATTGACCTGTTTTCGGGCCGACTCCGCCCGGTCCGGTTCTGCGCTATGCCATCCGTCAGGGGGCGACCCACGCCTTTCGTCCCGTCAGGGGGCGACCCACGCCTTTCGTCGAGCCCGACCGGGCCGGATCACAGACTCAGCGCGGCGCCCAGAACGCGCTCGACCGCCGCCGGGCTGAGATCGCGGGTGATGAACACCAGACGGGTGCGGCGGTCCGGCTGCCCGGTCGCGGGATCGACCGGCCAGTCCGGCAGCACCGACGGCGGGTGGAACATGTGCTGCACCCCGTGCAGCGCCAGGGGCGCGTCGTGGTGGCGGGCGTTGACGATGGCCTTCAGGCGCAGCACGTCGGCGCCCCGGCTGGACACCAGCAGGTCGAGCCCGGCCGCCAGCGCGTCCCAGTCCACCGGCGCGTCATAGGTCAGGCAGAACGCGCGGATGCGCTCGTCGTGCCGGTTCACGTCGTGACGATGGTGGTGGTCGTGGCCATGATGGCCGGCGTCCGCAAGGGCCTCGGCCGTCAGCCAGCCCGCGACATCCGGCGTCTTGGCGTCGGCCCGGAACAGCCCGCACTCCAGGATATCGGCCGGGGCGATGCGCCCGTGGTCCGCCCGCAGGCGCGGCGCGCCGGGATTGAGGGCCGCCAGCCGGGCCTCCAGCGCCGCGATGGCCTCCGGCGCGGCGACGTCGGTCTTGCTCAGCACGAGTCGGTCGGCGACGGCCGCCTGTTTGACCGACTCGGGCTGACGGTCGAGCGTCTCCAGGCCGTGGGCCGCGTCAACCACCGTCACCACGCCGTCCAGGCGGTAGTGGTTGGAGATCAGCGGGTCGCTCATCAGGGTGTGCAGGATGGGCGCCGGATCGGCCAGCCCCGTGGTCTCGATCAGCAGCCGGCGGAACTCGTCGATCTCGCCCCGGACCCGCTTCAGGAACAGGTCGCGCAGCGCGGTGACCATGTCGCCCCGCACCGAGCAGCACAGGCAGCCCGCGTTCAGCAGCACGATGTCCTCGTCCACGTGCCGGACCAGCAGGTGGTCCAGGCCCACCTCGCCGAACTCGTTCACCAGAACGGCGGTCTCGGCCATGTCCGGGTGCGACAGCAGGTGGTTGAGCAGCGTGGTCTTGCCGCTGCCCAGGAAGCCGGTCAGGACCGTGACGGGCAGCGTGCTCATGCCTTTGGGGTCCCGTAGAGGGCGGCCGGATCGGCCTCCGGCTCGGCGATCACGGCCAGCGTGTCCGGCCCCTGGACCTCGCGGTAGAAGCAGGTGCGCCGTCCGGTGTGGCAGGCGACGCCGACCTGATCCACCAGCAGCAACAGGGTGTCGCCGTCGCAGTCCACGCGGAGCGCCTTCAGCGTCTGCACCTGACCGGAGGTCTCGCCCTTGCGCCACGGCGCGCCGCGCGAGCGCGACCAGTAGCACACCCGGCCCGTCTCCAGCGTCTCGGCCAGGGTCTCGCGGGTCATCCAGGCCATCATGAGCACCTCGCCGGTGTCATGCTGCTGGGCGATGGCGGGCACCAGGCCGTCGGCGGTGAAGCGGACGGCATCGAGAACGGACGGAGCGGCGGCGGTCATGGCGAGAGGCCCTCGGGCGGCGGGGTCGGACGGGATCGCCTACCGACCATTCGGACGGCGCGCCGTCAAGGGGGAAGCGGCGTGCATCCGGCCCGGGCGACCTGACGAATCGCCCAGGTGTTGCGGTGCCGAACCCCATCCTCTAGGCTGGCCGGAACGCCATGGCGGCGGATCCGGCGCGCCGGGCCGGATGCCATGGCCGGGCAGAACGGCCCGGACCAGGCGCATGTTCGGGACCGCGCCGGATCTGCACAGCGCCGGAGGCCGTCGTTTGGCCCGCCTCGGGGCCGCTCGGGGGCGGCGCACCCCGCCAGCCCCGCACACCGCCAGCCCCGCACCGGGGCCGGGGTTGCCGGGCCGGTCGCCAGCCACCTTTTCTCTACCCCGCCGGATCGTGGCGGGGTTTGTCTTGCGGTTTGCCGGCAGGCGCCGGCGCAAGATCACGTTTGCGTGAAAGGGACGGGACGCTCTTTTTCCTTTTTCGCTCGATCACCACCAAGCTGCCGCTGATGACGCGGCCGTGTAATGGGGGAGCAACCAATGCCACCACCGGAGAATCTCTACGAAACGGAATACGAAGTCGGCCAGGACAATATCCAGAAGTTCGGCATGGACATCCACAACCCCGTGTTCTGGATTGCCGCGCTTTTGATTATGGTCTTCGTGTTGGGCACCCTGATGGCGCCCGAGGATGCCAAAGGCATCTTCGACGCCTCCAAAGCCTGGTCGATCAACAACTTCGACTGGTTCTTCCTGGCTGCCGGCAACATCTTCGTCATCTTCTGCATCGTGCTGATCTTCCTGCCGGTCGGCAGCGTGCGGCTCGGCGGACAGGACGCCAAGCCGGAGTTCTCGCTGATCTCCTGGTTCGCGATGCTGTTCGCGGCCGGCATGGGCATCGGCCTGATGTTCTGGTCCGTGGCGGAGCCCGTCGGCTACTACACCGACTGGTTCGGCACCCCGCTGGGCGCGGAACCGAACACGCCCGAAGGCGCCCGGGCCGCCATGGGGGCCACCATGTATCACTGGGGCCTGCATCCCTGGGCGATCTATGCCGTGGTCGGCCTGTCGCTGGCGTTCTTCTGCTACAACAAGGGCCTGCCGCTGACCATCCGCTCGGCCTTCTATCCCATCGTGCAGGACAAGTCCTGGGGCTGGTTCGGCAACGTCATCGATGTGGTGGCGGTGCTGGCGACCATCTTCGGCCTGGCCACCTCGCTCGGCTTCGGCGCCCAGCAGGCGGCCGGCGGCCTGGAGTTCCTGTTCGGCATCCCCTCGGGCATCAACACCCAGGTGGCCATCATCATCGGCGTGACCTCGATCGCCGTGATCTCGGTGGTGCGCGGCCTGGACGGCGGCGTGAAGCTGCTGTCCAACATCAACATGACGCTGGCCGGCCTGCTGCTGCTGTTCGTAATCGCCACCGGCTCGACCATGACCATCATCAGCGGCTTCTGGGACACCACGGTGGCCTATGCCGAGGTCATGGTTCCCATGAGCATGTGGTGGGGCCGCGAGGACGGCTCGTTCATGCATGACTGGACGGTGTTCTACTGGGCCTGGTGGATTTCCTGGTCCCCGTTCGTCGGCATGTTCATCGCGCGCGTGTCCTACGGCCGCTCGGTGCGGACGTTCATCATTGCGGTGCTGCTGGTGCCGACGGCTGTGACCATCGTATGGATGACCGCCTTCGGCGGCATGGGCCTGGAACAGGTGATGAACAAGACCGGCGCGCTGGCCGACGGCATCGGCGACTACACCCTGTCGATGTTCCAGATGCTGGAGAACCTGCCCTTGGCGGCGATCACCTCGTTCATCGCCATCTGTCTGGTGATGGTGTTCTTCATCACCTCGTCGGACTCCGGCTCGCTGGTGATCGACAGCATCACCGCCGGCGGCAAGCTGGACGCCCCGGTGCCGCAGCGCATCTTCTGGGCCGTCATGGAAGGCGTGATCGCGGCCGTGCTGCTGTTCGCCGGCGGGGCCAGCGCCCTGAGCGCGCTGCAGGCGGCGGCCATCACGGTCGGCCTGCCGTTCACCCTGGTGCTCCTGGCCATGTGCGTGACGCTCTATCTGGGCCTGCGCCACGAGCGCATCTGGGTCATGAACAAGTAGCGTTCGGATATCCTGAGAGAGCAACCGTCGGCCGTGCGCGGCCGACGGCAACCGAGAGGGGCCGCATCCGGGCACGGGTGCGGCCCTTTTCCGACGCGGACCGGATCCCATATGCCGGGAACCCGACGCAGTGACCCGGGAGGGAGGGACATGCAACCCAAGGACAGCACGACCAACGAGGGCTTCAAGGGGTTCACGAACCACAGTTGCCCGTTCCTGCCGTGCCACGAGGGTGTGCGCGGCGAGTTCAACTGCCTGTTCTGCTATTGTCCGCTGATCGCCTACGAGTGCCCCGGGCCCTATGAGGTGTTCACCGACAAGAACGGCGTCACCCGCAAGGACTGCTCGGCCTGCACCCTGCCTCACAACGGCTATCAGGGCGCCTGGAATTTCATCCAGAAATGGCTGGAAAAGCCGGTCGTGTGGAACGGCCAGCCGCAGACCCGCAAATACCGCCAGAAGCCGGTCAAGCCCAAGAAAGGGCAGTCCGAGACGGACGAGACCCGGGACACCCCCGACACGTCGTTGCCATGATCGGGCGGCAGGGTCGTCCCGTCGGCGGGGGCATCCCCGCCCCGTGACGCCCCCGCGATGTGGAGGAGATCCCATGCCTGTTGCCCGCTCCGGCCGCCCTGTCCGCCCCCTCCGCGCCGTCCTGCTCGCCACCGGCGTGCTCGCTCTCGGTCTCGCCCTGGCCGGGGCCGGGGCCGGGACGGGCGCGGCGACGGCCGCAGAGATCGAGGTTCCCCCGGGCGGCCCCGGCTCGGTCGCACTCACCATCCACGACCGCACCACCGTGGTCGCCGAGCAGCGCTCGGCCAGCCTGCCGGCGGGCGAGAGCGTGCTGGCCTTCCCCGATGTGCCCTCGGGCGCGGACGCGGCCTCGGTCCGGCTGCGCGCCGCCGGGCGGGCGCCGGACGCCTTTCTGGTGCTGGAACGCGCCCTGTCCGCCGACGTGCCGAACCGGCACCGCCTGCTGGAGCTGTCGGTCGGCCGCGAGATCGGCCTGCTGATCGACGACCAGGGGGCCGACGCCCCGCCCCGGCGCACCACCGCCCGGGTACTGTCGGTGGCCGAGGACGTGATTCTGGAGATGGACGGCGACATCCGCGTCGGGCTGCCCGGCGATCTGGTGCTGGACCGCCTGCCGGAGGGCCTGCGCCCGTCGCCCACGCTGCTGGCCACGGTGCGCGCCGATGCCGGCGGCCCCGCCGATCTGGCGCTGACCTACCTGACCGGCGGCCTGGGCTGGACGGCCGACTACACGCTGGACCTGGACGCGGCCATGACCGGCGGCGACCTGACCGGCTGGGCCACCGTCACCAATTCCAGCGGCCGCTCGTTCCGCGACGCGCGCCTGACCCTGGCCGCCGGCACGGTGAACACCGGCGGCGGCGGACGCGGCATGGCGGAGATGGACCAGCGCGCCGGCATGGTCGCCGCCGCCATGCCCCCCCCGCCGTCGCCCCAGGCCCAGGGCGGGCTGCACTTCTACCCCATCGACCGGCCCGTGGACCTCGCCCATCGCCAGAGCAAACAACTGGCCCTGGTCAATGCGCCGGGCCTGACCGTCGAACCCCGCTTCGTGATCCCCGACACCGGCTCGTCGGTCTACGGCAGCCCCCGCGTGGATGAGACCCGCCTGCATGCGCGCCGGCATCTGGTGCTGTCGAACACCGACGACGCCGGGCTGGGCCGGCCGCTGCCGGCGGGCACCGTGCGGGTCTGGCAGCCGGGACCGGACGGCGCGCCGCGCTTCCTGGGCGCCGACCGCATCGGCCACACCGCCGTGGGGACCGAGGCCACCCTGGCGCTGGGCACGGATTTCGACGTCACGGCCGAGCGCCGCCGCCTGGACTTCCGCCGCATCGGCGAGCGCGTCACCGAGACCGAACACGCGGTGGTGCTGCGCAACGGCAAGCCGGATCAGGCGGTCCGGGTGACGGTGGAGGCCGACCTGCCCGGCGAATGGACCCTGCTGTCCCAGTCCCGGGAGTCGGTGCGGGAGTCCGCCTCGCGCGTCACCTGGACCGTCGAGGTCCCACCCGAGGGCGAAGAGCGCCTGACCTACACCGTGCGCACCCGGTTCTGATCCCGACTCCGCCGCCGGTTTGCCCCGTCCCGCCCCGCGGTCGCGGAAAGCACCGTCATGTTTAACTGAACCTGATGCCCAGGGTCGTTAAATCAAGCAGTTGGAGATTGCCGCCAGGACGGATACCCTTAGGCGAAGGGGGGAGTCTGCCGGTGCGGGGTGCGGACCCCGCCCAGCCGGCCCGATTCGTGACGGGACACGGATCCGCCGAAAAAGGGGCTCATCGCGGAAAAACGGGGTCGCGTGGTTTCTGGACCGCAGCGGCCCCCCGAGACACCCCCTCCCCACCCCTCCCCCATTCATGGGGGAGGGGTGGGGAGGGGGGTCAGGCTGGTACAGACCGGCTACCTAGGTAACAGAATAGACCGGCAACATGGGTAACAGGTCCACTGGCTGGCGAGGAGGGCTC
>NZ_WIVE01000040.1 GCF_009601025.1 Roseospira navarrensis | reverse complement strand
CCGGATCGCGGATCACGATGACAACGGGCAAAGACCCCATCCTGAGACGATCACACGATCCGGTGCGGGGCCCCGGGTGGCCACCCGGGGCCCCGCAACCCGGCATCTCCACAATGCCACAAATCAAACAGACAATCCTGAGGCCGCGGCGCGGCCGAAGGATCTCGGTCATGGACGTGCCGGCGTCCCGGTCCATCGCGGCCGTCCCGGCCGCCCGAGATCCTTCGCCGCCCCCGGCGACCGAGGATGACGGTTTCCCAAGACAGCCCGCCGCCAGGGAGAACCCGACCCATGGCCGACCCCAACTGGCTGATCGACTTTCCCGCCATCGATGACGCCACGCTGCGGGCGATCAACCGGGCCATCGACGACGCCTATCTGGGCTTCACCCGCACCTTCGGGGCCGCCATCGAGGACGCCTTCCTGCCCCTGCTGCGGCTGATGGTGTGGGTCGAGCAGATGCTGCTCGGCGCGCCCTGGTGGCTGGTGATCGCGGTCATCGCCGGTCTGGCCTGGGCGGCCAGCCGCCGGCCGGCGCTGGTCGGGCTGGTGGTGGGCTCGTTCCTGTTCATCGGCATCATGGGCATGTGGGAAGACACCATGCGCACCATGGCCATGATCGCCGTCTGCACCCTGATGGCCGTCACGGCGGGCATTCCCATCGGCGTCCTGATGTCGCGATCGGACCGGCTGAAGGGCGCGGTGGTGCCGGTCCTGGACGTGATGCAGACCATGCCCAGCTTCGTCTACCTGATCCCGGTGGTCATGCTGCTGGGCCTGGGCAAGGTGCCGGGGGTGCTGGCGGTGGTGATCTACGCCATCCCGCCGGTGATCCGACTGACCGATCTGGGCATCCGGCTGGTCAACGAGGAGGTGCTGGAGGCCACCGATGCCTTCGGCGCCAGTCCCTGGCAACGGCTGTGGGGCGTGCAGGTGCCGCTCGCCCTGCCCAACATCATGGCCGGCATCAACCAGACCATCATGATGGCGCTGTCCATGGTCGTCGTCGCCTCCATGATCGGGGTCAAGGGCCTGGGCCAGCCGGTGCTGCGCGCCGTCACCAACCAGTATTTCGCCATGGGCGTGCTGAACGGTCTCGCCGTTGTGCTGCTGGCGATCATCTTCGACCGCCTCACCCAGTCCTACGGCCGCCGCCTGCAGAGGTACCGTGATGACGCCTGAGTCCAAGATCGCCATCGCCGGCCTTTACAAGATCTTCGGGCCGGACCCGGCGGCGGCGCTGCCGCTGGTGCGCGACCGGGGCATCGGCAAGACCGAACTGCTGGAACAGCACGGCCACGTCCTGGGCCTGGACAACATCTCCATGACCGTGCGCCAGGGCGACGTGCATGTGGTCATGGGGCTGTCCGGCTCGGGCAAGTCCACCCTGATCCGCCACCTCAACCGCCTGATCGAGCCCACCGCCGGGTCCATCCATGTGGACGGCACGGACATCATGGACCTGTCGCCCCGCGCCCTGCGTCACTTCCGCCGCCACCGGGCGAGCATGGTGTTCCAGCGCTTCGCCCTGCATCCCCACCGCACCGTGCTGGGCAACGTGGCCTATGGGCTGCGGGTGCAGGGCGTGAAGCGGGCGACGGCGGAGGCGCGCGCGCGCGGCTGGATCGAACGCGTCGGCCTGAGCGGGTTCGAGGACCGCTTCCCGACCGCCCTGTCCGGGGGCATGCAGCAGCGCGTGGGCCTGGCCCGGGCGCTGGCGACGGATTCCGACATCCTGCTGATGGACGAGGCGTTCTCGGCCCTCGATCCGCTCATCCGCACCGACATGCAGGGCGTGTTGCTGGCCCTGCAGGCCGAGCTGCGCAAGACCATCGTGTTCATCACCCACGATCTGGACGAGGCCCTGCGCCTGGGCGACCGCATCGCCATCCTGCGCGACGGCGCCGTGATCCAGGAGGGCACCACCCCCGAAATCGTCATGCGCCCCGCGGACGCCTACATCGCGGACTTCGTCAAGGACATCAATCGCGCCCGCGTGCTGCGCGTCAAGGCGGTCATGACCTCCGACCGCGCCGGCGCGCGCGGCCCGGCGGTGGACGCGCAGACCACGTTGGAAGAGGCGCTGACCGCGTTCCACGACGATCCCTCGGGCCGCCGCCCGGTCTCGCGCGAGGGCGAGGGCATCGTCGGCTCGGTCGGCCTGCCCGAGATCCTGCGCGCCATCGAGCGGCCCGACATCAGCGGATCGGACGCCCGCGTCACCCCCCAGGCGCGAGCAGCGGGTTAGCGGCGCATTCGGGGGGTCCGACCCGCTTGCGGGGGTTTACAACGCCCCGCGAAAGGGGATAGAACCCCGGTCCTGTCCAGCCGCGCGGCCCACCCCATGAGGGTGCGCGCCGTCTCGCGTCCCTGCGGAGGGGTGCCGGAGTGGTTGAACGGGCCGGTCTCGAAAACCGGTGTACGGGCAACCGTACCGTGGGTTCGAATCCCACCCCCTCCGCCATTACGCCAACGCCCCGAAAAGTAGCTGCTGAGACCGACGGCGGATGAGGTGGCCTCACCCGTCGCGCTGCGCGGTCCCATGCCCCCACCCGGGCCTCCTCGGGGCGGTGCGCCCTACCACCCCCACGTGCCCGGCTCGCCCTTGAACGGCCCCACGATCCGGGCCGTGATCCAGCCGCCATAGAAGTCCCCGGCCTGGGCCTGCACCTGCTCGTCACCGACGAAACAGGCGTCCACGGCGCTGACGTAGAACGCCAGATGCCCGGCGATGGCCTGATAGGCCGGCGGCGGATCGGTGTAGCTCCAGGCCGCGCCCGGCGCCTTCCCGCCGCCCAGCCGCACCGTCCAGTAGCGCGCCGCGCCCTTGAACTCGCAGATCGTCCGGCGCCCCTCCGCCGCCAGGGCCTCCATCCGCACGTCCTCGGGCGGGATGTAATAGACCGGCGGGTGGCTGGTCTCCAAAAGGCGGTGCCCACGCGTGGTCTCGGCCAGGGTCTCGCCCGCGAACACGACGCGCAACCGCTCGCTGACAGGCTCCAGCCGGGGCGGACGCGGGTAATCCCAGACGGACTCCTGCCCCGGTCCGGGCGGAATGCGGCGCGGTCTGTTCAGCATGGCGTGGGTCCTTTCGTGGAACGATTTCGGCGGCAGCGGTTCGAGCAAGACCGGACCTGATCCCAGCAGGCGGCCCACTTGCGCCGCCACGTGAACGGACGGCCGCACACGGCGCAGGTCCTGGTGGGCAGGTCGCGCTTGAACCGGACGACATGAACCATCGGGACACCCCGGCGATGTTGACCATACAAACGGACTACGCGCGGCGGCCCACGCAGGATCACCAAGCGTCGGCTGCAACGGGCAAGAATTGCACCAATCACCAGAACACACCCACCCAAACCATCCGGTTTATTTTGAAGCGTATTAAATAGCGCCGACGATACCGCACCGCCGCTCCCAGTCCGGAATGAGAATTCGCAATACGTTGACACGGCTCTTTTGCGCCGCAGCAAAACAGAATTCGGACTGCCAGCGCCTCCTTCTTTAGAGCGATCTTTTGGCTTCAAGGCCCTGGCCCAAAGTTATTTAAGACCCTGGCCATCCGGTTAGATGACGTTTGTGTTACAATGGAGTATCCTTTGTCTTCTGTTATCGAAACAAGGAAACCCATTTATCGAACCGAAAAGGAGACATCACCAAAAGGTGCGGCCCACCCCCGTGAACGAAGGACTCGTTCGATGGTTGACGACGCGAACACCACGGGCCCTGGCGACCCCGCCGGGCAGATCGTCAGGAAGGCTGAGGACCCGCTCTGGAGCTCGGCCGCCATGCTGTCGGCGGCCATGGATGCCTGCGGCGACCTGGTGGCCATCAAGGACACCTCGCTCGTCCTGCGACAGGTGAACGCCGCGATGGCCCGCGCCCTGGGCCGGCCCGTCGCGGATCTGGTCGGCAAGACCGACCGCGACCTGTTTCCCGACGAGGTCGCCAGCAGCCTGGAACGGGACGACCGCACCACTCTGGAAAGCGGCCGCACCGTCACCCGCGAGCAGCTCCTTCCGACGCAGGCGGGCCTGCAATGGATCCAGACCCGCAAAGACCCCGTCGTGCTGAACGGCGCGCGGGTCGGCGTCATCACCGTGGTGCGCGACATCTCCGGCCGCATGGAGATCGAACACCGGCTGCGCCGCTCCACGGCCCTGCTGGACCGCTTCTTCTCGCAGAGCATCTTCGCCGTCGCCTATCTGGACCGCCGGTTCTCGGTGCTGCGGGTCAACGAGACCTATGCCGCCCTGGCCGGCCAGCCGCCGGACGCGCTGGTCGGGCGGGCTCATTTCGAGATCGTGCCCGACGCGGGGCTGAAGGGGGTCTGCGCGCGCGTGCTGGAGACCGGCGAGCCGTTCACGGCGGAGGCCCGGCAGATCTCGCGTCCCGTTGGACCCAACGGAACCGACGCGACCCACTGGGACGTGTCGGTGCAGCCGGTCCGCGACGCCGCCGGGGTGATCGACGGCCTGATCCTCAGTCTGGTGGATGTGACCGAACGCGAACGCGCCCAGGCCGCGTTGCGCGCCAGCGAGGCCCGCTACCGCCTGATCGCCGAGAATCAGTCGGCCCTCATCTTCAAGGTCAACCGGGAGAACCGCTTCGTCTACGCCAACCGCGCCTACTGCGAGACGTTCGGCTGTCAGCTTGAGGACCTCGTCGGCGCGCCGATCCTGGATCAGGTGCATGACCAGGACCGGCCGAAGGTCCTGGCGGCGCTGGAAACGCTGCGGACCCCGCCGCACCGCACGGACCTGGAGTTCCGGGCCCCGACCGCCAGCGGCTGGCGCTGGCTGGCCTGGCAGATCACCGCCGTGCTGGACGGCGACGGCCGCCTGGCGGGCATGATCGGCGTGGGCCGGGACGTCTCCGCCCAGCGACAGGCCGAACAGGCGCTTCGCGACAGTGAACGGCGCTATCGCCTGCTGGCGGAGAACGCGACCGACATCATCTCCACCCATACGCTGGAGGGGGTGTGCACCTTCGTTTCGCCTGCCTGCCGTCAGGTCCTCGCCTGCGACCCTGACGAGGTGCTGGGCACCAGCGGCATCGCCCTGTGCCACCCGGACGACCGCCCCCGCGTCGAGGCGGCGCAACGGCGCATCCTGAACACCAGGGGGCCGGGCCGGGTGCGCTACCGCGTGCGTCACGCCAGCGGCCGGTATCTCTGGGTCGAGACCACGAGCCGCGCCGTCCGCAACCCGGAAACCGGCGCCCCGATCGAGATCGTGGCCGTCACGCGGGATGTCGCCTCCCAGGTTCGGGACCAGGACTCCCTGCGCCGCAGCCGCCTGCTCTACAAGGGGCTGTTCGACGGCTCCAGCGCGCCCATGCTGCTGGTCGATCCCGACGACGGCCGAATTCTGCGCGCCAACGCGGCCGCCGCCCGCTTCTACGGCTACGATTCGTCGCACCTGCGGTCCCTGAGCATCGAGGCCATCAACGCGCTGCCGAAGGACGAGGTGCAGGCCGCACGCCAGCGGGCGCTCACCCAGCGCCAGTCCGTGTTCGAGTTCCGGCACCGCCTGGCATCGGGCGCGCTGCGCGACGTCATGGTGCATTCCACGCCGCTGGACCTGCAGGGCCGCACGGTGCTGTTCTCCATCGTCCAGGACATCACCGAGCGCAAGGCGGCCGAAGCGGCGCTGCGCCAGAGCGAGCACGACAAGGCCCTGATTCTGTCCAGCATCTCGGATGTCGTGGCCTATTTCGAGCGCGACGACCTGCGCATGACCTGGACCAATGCGGCGGTCCGCCAGTCGGTCGCCGCCGACACCGACGCCCTGACCGGGCCCCCGTGTTACGCCACCTGGGCCGGGCGCGAATCGCCCTGCCCCGGGTGCCCGGTGGTCGAAACCTTCCGCACCGGCCGGCCGGCGGAGGCCGACCAGACCACGCCCGACGGCCGGGTCTGGTCGCTGCGCGCGTTCCCGGCGTTCGACGAGACCGGCGTGCTCAAGGGCGTCGTGGAGGTCCGGCGCGACATCACGGACCAGAAAGCGTCAGAGGACGCCGTGCAACGCAGCCTGGGCAATCTCAACGCCTGTTTCTCGCTCTCCCGCGATCTGCTGGCGGTGGTGGCCCGGGACGGCCGCATCGTCGAGGCCAACCGGACCCTGCTCGACCGGCTGGGCTGGGCGCGCAAGGACCTGATCGGCAACTCGGTGCTGGCGCTGCGGCCCGCGGCGCATCAGGAAGAGGCGGCGGCGGACCTGCGGGCGATGCTTGCCGGAACGGCGGACGTGCTGACCCGTCCCCTCGCCACGCGCGACGGCCGGCTGGTGCCCGCGGAAACCCGCATCGCCCAGGGCACCTGGAACGACGCACCCGTGCTGTTCACCGCCAGCCGCGACCTGTCGGATCTCGCCCTGTCCGAAGAGAAGTTCAAGAAAGCCTTCACCAACAACGCCACCCTGATGGCCATCACCGATCCCGAGACCGGCCGCTTCGTCGAGGCCAACACGGCCCTGCTGCGCACCATCGGACGGCGGCGGGCGGAGGTCATCGGCCGGACGTCGGTCGAGCTGGGGCTGTTCTCGACCCAGGCCATCCGGGACGCCGTGACCCGCGAGGCCGTCTCGTACGGCGGGCGCGCCCCGGTCGAATATCGGTTCACACGGCCGGACGGCAGCCCGTTCATCGGGGAGATGACAGCCGAATGCATCACCAGCGGCGAAACCACGTACCTTCTGTCGATGGTCGTTGACGTCACGCATCAGCGCGCGCTGCTGGCCGAACCGGAGCACAAGGCCACCCACGATGCGCTGACCGGGCTGTTCAACCGTCAGGAGGCCAATCGCCATCTCGACACGGAGGTGCGCCGCGCGGAGCGCTTGGAGATGGCCGTGTCCCTCGTCATGATCGACGTGGACCACTTCAAGGTCGTCAACGACACCCACGGCCATCCGACCGGCGACCGGGTGCTGTGCGAGGTGGCCGACCGCCTGGCCGCCCGGGTGCGCGAAACCGACTTGCTGGCGCGCTGGGGCGGCGAGGAGTTCCTGGTCATCCTGCCCGGCACGGAGGCGGCGGGCGCCGTGCAACTGGCCGAGACCCTGCGCGCCGCCATGGAGGAGGAGCCCATTGAGGCCGTCGGACCCATGACCATCAGCCTGGGTGTCGCGCAGCATCGTCCGGGCGAGACCGTGCCGGACTGGGTCAGCCGCGCGGATGCGGCCCTGTATGCGGCCAAGGCCGCGGGCCGCAACCAGTTGCGGGGCGACGGGTGATACCGCCCGGCCTATGGCTTTTGTCCTGACGAGTCAGGACAAAAGCCGGCCAGTATGAGCACTCGTCAGGACCCCGCGCCCCGTGCCTGCGAGGGTCCCTCGACGGCGCCGGTCGGGCGGCCGAAGTGCAGCCGGTCCAGGCGGATCGTCGTCCGGATGGTCCGGACCTGCAGGTAGGCCAGGGGCGCGATCAGGGCCAGATGCACCGGCCCCAGGGGCGCGATCAGGCCGCCCTTCACCAGTCCCAGGTGGATGAAGAACATGCCGAACACCATGAACGCCACGCCCGGGCAGATCAGGGCGTAGGAATGGGCGCTCAGGCGCTCGCCGCCCAGGTAGGTGCGGAAGTAGTCCAGGCGCGTCATCACCGCCCAGCCCAGCAGCCCGAACAGCACCTGCACCGAGACGATCACCGCCATCACGGGCAGCCAGGCGGTCTGGGTGGCGCTCTCCGGCCACAGCATGGCGAAGCCGTGCGACAGCCGCACCGCGGCGATGCCGCCCACGGTCAGGATCGGGATCACGATCCACAGGGAGGGCGCGGCCTCGGGCGCGATGCCGTGTTCCTTGATGTCGCGCAGGCCCATGACCAGCCAGGCCACCCCCAGAACACCCGCCGCCGACAGGAAGAAGATCGACCCCAGCACCCCGAGCGCCACCCAGGCCGGCGTCTGCGACATGGCGGCCGGCGCGGCGAAGCCCACGGCCACCATGACCAGCGCGAAGGTGGCGATGAGCTGGCCGAAGCCGGCCGTCTGGGCGCCCGAATAGCCCCCTTCGGTCAGCATGCGGGCCAGGTAGCGGGTCAGGATGCGCAGCGCCAGCCAGCCCATGGCGGCGAAGCCGACCAGAGCGCCCGGGAACAGCCACTCCACCACCGACCACAGGCCGGGCACGAACAGCGCGCCCAGCACGAACATGACATTGATGGACATGGCCCCGGCCAGCGGCGCGGCCATCATGGAGACCTCGGCCGCGCCCGGGGGCGCGCACACGCCGGCGGGGCCCCGCCGCGCGGCGAGGCAGGCGCGCACGTTCCACACCATCAGGTTCGCGTGACGCCACGCGAACCACAGAACACCGGCCAGGGCCACGGCCACCAGGGCCGAGACCCAGTCGGCGCGGGCCAGGGCGGCCGCGATGTCCTCGAACACCGGAATCGGCGTGGCCGGATGCGGCAGCAGGAACATCAGGTAGATGAAGAACGAGACCGCAAGCCCCCCGTTCCCCAGCGCGGCCAGGAAATACGGGGGCGAATAGCGGGTTTCGGCGGGGCATCCGGGGGCAGGCATCGGTGGGGCTCCATGCTTTTCTGGAACGATTCCGATCCTTGCTGACCGATCCGGCGCCCCCGCGCATTGAGAACCGTCATGCCGCGCCGTCGGACCGCTCCTCCCGCGATTGCCCATGAAGGGGGTTGGGGCCTGTGCCCCCGCCACCCCGGACGTCCGGGGAGGGAGTGCCGTCATGTGCGGGGTCCGGCCCATACCCCCCGACCCCGCGTTTCCATCATCGTTGGTCTATAGGTGCCATAGAAACAGGTGAATTGATGCGCTCAAAAGGCGTGGGTAGGCTCCCTTCCAGACTCGGCGCCACAGACCCACAGGAGCCCATCAATGTCAGCGAAGAAATATGATGCCGGAGTGAAGGAATACCGCGAGACGTATTGGACTCCGGACTACATTCCGCTCGACACCGACCTCCTGGCCTGCTTCAAGATCACCCCGCAGGCTGGCGTTCCCCGGGAAGAGGCCGCGGCCGCCGTTGCCGCCGAGTCCTCCACCGGCACCTGGAGCACCGTGTGGTCCGAGCTGCTGACCGACATGGAGTACTACAAGGGCCGCGCCTATGCGATCGAGGACGTGCCCGGCGACCAGGAAAGCTTCTACGCCTTCGTCGCCTATCCCATCGACCTGTTCGAGGAAGGCTCGGTCGTCAACGTGCTGACGTCGCTGGTCGGCAACGTGTTCGGCTTCAAGGCGGTCAAGCACCTGCGCCTGGAGGACATCCGCTTCCCGCTGGCCTACGTGAAGACCTGCATGGGTCCACCCTCCGGTATCCAGGTGGAGCGCGACAAGCTGAACAAGTACGGCCGCCCCATGCTGGGCTGCACCATCAAGCCCAAGCTGGGTCTGTCTGCCAAGAACTACGGCCGCGCCGTCTATGAGTGCCTGCGCGGCGGCCTGGACTTCACCAAGGACGACGAGAACGTCAACAGCCAGCCCTTCATGCGCTGGGAAAACCGCTTCGAGTTCGTCGCCGAGGCCGTGCGCAAGTCGCAGGAGGAGACCGGCGAGCGCAAGGGTCACTACCTGAACGTGACCGCGCCGGACATGGACCAGATGCTGCAGCGCGCCGAGTTCGCCAAGGAGCTGGGCCAGCCGATCATCATGCACGACTTCCTGACGGCCGGCTTCACCGCCAACACCACGCTGGCCAAGTGGTGCCGCCGCAACGGCATGCTGCTGCACATCCACCGCGCCATGCATGCGGTGATCGACCGCCACCCCAAGCACGGCATCCACTTCCGCGTGCTGGCGAAATGTTTGCGCCTGTCCGGCGGCGACCACCTGCACACCGGCACCGTGGTGGGCAAGCTGGAGGGCGACCGCGCCTCCACCCTCGGCTACGTGGACCTGCTGCGCGAGTCCTTCATCCCCGAGGACCGGCGACGGGGCATCTTCTTCGACCAGGACTGGGGCTCCATGCCGGGCGTGTTCGCCGTGGCGTCGGGCGGCATCCACGTCTGGCACATGCCGGCGCTGGTCACGATCTTCGGCGACGACTCCGTGCTGCAGTTCGGTGGCGGCACCCAGGGCCACCCGTGGGGCAACGCGGCCGGGGCCGCCGCCAACCGGGTCGCGCTGGAAGCCTGCGTCAAGGCGCGCAACCAGGGCCGCGACCTGGAGCGCGAGAGCCGCGAGATCCTGACCGAGGCGGCCCGTCACAGCCCCGAGCTGGCGATCGCGATGGAGACCTGGAAGGAGATCAAGTTCGAGTTCGAGACCGTGGACAAGCTGGACGCCGCCTAAGTCCGCCCGGCCGCACTTGACCCCCCCCACCCGCATCCCGTGACGGAGCCCGAGACCAATGACCATGAACGCGCCTTCGGCCATGAAGGACTACCAGACGCAGGCGTCTCTTGAGACGTTTGCCTTCCTGCCGCCCCTGACCCGCGAAGAGATCGTCGAGCAGGCGGCCTACATCATCGCCCAGGGCTGGACCCCGGCCATCGAGCACGAGGATCCCTCCCGCGCCATCGGCCACTACTGGCCCATGTGGAAGCTGCCGTTCTTCGGCGAGACCGACGTGCACGCCGTGCTGGCCGAGTGCGAGGCCTGCCGCCAGGCCTATCCCGGGCACCATGTGCGCCTGGTGGGCTACGACAACTACACCCAGTGCCAGGGGTCGGCGTTCGTCGTGTTCCGGGGCAGCGGCTGGTAAGGCCGGCCGTTCGTCCCGCTCCGTCGCCCCTGTCCCCCTGAGCAGCCCGAGAGAGCCGACCATGGCCAGCCCAGAGCAGAACGGCCGCGCCGCCGCGCGGGCCCGTCGTGCGGCCCAGATCCACGGCAAGGCTGCCGTGTGGTCCGGATCCGGCGGCCCGTCCGCCCCGTCCCGGTCGCCCGCGCCGCCGACCCGTCCGGCCTCCGCCGCGCCCGCGTCGCGGGAGGGCGGGGACGCCCGCACCGCCTCCAAGGTCCGCCGCGAGGCGCTCGCCGGGCGGGGCAAGGCCGCGCTGTCGCGGCCGGAACGGACCCGGTCCGACGCGCCCGAGCAGGGGCCGGGGGCCGCGCCGACATCGGCGCCCCATCACGAGGCGTCGCCCGATCCGGCCGCCGCCGCCCATGATGCGCCGGAGACCCGCGCGCCGGCCCCGTCGGCCATGCCCTCCCGTCGGCCCGCGACCCCGGCCAAGGCGCCCAACATGAGCCAGGGCCGCATGCTGTCCCAGGCCCGCCGCCGCGCCATCAGCACGGCGGGCAAGAAGGGCACCGAGACCCACAAGGGCGGCAGCGCCTGCGCCCAGGTGGCGCGCCAGCTCAACCCGGACATCAGCGGCCGGGATCTGTCCAAGGCCGTGCGGGAGGACCGCGCCCGCAACGGCCGGTCGGGGGCGCCCAAGAGTCCCCCGACCGGGCGACGCCGCCCGGACCGGGCCGCGTCCGACGCCACCACCGGCACCGCCGTCGGCCCCGGCGGGCGCGAGACCGGCGCCGAGGTCGGCCTGTGCCGCGATGTCACCGGCACCCGCTATATGGCGGGCGAGGTGTTCGACCGCTTCTGCCAGGGCGAGCCGCCGCGCGCGCCCCGCAAGGTGGGCGACATGCGCACCCTGCACGGCCGGGCCGTCACCGGCACACGCACCAGCGTGACCGGCACTGTGCCCGTCACCGGGGCCGAGGCGGGCCGCTGCCGCAGTGTCACCGGCGACGAGTACCTGGGCGGCGAGCACTTCGCGGCCGTGTGCGACACCGTTCCCGCCCCCCAACCTGTCGTGACCGGCCAGACCCAAACCGCGCGCGGCCAGACCGTCAGCGGCCCTCGGATGAGCCATGGCGGACGGGTCACGGGCACCGAGGCCGGCGCGGACCGCGCCCTGACCGGCACGCCCTACGGCGGCGGCAATGATACGCTGTCCCGGTCGGCCCCGTCTCCGCGTCCGGCCGGGTCCGGGCGCGACATCACCGGCCTGCAACCGGGTGTGACCGGCCTGACCGGCGCGGCCCGCGGCGCCTGCGACGCCATCACCGGCACGCCCTACATGGGCGCCGGGCAGGCCACCGAGGCCTGCGGCGGACCCATGCCCGCGCCGTCCGCTGTCACCGCCGGCACGCGGCCCGGCGTGACCGGGGCGCGGGGCGGGGGGGCCACCATCTCCGGCACCTTCAGTCGGGGCGCGGGCAAGGTCACCGGCACCGAGGACCGGGCGAGAGACCCCAGCCGGCCGCGCCCGACCGGCCCCATGCCCGCGATGGCCATGGCCTTCAAGACGCCAACGCCGGCCGCACCCGAGCCCGCCCCGGCTCCGGCTCCGGCTCCGGCTCCGGCTTCGGCGCCTGTGTCGATCGAGTTCGCAGCCCCGCCCGCGCCGCAGGCGCCGGCCGCCGCGACTGGCGGCAGCGTCCCGCAGGGCGAACCCGAGGCGGCGGCCGCGTCGGCCGTCCCGCCCGTGCCGGAGGACCCGCGCCCCCGCATCACCGGCGAGGGCATGGACACCGGGCCGCGCATCACCGGCGACGACTGGGACCGGGGCGACCGCGTGACCGGCACCGAGGGCCACTCGGCCAGCGCCCGCAACCCGAGCTGGCGCGGCAGCGCTCCGCCCCGGCAGCCCCAGCGGGCGGCGTCCGCCGACCGCGCGGCCACGGCCCGCGCCTCGGACGTTCTCGTGACCGGCAGCAGCGGCAACACGGAGAAAGGCGCCGTGGTGACGGTCTCCGGCGGGGCCCGAGGCTGAGGATCGCCACGCCATGATCCCCCGCACAGGCATACAGCGGTCCCTGCTCTGGGCCTCGTCCGGCGCGCCCCTGGCGCCGCCGCCGGGCCGTCCGGCGGAGGCTCCGACCGAGCCCCAACGCCGGCCGGAGCCCGAGCGCGCGCGCGCGGTTGAGGCCCCGGCGGAGGCCCCGGCGGTGGCTCCGGCGGAGGTGGCGACGGTCCACCGCGCCGCGCACACCGTGGCCACCGGGCGGCATCCGCTGGCCCGGACCGACCAGAGCGCCCGCCTGTTCGCCTACGACAGTGGGGTGAAGGACGCCTTCGACCGCATCGAACCCACCCTGCGCCGGGTCGCCGGCGCGCTTGGCCAGGGGGATGTCGTGACCGCAGCCCAGGGCATCGCTCGCGCCGAACTCGGCTTCGACCTGCCGGCCCCGATCCTGGATCGGGCCTGGGTGGACGGCCTGGACGGGCGCGCCCTGTACGCCTGGGCAGTGTTCGAGACCGCGCGGCGCGAGGCCGATCGGTTCTTCGCCGACGATCCCCTGGGCGGGCGGTCGGACCCGGCCTTTGATGCGGTCCTGCACGACTGCGGCTTTCACACCGTGGACATCTCGCCCTGCGCCGACGGTCGGCTGGCGCATGTCATCTCGCAGGTGCTGCGGCTGCCCTACGGCTGCGTGCGTCGTCGCTCCCACGCCGGGGCCCTGTTCGACATCGAGGACAGCGTGCAGAAGTGGGTTGAGGTGGAGATGCACCGCTACCGAGAGGGTCTGCCGACGGCGGCGCACCGCCCCACGCGCTATCTCAAGGTCGTGGTCTACCACACCAGCGAATCCGATCCCGCCGCCCAGGGCTGCGCCGCCCACAAGGGCGACACGACGGCGGCCGCCCGCGCCGGCCTGGAACGGCTGCACGGCTTCCGTCAGGCGGTCGAGTCCGGGTTCTGCTGCGGCGCGTCCATCGACCTGCTGCTGGTGGGTCTGGACACGGACAGCGACGCCATCCGCCTGCACATTCCCGGGCGGGACGGCCGCATCGCCCTGGACGATCCCCTGGACGTGCGGGACTTCCATGCCGACACCCGCCACGCCGGGCATGCGCTCGGCGACCCCGAGGCGGCGGCGGCGCAGTGGATCCGCGAGCGTCTGGCCGCGCGCGGCGGGGCCGCGCCCGAGGACGGCATGGTGCGCTTCTGCGCCCGACTGGTGGCCGGGAACCTGTCGCAGATCGACCTGGTGGCCGCCCATCACGGCGGACGCTACGCCGACATCGGCCACGCCGAGCGGTTCATCGGCCTGGGCATCGGGTTCGAGGAGATCCAGCTTCGCAACCTCACCTATTTCGCCTACCTCCACACCGTCGAGGAGGGCGCCGCCGACCTGGACGTCGGCGTCAAGGTGCTGGGCGGCCTGAACGCCCCGCGCGGCCTGCCGGTGCCGGCGATCGTGCGGTTCGACTATCACGGCACGGTGCCCGGCGCGCGCGACCGGGCCATTGAACGCGCACGGCGGACGGAGGCGGCGTTGCATGCGCGCTTTCCGGACCTGGTCGCCGCCGGCCGGTTGCACACCGCGCGGATGGTGCGGGACTGCACGGTGCCCGGCGCCGCCCTGGAGGTGGACGGCGGCACCGTCCACGACACCCTGACCGGCACCACCCTGACCGGCACCACCCTGACCGGCACCGGCGGGAGGACCCACGCATGAAGATCTATCAGGTCGAAAAGCCCCTGGTCGCGACGCACCGCATCAGCGGGCTGGAGCACCGCCACCTTCAGGTCGTGCGCGACGGCCGCGCGCGGGCGGTGGCGGTGGACGCGGTGGGCTGCACGCCGGGCGACTGGGTGATCTGTGTCGGCAGCTCAGCCGCGCGCGACGCCGCCGGCAGCAAGGAATTCCCGAGCGATCTGACGATCGTCGGCATCATCGATCACTGGGTCCCCGAGGAGGGCGCGTGATGGAGATCATGCGCGTCACCGGCTCCCTGGTCTGCACCCGCCGCGTCCCCGGCCTCGGCGTCACGGACCTGCGGCTGCTGTGCGACGCCTCGGGCGGGCTGGCCGTAGCCACGGACACGGTCGGCGCCAGTCCCGGATCGTGGGTGTTCACCGTATCGGGATCGGCCGCGCGCTATGCGGTCGGCGACCCCGCGCTTCAGACCGACCTCGCCATCGGCGGCATCATCGACGACTGGGACGACGACCCCGTCACCTGACGTCCCCAACCTGGAGAAGGACCAGAGACCATGGCTCAGGAACCGTACGGTATTGCGCTTGGCATGATCGAGACCCGGGGCCTCGTGCCCGCCATCGAGGCGGCCGACGCCATGACCAAGGCGGCCGAGGTGCGCCTCGTCAGCCGTGACTTTGTGGGCGGGGGCTACGTCACCGTCATGGTGCGCGGCGAGACCGGCGCCGTGAACGCCGCCGTGCGCGCGGGCGCGGACGCCTGCGAGCGCGTCGGCGACGGTCTGGTGGCCGCGCACATCATCGCCCGCCCGCACCGCGAAGTGGAGCCGGTGCTGTCCGGCACCAACACCGGCGCCAAGTAATCGGGGCCGGGTTCCGTTCGACCCTCAACTGGAGACAAGACAATGGCTCAGGAAACCTACGGCATCGCCCTCGGCATGATCGAGACCCGGGGCCTCGTGCCCGCCATCGAGGCGGCCGACGCCATGACCAAGGCGGCCGAGGTGCGCCTCGTCAGCCGTGACTTCGTGGGCGGGGGCTACGTCACCGTCATGGTGCGCGGCGAGACCGGCGCCGTGAACGCCGCCGTGCGGGCCGGCGCCGATGCCTGCGAGCGCGTCGGCGACGGCCTGGTGGCCGCGCACATCATCGCTCGTCCCCACCGCGAGGTGGAGCCGGTGTTGTCCGGCGGCGCGTCGGGCACCACGTCCGCCGCCGCCTGATCGGGCGAATCCTGACGGTCCCGCAGGGAAGGACACGCCATGAGCGAGACCGACACCGGCACGCCGGCCGCCTGGACGGAACAGACGCGGCCCCCCGGTCTGTTCCGCCGCTTCGACTTCCACAGCTATGCGGAGACCCGGACCTTCCTGGACCGGGCCGCCGGGCTGTCGGAGACGGCGGGCCTCCACCCCGACATCAGCTTCGGCCGCACCTACGCCAACGTGACCGTGCGGCCGCTCGATGAGTCGGCGGGGGGCATCGGCGCGGCGGAACGGCGGTTCGCCGTCGGTCTGTCGGCGCTGGCGGACTCCGACGCGGACGGGGAGGGGACGTCATGACCCGGACCAAGGCATCCGGCGGGGCCGGTGAATCCGGGACCTCCGGAGCAACGGGCGACGCGACCCCGGCGCCCCGCAAACAGCCCGCCCGGCGCAAGAGCGCGGACACGGCCCCGGCGAAACCGACCGCCCCCGATGCACCGCCGAGGGACGGGACCCCGTCCGGGCGCATGCCGGCCCGGCGGCCGTCGGTCTGGCCGGATTGAGCCCGAGTCTGTAGGGTCCCGCCGACCCGGCGCGACCGACCGCCCGGCCGCGCCGCGTTGGATCACGGCGGGCGGGACCAGGGCCGGGCCAGAGACCCGAGGGCGCGTCGTCCCGGGGCATTCCGCCTGCGGAGGTAAGCATGCTGAGCAACCTGATGATCCCCGCGGTTCTGTTCTTCGCGCTCGGGGTCATTGCGAGGGTCATCAAGTCGGACCTGAAGTTCCCGCCGGAGCTGGCCAAGGCGCTGTCCATCTACCTGCTGATGTCCATCGGCCTGCATGGGGGCGTGGAACTGGCCAAGGCCGACCTTGGCTCGGCCGTCAGCGCCATCGTCTGGGCGCTGCTGCTCGGGTTCGGCATGCCGGTCATCGGGTATGGTCTGCTGACCGCGACCCGGCGCGTCGGGCCGCTGGACGCCGCCGCCATCGCCGCCCATTACGGGTCGGTCAGCGCCGGCACGTTCCTGGCCGCCATGGCCTGGCTCGACACCCAGGGCCTGGCCTACGAGACCTATCCGCTCATCATGCTGGCGGTGATGGAATCGCCGGCGATCGTGGTCGGGCTGCTGCTGGCCGCGCGGGCGCGGCAGAAGGTGCGGGCGGCGGCCGGATCCAACGGAACCGCCACGACGAACGGCCGGGGCGAGGACACCACCAGCCTGCGCAGCCTGCTGCACGGGGCCTTCACCAACGGCAGCGTGGTCATCCTGGTCGGCTGCATGGCCATCGGCGCGATCTCGCTGCCCAACGCCATGGACAAGCTGAAGCCGTTCATCGACGACATCTTCATGGGCGCGCTGTGCCTGTTCCTGTTCGAGATGGGCATGGAGGCCGCGCGGCGGCTCCAGGATTTCAAGCGCGTCGGCGCGATCCTGGCGGTGTTCGGGATCGTCATGCCGATCGTCGGCGGCGCGGTGGGGGCCCTGATCGGGTCCCTGGCGCTGGACTTCAGCGTGGGCGGGGCGACCCTGGTGGCCGTGCTGGCGGCCAGCGCCTCCTACATCGCGGTGCCGCCGGCCATGCGACTGGCCGTTCCGGAAGCCAATCCGTCCTTGTACCTTACCCTGTCCCTGGGCATCACCTTCCCCTTCAACGTGGTGCTGGGGATCCCGCTGTATCACGCCATGGTCACTTTTTTGGCGGGGGTGTGATGTCATCGGGAGAGGCGCCCCGCGGGGGCCGAACAGGACAACGGGACGAACGGGCGAAGGAAGGAACGGACCTCATGGTCGATCTGTATCCGGAAAAACTGGTGACCATCATCACCACCAGCATGCTGGAAGGCCGTCTGGTCAGGCTGTTCCGCGAGCGCGGCACCAGCGGCTACACCATCGTGCCGGCGCGCGGGGCCGGGTCGCGCGGCGAGCAGACCGGCCTGGACTTCGATGCCAACATCCTGGTCGAGGTGATTCTGCCGGCGGATCGGCTGGATCCGCTGCTGGACGACATCAAGCGGCTGATCGCGCGCGGCCATCATCTCACCCTGTACGTCAGCGATGTGTCCGTGATCTCGCCGGAGAAGTTCACCCGGCCGTTCGAGGGGTGACGCACATGCAGGGACGCGGGGGACGAGGCCGGCCATGAGCGAGGAACGCGACCAGCCCCTGGACGCCGGCGCGGTCACCCGTCTGGCCCGCCATGCGACCTTGCGGCAGTTGCAGATCTTCGCGGCCATCGTGCGGCTGGGCAGCTTCACCAAGGCCAGCGAGGCCCTGTTCGTGACCCAGCCGACCGTGTCCATGCAGATCAAGAAGCTCTCCAACGCCGTCGGCGTGCCGCTGTTCGAGCAGGTGGGGCGTCAGGTGCGTCCGACCGAGGCCGGGCGGCGTCTGGCCCTCGCCGCCGACCGGGTGTTCGAGGCGCTGGGCGACATGGAGGACTGGGTTGCCGAGTACCAGGGCCTGCGCCGGGGCCGGGTGCGGCTGGCGGTCATCACGACGGCCAAATACTTCGCGCCGGAGCTTTTGGGGGCGTTCAGCCGGCGCTATCCGGACATCGACATCTCGTTGAAGGTCACCAACCGGGACCGCGTCATCGAGCGCATCCGGAACCAGGACGACGACCTGTACATCTTCGGCCAGCCGGACTTCGACGACCTGGACGTGGCGCTGCATCCGTTCGCGCCCAATCCCCTGATCGTCGTGGCGCCGCGCGATCATCGGCTGGCGGGGCAGGGGCGCATTCCCCTGAAGGCGCTGGCCGCCGAGCCGTTCATCCTGCGCGAGCCGGGGTCGGGCACCCGCCAGGCCACGGTGCGGGCGTTCGCGGACGCCGGGCTGACGCCGCACGTCCGCATGGAGCTGGGCAGCAACGAGGCCATCAAGCACGCCGCCATCGCCGGGCTCGGGCTCGCCGTCGTGTCGCTGCACACCCTGTCGGTGGAAGGGGCGGCGGGGCCGCTGTGCGCGCTTGATGTGGAGGGCTTCCCGATCCATCGGCAGTGGTGGCTGGTGCACAACCAGGGCCGGGACCTGTCGCCGGCGGCCGCCGCCCTGCTGGCCTTCGCGCGCGAGCAGGAGCCGGTGATCCGCGCCCAGGTGGGCCGGCTGCTGGGCGAATTGGGGCTGGACGCCGGCCCGTCCGGGGGGGAGGCGGCATGATCGATCCCGGCCGCGCTGGCCTGCTGGACCTGCTGGACGCCCACCGCTCGCGCTTTCCCGAGGAAGCGGCGATGACCACCCGCGCCCGCCGCTTCGTGGCGGAGATCCCGGACTGCTTCGATCGTGCGCCCCTGCGCGCGCACCTCAGCGGGTCCGCCTGGGTGCTCAACCCCGCGCGCGATCATGTCTTGCTGGTGCTGCACCGCAAGCTGGACCTGTGGCTGCAACCCGGGGGCCACGCCGACGGAGACCCCGACCTGCTGCGGGTCGCGCTCCGGGAGACCTGGGAGGAAGCCGGCATGCCCGAAGACAGCGTGCGCCCGTTGTCCCACGCGATCTTCGATGTGGACGTGCACGCCATCCCGGACACCCCGGCCGAGCCCCACCACGACCACTACGACATCCGCTTTCTGCTGGAGATGGACGACCGCATGACGCCCCCCGGCAACCCGGACGAGGCCCACGCCGTGGCCTGGGTGCCCCTGCGCGCCGTGCGGCGCTTCAACACCATGCGGTCCGTCCACCGCATGCTGCGCAAGACCGACGCCCTGCGGCGCGGCCGGAGAGTGGCGGCATGATTACCCTGCGCACCCACGTGTTCATCGACTCGCTGCAACCGCAGCTTGCCACCTATCTGGGGACCGTGGCGCAGGGCTTCCTGCCGGTGCCGGGCGATGCCTGCCTGTGGATGGAGGTGGAGCCGGGCATGGCCATCCACCGCCTGACCGATGTGGCCCTGAAGGCGACCCGGGTACATCTGGGGCAGCTTGTGGTGGAGCGCGCCTTCGGCTCCATGGTGATCCACCACCGCGACCAGTCGGACGTGCTGACCGCCAGCGATGCCGTCCTGGCGCGCCTGGGCCTGGATCGCAGCGCGCGGCGGCCCTGCCGGGTGGCCTGGACCGAGACCATCCGGGCCATCGCCCCCGACCATGCCACGCTCATCAACCGCCAGGACCGGCGCGGCTCGATGATCCTGCCCGGGCAGAGCCTGTTCATCCTGGAGACCGAACCGGCCGGCTATGTCATGTACGCCGCCAACGAGGCGGAAAAGGCCGCCAACATCACCTTGGTGGACGTGCGCGCGGTGGGCGCCTTCGGTCGCCTGACCCTGGCCGGGCGGGAAGCGGACATCGACGCCGCCGCCGAGGCCGCCGGCCGGGCCGTCGCCGCGATGGGGCACGCGGCGTTTTGATCGAGGGGGAGTCCGAGACGGATGCGATCCGCCTCACCCCAGCCGGTCGAGGATCACGGCGGCGGCGCGCGCGCTGGGGGGCGGGGCGTCCGGTTTTCCGGCAAGGCGCGTGCAGGCTTCGGACAGCAGGGCGCGCTGGGCCTCGGCCTCTGCCGCGCCGTCCAGCAGGGGGGCGACCGCCGCCACCAGACGGTCCGGGCGGCAGGTCTCCTGCAACAACTCCGGCACCACCAGCCGGTCCAGCAGCAGGTTGACCGGCCCCGCATACTTGAGCCTGGTCATGCGGCGGAAGATCGCCGCCGACAGCGGGTTGACCCGGTATGCGATGACGTGCGGCACGCCGGCCATGGCCAGTTCCAGGCTGACCGTGCCCGAGGCGGCGAGGGCGGCATTCGCGGCCGCGAAGGCATCGTATTTCGCCGCCGTGCCGCGCACGGCGACGGCGGGCACGGGCCAGTCCCGCAGGGCGGACTCCACCGTCTCGGCCACCGTGGCGACCGTGGGCGCCACCACCCGCAGCCCGGGGCGCGCGGCGGCCAACTGTGCCACCGCCTCGCGGAACACCGGCAGCAGGCGCCCCACCTCCGTCCGCCGACTGCCCGGCAGCACCACCAGAAGCGGCGCGTCCGCCGGGATGCCGTGCGCGGCGCGGAAGCCCGCGCTGTCGCCCCGGTCGGCCCCGGACTCGATCACCGCGTGGCCCACATGGGTGCAGGCGAGCCCCAGGGGCGAGAAATAGGCGCACTCGAAGGGCCACAGCGTCATCAGGTGATCCACGCGCGCGGCCACGGCATGCTTGCGGTTCTCCTTCCAGGCCCAGACCATCGGCGCGACGTAGTGCACGCGGGGGATGGTCGAGCCCCGGTCCTTCAGCGCCTCGGCCACGCGGCCCGTGAAGCCCCACGAGTCCACGGTCACCACCACGGCGGGCCGGGACGCCTCGATATGCGCGACGGTCTCGGCGATGCGGCGCTTGAGGGCCAGGGCGCGGGGCAGCACCTCCAGGAACCCCATGATGGCCAGTTCGCGCTGATCGATGCGGCTGACGAGGCCCTGTTCGGCCATGGCCTCGCCGCCGATCCCGGCGAACCGCACCCGGTCCGCCAGCCGGTCGCGCAGTGCGGCCATCAGACGGGCCGCCAGCAGGTCGCCGGAGGGCTCGCCCGTGATGAGGTAGACCAGGGGGGCATCGGAGTCGGCAGGGGGCGGGGCCGGGGCAGGGGGGGGCGCTTCGGCCGCGTGGTCGTCCTCCAGCCCGAGCAGGAACAGGCCCAGCGCATCGGCGCGCGCCGCCATGGCCTCCGGGGCGACCAGCAGGGACGCCCCGGCCTGATAGGCGATGCCGCGCAGACCGGCGGCGTGCGCGGCCTCGACCGTGGGCACGCCCAGGGTGGGCAGGTCCGCCCGCGTGTCCTGGCCCGGCTTGCACAGCTTGACCAGCACGCCGCCCGGACCCGCGCGCCGCAGATCGCCGCAGCGGGCGAGCAGCGCGTCGGTGCCCTCGACGGCCTCGACCCCCAGGACGAGCCCCTGCTGCACGACGACGGACTGGCCCACGTCGGCGCGGCCCAGGGCGCGACCCACCGCCAGCCCGCGCCGGATGTCGGTCCAGGCGGCGTCGTCCGGAGTCGCCATCGTCAGCAAACCGGCCGGTCCCAAGGCGTCGGACAGCACGGCCTGGACGGGATGGACCGTCAGGCCCTCGGCCGCCATCTGGTCCATGACGGCGCGCAACAGGCCGTCGTCCCCCAGCGCGCGCATGCCCACACGGGCGATGAAGCGGGCGGTGTAGGCGTCCGGCCACAGGCTCATCAGGCTGGGGCGGGGGACTCCGCCGGCCAGGATCAGATCGCGGATGCCGTGCGTGCGCAGATAGTCGCGGGCGGTCCCGGCCTCGCCCAGGCGATAGGTGGTCACCGGAACGTTCAGGGCGGCATAGGCGTCGGGGTCGCCGTGACCGCGAATGACCAGCACGTGGAGGGCGCGGCCCTCGGCCACACAGCGTTGCGCCACCCGCACCGGCAGGTCGCCGCGCCCGGCGATCAGCGCCAGCGGCGACTCGGATGGCAGGGGCTGGTCCGTCATGGCCCGGCCCGGCCGGCTCAGAGCAGTTCGGTTCCGGGATGGGCCGGTCGGCAAAGGCCCCGGTCCGACTTGCCGCGCACGAACTCCAGGACCTCCATGACCGGGGCGACGCCGTCGAAGCTGGCCGCGACCTCCTCGGCCCTGTCGGCGATGACGCCGTCTTCCTCGAACAGCATCCGGTAGGCCGAGCGCAGCGCCTGGATCTCTTCGCGCGAGAAGCCGCGCCGCTTCAGGCCGATCAGGTTCAGCCCGTGCAGGCGGGCCCGGTTGCCCATGACCGAGCCGAAGGGAATGACATCGGTCTCGACGCCGGAGACGCCGCCGACCATGGCGTGCCTGCCGATGCGCACGAACTGGTGCACCGCGCTGCCGCCCCCCAGGATGGCGTGGTCGCCGATGGCGATGTGACCGGCCAGCAGCACATTGTTGGCCAGGATGACGCCGTCGCCGATCTGGCAGTCATGGGCCACGTGACAGCCGACCATGAACAGGCCGCCGTCCCCGATGCGGGTGACGCCGCCGCCGCCTTCGGTGCCCGGGTTCATGGTGGCGTGTTCGCGGATGGTGTTGCCGGCCCCGATGACCAGCTCGGTTTCCTCGCCCCGGAACTTCAGGTCCTGGGGCGGCATGCCAATCGATGCGAACGGATAGACCTTGGTGTTGGCGCCGACCCGGGTCAGACCGTCCACGACGACGTGAGAGATCAGGCGGACGCCGGACTCCAGCGTGACCTTCGGCCCGACGGTACAGAAGGGGCCGATGGTGACGTCGTCGGCCAGGGTGGCGGCGGGATCGACGACGGCGGAAGGATGAATGTCGGCCATGGGCGCGGGTGTCCCCTTCGGGTCTGGCGCGTGAAAGGCGGGGGAGGGCAGATGGAGTCGGACCGCGACGGCCGTGGGGGCGCGCTAGTTGTCCAGGATCATGGCCGAGAAGGTGGCGTCGGCGACCACGGTGTCGCCCACCATGCCCCGGCCGGAGAACTTCCAGACGTTGCCCCGGTTGCGCTCCTTGTTGACGTGAAGCAGCAACTGGTTTCCGGGGACGACGGGCTTGCGGAAGCGGGCGGTGTCGATCCCCATGAAGTAGACCAGCTTGCCCTCCGCCGACGGTCCCAGCGTGGCGACCACCAGCACGCCCGCGGTCTGGGCCATGGCCTCGATGACGAGGACGCCGGGCATCACGGCCATGCTCGGGAAATGGCCCTGGAAATGGGGCTCGTTGCAGGTGACGTTCTTGACGCCCACAGCGCGGTCGTCGAGATGCACATCCACCACCCGGTCCACCATGAGGAACGGATACCGATGGGGGATCATGTCGCGGATCCGGTCCGCTTCAATCACGATGCCCTTGTCCTGGACCTTTCCGAAGTCGTCCATCCCCTCAAGCCTTCCTGTGTATCGGCCGGTCCGCTGCGCCGGGCACGAACAATCATGACACAACGGCCAGAATTGGCCGGGGGGTGGCCGCTGGCGGCTTCCCCCCTGTTGACCGCGGCGCACACAATATAACAGTCGCCGCTCAAGACAAGCCCGCGCGCGGGGCCTCGACTACTGTCCGGACCCGGATGCCGGCAGGTTCGCGGGGTCGGGGAACTCGACCTCCGGCAGACGCTCGTTCAGCCGCGTGAGGACATCTTCCGTCATCTCCATGCGGGGATCGAACAGAGGCACCTGGGAGCGGTACAGCACCAGATTGATGCCGCGCTCGGCGGCCACCTCGTCGGCGACCACGGTAATCATCTGCTGCACCTGGGACAGCGCCATGGACAGGGCGCGTTCCAGGTTGCGGCGGCGCTCGGCCACCCGCTGCTCGAACTGCGCCACCTTGTTCTGGAAGGCGCGGGCCTTCTGCTGCAACTCCGGGGTCGGCGCCTGGTTGGGGGCCAGCGACAGGCCGCGCTGTTCCTCGCGCAGGGCCTGTTCCTCGGCGGCGGTCTGCTTGTTGTAGGAGTCCAGGTAGGACTGCCGGGTCTGATCCACGCCCTGGGCCGCCGTCGAATCCCGCAGGATGCGCTGCATGTCGATGATGCCGATGGCGGCGTTGGGGAACGGGTCCTGGGCGCGCGCCACCGTCGCTGGCATCGTGGCGGAGACCGCCCCGGCCAGCAGAAGCGCGAGCGCGGCGAGCATGAAGCGCGAACGATGGATCGACGGGAACATCATCACCTCGGGACAAGAATAGGAACGGGTCGGCCGGCAGGGCCGTCCGGTGACGCGGCGGACTTTAGACCAGATGGGGCCGCGAAGAAAAGCGCCGGGAACGCGCCAGGCGGCCGAACTGCCTAGAACCGCGAGCCGAAACTGACGCGGAAGAACTCCTCCCTGTCGTACGACTCCTTGACCACCGGCATGGCCAGTTCAAGGTTCACGGGGCCGATGGGCGACGACCACAGCAGGCCGGCGCCGACCGACCCGCGCAGGGTCATGTCATAGTCCAGGCTGCCGTCCGGCACCCCGTCGGGCTCGCCGGACATGCCCCAGTCCGTGAAGACCTTGGCTCCCAGGCCCAGTTCCTCGGGCAGACCGAGCGGCACCCGCAGTTCCAGGCTGGCGTCGGTGATCCAGTTGCCGCCCAGGGCGTCGTCGGTGGCGCGGTCGCGCGCGCCGGCGCCCGAGGCCTCGAACCCGCGCAGGTTCGATCCGCCCAGGAAGTAGCGGTGCTGGATGGTGACGTCCTTGCCCAGACCGACCATGTAGCCGGCGTGGCCCCGCACGCCGATGACCCATTCGGGGCTCCAGTTCAACTCGTCGCCGAGGGGGTAGTAGTACGACGCCTCGACATCCGCGCGCAGGAACTGGGCGTCGCCGCCCAGACCGGCGATGTCGTTGCTCAGCCGCAGGCGGTAGCCCTCGGTCGGGATCAGGCGCGAGTCCCGGGTGTCGTAGGTCAGGGCTTGGCCGATCATGGACAGCACCTCGGTGCCGTCCTGCTGACGGATGAACAGCGAGGCGTCGTCATCGACGTTGAAGATTTCCTGGCGCTGCAGGGTGTACTTGAAGTCGTGGCGCAGGTTGTCCGAGTAGCGGTAGCCGAAGCGCAGCGCGCCACCCTGCTTGCGGACCTCGTAGGAGCTTTCGTCCTCCAGATCCTGTTCCGTCGCGAACAGATCAACGCCGGCGGAGATGGGCCGGCCGAGGAAGTACGGCTCGGTGAAGCTGAGGTCCACCTGGCTGCGCCGCTGCGCCCAACTGACGCGGGCGGACAGGTCCTGACCCCGACCCAGAAGGTTGCGCTCGCGCACGCCCACCTCGACCATGGCGCCGACGGTGGAGGACCAGCCGACGCCGAAGCTCAGCTCGCCGGTGGACTGCTCTTCCACGTCCACCTTGATGACCGTGCGGTCCGGATTGTCCACCACCGGCTCGTTGGTCACCTCCACCGACTTGAAGAAGCCCAGGTCCTGGATGCGCTGGCGCGACCGGCGCAGCTTGGCGGAGTTGAAGGCATCGCCCTCGACCAACTGGAACTCGCGCCGGATCACCTCGTCCAGGGTGCGCACGTTGCCTTCGATGTCGATGCGCTCCACGAACACGCGCGGTCCCTCGCGCACGTCGAAGGTCAGGGCGATGGTCCCGGCCTCGCGGTCGCGGTCGATCTTGGGGCGCACGTCCACGAAGGCGTAGCCCAGAGCGCCCACCCGCTCGGTGATGTTCTGGACGGAGTCTTCCACCGCTTCGGCGTCGTACCAGTCGCCTTCGGCGAGTTCCACCTCGGGGCGCAGGGCCTCGGGCGAGAGGTCCTCAAGCGAGGTCTCCAGACCCACGTCGCCCACGCGGTAGCGCTGGCCCTCGTCCACGGTGATGGTGATGAAGAAGCTTTCGCGGTCGGGCGTCAGCTCGGCGATGGCCGAGCGCACCTCGAAGTCCGCATAGCCGTTCTCCAGGTAGTACCGGCGCAGCAACTCGCGGTCGAAGGTCAGGCGGTCCGGGTCGAAGGTGTCGGAACTGGACAGCAGCCGGTACCAGCGTTCCTCCTTGGTCGCGATGACCTCGCGCAGCGAGGAGTCGCTGAACCTGCTGTTGCCGACGAAGGTGATGCGCCGCACGTAGGTCGCCGGTCCCTCGTCGATCTCGAACACCAGATCCACGCGGTTCTGCGGCAACTCGATGATCTTGGGATCGACGGACACGGCGTAGCGGCCGGAGCGACGGTAGACGTCGAGGATGCGCCGGACATCGTCCTGCACCTTGGCGCGGGTGTAGACCACACGCGGGCGCATGGTGACCTCGGCCTCAAGCTCTTCGTTGTCGATGCGCTTGTTGCCTTCGAAGGCGACGCGGTTGATGATCGGGTTCTCGACCACGACCACCACGAGGTCGTTGCCCTCGCGCCGCAATGAGACATCGGCGAACAGGCCGGTGGCGAACAGCGCCTTCAGCGAACGGTCCATCTGGCCCGGCTCGAAGGCGTCGCCCTCGCGCACGGTCAGATAGGTGCGGATGGTGTCGGGCTCGATGCGCTGGGCGCCCTCGACCAGGATGCGCTCGACGATCGGCCCGGACTGTGCCAGGGCCGGGGCCATCTGCGCGGTCCACAGTGTGGTCCCCGAGGTCAACGTGACCGCCAACAGCGCCGCGGCCAGTCGTCTGCTTCCCGTCCTCAAAGCCTACCCCCTCAAGCGGTCGTGCCGGGCACTATAGGCCGATCCCGCCGCCGCGTCACGCATTTGCCCTTTATAACAGCGGCGGGTGAGTGGGACTCACCCGCCTATTCGGCACCAGCCCTCTCCCCCACCCGGCCACCCATAGGATACTTGCGTTGGGTGGCCGGGTGGGGGAGAGGGCTGGCCAAGGACTCCAACGGTCATCGTCAGATGCCGTTGGGTCTTACCCTTCAAGGAACTGGTTGACCTCGCGGACGATGTCGTTCCAGGTCACGAAGATCATAAGGCCGACCACGATGACCAGGCCGAGGCGGAAGCCGTACTCCTGCGCCTGCTCGTTCACGGGGCGCCCGCGCACGGCCTCGATACCATAGAACACCAGATGGCCGCCGTCCAGCACCGGAATGGGCAGCAGGTTGATGAGGCCCAGATTGACCGACAGGAAGGCGGTGAACAGGATCAGGCTGACCACGCCCAGTTCGGCCACCTGTCCGGACATCTCGGCGATGCGGATGGGGCCGCCCAGGTCTTCCGTTCCGCGCTCGCCCGAAATCATCTGGCCGATGCTGATGACGGTGGCCTCGGTCAGACCATAGGCCTGGCTGAAGGCCGCGCCCACCGAGTCCAGCGGGCCCAGGCGGATCAGGTCGTCCTCGCTGGTGCTGGCGGTGATGCCGAGCACGGCCTGCTTTCGGGTCTCGCCGAAGGAGTCCGTGATCTCCTGAATCGTGGGCGTGACCTCCAGCCCCAGCGTTTCACCGTCGCGCCGGACGGTCAGGGTCATGGTTGCCCCGTTGGCCAGGGGCACCAGATGCTGGATCTCCTCGAACCGGGAGATCTCGCGGCCATCGATCGCGACGATGCGATCGCCGGACTGCAGGCCGGCCTGCTCGGCGGCGCTGTCCGGCATGACCTCGGACACCACGGGCGGCGTGACCATCTGGCCCACGGTCAGATAGACGGCCGAGAAGACCATAATGGCGAAGATCAGGTTGGCGGCCGGGCCGGCGAACACGATTGCGATGCGCTGCCAGACGGACTTGTGGTGGAACGAGACCCGTTTTTCCTCGTCCGTCAGGTCGCGCGAGTCCGTGGTGGCGCTGCTGGCGTCCGCATCGCCGAAGAACTTGACGTAGCCGCCAAGGGGCAGGGCGGCCACCTTCCAGCGCGTGCCGTACCGATCATTGAACCCGAACAGCTCCGGTCCGAAGCCGATGGAGAACACCTCCACCCGCACGCCGTTCCAGCGGGCGACGAGGAAATGCCCCATCTCGTGCACGAACACGACGACGGTGAAGACGATCAGGGTGGCGATGACGGTAAGCACGGCGGCTGTCTCTTTCGACTGCGGGACGCCGGGTCCCCGCCGTCAGGCGGCGGCGGCCTGGATCAGATCGGTACACACGGTCCGGGCGTCCCGGTCCACGCGCAACACATCCTCAAGCGACGTCAGGGGTGCGTTCGGGAGCCGTTCCAGCGAGCGTTCGACCAGGGCCGCGATGTCCAGGAAGCCGATCCGGCGGGCCAGGAACGCGGCGACGGCCACCTCGTTGGCGGCATTCAGAATAGTGGGCGCGGCGCCGCCGATGCGCAAGGCCTCGCGAACGAGACGCAATGCAGGGAAGCGCGTGTCGTCCGGGCTGTCGAACTGCAGGGTGCCGATGGCGCCCAGATCCAGGCGCGGGGTTGGCGCGGCCATCCGCTCCGGCCAGCCGAGCGTGAAGGCGATGGGCGTGCGCATGTCCGGCGTGCCGAGCTGGGCCAGCACCGAGCCATCCACGTAGGACACCATGGAGTGGATCACCGACTGCGGATGCACCAGGATGTCGATGCGGTCGATCGGCATGCCGAAGATATGGTGGGCCTCGATGAACTCCAGGCCCTTGTTCATCATGGTGGCGGAATCCACCGAGATCTTGGCGCCCATGGACCAGTTGGGATGGGCCACCGCCTGTTCCGGGGTGACCGCGGCCATCTGCTCGCGCGTCCAGGTGCGGAACGGGCCGCCGGAGGCGGTCAGGATGATGCGGTCGATCTTGTCTTTCTGCGAAAAGTCGAACACCTGGAAGATGGCGTTGTGCTCGCTGTCCACCGGCAGCAGGGTCGCCCCCTTCTCGGCCACCGCGCGCATGAACAGGGTGCCGGCGCAGACCAGGCATTCCTTGTTGGCGAGGGCGACCGTGGCGCCGCGGTTGACGGCCTCCAGGGTCGGTTCCAACCCGGCCGCCCCGACGATGGCGGCCATGACCCAGTCGGCGGGGCGCGCGGCGGCCTCCTTCAGGGCCTCGGGACCGGCGGCGGCCTCGATGTCCGTGCCCGCGAGCGCGTCCTTGAGGTCGGCATAGCGGGCCGGGTCGGCCACCACCGCAAGGCGGGCATCGAAGGCGCGGGCCTGCTCGGCCAGAGCGGCCACGTTGCTGTTGGCCGTCAGGGCTTCGACCTGATAGCGGTCGCGGTTGCGGTCGATCAGGTCCAGCGTGTTGGTGCCGATCGACCCGGTCGAGCCGAGCACCGTGACCCGGCGCGGTTCGCCGTTGGAGGGGCGGGGCTCCGCGGTCATGAGGTCCGCCGCCTGCGGTCCGGTCCCAATGCGTCCTACCATGTCTCGATTCCCCCCTCCGACAGGAATACGGCCAGTGCAAGCACCGGCGTGGCCGCGATCAGGCCGTCCGCCCGATCCATCAGCCCGCCGTGGCCGGGGATCAGACCACTGCTGTCCTTGACCCGGAAGCGGCGTTTGAAAGCGGATTCAAACAGATCTCCGCCCTGGGAGACAATCCCCAGTCCGAGCGCCAGCAGCGCGACCCACGGCAGCGCGACGGTGCCCATGGCGTAGCCGGTCAGCGCGGCCACCAGGGCGGCGGTGAAAATGCCGCCCAGGAAGCCCGCCCAGGTCTTGTTCGGGCTGACCCGGCGCCACAGCTTGGGGCCGCCGATGCTGCGCCCGAAGACATAGGCCGCGATGTCCGTGGTCCAGACGACCAGGAACAGCCAGAGCACCGTTTGCCACCCCGCATCCAGGCGGATCCAGACCAGCGCGATGGCCGGCAAGCCGATGTAGAGGCTGCCGGCGCCGATCCAGAGGGGCCGGCGGCGGTCGGCATCCACGCGGTACAGCGCCACCAGCAGACCCAGCGGCGGCACCAGCAGCGCCCAAAGGCCCAACGGCGCCACCAGCAGCGGCGCGATCGCGACCACGGCCATCAGGATCAGGCCCAGACCGCCCTGTCGCCCGCAGCAGACACGGCTCCATTCCCAGGCGACCACGGCGGCCCCGAGGGCCACCATCAGGTCGAACCAGGGCCAGCCCAGCACCTCGACCGCCAGGGCCACCGGCACCAGCACGATCGCGGACAGGACCCGTTTGCGCAGGGCCTCGTTTCCGGCGGGCGCGGGGGCAGGGGGTGTCGGCGGCAACGTCATGCGGGGCCAGCCTCAGACCGACACGGCGCCGAAACGCCGGTCGCGCGCGCGGAATTCCTCCAGCGCCGCCGACAGATGGCCCTCGCCGAAATCGGGCCAGGCCACGTCCAGGAACACAAGCTCGGCATAGGCGATCTGCCACAGCAGGAAGTTGCTGATGCGCTGCTCGCCACTGGTGCGGATCAGCAGATCCGGATCCGGCAGGTCCGGCGCATAGAGTTCCTCGGCGAACCGCGACTCGTCCAGGTCGGCGGGCGCCAGATCGCCCGCGACGGCGCGGTCCGCCAGACGGCGGGCGGCCCGCACGATTTCGGCGCGGCCGCCGTAGTTCAGGGCGATGGTCAGGTCCAGGCGGGTGTTCGCGGCCGTGCGCCGCTCCGCCGTCTCGATCAGGCTCAGGATGTCCGGGGTGAACCGGCTGCGCTCGCCGATCACGCGCAGGCGCACGCCTTCCCGCGCCAGCTCGTCCAGGTCGCGCCGCAGGTAGAACCGCAGCAGGCCCATCAGCGTCGAGATCTCCTCGGCCGGGCGGCGCCAGTTCTCGGACGAGAAGCCGAACAGTGTCAGATGGGAGACCCCCAGCCGCACCGCCCCCGTCACGGAGGCCCGCACGGCTTCCGCCCCCTTGCGGTGGCCCTCGGTCCGGGGCAGTCCGCGCGACCGGGCCCAGCGCCCGTTGCCGTCCATGATGATGGCGACATGGAGGGGCGACGGCGGGTCGGCGGGTTGCGGGGCGGGCGCGTGCGACATGCAGGAGTCCAACAGGATGAGGATCGGGGGCCGGTCTCGGTCCGGGGGCCGGGCCGGGCCTGACGGCAGGACACTACACCAAAACGGCTGGATTACGGAAAGACCGCGTCATCCTTGGGGGATAATCCGGCCCGTCAGACCTGCATGATCTCCTGCTCCTTGTGGGTCAGGGCTTCATCCACGTGCTTGATGGCGTCGTCGGTCAGGCCCTGAACCTCGGAGCCGAACTTCTTGTGGTCGTCCTGCGAGATGTCGCCGTCCTTCTCCATCCGTTTCAACTGTTCCATGCCGTCGCGCCGGACGTTGCGAACGGCCACACGGGCGTGCTCGGCGTATTTGCCTGCGACCTTGGTCAGCTCGGTGCGGCGTTCCTCGTTCAGCGGCGGGATGGGCACGCGGATGGTCTGGCCTTCCGACGCCGGGTTGAGCCCGAGGCCGGCATCCCGGATGGCCTTTTCCACGGCCTTGGCCATGGTGCGGTCCCACACCTGGACGGTCAGCATCCGCGGCTCCGGGACGGAGACGTTGGCGACCTGGTTGAGCGGCATCGAGGAGCCGTAGGCGTCCACGGTCACCGGATCCAGCAGGCTGGTATGGGCGCGGCCCGTCCGCAGGCCGGCGAACTCCCGGCGCAGCACGTCCAGCGTGCTGTCCATGCGGTGTTTCAGGTCCTTCTTGAGAGCCGCGAAGTCCGCTGGTTTGTCGCTCACGTCAGATCTCCTCACGAATGATCGTGTATCGCCCGGCGCCGCGCAGCACCTCGGCCAATGCGCCCGGTTGTTGCAGCGAGAACACGAGGATTGGTATCCCATTGTCCCGCGCCAAGGCAATCGCCGAGGTGTCCATCACCCGCAGGTCCTGGCGCAGCACATCGCCAAACGTCAGGCTATCGTAGCGGTTTGCCGTGGGCACCAGCTTGGGGTCGGCGTCGTAGACCCCGTCCACCTGCGTCGCCTTCAGCAGGGCGTCGCAGTTCATCTCGACGGCGCGCAGGGCGGCCGCGGTGTCGGTGGTGAAGAACGGGTTGCCCGTGCCGGCCGCGAAGATGACCACGCGGCCCTTTTCCATGTGCCGGATGGCGCGCCGCCGGATGTACGGTTCGCAGATCGACGCCATGGGAATCGCCGACTGCACGCGGGTCGGGACCCCTTCCTTCTCCAGGAAGTTCTGCACCGCCAGCGCGTTCATGACGGTCGCCAGCATGCCCATGTGATCGGCGCTGGTGCGGTCCATGCCCTGCGCGGCCGTGGACAGACCCCGGAAGATGTTGCCGCCGCCGATGACCAGACAGAGTTCCTTGCCGGCCTCGTGCACGGCCTTGATCTCGCGGGCCAGACGTCGCACGACGTCCATGTCGAGGCCGTAGCCCTGCGCGCCCATCAGGCCCTCGCCCGACAGCTTGAGCAGGACACGCCGGGGAGAGAACCCGCCGGCCGGCCCGATGTCGTCCGGGTCCGTCCGTTCCAGGGGCACCGCCTTGACCATCGCGCCGTCCTTTCTGTCCAATCGCCTTCGCGCCCCGGGGCCGTTCCAGACACGGGCGCCGGGGACGGGGCGGGCCTGTCCACGCCGGTCGATCAATGACGCCTCGCCCCAAGACCAACGGTCTGCGCCGGCGAGCGTTGCAGCCCGAGACCGGCCGGCGGCGGGAGCGGCGCATCCACCACACTCATCCGCCGCTGGTATAAGCCTGAACCGGCCTTCTGGCCAGTATCGCGGGTCACCAAAGCCGGAAAACCCCGCCCCACCCCCACCGGGCCGTGACCGGGCCGCCCGGGCGGGCGCGGGGGGCAGGGCGGGGGGGCGTTCGGTTACTTGTTGAGCTGCTCGGCGACCTCGGCGGCGAAGTCCTTGTCTTCCTTCTCGATGCCCTCACCCAGGTTGAAGCGCACGAAGCCGGTCAGCGTGACGGCGGTGCCCATGTCCTTGGCGGCGGCTTCGACGACCTTTTCCACCTTGGTCTCGTTGTCCATGACGTAGATCTGGTCGAGCAGGCAGACCTCTTCGTAGTACTTGCGCAAGCGGCCCTCCACCATCTTCTCGATGATGTTGTCGGGCTTGCCGGACGCGCGCGCCTGATCGGTCAGCACCGCGCGCTCGCGGTCGAGCGCCTCGGAGTCCACGTCGTCGCGGCTCAGGAACTGCGGCGAGGCGGCGGCCACGTGCATGGCTAGGTTCTTGCCCAGCTCGCCCAGGCGGGCGGCGTCGCCGTCCGACTCCAGGGCCACCAGCACGCCGATGCGGCCCAGACCCGGGCGGACGGCGTTGTGGACGTAGGCGGCGACGAGGCCGCTGCCCACCTCAAGCACCTTGGCGCGGCGCAGGTTCATGTTCTCGCCGATGGTGGCGACCTGATGGGTCAGCTCTTCGGCGACGGTGCGGCCGGTGCCCGGGAAGTCCTTGCCCTTCAGGGCCTCGATGTCGTCACCCTCGGCCAGCGCCAAGCCGGCCAGCGCCTCGACCAGGCCCTGGAAGGTGTCGTTGCGGGCCACGAAGTCCGTCTCGGCGTTCAGCTCGATGACGGCGCCCCGGGTGCCCTCGGCCTTGACCGCGACGAGGCCTTCGGCGGCGACGCGCCCGGCCTTCTTGGCGGCGGCGGCAAGGCCCTTCTTGCGCAGCCAGTCCACGGCGGCTTCCAGATCGCCGCCGGTCTCGTTCAGCGCCTTCTTGCAGTCCATCATGCCCGCGCCAGTCTTCTCGCGCAGGTCCTTGACCATGGAGGCGGTGATCTCGGCCATGACTCTTCCTTTTCCTTCGCAGGGGAACGCGCCCGCGCACACGGGGGTGCGGCGGGCGCCTCAAACGGGGCCAACGGCCCGCACGACGGGCCGTTGAAGTCCGGTGCAATGCGGCGGCGGATGAGCCCCGCCCACCCGCCGTCTGAACAGAACCGCCCGGGGCGTGCGACGGGCACGGGCCGCGCCGGCGGTTGGGTAACGATGGTCCTCGCCGCGCGGCGGGGCGCAAAACAATGGCGGCAACCGGGGTCGCCGCCATCGCCTCGCCGCGCCGACCGGGATCAGCCGGCGCTGGCCTGGGACTCGCCGGCTTCGGGGCTGGCCTCGGCCGGTGCGGCCGCCTCGGGCTCGCTGGTGGCCGGCTCGCTGACCTGTTCCATGGCCCCGATGTCCACCCCGGCGGCGTGCATCTCGGCCTGGATGCCGTCCAGCGCGGCGCCGCTGATGAGATCGCAGTAGGTCTGGATGGCGCGGAGGGCATCGTCGTTGCCGGGGATCGGGTAACTGATGCCCTTGGGATCGCTGTTGCTGTCCAGCACGGCGACGACCGGAATGCCCAGCTTGTTGGCCTCGCCGACCGCCAGATCCTCCTTCACGGTGTCAATGATGAACAGGATGTCCGGCAGGCCGCCCATCTCCTTGATGCCGCCGAGGGCAAGGTCCAGCTTGTCCTTCTCGCGGTTCAGGTTGAGCAGTTCCTTCTTGGTCAGGGCGGACAGTTCGCCCGAGTCCAGCTTCTCCTCCAGCTCGCGCAGGCGGCGGATGGAGTGGGAGATGGTCTTCCAGTTGGTGAGCATGCCGCCCAACCAGCGGTGGTTCACGTAGTACTGGCCGCAGCGCTGCGCGGACTCGGCCACGATCTCCTGCGCCTGCCGCTTGGTGCCGACGAACAGCACGCGGCCGCCGCCCGCGACCACTTCCCGCACCGCCTGCATGGCGCGGTGCATCATCGGGACGGTCTGCTGCAGGTCGATGATGTGGACGTTGTCCCGGACCCCGAACAGGTACGGGGCCATCTTGGGGTTCCACCGGCGGGTGTTGTGGCCGAAGTGGCAGCCAGCTTCGATCAACTGGCGCATGGTGAAGGTCGGCATGGTCATGAGTCGGAAATCCTTGATGTTTTCCGGTTGGTCCGCCGCGGGACTTGAGCCGACACCCGCATCCGGACGCCCCGAAGGGACCGCCGCCGCGCCATGCCGACACCGGAACGACCCGCCGGTCCCGATCCGCCATGGCGGTCGGCACCCGGGCCGCGCTCCCGCGTGTGTGTTTGGACGCGCGTTCTAACGCGTCCCCGGCCCCTTGACAAGCCCCTCGGCGCGCCATCAGCAGTTCTCAGGATGGGTTTGTGATGTGGTTTGGCCGGGATTGGCGGTGAGGTGATCAGGTGGGGAGAGGCGGGCTCAGGGTGGTTGCGGTGGCGGCGCTCCGGTTGTGAGGGTGGAGACCCCGTTCGGGACCATGCCGGGCGGGTACGTCCCGGCCATGTACGACAAGACCAAGGCGCCCACCGGCCAGCGGCTGCAGGACCTGAACCTGACGGCACAGGACGGCCTTCTTGGTGGGTTCGGCGGGGTGGACAGCTTCACCAAGGATCGGGTCACCGAGCCCCCGCACGCCCCCCTGAACCTGAACCTGGAAATGTTGCCGGCGGCCCTGGACAAGGAACTGCGGTTCATTCACATCCTGCCGACGGCGCGCACGATCGCCCGGATCGTGAACGCGGCCCCCTTCAAGCGCCGGGCGCACGACCTTGCACTTCACTTCGTCGATCGTCTGGTGGTGCCGTGGCTGCAACGGAGCGTCAGCCAGACCATGACGACGCCGGGGACCAGCGGCTTCGACCGGGCCTTGGGTCCGACCCTGCCGGGGATGCGCACCCTGTCCGCCGTCCACATCATGGCGGGCAACGTGCGGAACGCCATCGAGCAGGTCACCGGCCTGTCACCGGCCGGCGCGGTGGTCGGGTACGGGCGGCTTGCGTCGTCCCTGGCCCAGCACTTCGCCGCCCCCGTTCAGACGATCCGGACCGTCCTCGAGAAATCCCCCATGATGGCCGCGCGCCTGGGGGCCGCGGCACAGGACGCCATCGAGGAAGCCCGCGCCTTGGTGCGGGAGGCCTCGACCACGCGGCGCCTAGCCAACGTGGCGGTGAAACACGCCTACGTCCTGCAACGGGGCATGGCCCACCTGATGGAGCCCGCCGTCTGGATGGCCGGTTACAGTCGCGCCATCGAACAGGGCATGTCCGAGCGGGACGCGGTGCTGTCGGCCGATCGGGTGGTGAACGACACCCAGGGATCGAGCAACCCTTTCTTCGTGTCGGGGCTGGAGGTCGGCCCCCCGGCGCAACGCATGCTGCTGTTGTTCTACAGCTACTTCAACGCCACCGCGAACCGAGCCATTGCCCAATACACCGTGGGCGCCCGCGAGGCCAGCGTGATCCGGAAAGCCATGGTGGGGCTTGCGGTGTGGGCGTCGTTCGCGGCGGTCCCCGCCACCCTGTCGGAACTGCTGGGGATCGCCTTCGCGGGCATCGAGGACGACGAGGGCGACGGTTACACCGACGACGTGCTGGCACAAGTGTTCTGGGGCAACGTGGGCTTCCTGAGCGCGGCCGTCCCGGTGATCGGGTCCCCGACCTTCAGCGCGACCCGGCAGGCCTTCGACGATGACAGCTATGCCCGCTACTCGATCTCGCCCATCACCATGCTGTTCGAGCGCGGCGGCGCGGCCCTGGGGGCTGGGGCTGAACTGCTGTTCGGCGACGGCGAGTTGACCCCGTCGCAGCTGAAGAACGCCACCAAGGGGGCGCTGCTGTTCATGCCCGGCGGGAACGACGTCGGGAACCTGATCGGCTACACCTACGCCGGCCACGAGATCGAGGGCATCGGCGATGCGGCGGCGGCCTACTCCACCGGCCGAGAGCGCCGGGAGTAGAGGGGCGGTCAGGACCGGCGGAGCCGCACCCCCGGGCCGCCCCCGTTCTCCGGGATGAACTCGACGCCCCCCGCTTCCAGGGCCGCGCGGAGGGTTTCGACGGTGGCGGGCTTCAACTGATCGCCCCGCTCAAAACGGGCCACGGTCTGGGTTGAGACGCCAGCGGCGGCGGCAAGGTCGCGGACCCCCAGTGAAAGAGCCGTGCGGGCCATGCGGCATTGAATCGGGTCCACGTTTCACAACCCCGTTGTGATTTCTTGTGACCCGGAATGTTGTCAGTGTTGTGATTATAGGGCAACCCCCGGCCCGATCTGGACCGGGCCCGCCCCTCCAGACTGTAGGTGACGAGATGACCAACGCCCACGATCCCTGGCATCCAATCGAACCCAAGGACCTGCATCCCGTCGGAGATGGCCTCTCTCTGCTGTGGCATCCGGGCCGGCTGCTGCAGTGGGTCGCCCGCTCGGTGCAGGACGGGGCCGCCGTGCTGGTGCCCCTCGGGGCGGCGTGGCCCGACGATCGGCCCGCAACGCTGGACGAGGTCGCCGCGCGCCTGCGGATCCAGGAACGCCGCCAGACGCTGCAGGTCGGCGGCGCCCTGGGGACAGAGGTCTACGCCTCGCCCTTCGATCGGCCGGGAGGTTGCGACCCGCTGGCGGCCTGATCGGGCCGGTGGTATCCTGAGGCTGTCGGGGCCATCCTCCCGGCCCGCGTTTGAGATGGCGGATCGCCCGGAGGGTGGTGCCCGGCACAAACAGACCACCCGGCCCTGGCAACGGGGGCGGGTTTTTTCGTGGGGGCACCGACGGAAGGCGACATGGGCGCCTCATCCCGAGGGGTCCGCATGGGGTCCGCAGCGTGTTGAGGCCCGCGCTCCGGAGAGGCGAAGGCCCCGGAAACGTGTTTGTTTCCAGGGCCTTGAATGGTGCCCCCGGCAGGACTTGAACCCGCAACCCCCTGATTACAAAACAGAGGCAACATTATCTCAGTGCGTTTCATAACAGAGTAGATGATGGAGTATAAACATATAAAAAACAACGTATTGTGCCATATGGCATCGTTCGATATGATCGCAAGGTACCAGCCGTTATCGGCCCTCAGGTGGTACCTTGACGGTACCTTGAAACGGACCCATCATGCCCAGGACCAAGCTTACTGCCGCGGGCGTTGCCCGCCTGTCGCCGCCCGCCGAAGGCCAGGTGGACTGGTTCGACGCGGCTCTTCCTGCGTTCGGTCTGCGCATCTCCGCGTCTGGGGTGCGCTCGTACATTCTGCTGACTCGCATCCACGGCAAGAAGGTTCGCCTGACGCTGGGCAGGGCCAGGGTCAACGCTGATGGTCCTGGCCTCGGGCTGGCCGACGCACGTCGGAAGGCCGTCGAGTGGCTCGACAGGATCGCGGCCGGCGATGATCCGCGTCTGGATCGGAAGAAGGCATCGGAGGCTCGCCAGGAAGCCCACCGCAACACGGTGGCCGCCGTGGCCGGCCGGTTCCTGACGGAATACGCCGAGCCCAGAACGCGCCCCAGCACGGTCAGGGAGTACCGTCGCGCCCTGCTCGGGGCGCCGGAGGTGGCGTCCTGGCAGGACCGTCCGGTCGCCTCCATCACGAAGCCGGAGGTCCGCGCCGTGATGGAGGCCATGGTCGCGCGCGGGGCCGAGATCGGGGCCAACCGGTGGCTGGCCTATGTTCGCAAGTTCTTCGACTGGTGCGCTGAACAGGACATCATCAAGACGGTGCCGACCGACCGCGTGCGCAAGCCCACGCGCGAGGTCCATCGGCAAAGGTATCTTGCCGATCGGGAGATCCCCTGGGTCTGGTGTGGGCTTGAAGCCCTGGCCCCCCCCTTCGAGGATGTCTTCAAGCTGTGCCTGCTGACAGGCCAGCGGCGGAACGAGATTGCCGATCTGCGCTGGTCGGAGGTGATCGACCTGGACACGGATGCGCCGGTCATCGAACTGCCCGGTGATCGCACCAAGAACGGACAGCCCCATGTCGTGCCCCTGGTTTCGGCCAGCGCGGCCATCCTCCGGGCCCGGCCACGTATCCATGGCAGCGACTTCGTCTTTACGGTCACTGGGCGGAGCAGCGTCAGCGGGTTCTCGACCGCCAAGCGCCGGATCGATGCGGCCATCACGGCGGCGCGGGAGGCGGAGGGGTTGCCGCCTCTGGCGCCGTGGGTCTGGCACAGCCTGCGGCACACGGTCTCCACCCGGCTGCATGACCTTGGGGTCCCCCCGCATATCGTGGAGGCCATCCTGAACCACGTGAGCGGCACCCGAGGGGGTGTTGCCGGGGTCTATAACCATGCCCGGTACCTTCCGGAGCGCCGGGAGGCCCTGGACCTGTGGGCGAGGCATGTCGCCGCTCTCGTCGAGGGGCACCACCAAAGAACAGGGGCCTGAGCACCGGCACGCCGTGTCCTATCCCCCTGATATCTCGTCTTCGGCCCTTGCGGCAGGGATGGCCCGCCGGAGCATCAATTTGGCTGTGTCGACGGAAATATAAAAAATCTCAGCGCATATTCTGAAAAATAAAAAAGGCTTATCCCTTTGCTTCCGGCGCGATCAACATATCGTAGGAGATTGGGCCTTTGGTGGTGGCGATGCCCAGGA